>JANNKH010000071.1:0-61247 GCA_031396205.1 Rhodoferax sp.
ACAACGGCTGAGCGGCGGTCAGACTGTCACTACTTTACAAAGGTGCCTATGGGAGCAGCGCAACTCCGGAAGATGGCAATGCGGGCGGGTGAGCTACGCTGCGTTTTCTGTGGCGGAAAGCGCTTGGCGAATACAACTGAGCATTGTCCGCCGCGAAGTCTGTTTAGGAACAAGCAGTGGCCCGAAGGCTACGCGTTTCCGGCATGCGAAGACTGCTACGGTGGAACTTCAGATGATGACTTGATGGTCGCCTTCGTCGCGTCCATGGGTGTTGATGCGGCGGTAGACCCGCAAGGGTCCGAGCGGTTCACCAACCTGATGCGCGCCGTGAAGAAGCAATTGCCGGGGTTTCTCGAGGAGATGTTCGACCCCGCTATTGTTGCCGTTCCAATGTCAGCGGCAGGTGTCGTTCGTACTCCCGCGGCGTTGCATCGTGCGGTGGGCATATTTGCGGGCAAGCTCACTAAGGGCGTGTACTACAAGCAAACCGGAAGAATTCTGCCGGAAGATGGGGGAATCATGTTCCAGTGGTTCACGAATGCGCAGCTGCACGAGCATGGGAAGATCAACCTACTTGATGCGCTGTCGGGAATCTCTGCGATGTCCACCCCGAAGGAGCGAAGTGGCAAGGACTTGAAGGATCAGTTCGACTATCTGTACTCCGTGGATCAGTCTGGTGACCTTCATATCCTGCAAGTAGTCATCGGGAGAATATTCGGATTCGTGACCATCTTTAGCCAGACACCGGGTCGATTGGAAACGATAGAGGACCATTTGAATCAGAAGGTCGGGACTGACAACGGCCCCTTCCAGTTTCTCAGTTCCAACAGGTCACGCGTCACGTTCGTCTAGTTGCGTTTGTTGTCACCATCCGTTCAGCACCTTGAGCAATCGCTTTGAGTTCTCCCTCCACTTCCGTGGGGTGCGGCTCTTGGGCCGGCGATTGGTCACAGGGTGCTGACGGGATGGCCTCAGTGAATCGTCTGGTGGTCTTGCTGTCGGCCGGGTGCCGGCGGATTACTTCATATCGACGATTTGAATCCCGCTACGGGATTCACATGGTCAAGACTCAGGGGTGGCCGGCCGGGCGGCTGCAAGCTATCATCGGACCTTCCTCAACTGTGACCCAAAGTGTGACCCCGAGGTGTGACCCCGGAAACAGGGCATGGTCTGGGAAGCCTTTATCCATGCGGGTTTCGGCGGTTTCGGGGCTCTCCCTCCGTTTCCGCCAGAAAACCCTTGTAAGCAATTGATTTACAAGGGTTTTATGCTTTCTGAAGTTGTGCAGCCCACCGGCCAGCCCGCCACAAGGCGCTGGCACGGTCCAGCTGCCATTTGACTCCGAGTCGGCCTGTGCGACAGGTCAAACTGTCAACGGCGGGTTTCGGGCACTGTCGATGGACAGCAAGTTGCACTACGTCGAGAGTTGCGGCCGTATACAGGTTGGGGCGGCATGGTGTGGAAGGTTGTCGACCAGAGTAATATCTGTCCATGAACCGCATCACAAGCAACCCCGACATTTGCCATGGCAAGCCATGCATTCGTGGCTTGCGTTATCCAGTGCAATCGGTGCTGGAGTGGCTGGCAGGAGGCATGACGGTGGCAGACGTTCTGGCGGATTACCCGGATCTGGAAGCCGACGACATCTATGCCGCGCTTGCCTACGCTGCGCGACTCACGCAAACCAACCATGTTGAACTTCTGGCAGCGTGAAGTTCATAGTTGATGCGCAATTGCCAGTAAAGCTTGCGGTTGCCTTGACGGCTGCAGGGCACGACGCCGTGCACACGCTGAATCTGCCAGACAAGAACCGCAGCAGCGACTTGTACATCACCCGCTTGGCTGACTCTGAAGGGCGCGTCATCATCAGCAAGGATGGTGACTTTGTGACGTCCCACTTTGTTCATGGGTCGCCACGGCGCCTGTTGCAGATTTCTACGGGGAACATGCCAAACTCGATTTTGCTGCCACTCGTCTTGGGCAATCTTGACCGGATTGCAGTGGCCTTCGAGTCTGTCGCTTACGTCGAGTTGACCACCAGCACCATCATTGCCCACGCCTGATCCACTGGACGGCGGTCTCTGCAAGAGGCCGCTACGTTACATGTGGCATGTGGGCAACTTGGCCTGTAGTGCCGCGTGAGCGTATCGCTGCCGAACATCGATTTTCGACCCTGCACCCCTTGCTACTCTTGCTACTCCTGCTACCGATCAGCATTTGCGCCGGTCGACGGTAGCAAGAGTAGCAACGGTAGCAACCCCCCAGGTGTGAAACTTGAATTGCTTGTAGATCATGACAGGTAACACAGCAGCGCTGGATTGATCACAACGACCCGCCGGCGCCCATCTTCTTCCATCCTCGCCCGATCTCGCTCGGCCAGGATGGCCAGCGCCGCGCGCAGATCGCGGCTGTCCCGCACGCAGTTAGGCCCGTACTGGTAGATCCGTTTCGTCGGCACATGATCGGTATTGTTGGCCAGCGCTTCGTTGCGCAGCCATGCATCGAGCCGGATCGCCGATGCCAGGGCTGTCGGCGTGTCCATGTCGGCGAGCAGGCGCCGGGCTTCGTTCAGGTGCCAACGCACGATGCGGCCTGCAGCCTGGATCTCCTCGGACCTGATCAAGCCTGTGGGGGCATGCTCCAGCACATGGAACAAGGCCGCCATGCGCGCGCCGTTCTCCGCTGCCTTGGCCGCGACGTCGCGCACCCCGCGCCATTCGCCGCGCGCGCCCAACTCGCGCTCGATGTCGTCGTGAAGGCGTATCCACTCGGCGCGCGCCTGCGGCGACAGATCCAGCACAGCCGGGGTCAGGCTGCCGTGCGCGTCGGTGGGAAGCGCATGGCTGAGAAGTTCCCGGATACGGGCCGCGAACATTGCCACTTGCAGCATCATCTCGGGCGCAGGACGGTACAGGCCAGCTCCATCCGCGTGCATTCCCGCTTTCGCGTGCTCGATCTGCTTTGCCTTCAAGGTCATGTCGCTCTCCCTTCAGCCCACCACCCAGCCCACCATATTGGACTGGGATATTAGCAAATGAATTTGGACATCTATAGACTTAGACCAGTAGGATAGAGAAGTAAATCATTGTTTTTCATAGGATTTTTCTTACTAACCCGAATTGAAAAAGAAGATGGAAGATGTTCTTGGACAATCGATCGGCGGACTCCGTTTCCGCCAAACTTCCCCTATTTCTTTGGGGAAATTGGCAAATACCACCCCCTGTATCCACACCGATAAACAAACGGGAATTCGCGCCATACCGCGCCTGGCAGCGTGATCCCGGTCCTTGATGTACGGCGGTGCCCGGCTGCGGGTCTTCAAAACCCTTATGGCAACTCGTGCGCAAACCCTGTCGCCTTCCCATGTCGAAGCGCTCAACAGCATTGACTTGGAGTTCAATGCGAAGGTCAAATCGGAAAGGGCCGTACTCGACGTTTGGCAGCAGTACTTGGATCACCTCGGGAACAAGGCGCTCGACGCGGCGATCTGGCACAGCAAGCGCGTAGACCTGTTGGTTGACCTGATGCACGCGATGGCTACTTCGCTCGGGTACGACTTCAACAAGACCCAGATCAAGAATGGCACCTATTCACCGATCGCTCACGGCAGGATGGAAGAAGAGCAGGAGGCGTTCCGTCGGGTGATGCTTGAGTTGCTGGAGGGCAAGCGCGTCCTACCAATGTTCGTGACCAACCTGCCAGGTACGGCACAAGCACCGCAACCGCCACCAGCAAAACCGCCGCAGCCGTCGCTGCCGCCCCAAACGTAATCTTGATCGGCATTGATTTGGCAGCACCTCGATGCGCCTAGCTACGTGGAATTGCTGCCGCGGCCCATTCGCAAAAAAGGTCCCGCTGCTCGCACCGCTACGGCCGGACATCTCGGTCGTACAAGAGTGCTCAAGGCCGCTCATCGAATCGCCCGATTGCCTTTGGTTTGGGGACAACCCAAAGCAAGGGTTAGCAGTGACTGCATCAGGTGGGTATGAACGAACTTGGCTTGACGAGAATTTCGGAGTAGGGGATGCTTCAGTTGTCGGCACGCGGGAATTGCATCCAAGTGACGACGGGTTGTCCAGGTCAACGCTGGTACTCGGCAGTTCCAGAACAGGAAATAGTCATGATCGTTTTCACCAACCGTACAGTCAATGGCTCGGCAAACGAGTCAGCATTCGATACTGCATTCATCCCGGGGGGAACACGGCTGTCGCTCGCATCGGTAGGACCTGCAGCGTCTGGAACTTGGGCGCTCTCTGACGTCGACGCAGACGTGGATGACAACGACTCATTGAAGGCGCTGGTCCCATTGTTCCAGGGAAGTCGGCCGATACTGGTATATATCCATGGCAACAACAACACGCCGGCCAATTGTTTCGAACGCTGCACCTTGCTGGCATCCCTTTATAAGGTGGAGGTTGTGGGTTTTTCGTGGCCGTCGGAGGGTTACCTGTCAGATGGTACTGTCCTGCCAGGCGTATCCAAGAGCAAGGACGGCGACGAGGCTGATCTGGAAGAGGTGAATTCGAAAAACCGGACCAAGTCCGGCATCCAGAATAAAATTCGTCGGTATCGACAAGCAAAAATCAATGCACAGGATTCAGTCGACGCGTTGGCACGGTTCTTACGCATGGTAGCCACCGCCCGTTTGTACGTGAACAAGCAACCATTTTCGGTAGCAATTCACAGCCTGGGAAGCCACTTTGTTCAGAACACATTGGAGATTCCAGGTGCGAGCGAATCGCTCTCTACCGCGCAAAACGTCGCCTTTGTTGCCGCGTGTTCGCGCGCGAGTGGACACAAGACCTGGCTCGTGAAAGTGCGCCCAAAGGGTCAGGTTTTTGTGGCCTACAACAAAGCGGATTCTGTCCTCTTTGGTGCCGCTGTTGCCGACAATGGGCAAACCAAGCTCGGCCTTGACCCGACCATCGATCGATTGGCGCTTGGGTCTGTTCGATATGCGAGTTTCAGCAATGCGCAAACGGGTTTCGGGGGCCATCGCTACTTCGCGCGCAAGAACATGCCCAAAAAGCAGTTGGAACTGTTTCGCAGGATGTTCAATGGCGAGGTCGACATTCAGAACAACGATCCCACACCGGTGTACCCGCATGGTTGTGATGCGGATGGATTGACTTGCTATGTCGGCGCTACAGACTCAGGCCCAGAGGGTCCTCCCTAGGCCCAGTGCGGTTTGATCAGTTTAGTTTCTGGCTGATTCCGCCATGGAGGAATTCCATGGCAATAACCAGCGCAACCTAGGGTGCTGGAGTTCGACTGGCCGTTTACTGGGCGAGTGGGGCTTGTGGTTTTGAATTGCCCGTTGGAGCGGGTTCGCCAGACTCTGGTGGATGACGGCGCCCAAAGCAAACGACGACGAGGACTGCCGCACGAAGTTCTGGCCTGCAATGTCGTGTGCATGTGCATGTGCATGTGCATGTACGTTTGCCAGCCTGCCGCGTATGAGGAAGTTCCTGTCGCATAAAATTTTGAAGCTGCGTCGGCGCGTCGTACCGCCATCTGGAGTGGCTTGCCGGTGCAGTCGACAAAAGCCTCGGGTACACCGCTGAAGACCACCTGACGGGGCGGTTGCACATTGCGCTCTTCAAGCTTCAGATGCGAGGTGGAAAGAACGCCGGGCGGGATACTCGATGCGTGTCACTGGACCATGGGTTTTTGTCCCTGATGCATCTGCGGGGCGCTAACGGGTCATACCGCGCGACGACCAACGAACCGTGCGATTATTGGCGGTTCGTCCTCACCGCCTCCTATTTCCATGTACCAGGTTCTGCACGACCTGCGCGTCGTCGAATGCGCATCCTTCATTGCCGCACCCGCGTGCGCCCTGCATCTGCAACAGATGGGCGCGCAGGTGATCCGGATCGACCCGATCGGCGGCGGCCCCGACTTCCACCGCTGGCCGCTGGCGGCCAATGGGAGCAGCCTGTACTGGGAGGGCTTGAACAAGGGCAAGTTGTCGATCGCGGTCGACTTTTCCAGCCCTGAAGGCCGCGAGTTGGTCGCGCAACTGGTTTGCGCGCCGGGCGAGGGTGCCGGCTTGTTTGTCACTAACTTTCCGGTCGCGGGTTTCCTGTCGCATGAGCGCCTGAGCACGGGCCGGTCGGACCTGATCACGGCGCGGATCATGGGCTGGCCTGACGGCACACCAGCCGTCGACTACACGGTGAATGCGGCCGTTGGTGTGCCGATGATGACCGGTGAGCCCGGCAGTAACACGCCGGTCAATCATGTGTTGCCGGCCTGGGATCTGCTGACCGGGGCCTATGCGGCGTTCGCCCTTCTGGCGGCCGAGCGCAGCCGGCGCGACACCGGCCTTGGCCAGGAAGTGCGGGTTGCGTTGTCGGACATGGGGATCGCGTCGCTCGGGCATCTGGGCCAGATTGCCGAGGTTTTTGCCCATGGCGCGGATCGTCCCCGCATGGGCAATACCGTGTTCGGCGCGTTTGGCCGGGACTTCGCGACCCGTGACGGCCAGCGCCTGATGGTCGTTGCGATTACGCGACGCCAGTGGGCTGCCTTGGTCTCCGCACTCGGACTGGACACTGCGATCAGCGGCATCGAGCAGTCTCTGGGCGTGTCGTTTTCCAGTGATGAGGGCCTGCGGTTCAGGCACCGCGATTTACTCATGCCGCTGGTGGAGGCCGCGATCGTGCGGCGCACAGCGGGCGAGTTGGCGACGCAGTTCGATGCCAAAGGCGTGTGCTGGGGGCTTTACCGCAGTCTGCAGTCCGCGTTGGCGGCCGAGCCCCGGCTGGTGGCCGCAAATCCGCTGTTTGCCGACATACACCATCCCAGTGGATTGACCTACCCCACACCGGGTTCGGCCGCAACACTGATGGGATGCGAACGCGCCGTTGCCGCGCGTGCGCCGGTGCTGGGCGAACATACCGACGCGGTACTCGCGCAGCTGCTGGGCCTGTCCGATGCGCAGATCGGCCGATTGCACGATTGCGGGCGGGTTGCCGGCCCCGGCACCCGCACTGCACCGTGACGCACGCGGGCCAATCCACCCCGGTCCTCGATCAGACCGATGCCGCCTTCGCCGCCCGGCTGGAAGCGTTGCTGGCGGCGGTTGCCAACTACCTGTCGGTCGCCCTGCTGCAGGCACGCCAGCGTCTGCTGGTGAACGACAGGTTGTCCCAGCAAGTGGCCGACGAGCGTCAGCGCGAACTGCACGGCCTGGCCTGGATCAACTGCACCGCCACCGCGATCGCCTGCTCGGCGCGATGGGGTGTACGGCTGGTGCGGTCCGATCGGCTGGGTGCGGCGGAGCGGCTGGTGTTGGCGATCGGGCTGGGTGAATACCTGGAGCAGTTGTCCGGCAGTATTGCGATGAGCCAGAACGAGATATTTCGGCCCTGCGAACTCGGACTGCAGCCCGCGGCGCTGGCGCTGCGCACCGACGCCACGGTGGCCTGGTTTCTGGACAACGGCAACACGGTCGCCAACCGGCGCCAGCTGATCGAACGGGTGCGTGCGGGTGCCCGTATGGACGAAGGCCTGGACGACGCGGACCTGGACATGGTGCGTGGCACATTCCGGCGCTTCAGCACTGAGCGCATTGCACCGCACGCGCAGAAATGGCATCTGGCAGATGCCCTTATTCCGGGCGAGGTGGTCGCTGCCATGGCCGAGCTGGGTGCGTTCGGCATCTGCATCGATCCGGCCTATGGTGGCCTGGGCCTGGGCAAGCTGGCCATGTGTGTGGTGACAGAGGAGCTCAGCCGCGCCTGGATCGCCGCAGGTTCGCTGGGCACCCGCTCGGAGATTGCCGGCGACCTGATCGCGCTGGCCGGCACGCAGGCACAAAAGGCGCAATGGCTGCCCGGCCTGGCCTGCGGTGCGGTGCTGCCGACGGCGGTGTTCACCGAACCCGACACCGGCTCAGACCTGGGCGCGCTGCGCACCCGTGCCACGCGGGCGCCCGACGGCAGCTGGCGCATTGACGGCAACAAGACCTGGATCACCCATGGCGCGCGCAGCGACCTGATGACGCTGCTGGCGCGCACCAATCCGCAGGACAAGGGCCATGGCGGCCTGAGCATGTTCCTGGCGCCCAAGCCGCGGGGCGATGATGCCCTGCCGTTCCCGGCCCCCGGCATGCGCGGCGGCGAGATACCGGTGCTGGGATACCGCGGCATGAAGGAATACGAGATCGCGTTCAGCGATTTTTCGGTACCGGCCGATGGCCTGCTCGGTGGCGCAACCGGACAGGGCTTCAAGCAGTTGATGCAGACCTTCGAGGGCGCGCGGGTGCAGACGGCTGCTCGCGCGGTGGGCGTCGCCTGGAAGGCCTATGAACTGGGGCTGCGTTACGCGATGGACCGGCGCCAGTTTGGCGTTGCCATCATCACCTTTCCGCGGGTGGCGGACAAGCTGGCGCTGATGCTGGCCGAGACCGTGATGGCGCGCGAGCTGACCTATTTCGCCGCAACCGAAAAAGACAAGGGCCAGCGCTGCGACATCGAGGCCGGCATGGCCAAGTTGCTGGCCGCCCGGGTGGCCTGGAGCAACGCCGACACCAGCCTGCAGATCCACGGCGGCAACGGCTATGCGCAGGAATTCGAGATCAGTCGAGTGCTGTGTGATGCACGCATCCTCAATATATTCGAAGGCGCGGCGGAAATCCAGGCCCAGGTGGTCGGCCGTGGCCTGCTGGCGCGTGCGCCCGGGGCGCCGGTCGGGCCGTCCCCGCACAAGGCGTGACAATCTGACCAGAAGGACTGCGCCAACCATGCTTGTGACAGAAGACGACCCGTACCAGGACATCCGCGATGCGGTGCGCGCCCTGTGTGCCGGTTTCCCCGATGCCTACCACCGCGCGATCGATGTGGAGCGCGCCTACCCGCGGGCCTTCGTTGACGCGTTGACCAAAGCCGGCTGGCTGGCGGCGCTGATTCCGCAGCAATACGGCGGCTCCGGGCTGGGCCTGGCCGAGGCCTCGGTGGTGATGGAGGAGATCAACCGCTCGGGCGGCAATGCGGGCGCGTGCCACGGCCAGATGTACAACATGGGCACCTTGCTGCGCCATGGATCCGAGGCGCAGAAGCAGCATTACCTGCCCCGCATCGCCAGCGGCGAGTGGCGCCTGCAGTCGATGGCCGTGACGGAGCCGAGCACCGGCACCGACACCACGAAGATCAAGACGACGGCGGTCCGGCAGGGAGACCGCTATGTGGTCAACGGCCAGAAGGTCTGGATCTCGCGGGTGCAGCATTCCGACTGGATGATCCTGCTGGCGCGCACGACGCCGCTGGCTGAGGTGCAGAAGAAAACCGAGGGCATGTCGATCTTCATGGTCGACCTGCGCCAGGCCGAGAAAAGCGGCATGACGGTGCGCCCGATTGCCAACATGGTGAACCACGAAACCAACGAGTTGTTTTTCGAGAACCTGGAGATTGCGGCCGAGAACCTGATCGGCCAGGAAGGTCAGGGCTTTCGCTACATACTGGACGGCCTGAATGCCGAACGCACACTGATTGCGGCCGAATGCATCGGCGACGGCCACTGGTTCATCGATCGGATCACCCGCTACGTCAAGCAGCGCACGGTGTTCGGCCGCGCCATCGGCCAGAACCAGGGTGTGCAGTTTCCGATCGCCGATGCCTACATCGAGATCGAGGCGGCGAACCTGATGCGTTTCAAGGCCTGCTCTTTGTTCGATGCGCAGCGGCCCTGTGGTGCGCAGGCCAACATGGCCAAGTACCTGGCGGCCAAGGCCAGCTGGGAGGCGGCCAATGCCTGTCTGCAGTTTCACGGTGGATACGGTTTTGCCTGCGAATTCGATGTCGAACGCAAGTTTCGCGAGACCCGGCTCTACCAGGTCGCACCGATCTCGACCAACATGGTCTACGCCTATGTGGCCGAGCATGTGCTGGGCTTGCCGCGCTCGTACTGAGCCAGCCGGGTACCTGCCGCTGTCGGTCGGCTTCGTACAATGGCCTTGATCATTTTCTTACCGGAACCCCCATGAAGAAGGCTGGCAAGACACGTCTTGAACGATTCATCGCGCGCATGGTCGGGCAGCGCAATTGCATCGATGCTGCGGCGCTCGCCACCGCACAATTGCCTGGTGTGGTGTGGGAAGTGGGGCTGGGCAACGGGCGTACCTATGACCACCTGCGTGATCGCTTCGACGGGCGCGACATCATCGTTTTCGATCGCCAGGTTGCGTCGCACCCTGACTGCATTCCGCCGGCCGACCTGGTGCGGCTGGGAGATTTCCGTGAAACGGTTCCGGCGGAGGCGGCGCGCAGCGCGGGCACGGTCGCAATGGTGCATGCCGATGTGGGCAGTGGCGACATCGAGGCAAGCCGCGCGCTCGGGCGCTGGCTGACACCGTTGTTCGTCCAGGCCTTGGCCGATGGCGGTTACCTGGTGGGCGATCAACCCATGATCGACGCGGCATTGGACCCGATCGCCTTGGCTGACGTGGGCGCCGATGATCTGCCGTCGGACGCCTATTTCGTCTACCGCAAGCGTAACTGAGGCCGCTGGTTTCGGGCCCACCCGAGCGCGTCGGCCCAGGTCAAGAGGGATAGTCGCGCTCAAGCTTGGCGAGCAGCCGCCGTGCGACACGAAAGCTCTCCTTGAGCATCTGCCGGTCGATGTGGTTGAGCGACTCCAGATCGACCTGGTTGGCTCGTTCCAGCGGCGTGTCGCCCATTTGCACCTGCAAGCGCAGCATCTGCAGGAATTCAAACGCAGCGATCCAGGCCTCGCTGTCGGCGGCCGAGGTGTGCAGCAGCGGTCCGAGCGCCTCGAGCCGCTCACGGGTGCCAATCGCCGGAACGCCCAGTGTCAACGCGTACAGGCGCGCCACGTCCACGAACACCGCAGTACCGTGGTGTTTGAGGTCGACCATCTCGCGCCCACCGACCGATCTGGTGTCGATTGCGCCGCGCCAGTTCAGTGGCACCCTATGGCGCTGCGCGTTGTCGGCCATCTGCTTGGCGAAGCGGGGCAGGTTGGCCGACTGTCGCGTGATCGTGTCGCGCAAGGCTTGCGCCAACTCGGCCCGGCCTACCAGCGGGCGCAGGTCGAAATAGATATTCGCCTTGAGCAGGTCCTCTGGCGAGCCGTGGTCGAGCCAATTGCCAAAGCGCCGGCTCCACTCGTGCGGCGTCAGGCAACACTGCGGATTGCTGGCCATGATGTTGCCCTTGCACAGCGGGTAGCCACAGCGGTCCAGCGCTTCGTTGACGCTGCGCGCGAATGCCAGCCAGCGCGGCCGATCCTGCTCGGGCTTTTCGCTGAGAAACACCAGCCCGTTATCCTGGTCGGTCGAGATGGTCTGCTCTGAGCGACCCTCCGACCCGAAGGCCAGCCAGCAGGCCTGCTGCATGTCGACACCATGGATGCGCGCCTGCATCGTCACTAGTTGTTCGGTCAACAGATCGTTGAGGTGGCTGATCAGTTGCGTCATCTGGCGGGCGGCCACACCTTGCCCGATCAGATGCCGTGCAAACTCGCGGATCTGCAGAGCCGAGCGCACCAAGGCCGCCTCGTCCGGTGCGGCGCGGATGGCCGAGCTGACATGGCGGATCGAGAGGCGCTGCATCGCGAACAGGTCGCGCTCTGACACCATGCCCACCACCTTGCCGTCCTGTGTCACCGGCACATGGCGAATCGTGTGGCGCGACATCAGCAAGGCGGCGTCCTGTGCGGTGTGCTGCGTGGAGAGGGTGAGGATGGGCGTGGTCATCACCTGACTGATTGGCGACTCCAGGGAGCGGCGCGCCAGCACAACCCGATCCAGGATGTCGTGCCGGGTGAGGATGCCCAGCGCGGCACCCGCGGCGTCAACTACGAGCATGGAGCCGATCTTGTTGTTGTGCATCGTCTCCAGCGCCTGTGTCAGCGGCGTTTCGGGCAGGACGCTGATGGGTGCCTTTAAATCCAGCCGGCCCAGCGCCGTTTCCAGTGACTGCTCGGCCAGCGCCTGCGCGGCGTAGTTGGCCTGCAGGGCCTGGCGCCACAACTCCAGCTGCTTGCGCATCCGGCCGTGCATGAATTCGGCCAGTGGCGTGCTGATGGCGATCTGCGCATGCACGTCAGGCACCGGCAATTGCAGGCAGGTCACATCGTCATGGGCGCTATAGGTGGCATTGACCGCGCGCGCGGCCATCACGGCGCCGATGGGAAACATGTCGCCGGCTTCGAACTCGAATCGTGTTTCACCCGCATCGTCGCTGCCGTGGCCGGTGACATGACCGCCCAGCACCACCAGCAGGTGCGTGACCACGCCGTGCGCCGGCGCCACCAATGTGGCACCGGCCGGGTAGTGGGTCGGCAGCGCGTTGGCGAGCAGGCTGTCCAGGTGCTCGGCGCGCATTTGCAGAAAGGGCGCAAATTGCCGCAGTTGGGCGCGAATATCAGCCCGCTGGCTGACGGCGGGCGACGTGGTGGCTGACGGGTCGGCAGTGGCCATGCGTTGAATTCCTGCACTCCATTGAATCGTGCTGGCGCCCGCTCTGGCGCCGCCGCCCCATTCTGGCAGACGTTCCGCGCCGGCCAGTTGCGGTTGGTCAGGCCTGCATCGATGCTGCCAGCGGCGACAACTCCACCATCAGCGCGCCGGTGTGTACCTGCGCACCCCGTTCGAACCAGACCCTGGTAACCAGCGCGTCCATGGGCGCCAGCGATGGATGCTCCATTTTCATCGCTTCGAGCACCAACAAGGGGGCACCCTTGCGCACGGAGTCGCCGGCGGCCACATGCAATGCGACGATGCGCCCGGCCATCGGGGCACGGATAGCGCCTCCGTGGGTCGCGTCGGGCTTGACGGCAGCACCCAGGCTGTGGTCCAGCAACCGGCTCTGCCGGCCATGCTGGCTTACTACCAGTGCCGCGTCGTCCCAGGCCCAGACCATGTGCTCGAATCCCTGGTCCGATGCGATGGTGAGGCCGCGGGCGTCGCAAACCAGCGCCGCCACCGCTTCGCGTACGCTGCCCGTATCGATCTGGTAGCGGTTGCCGCCCAGGGCTTGAACGCTCGCCTGGCAAGCGCTGCCATCAACGGCCAGTCGCATCGGCACGGGCCAGGCCAATGGCAGCGCTACCCGGGTCGGATCGTGACCATCGCGCAGCGCTCGCGCTGCATACAGTGCCAGCGCCGCTGAGCCGGTGCGCACCGGGGGTATGGCGTCCAGCAGTTCCTTGCCGTGCGCCGGGATGAAGCCGGTGCTGGCCTGGCCGGCACAAAATACCGGATGGCGCAGGCATGCGGCCAGATAGGCCTGGTTGGTCTGTACGCCAAGCACCACCGCGTTGGCCAGCGCGCCCTGCAGTGCCTGGAGCGCGCCATCGCGATCGGCCGCATGCGCGATGAACTTGGCCACCATCGAGTCATAGTAGGGTGCGATGTCGCTGCCCGATTCCAGCGCGTGCTCTACCCGCAGTTCGGCGCCAGGTTGCCAGACCAGCAGGCGCCCGCTTTGCGGCAGGAAATCAAGCCCGGGGTCTTCGGCGCACAGGCGCGCCTCGATAGCATGGCCGCCGGACTCGAAACGTTGCAGGATCTCCTCCTGGGCGGTCTGCGGCAAGGGCTCCTGGCGAGCCACGCGCAGCTGCCATTCGACCAGGTCGTAGCCCGTCAATGCCTCGGTTACCGGGTGTTCCACCTGCAGCCGGGTATTCATCTCCATGAAAAAGAACTGTCCTCGCGCGTCGAGCAGACACTCGATCGTGCCGGCACCGCGGTAGTCGATGGCCCGCGCCGCAGCGACTGCCATCGCACCCATCTGGCGGCGTAGCCGGGCGCCACTGGCACCGTGCAGCGCCGGCGATGGCGCCTCTTCGATCAGCTTCTGGTGCCGCCGCTGCACCGAGCAATCGCGCTCGCCCATGTGCACCACATGGCCGTGGGCGTCGGCGAACACCTGGATCTCCACATGGCGCGGCTCGATGACGGCGCGTTCAAGCAAGACGGTGGCCGAGCCGAATGCCGACAGGGCTTCGGAGCGGGCGCCGGCCAGCGCTGTGTCGAACGCATCTGCACTGGCCACCAGCCGCATGCCACGCCCCCCGCCCCCCGCAGTGGCCTTGATCATCAGCGGATAACCGATGTGACCGGCCTGCGCGCGCAGCGTGGCGTCGTCCTGCTCCGGCCCGTCATAACCGGGCACGCAGGGCACGCCGGCGGCCTGCATCAGGCGCTTGGCGCGGGCCTTGTCACCCATCGCACGGATCGCGGCAGCCGGCGGCCCGACCCAGGCCAGGCCAGCGTCCACCACCGCCTGCGCAAAGTCGGCGTTCTCGGCCAGGAAGCCGTAGCCAGGATGCACCGCGTCGGCGCCGCTGGCGCGGGCCGCCGCGATGATGGCCGCGATGTTGAGGTAGGACTCGGGCGGCGATGCGGCACCGATCCGCACGGCCCGATCGGCCCTGCGCACATGCAGCGCATTGGCATCGGCGTCGGAATAGACCGCGATCACGCGCAGTCCCATGCGTCGGGCGGTGCGCAGGATACGCAGCGCGATCTCGCCGCGGTTGGCGATCAGCAGCGATGAAAAATGCACCGCAGCAGCGCCCTCGCGCTGAGTGCCGCGCAATGCGCCCGTGGGGCTAAGTGGCAGGTTCATGGCCGGGCCACCCCGAACTGCATGGTCCGCACCATGCGCTGTGACGCTTGCGTGCACAGGTCCAGGCACAGGCCCAGTACGGCGCGGGTATCGCGTGGATCGATGATGCCGTCGTCCAGCATCAGGCTCGACGTGGCGATGGCACTTTGCTGACGCTCAAAGGTATCGACGATGGCTTTCTCCTGCGCATCGAGCGCGGCGCTGTCGATCGGCACACCTTTGCGCTTGGCCCCCGCCTGGGCCACGATGCGCATCGTCGTGGCCGCCTGCTCGCCGCCCATGACGGCGGTACGGGCGTTGGGCCATGAGAACAGGAAACGCGGATCGTAGCCGCGCCCGCACATGCCGTAATTGCCGGCACCGAACGAGGCGCCGCACATGATCGTGAGCTGCGGCACCGTGGCGTTGGCGACCGCCTGGATCATCTTGGAGCCATGCTTGATCATGCCGCCGCGCTCGTAGTCCTTGCCGACTATGTAGCCGGTGGTGTTCTGCAGGTACACCAGTGCGGTACCGCTCTGGCAACAGGCCTGGATGAAATGCGTGGCCTTGTTGGCACCGTCCGGGTCCAGTGGCCCGTTGTTGGTAATGATGCCCACCGGGTGACCGCAGATGCTGGCGTGCCCGGTTACGGTAGCCGCTCCGTACAAGGCCTTGAACTCCAGGAAGTCGGAGTCGTCGATGATGCGCGCGATCACCTCGCGCATGTCGCTTTGCTTGCGGCCATCGGCCGACAAAATACCCAGCAAGTCTTGCGGGTTTAGCCGGGGCGGCAAAGCCAGCATGCCCGTCACCGCCGCGGCGGCGCCTGGCTGCCGGTTCCAATGCAGCCGCTGCACCACCGCGCGCGCCAGCCGCACACCGTCGGCATCGTCCTCGGCCATGTATTCGCCCAGACCCGACACGCTGGTGTGCATCTCGGCACCGCCAAGCTCCTCTTCAGTGGCGATTTCGCCGGTGGCCGCCTTGAGTAACGGCGGGCCGGCCAGGAAAGCGCGGGCGCGGCCCCGCACCATGATCACGTAGTCCGACAGCCCCGGCATATAGGCGCCGCCAGCGGTTGAAGAACCATGCACGACGGTGACCACCGGTAGCCCCGCAGCCGACAGGCGCGCAAGATTGCGAAAGATGGCACCGCCGTGGACGAAGCCCTGCACCTTGTAGCGCAGCAGGTTGGCGCCGGCACTCTCGACCAGATGCACGAAGGGCAACTTGTTGTCCAGCGCGATCTGCTGGGCGCGCAGCAACTTTTCCAGGCCCATGGCGCGGATCGAGCCGGCCTCGATGCCGGAGTCCGATGCCACCACCATGCAACGGGTCCCGGTCACGCTGCCAATGCCGGTGATGACGCCGGCGCCCGGGATGCATTTAGCCAGGTCCGGATAGTCCAGGCCATAGCCGGCCAGCGCCGACAGTTCCAGATAGGCGCTGCCGGGGTCGAGCAGCAATGCGATACGTTCGCGCGGCAACAACTGGCCGCGCTTGTCGAACAGGGGCTTGGATGCGGCCGACCGGTCGCGGGTGCGTTGCGCCAGCGCAAGGGCCTCGGCCAGCCGCTCCTCCATGTGCGTCCGATTGCGGGCGAATTCATCCGACTGCCGCCGGATGCGGGTTTCAAGAACAGGCATGGAGCGGGCGCTGGTGTTGCGGGTCGGTAGATCGTGTCATGATGGCCGTACCGGTGCACGGACAAGGCCGGCTGTGTCTTGGCCAGTGTCGCATGGACATTGCGCCGATCGATACCGGATTTGTCACCCATGGGACGGGGCCGTCGTCCATCGCAGTCAATGATAGGCGCCCTGGCGTGATAACCCTATCGATTTGATTCAACCCATGAGCATCCCATGAGCATCCCATGAGCATCCAGCGCAAAGCCTGCATCGTCGGTGCCTTCGAGCACCCGACGCGCAAGGCGCCCGACAAGACGGTCGCTCAGCTGCATGCCGAGTGCGCGCGTGGGGCGCTGCAGGATGCCGGCCTGGCCCTGCACGATGTGGATGGCTATTTTTGCGCCGGCGACGCGCCCGGTCTGGGCGCACTGACGATGGCCGACTATCTGGGCCTGAAGGTCCGCCATGTCGACTCAACCGACACCGGCGGTTCGTCCTACCTGGTACATGTGGCCCATGCCGCGCAGGCAATTGCGGCGGGCAAGTGCCATGTTGCGCTGATCACGCTGGCGGGCCGGCCACGCTCCGAGTCCTCCAGTGGCACGCAGCCGCGCAACTGGGGACCCCATCTGCCCGACGCGCCGTTCGAGGCTCCATTCGGCCCGGTCACCGTCAATATGTATGCGATGGTGGCGATGCGCCATATGCACGACTGGGGTACGACGCCCGAGCAGCTGGCATGGATCAAGGTCGCGGCCTCGCAGCATGCGCAGCACAATCCGCACGCCATGTTGCGCGAGGTTGTTACGGTCGACCAGGTTTTGGCCTCGCCGATGATCGCCGATCCGCTGCGCCGGCTCGACTGCTGCGTGGTCAGCGATGGCGGCGGGGCGCTGGTGGTGGCGCGGCCCGAGATCGCGCGCAGCCTGAAACGCCCGATCGTCAATCTGCTCGGAGCGGGCGAGGCGCTCAAGGGCCAGGCGGGCGGACAGATCGACCTGTCCTATTCCGGCGCCGCATGGTCTGGTCCGACCGCCTTTGCCGAGGCGGGTGTGCGAGCCTCGGACATCCAGTACGCCTCGATCTACGACAGCTTCACGATCACCGTGCTGCTGCAGTTGGAGGACCTGGGTTTTTGCCAGAAAGGCGAGGGCGGGCGCTTCGTTGCCGACGGCAATCTGATCTCTGGCGTCGGCAAGTTGCCGTTCAATACCGATGGCGGCGGCCTGTGCAACAACCATCCAGCCAACCGCGGTGGCATCACCAAGGTGATCGAGGCGGTGCGCCAGTTGCGCGGCGAGGCCCATCCGGCCGTGCAGGTGCCCAATTGCGCACTGGCGCTGGCGCAAGGCATCGGCGGCATGCTGGGATCACGCCATGGCAGCGCAACCCTGATTCTGGAGCGCAGCTAAGCATGCCCACCATCGCCACCGATCGCGTCATCGCCGCTCCGACCCAATACCCCGACAACGCTCCGTACTGGGCCGGCGCTGCCGAGGGCCGGCTGATGCTGCGCTACTGCACGGCCTGCGGCAGGCCGCACTGGTATCCGCGCCCGATCTGTCCGCTGTGCCTGGGCGACGCATCGGATTGGCGCGCAGCGCAGGGCCTTGGCGCGGTCTACAGCGTGAGCGTCTGCCGCAGGGTCGGGCCGGTAGCGTATGCGATCGCGTATGTGCGCCTTGACGAAGGCGTCACGATGCTGACCAATATCGTCGACTGCGACCTCGACACCGTCCGCATTGGCACGCGGGTCCGGCTGGTGTTCAAGCCGGCCGACGACGGCACGATGTTGCCGATGTTCACGCCGGTTTGATCGCTTTTCGTGTTCGCTCTGCAAGGACTGGGGCGTGGCTTTTGGCGGGCCGGGCGTGTCACCGGATTAGTCGCCATCTTCACTGCAAAATTGGTTATTACTATGGTTGAATTTTAGTTAATTGTTTTTACATATTTTGCAGGGTGAAGCATCATCAAGGCTGTTTTCAACACCACCGCAGGAGTCAGCCATGTCCAACCCTTTCCACAACCCCCGGTCAGTCACCGTTCAAAACCTCGAAGCAGCGTTTGCCGGCGAATCGATGGCCCATATCAAGTACCGCTATTTCGCCAAACTGTGCCGCGCCATGGGCGATGAGGCCACGGCCAAGGTGTTCGAGGACACCGCCGACCAGGAGATCCTGCATGCTTTCGGTCACGCCGACCTGTTGTTCCCCCAGGCCAACATGACGGTGGCCAAGGCGCTGGAGTTGGCGATCGAGGGCGAGACCTACGAGTACACGGAGATGTACCCGTCGTTCCGCAATGCCGCGGTCAAGGAAGGCAACACCGCCGCCGTCCAGGAGATGGACGCGCAGATTGCCGAGTCCAGGGAGCACGCCGAGATGTTCAAGGTCGTGCTGGAAAAAGCTGCGAAGCGATTTGCCGCATTGGCCAAGGTCGAGGAGCGCCACGCCAACCACTACAAGGCCACGTTGGCCAGGGTGGCTGCCTGAATGGCGCGGGTGCCGTTGCAGATCAACTAATTTTTATCGAACCGGAGTCATCATGAAAACCTATGTGTGTATTGTGTGCGGATTCATCTACGACGAGGCCGCTGGCCTGCCAGGCGAGGGCATTGCACCCGGAACCGCCTGGAAAGACGTTCCCGATTCCTGGGAGTGCCCGGACTGCGGCGTCGCCAAGGCCGACTTCGAAACCGTCGAGATCTGATGACCGGGCAGCCAAGCCAGGCCCCACACGGCGTGCCGCAGGCCCGGTCGACGGTGGTTATCATCGGCAGCGGAATGGCCGGCTACAACACCGCGCGTGAGTTTCGCAAGCGCGACACCACAACGCCGTTGCTCATCATCAGCCGCGATGCTGGGGATTTC
This sequence comes from Rhodoferax sp., assembly GCA_031396205.1. Taxonomy (GTDB): domain Bacteria; phylum Pseudomonadota; class Gammaproteobacteria; order Burkholderiales; family Burkholderiaceae_C; genus CAISIP01. The sequence continues at coordinate 19,078 of JANNKH010000071.1, forward strand.
TACTCCAAGCCGCTGTTGTCAACCGCGCTGGCCAGCAACAAGAGCGCGGACCAGCTGGTGATGAAATCAGCGCAGGCGATGGCTACCGAGCTTTCTGCCACCGTGCTGGCGCATACCGAAGTCACGGCCATCGATACCGTCGATCGGTCGTTGCTGACCGGCGATGGGACTGTGCTGCATTACCGCGACCTGGTGCTTGCGCTGGGCGCCGACCCGATTCGCCTGCCGCTTGAGGGTGATGGCGCCTGCGATGTGCTGTCGGTCAACGATCTGCTGGACTACGCCCGTTTCGCCGAGGCATTGCGGCACGCCAAAACCGTGGCGATCCTGGGCGCCGGCCTCATCGGTTGCGAGTTTGCCAACGACCTGCTGGCGCGCTCCATCACGCCTACCGTCATCGATGTCGCGCCACGCCCGCTGGCCCGCCTGCTGCCACAGGTGGCGGGTGAACGTATGCAGGCCAAGCTGCAGGAGGCGGGCGTGGTGTTTCGCTTCGGCACCGCTGTGGCGCGTGTCGAACGAACGGCTGGCGGCTACCGACTCGGCCTGCTGGACGGGACCACCCTCGAGGTCGACCTTGTGCTGTCGGCCATTGGCCTGGCGCCGCGCACAGCGCTGGCCGAGGCTGCTGGGCTGGTCGTCGAACGGGGCGTCACAGTCGATCGCCTGTTGGCCGCGTCACAGCCGCATGTGTATGCGGTGGGCGACAACGCACAGGTCGACGGTCTGAATCTGCCCTATGTGTTGCCGCTGATGCAGCAATCGCGTGCGCTGGGCGCGACACTGGCCGGAACGCCGACACCGGTGCAATACCCGGCAATGCCGGTGGTCGTCAAGACACCGGCCTGGCCCACCGTTGTTTGCCCGCCGCCAATGGGTGCGTCGGGTAGCTGGACGGTCGCGCTGGATGATGCGCAATGCAGCTCCGAGTTTGTCGGCGCCGATGGCGCGATGCTGGGTTTCGCGTTGCAGGGCGCAGCGACGGCCCAGCGCCAGGCATGCACCGCCCGGCTGGCCCCGCTGCTGCCCGTACGCTGACCGACCCACTGACAACCGGTGGCCTGGAGTGGTTGCGAAGCCGCGGGCCGGACTCGGGGGCGGTCAACGCCTGGCGCGGGGATCAGTGCGCCAGCTGTGCCCGCGCCCGGTGCATCCGCACGAACAGGTTGTCCGGGCTGATGGACAGCCGCTGGCACACGGTTGCGGTCGATTCCTCCTGCAAAACTCTCAACTGCATCGCGTCGCGCAGCGCAGCGGGGAGGGCTTCGATGCGCTCGAGCGCGCGCGCCAGCAGCTGACGCTGCTCGGCCACCTCATGCGGGCCGGGTTGTGGGCTTGCGATGGTCAATGCGCCGTCTGCGTCGTTCTGCTCCTCCAGGCTATCGGTTCCTGCGCGCTGGCGCACCAGGTCGACGATCTTGTTTTTCAGGATGGCGGTCAGCCAGGAGCGTAGCGCAGACCGGCCGGCGAACGCCGCCTTGCCGGACAGGACCGCCTCGAATACGTCGTGCACCACGTCTTCAGCCAGCATGGGGTCCTGCAGCCGACGTTGTGCAAATCGCACCAGATCCTTGCGGTGCGAGACCATCTCGGTCCAGCATACGGCCTGGTGGACCGGTGCTTCAAAGGGGGAATTCAGACTGGCGGCTGCTTGCATGGTGCTCTCCTGATGTTGCGTGTGGCGATGGCTTGACTGTGCCCAGCCCACATCGCAGCCGTATCGCGCAACATCACAGCCAGATAACATTTGCGTAAGAACCAGCGCCAAACGACGACACTTCAGGCATGGCTCCCACGATTCTTGTTGCTGAAGACCAGGCAGATATCCGCGATCTTCTGGTAATGAACCTGCGCAACGCCAGTTACCAGGTGCAGGCGGTAGGCGATGGTGTGGCTGCGCTGGAAAGCCAGAACGAGCAGGCCAGTGACCTGTTGATCCTGGACCTGATGATGCCGGGCATGGACGGGCTGGAGGTATGCAAGGCGTTGCGGGCGCGCGGTCGTAGCACCCCCATCCTGATGCTTACCGCCAAGTCGACCGAGCTCGATCGGGTGCTGGGGCTCGAACTGGGCGCCGACGACTACCTGACCAAACCGTTTTCGCTGGCCGAGCTGCTGGCCCGGGTCAAGGCGCTGTTGCGGCGGGCCGATCTGCAGCGCGCCGCGCAGCTCAATGCGCTCACTCAGCCGACACTGATCCGCAATGGCGACCTCGAGATCGCGGCGGCCAAGCGCAATGTGCGCTACCGCGGCGCGGCGCTGGACTGCACCGCGCTGGAGTTCGACCTGCTGCTGCATTTCGCGCTGCACCCGGGCCTGGTGTTTTCGCGTGGGCAATTGCTCAGCGCAGTCTGGGGCTATACCCATGATGGCTACGAACACACGGTGACCACCCATATCAACCGACTGCGCGCCAAGCTCGAGGCCGACCCGATGCGACCCGAACTGATCCTGACCGTGCGCGGTGCCGGCTACAAGATGCGCGAGGCACCCGGGTGAACCTTCCGGCAGGCCGACCGGCGCTGCATCCCAACGGGTTGACCCAACCATGAGCGTGCGATTTCGTATCGCGCTGACGATCTTCATCACCGGCGCGCTGACAGCGATCGGCGTGATTGCGACGGTGTTGTTTGCATTCCAGCGATTCGAGCATGAGACGACGTTCCAGCGTGCCGATGCCTTCCTGGGACGCGTTGTGGGCATGTACGACAACATCTTCGAGATGCACCAGCGCCAGCCGCAGGAGTTCAACCGGTTTCTGCGCAATCTGGTGCTGTTCGAGCCTGACACCCAGCTCTACCTGCTGGATGCCTATGGCACCGTGTTGTCGTCGACCGGCAACACCGTCCTGCAACCGGGATTCAAGGTACGCCTGGGGCCGGTCAAGGAGGCAGCCGGCGACCCGGACATGCCCTATGTGATGGGCGATGACCCGGAGCGCATGGATGCTGGAGCCATCATCGCCGCGCGGGCAGTGAGCCGCGCGCTGATCCGCAACGACGAACCGGTGGCCGGCTATCTGTACCTGGTTTGCCACAAGCCGGTATTGCCAGCGGGACGGTTGCAGGTATTGGGTAGCAGCATTGCGAAACCGGCACTGGTCGCCATCATCGGCGTCGTGGGGCTGGCGACGTTGCTCGCCGCGTGGATCATTGCCACCGTGACGCGGCCGCTGCGCCAGCTGACCGAGGCAGTGGCGTCGATTTCGCAGGATGGCCTGGACGAGGGTGCGCCGGGCGCGCCGGAGGGCCGACTCCCGCCGCGCTCGCGCGACGAGTTCGGCAAGCTGACTGTCGCGTTCGAGATGATGCTGGACACCGTGCGGCGCCAGTGGGCCACGTTGCGGCGACTGGACCATTTCCGCCGCGAAGGTGTCAGCAACCTGTCGCACGACCTGCTATCGCCATTGACAGCCACCGCCGCCTGTCTCGAGACGCTGGAAGGGCGCTGGCAGGATGATCCGGCGCGCTCGGCCGACCGCGAGCTGGTTGTGATGGCCTTGCGCAATGCCCACAATGCCGCGCGCCTGGTGCAGTCGCTGGGCGACCTGGCGCAGCTCGATGAACCCGAATTCCGGCTGCGCTGCGAGGTGCTCGATGCTGGCGAATTGCTGGACGATATCGCGGTGCGTTTTGGTCAGCGCGCCCAAAGCCAGGGCGTGGCGCTCCGTGCGGTTCATGGTGCCGATGAATCGGCCCGGCCGCCAGTGGCCGCGCTGGATATCGAACTATTCGAGCGCGCCATTGCCAACCTGGTCGACAACGCATTGAAGTTCTGCCGCAGCGGCGACCGGGTTGACCTGTCGGCACAGACCCGCGGTGACAAGGTCGAGGTCGTGGTCAGCGACACCGGACCGGGCATTTCCGCGTCCGACATTCCGCACCTGTTCGACCGCTTCTACCAGGCGCGCCAGTCGGTTGCGCCCAGTACGGGAGCTGGCGGAAAGGGTCTGGGACTGGCAATTGTCAAGCGGATAGCCGAACTGCATGGCGGCGACGTCCGGATCGACAGCGTGGCGGGACGCGGAACCCGGGTCACGCTGCAACTGCCCATGGCCGCCTGAGCGGCCGCGCCCGTGCTAATCGCCATGCTCGTCGTCATCACCATCCCGATTCTGTCGATGCTGCTGCGTGCCGAGCGGGTGATCGAATGAGTCGTCGGCAAATGACCAACAGGGCGGCGTTGACTTGACCGTCGCCGACGCCAACGCGGCGCGCTGAACGCCGAACAACTCCGGCAACCGCGATCAGGTCCGGGTAAGGGCGGCGGTCTTGTGACGGCGTCTGACGGCGATCGCCACCGGCAGCAGGCCGACCGACAGCAGCAGTGCGGCATCCGTCTCCGGCACCGGCGAGATCGCGCTTAAAAACACACCCGAACTGGAAGTGAATCCATAGCCTTGCGGTAAGCGCAACTCGATGCTGGCAGTATTGCTGACGTCCAGTGTGGCGCTGCCGGCGTCTAAGATGCTGGATTGCGCCGTCATCTTCGCATGCACGTTGAAAGGCAGGGCCGGATCGACGAAATAGGTCAGACTCAGATCAACCTCCCAAGCACTCGGGGCGGGCTTTACAATCTTGAACTGGGGGACGAAGTTGGAACTAAACACATTGACGGCGCTGCAGTTCACGCCGCAAGAGACCAGCATGTAATCGCCGCCCTTGAACAAATTTCCCGGATTCGCCAATTCAAAATACCCGCGGGCTGAACCGTTGCCCGACAGCGCCGAGAAAATGCCTTCCGCGTGCAAGACCATGGTGACCGGTATAAACCCTTGTGGAATTCCCGGAGGCAGGACGATGGTCACGGGCGGCGGAACGTTCGGCAATAAAATGAGGTTCAGGGTTTCGTCAATGCGTGCGCCAGCTTCAGCGACGAAGCCAGGTAGAACGCTGGCGTTGTTGTTCGTGACCGTGGCAACTCCGTGCAGCGAGCCGGTCAACAAATTGGCGCTGGAAACGCTATTGACACGTCCAAATGCCGGGTCGAAACCGGGGGGGGCAATACCGGTCGCCATCGCGCTGACCGAAGTCAGGGTTTGGGACACTTCGCTATCGGATATGCCTTGGGTAAATAAAGAGTTCAAGCCCGTATATGCCGTTGCCTCGATTTCAAAGGCATGCGCGTACGGCGCCGACAACATTGCTCCGAGCAGGAGACGCAAGGCCCCAAGTCGCAGTTGCGGCCAAGTCCGGGACATCGGTGCAGTCCATGTGGCTGGCATGGAGAAGAATCCAATCATGACAATCTCCCGAAAAAACGAGGCATGGGCTTCCATGAACTCGGCACCATTTCACAATTGTTGTCCTGACTTCCCTGATTGGCAACTACTATTTGCGCATCGCAACATATGGCTCCGCGGCCACTATTTCCCGAGCGCCAACCGCAAGGCGTGGGCCAGTACGCTGGGCCGAAGGAAACTCGAGCGGCGCATCCGGCCGAACAAGCCATCCGCCACCGGCCGCTGCAAAGGTGGTGCGTCTTTAGCCGAGGCAACGAAAGCTCGCGCGCGCGTGCTTGACAGGTAGCGCTCGCGCATCCAGCGATTAAATGCGAAGCGCCCGGCGAAACGCCTCTTCTGCGTGGCGCGGTAGTCGCTTTGTAGGGCAGGGCCTGGCTGGCCGTCAAACCAGTTACGCGCCAGTTACGCGCGACCGCGGCGACCAGGACGAATACTACTGAATGCATTTCAATCACATGCGGCCAAGGTTGGCACTTGGATGAGCCCTCGATCCGCTTGAAGACCGTCACCTTACCCGCAGCAACGCTCTGATTGGCAGGTGCCCCACCAGAAAAACGGAGAAAGGCGGAAAAGCGCTGCCCGAGAGGAGTCGTTTCGGGTGTACCGCGCAGCCACACGCAGGACTGCCTCGTAGTCGGGTGCGGGTTGCGCCGCCAGATCCCAATCCGGCTCGATTTGCACCCCGTCACTCACCTGCGCATCACAGTCATCCCACAGCGGCAGCCCGCGTGCCGGGGCGATGCGCGGGGGCTGGGAGTCCACGCCGATGGGGTCCAGAATCTTGCTTGCCTTCAGTTGTCGCCGCTTCGGTCCGGCAGGGCCGGATCGGATCGGTGGCGCGGTTGGCTATCGGTACCGGCTGTGATGGCGGTTGGGGCAATGCGGGCATTTGTCGGGCCCGATGCTTGACGAGTATCTCCAAGCCTTTCGGCTGCCGGGTTTCAGGAGATGAGGCCGGCGAGGGCACCCGCGTGAGCGGGCATGGGCGATGCGGTGACGGGCATCAACCGGGCTGACTCAGCCAGTCGGAAAATTGAACTGTGCCGATGCTGCGCCAACTTTTTGTGGTTTGCAACAGTAGCAGTGGGTGTCGAGGCATTTTCGCACTGCCGGACTGGCAGAGGGTTTGCGCCGGGCTTGTCAGCACTAATGGGATGGACGCCCCCTTCCTCAAAACGGTATTGAGTGTCAAAGTGCAAGCGGGAGTTGACCCACTTTACGGAGGAGGCATCCAAAATGAAGATTGCACCTGGGGGCAACCCGGCAATACTTGACGGGGTGTGCCTGCAGTCTGACCAGCACATTGGGTTCATGTCAATGGTCGATTCGATCATGGCGCGTGCGTTGGTGCACCTGGCGCGCCTCGATGCGCGCCGGCGTCTGCCGGTGCCGGCGAGTGAGCTGGTGGTAGGTGTGCAATGCGGCGGCAGTGATGCACTTTCGGGTGTCACGGCCAACCCGGCGGTCGGGTTTGCCAGCGATCTGCTGGTGCGCGCCGCAGCGACTGTCCTGTTTTCCGAGACCACGGAAGTGCGCGACGCCATCGACCGGTTGACGGCACGCGCCAGCAGCCCGCTGGTCGCGCAGGCACTCCTGCGCGAGATGGCGTGGTCCGATCTGGCCGCCGGTTATGGGCACCTGGGTAATTCCAATCACCCCGAGGTACAACTGGCGATTGCAGCGGTACTCGCAGACGCGAAAGCGTGCGGCAAACCCGACGGCATCCTTGCTCCGGCAGAAGCTGCCGCACGCCGCTACCTGGAAATGGGCGCCACATTTGTGGCAGTGGGCAGCGACCTGGGGCTGTTGCGCTCGGGCACGCAGGCGCTGCGCGACCGCTACCAGGTTTGAACCCAGACCGCTGCGCCGCTGTTGCCGGGCCCCGCATCCCTGCCGCCAGGCCATGCCATGAAGGCTCAGGGCCACCGGCGTTTGAAGGCCGCGACTGCCTGCGTATTGACGCAGTTCGGCGGTACCCGTCCGCGCAACAGATGTTCGACCGCAGTTGCCGCCGCCAGGCCCATCGCGAGCATGCTGTCTTCAGTGATGCCCGCCACGTGGGGGGTGATGATTACCTGCTCCATCGCCCAATAGGCATGTTCGTCCGGCAGCGGAATGGCGTCGAACACGTCCAGCGCGGCGCCGGCGACATGGCCGGATTCCAGCGCCTGCACCAGCGCGGACTCCACCACCACCGGGCCACGCGCCACATTGATCAGGAAAGAACCGCGGCGCATCTGTGCCAGTTGTTGCGTGCCAATCAGGCCGCGGCTTTCATCCGTCAACGGGCAGGCAAGTACCACGAAGTCACTCTGGTGCAGCAGCTCCCGCAGCCCGAGCCAGCGCGCGGCGTTGTCCGATGGCGGCAATGGAGAGCGGGTATGGGCAAACACCTTCATTCCCAGCCCAGCGCCACAAAGCTGCGCAATCGCACGACCGACGTGCCCGAACCCAATCAGACCGACGCTGCGCCCACGAAGCTCGAAACCCGCGTCGGAACACGCCCTTGCCGAAGCCCAGCCAGCGCTGCGCATCTGCAAGCGGGCTGCCATGCTGGCGCTGCGACGGCCCAGCGCCAGCATGCTGCGCAATACATGTTCGGCCACGGCATTGGCGTTCACGCCGGGAACGTTGGCCACCAGCACCCCGTGTTCGGTGGCGGCAGGAATCGGAATCATGTCCACGCCGGCGCCATGCCGTACCGCCCCGACCAGGCTCGGCGCCGCAGCAAAAATATCGTCTGGCAATTGGGCCCGCACCACCACTACCGAGCAACCGGCAGCGCAGCGGCGCAAAGTCTCCTGCGAGGTGTCAGGAGCGACCACGACCGCGCCGAGTTCGGCCAGCCGGGCCTGCGCCTGCGGGTGGATAGGCTGCGTCAGCAGGATACGCGCCGGGGACGACATTTCAGGGCCCCTTCAACGCCTTCGTGGCCGGTCTTGCCGTGCGGGCGGCAGTGGGCTTGCGGCGCACCTTGGCCGGGGCGTCAGCCTGCGGCGACTCCGAGAAGAACATGCGGAAATAGGCGTCCACACCCTTGAGATGGCGGCGCAAGATTTGTTGCCCCAGTTCGGCGTCTTGCGTTTCGATCGCTCCATACAATTTCAGATGCTGCAGATGCGAGCGCCGGCTCTGGTCTGGCACATGAAAATACACCTGACGGCGCTTGCGCGACATCAGATAGAACACATTGATGAAGCGCAGCAGAACGTCGTTTTTGGTTGCCGCGACGATCGCCTTGTGAAACAGCGGATCGAACTCGGCCAGCGTTTCGCCGCGCGCCATGGCCGCCTCGCTGTCACGCAGGATCTGCTGCAGGTGGTCAAGGTCGTCCTGGGTGCGGCGAAGGCACGCCAGTCGCATCGACTCGCTTTCCAGGATGCTGCGCAACTCGACCGCCTGGGCCACTTCGGCCGCCGTGAGCGGCATGTTGGTCTCGGCGAACAGCACCATCGCCTCGATGCTGCGTTCAGCGCCATAGGGCTGAAGGTAGACGCCCGATTTGGACCGGCTTTCAACAATTCGCAGGGTGTCGAGCCGGACCAGCGACTCGCGCACCGCGCTGCGGCTCATGCCGAACAATGCGGCGAGATCGCGCTCGGACGGCAACTTGTCGCCTGGCCCGAAACCGCGCTCGCGGATCAGTTCCAGCAACTTGGCGGTTTGCTCCAGACCTTCCATGCGGTCAGCTCTTTCGGTAACGGTCGACAAAGTCATCCCTGACTGTGATGCCCAGCCCGGGCCGGTCGGGGATCGCCAGGGTCCCGTTTTCGACCGGAAAACCCTCTTCGACCAACTCATGGATCAACGGGTTGGCACCAAGCGAGTATTCGAGGATGTGTGCGCACGGGGACGCGGCGGCCACGTGTATACCGGCCGCGAACCCGGGGGCCCCGGCCCACAGGTGCGGCGCCAGACGGAGGTTGGCAGCGCTGGCGAGCGCCGAGATACGTATGGCCTCCGTGATGCCGCCACAGATTGCCAGATCGGGCTGAAGGATATCGGCAGCGCGCAGGTCGATCAGTTCGCGGAAGTCGAAGCGTGTGCACTCGCTCTCACCCGCAGCGATTGGAATATGGGTGCCGCGGCGCACTTCGGCCAGACCCTGCTTGTCGTCAGCGGTGACTGGCTCCTCGAACCAGGCGAGATTGCAGTCGCGCACGAGATGGCAGAATTGCCGGGCTTCCGATACCGTGAAAGTACCATGGGCGTCGACCATGAGGTCGATGTCGGGACCGAGCGCATCACGGGCAGCCAACACGCGTTTCGCGGAGGCAAGCGGCGAGCCGTCAAATACGCCGATGCGCATTTTCACGGCGCCAAAATTCCCGGCTGCCACATAAGATTTGAGCTGGTCGCCGATTTGCGCCGCATTCGCCCAGCCACCAGACGCATAAGCCGGCATACGTTCGGCCTTGCGACCACCCAGCAGCTGCCAGACCGGCGCACCCAGCGACTTGCCCAGGATATCCCACAGCGCGATGTCAATACCCGACAGCGCCGATATGGAGGCTCCTCTGCGGCTCATGGCCGGAAATACATGGCCCCTGGCAATCGCATAATGACCGCGTGTGCCGCTGTACAGGTTCTCCCAGATGCGGGTGATATTGCGCGGGTCCTCGCCGACCAGTCGTGGCCCGAACTCATGGTTGACGATGGCGACCACACCGTGGTAGTCGCCCGGACTGCCGGCCGAGACCTTGGCCTCACCGACACCGGTTATGCCGGCGTCGGTGTGCACCCGGACCAGCGCGGTGTCAAAGGTTTCGGCGCGGCCGAAGTCGCTGACATGCTGCTGCTGCGGCGCAATCGGCACCTGCAACCAGATCGCTTCGACACGGGTGATCTTCATCCGGAGGTTCTCCCAGTGTGGTTTCAACCGGCCGCAAATTGCCGGTACAAACCGCTCTGGAACCAACGCTCACGCGCCGAGTAGCGACGTTGCGGCGCGATCACCGGGGTTGCCTCGCGCTCGGCGGCGCTGTGGAAGGTCAGCTCCAGCTGGACGCCATTTGGGTCGTAGATGAACAGTTGCCAGAACGGCGTCGCCGGCACCAGGTTTTCGCGGTAGTCCAGACCGAATTCTTCGAACTGCGCCTTGAAATCGCTGTAGCCTTGGCAGACCACCGAGACATGGTCGATCGCCGACGAACCGGTCTGCACACTGCCATCTGGCTCCCGGGCCGCGTCCCCGGCGTACAGGTGGATGATCGCGTCTGCGCCGGCCTGGGCGGGCTTCAGCCAGGCGCCCGGAAAACCGACCGGCGGGCGGTCCGCCACCACCATGCCCAGCACCTCGGTGTAAAAACGCACCGTGGCGGCAAGATCCGCGGTCTTGATCGCGGTGTGAAAAAGCTTCCCGAACAACATGGCGGCTACATCAGCGGGCGCAGTACTTTCACCGACTGATCGAACAGGCCGGTGTAGAACTTGTCGCTCAGCAGGTTCGAGCCGTGGTCGATGATAAATTTCATCTGCTCGGGCGACACGTCCACCGGCTTGGTTTCGACCTGGTCGCCGTAAGGGTTGGCGGGCGTGCGGTCGATGGTGGCAACGAACTCCAGCGTCAATGCGCCGGTGTACCCGGTACTCTTGATGGTCTTGACGATGGCCGGGAAATCCAGTGTTCCCATACCGGGCGCAAAACGGTTGTTGTCGGCGATGTGCACGTCATAGATACGGCCCTTGCAGCGGCGGAACGCCTCATGAATGTCGTTCTCTTCGATATTCATGTGGAACAGGTCTAGGCATACACCGCAGTTCGGGCCAACGGCATCAGCCAAGGCCAGCGCCTGGTCACCCCGGTTGATGAGGTAGGTCTCGAAACGGTTCAACGGCTCGATGGCGATACGGATGCCGGCCTTCTCGGCGTGCGTGTAGACCTCCTTGATACCCTCCACCAGCCACTTCCACTCTTCTGCCGCCGTGCCGTCGGCCACCACCTTGCCGACGGTTGCCGGAACCATCGTGATGATCTGCCCGTCAAGTTCCTTGGCCAGGGTCACCACGCGTTTCATGTAGTCGACCGTCTTCTCGCGTTGCGCCATGTCTTTGGCGGCCAGGTTGCGTTCGCCCAGCGTCAGGGTTACCGAGCCCCAGCAGGTGCGGCCGTTCTCCTTGAGCAGAGCCCGCACTTCCTTGCTGTTGAACTGGTCTGGCTCGCCCGAAATTTCGAGCGCATCGACACCGGTCTGCTTCATGCGCTCGATGGTGCGTTTGATTGACTCTGGGCGCATCCAGTTGTGGGTAGCGATCATCTGTGACATGGTGATTCTCCTGCGGTTATTGCTGGCGCAGGCTTTCGCCGGTCAGCGGGTCAAAAAAATGCAGCTTTTCCTGCATGAACGAAAAACGCACCGGCTGGTTCACCGTGACAGGCGTGTCAGCAGGTATGGTGGCCCGGATGGTGTTTGCGCCAGCCCGGATGATCGCCACAATCTCGACGCCGTGGTTCTCGGCGCCGTAGATGGTGCCGGCCATGGCGCCATTGACGTCGAGTCGCACGTTTTCCGGTCGCACGCCAACCCGTACCTGGCCGTCCTGCGGCAGCCGTAGCGCCCCGAACTGCAACCGTGCCGACGGGTCGAGCGCAAATGAAAGCTCCGCCTCGTTGACCTGGCCGGTCGCGTTGTCCAGGTGCATGTCTATCAGGTTGATCGCCGGCGTGCCGACAAAGGACGCCACGAAGGTGTTGCAAGGCGTGTTGTAGATCTCGTAGGGGGTGCCAATCTGGATCAGGCGCCCGTGGTTGACGACCCCGATGCGGTCCCCCATGGTCATGGCCTCGACCTGGTCGTGCGTAACAAAAACCAGCGTGGTTCCAAGCCGTTGTTGCAGGCCCTTGAGTTCGGCACGCAACAACTCGCGCAGTTTGGCATCCAGGTTGGAGAGCGGCTCGTCCATCAGAAACACGCGCGGCTCGCGCACGATCGCGCGCCCGATCGACACCCGCTGCATTTCGCCACCCGAAAGACGGTCGGTACGGCGGTCCAGCAGGTGCGTGATACGCACCGTGCTGGCGGCCCACGCCACCTTCTCTTCGATCTGCTGGGCAGTGAAGTTACGCAGTTTCGATTTGAGCGGGAACGCCAGGTTCTCGCGCACGGTGTAGTTCGGGTAGAGCGAATACTGCTGGAACACCAGCGCCACGTCGCGTTGGGCGGCGCTCCATTCGTTGATACGTTCGCCCGCAATCGCGATGGCACCGGACTCAGGCTGTTCCAGCCCGGCAATACAACGAAGCAGGGTGCTCTTGCCGGCGCCCGTCGGCCCGAGCAATACGAAGAACTCGCGGTCGAGAATGTCCAGCGTCAGGTCGTGGATGGCCCGAACAGCGCCGTACGACTTGTTGATGCCTTGAAGTGAAACCTTGGCCATGGCATCAGGCGATCGCGTGCAGACGTTGGCCGCTGCGTTTGTCAAAGAAGTGCGTTCGGGCGTCGTCGAGCGTCAGCCAGACCGCGTCACCCTGGGCGCCCACGAACTGACTGGGCGTGCGCGCCCGCAACACGGCACCGTTGCTGTGGCCGGGGCCCATGGCAATGTCGACAATGTCATAGGCGCCCATGGGTTCGATCAGGTGCACCTCGGCCCGCACCGCGCCTGGCGCTGGCCCACGCGCCACGACGATCGCTTCAGGACGAATACCCAGCACCAGATCGGCTCCCGGTGCGCCGCGCAACTGCGCCGTCGCACGCGCGCCGAGCGCGAAGCAATCGACCATGCCGGCAAGTCGCATCGTCATCACGGAGTCGGCATTCTGGCACTGGCAATCCACCACATTCATGATCGGACTGCCAACGAACTGCGCCACGAAAAGATTCGCCGGTTGGTCATACACCGTGGTCGGACTGTCATATTGCTGCAGCAGACCGTCATGCATGATTCCAATTTTGTCGGCCATCGACATCGCCTCGACCTGGTCGTGCGTCACATAAACCGTGGTTGACTTGTTTTCGACGTGCAGCCGGCGCAGTTCCGCACGCATTTCCTCGCGCAGCTTTGCGTCGAGTGCGCCGATCGGCTCGTCCATCAGCATCGCTGCGGGCCGGCGCACCAGTGCGCGCCCGATCGTCACACGCTGCATGTCGCCGCCGGCCAGTGCAGACGGGCGCTTGCCAAGCAGGTGCTCGATACGCAGCACCTTCGCGACACCATGGACCTGGCGCCTGACCTCTGCCTCCCCGACGTTGGCAGCGCGCAATGGAAACGCGATATTGTCATAACTGCTCAGGTGCGGGTAGAGCGAATACAGCTGAAACACGAACGCGGTGTCGCGCTGTTGCGGCGGCAACTGATCGACACGCCGCTCGCCGATGCGGATTTCGCCCGAATCGATGCTCTCCAGCCCGGCAATCGCGCGCAGGGTTGTGGTTTTTCCACAGCCCGACGGACCGAGCAGCACCACGAACTCGCCGTGCCGGATATGCAGGTTGAGTTTGCGAATGACATGGTTGGCGCCAAAGCGCTTTTCAGCGTCGACGATCTGGATGTCGGCCATCAGTGGCCACTCCCTGCCGGCTCGCGCGGTGCTGTCGCTGGTGGCGAAATTCGGGAGAACACGTTGAACGCGACCAGCCCGAGAATGATCATCATCACGCTGTACTCGTGCAACCACAGGCTCCAGGGTTGGCACAACGCAACAATACCCAGCAGCATCAAGACCATACTGGAAAACTCGAGCTCCCGGGCGTATTTCTTCAACATGTCAGGTCGTGGTGCGTTGGATTCGTGTGTTACCAGTGTCAGCGCCGGATGGCGCCAAAGGTCACGCCGCGCAGCAGATGGTCACGCAGGAAAAAAGTGAACAGCGCCACCGGTATCAGGAACAACAAGCTGCCGGCGGCAATCACCGTCCAGTCTGTGAGGCCGGAACCAAGCTGAGACGGGATGTACGGTGGCGCGGTCTGCGCCACCTTGTTGGTCATCATCAAGGCGAAGGCGTATTCGTTCCAGGCTGTGATGAAACAGAACACGGCGGTGGCGGCAATACCGGTGACGGCTTGCGGTAGCACGATCTTGAAAAAAGCCTCCAGCCGCGTGTAGCCGTCGACCAAAGCGGCTTCTTCATATTCCTTTGGTATTTCGTCGATAAAGCCCTTCATGAGCCAGACCGAAAAAGACAGATTGAAGGCGGTATAGAGAATGATCAAGCCGATGTGTGTATCGACCAGTCCGACCGCACGGTACATCAGAAACATCGGTATCGCCACCACCACCGGCGGCAACATGCGGGTCGACAGGATGAAGAACAACCAGTCGTCTTCTCCCGGCATCTTGAAGCGTGAAAAGCCGTAGGCCGTGATGGTGCCCAGCGCCACCGCAAGGAACGTGCTGGTGACGGCAATGATGATGCTGTTGAAGAAACGCGACACGTAACCCGAGGACTCGATGTTGCCTTTGTCGTCCTTGATGAAACGGTCGCCGCCATCCATCACCTGCTTCTCCCACCAGGGTGCCTTGGCGTAGGCGTCTTTGTCCATGTCACCGCGCTGCTGCACGCGTGAGGTGAAGAGCTTGATGAAGGGCGTGATCTCTGGCTTGAAGATGACGGTAGGCGGCACCGTGGTGGCGTCCGCGCGGGCCTTGAAGGCGGTAGCGCCGATCCACATCAGGGGGATCATCATCACCAGCAACAGCAGCAGGACCAGCGCGATGGCACCACGATTCCACCATGTTGACCCGCGCGATTGAACGATCGCCATCTCAGCGCGCCTTCAACCGGTTGAGGTACTTCACGTACACGTTGGTGATGGCCAGCACCGCCAGCAGGACGATGTAGGCCAGCGCGCAGGAGCGTCCGGTCTGCCACTCGTGAAACGCCATCTTGTAGAGCTTGATCGCCACCAGTTCGGTCTCGTCCATGCTGGCCATGACAAAGGCGATGTCGAAAGTCTTGAACGCCTCCATGGTGCGAAAGATGATCGCGATCAGCAGCAGCGGCGCAACCAGTGGCAGTGTGATGTGGCGAAATACGAACCAGCGCGACGCGCGGTCGATCGCTGCTGCCTCATACAGCGACGGGGGAATGGCAGAAAGGCCGGCCAACGACAGCAGCATCACAAACGGTGACCACATCCAGATGTCGGTGATGGCGATTGCCATCAAGGCCACATCGGGGTCCGACAACCAGACCTTGCCCTCGGTGAAGAAGACAAAGTTGACAATGCCCCAGGACGGGTTGTAGAGCAGTTGCCAGAATAAGCCGACCACTGCCATGCACATCATCATCGGCAGCATCAGGAGCGTGGTCAGCAACCCCTTGGCGGGTATTGCCCGGTTGAGCAGCAGTGCGGCGCCGAAACCGACAATGACCTGCCCGGCCACCGACATGATCACGTATTTGGCGGTCAGCGTGAAATTGGCCCAAACGTATTCGTCCGCCAGCAATTCACGGTAGTTCTGCAATCCGACAAAGTTGACCGGGTCGTTCGCTGACGCGCGGTAATCCGTGAATGAATAACCGAGCGAATACAGCAACGGAAAGATGTTGAAGACGATCAGGAAGACTATCGTCGGAATGATGAACCAGTTGCGGATTGCCAAGTCGCTCAGGCCGCGACGCGGCACCGCCGGCCCCGCACTACTCAGTGCTGGTTGTGTCATGGAGGCAACTGCTTGAGAAAAGGCGGACGAAGGGTGACAACACCCCTCGTCTGCTGTTGACGAAAAGGCCTACTTGGTGCGACCGTACTTCTTGAAGGTGGCTTCCCAGTCTTTCGCAAGGCCGTTCTGCGCTTCTTCGGCGGTGCCCTTGCCACCGACGATGAAGGGGTGCCAGCGTTTGTTGGCGGCAGTCAGCAACTCGGCGAATTCGGGCACTGCCCAAAAATCCTTGACCATGAACATCGACTGGTAGAACGCCTCGTTATATGGCGTCGCCTTGCGAAACTCGTCGGATTTAAGGATCGCCACGTTGCAGGTATAGCCACCGAGTTGCGCCCACTTTTTCTGCACATCTTCCTTGATGAACCAGTCGAGGAACTTCATCGACGCCTCTTTGTTCTTCGAGTAGGTGATCACCGAAATACCCTGCCCGCCGAGCGCTGCGAACTGCTTTCCACTGGGCCCCTTGGGCATCGCGAAATAACCAGTCTGCTTGGCGAACTTGTTGGTCGCCGGATTAGCCAGCGCCGGGAAGAATGCGAAGTAGTTCATGCTCATGGCAACCAACCCTTCCGTCATGGCCTGGTTGGCCTCCTGAAAGAATGTCTTGCCCCAGTCTGGCGGCGTGTAGCCATACAACTTCTTGTAAAACTTGAGCGCATCGATCGACTCCTTGGAGTTGATCATGCCCTGCACCTTGTAGGTCGAGAAATCGCCCAACTCGGCACCATAACTGAAGATCAGGTTCTCCACGCCCATCACCATCGCGTCGTAACCGTTGTCGGTGTAGATCGTCATCCCATAACGTTTCTCTTTCGGGCGGTGAAAGAACTCGGCGATGTCGCCCAGTTCCTTCCAGGTCTTGGGCACCGCCAGGTCGTATTTGTACTTGGCCTTGAAGGCCGCCATTTCCTTCGGATCCTCGAACCAGTCCTTGCGGTAGGCAAAACCGTTTGCGTCACCTTCAAGCGGAACCGCCCAATACTTGCCACTGTTTCCGGGGTATTCGGCATAACCCTTGACGGTGGCCGGTGCCATCACTTCGGTGAGTTTGTTCTTCTTGAAAAAGTCACTCAGATCGACGTAATGGCCACCGGTGGAGCCAGCGCCGATCCACTGCGAGTCGCCGACGACCATGTCGTAGGCGGCGCCCTTTGCGGTGAATTCCTTGAAAGCCTTGTTCTGGAAGTCGGGCCACGGCGTGGTCTCTACCACCACCTTGACGCCGGACGCCTTTTCATAGTCCTTGACCAGCTCCTGCAGGTAGTTGGCTGGGTCCCACTGGGCCCACAGAATGGTGAGCTTCTGCTGCGCGTAGCCCAATTGGGCAACGCTCAACAGCGCCGCCGCAGCGACCACCTTGGATAGTTTTGAAAGATTGACCATGCTTGTATCTCCAGTCTCCATCGTGTGCGGCAGGGCCGCTTGTTGATCGGCTGCGGCCTTGCGGCCTACCATTTCGTCGACCACCATCTGGTCAGACCAGCGCAGTTTAGGAGAATTGAAAATCACTGTCAACTGGTCTGACCAGATATTGACGAAGTTTTTTTTCCTTCGCATAATCAAGTGCGCAACGAACACCATAAACACCGGAGACAGCATGAAAACGATCAAGGGGCCCGCCCTTTTTCTCGCTCAGTTCGCGGGTGACACCGCTCCCTTCAACACACTCGACTCGATTGCCGAATGGGCAGCGCGAATCGGCTACAAGGGGGTCCAGATTCCAACCTGGGACAGCCGGCTGTTCGACCTGAAGAAAGCGGCATCGAGCAAGACCTATTGCGAGCAAGTCAAGGGCACGCTGGCGCGCCACGGCCTCGAGATCGCCGATCTTTCGACCCACCTCCAGGGCCAGTTGGTCGCGGTGCACCCGGCCTACGACGCCGGTTTCGACGGCTTCGCGGCGCCGGAAGTACGCGGCAACCCGGCGTTGCGGCAAAAATGGGCGGTCAAGCAAATGATGCTGGCGGCCAAGGCGTCGAGCAATTTCGGCTTGAAAACCCACACCACGTTTTCCGGCGCGTTGGCGTGGCCCTACATGTACTCCTGGCCGCCGCGGCCACCTGGACTGATCGAGGAAGCGTTTGACGAGCTGGCGAAACGCTGGCGGCCGATTCTCGACTCCTTCGACGCCGCCGGGGTCGATGTCTGTTACGAGATCCACCCCGGAGAAGACCTTCACGACGGCGACAGCTACGAAATGTTCCTCGAGCGGGTCGGTGGCCACAAACGAGCCTGCTTGCTGTATGACCCGAGCCATTTCGTCCTGCAGCAGCTCAACTACCTCGACTTCATCGACTACTACCATGACCGCATCAAGATATTTCACGTCAAGGACGCGGAGTTCAACCCAACCGGGAAACAGGGGGTTTATGGCGGCTTCCAGCCCTGGCTCAAACGCGCCGGACGCTTTCGCTCGCTCGGTGACGGACAGATCGATTTCGGTGGGATTTTCTCCAAGCTGGCCGGCTACGACTTTCCCGGCTGGGCGGTGGTCGAGTGGGAATGCTGCATCAAGGATGCCGGAGATGGCGCGCGCGAAGGTGCCAGTTTTGTCAAGGACTACATCATCCGCGTCGCCGACCGCGCATTCGACGACTTTGCCGGCAACGGCGTGAATACGGCGGCAAACAGAAAAATGCTCGGTCTGAGTTGAGGAGCTGACGATGGCCATTGAATCAGCGGCAACGGCGAGCGCGCCGCGGCGCATTCGCCTTGGCATGGTGGGCGGCGGACAAGGGGCATTCATTGGCGGTGTGCACCGCATCGCGGCCCGGCTGGATGGCTGTTTTGAGCTGGTCGCCGGCGCGCTTTCGTCCGATGTGGCGCGGGCACATGCCAGCGCGGCCGGGTTGCACATTGCCCCCGACCGGAGTTACGGCGAGTTCCATGCGATGGCGAAGGCCGAGGCGGCGCGCGCTGACGGCATCGACATGGTTTCCATCGTCACGCCGAACCATCTGCACGCCGGCATCGCACGGGCCTTCCTGGACGCTGGCATCCACGTGATATGCGACAAACCACTCACCACCTCGGTGGCCGACGCGTTGGAGCTTGTGCAACACGTGCGCCAGAGCGGCTGCCTGTTCGCGCTGACACACAACTACAGTGGTTACCCGATGGTGCGACAGGCGCGCGCCATGGTGGCGGCAGGGGAGTTGGGCGAAATTCGTGTGGTCCAGACCGAGTACCCGCAGGACTGGCTCAGCACCAACCTCGAAGCAACCGGGCAGAAGCAGGCATCCTGGCGTGTCGACCCTTTACTGGCGGGAGCCGGTGGCTCATTGGGAGACGTCGGCACGCATGCGGAACACCTGGCGCGTTTTATCTCGGGGCTGGCTCTGGCCGAAGTCAGCGCCGATCTTTCCACTTTCGTGGCGGGGCGCCGCCTGGACGACAACGCCCACGTGTTGCTGCGTTACGGCAATGGGGCGCGCGGCATGTTGTGGTCCAGCCAGGTCGCACCCGGCAACGAAAACAACCTGCGTGTGCGCATTTACGGCAGCAAGGCCGGGCTGGAGTTCCGCCAGGAGCACCCGAACCAGTTGTGGTTCACGCCGCTGGGCCAAACGCCGCGGTTATTGACACGGGGGGGCAGTGGCAACGACGCCGCCGCAGGGCACGCGACGCGTATTCCTTGCGGGCATCCAGAGGGTTATCTGGAGGGTTTCGCGCAACTCTACCGCGACATGGCGGAGCAGTTGCAGGCGCGCTGGGAGAATCGCGCACCCGACCCAATGGCATGTAGCGTGCCAACGGTCGAAGACGGCGCGCGTGGCATGAAATTCATCGAGGCGGTGGTGGAGTCGAGCCGCGCCAACGGCCGCTGGACCGACGCCCGCCTCACGCTTTAGAGTTTCATGGACCTCGGCGTCGATATCGGCACGTCTGAAGTCAAGGTCGTGCTGGTCGATGGTGCGCAGCGCACCATTGGCCAAGCCAGCAGCGCAGTGCCTATCTCGCGCCCGCATGACTTGTGGTCCGAGCAAGACCCGCGCGACTGGTGGACCGCCACCGTGGCTGCACTGGGAGAAATCCGGTCCGCCCATCCGAAGCAGTACGCGGCGGTTGGTGGGCTCGGTCTGTCGGGCCAGATGCACGGCGCGACTTTGCTCGACGCACGGAATCGGGTGTTGCGGCCCGCCATCCTGTGGAACGATGGCCGCAGCCATGCGTTATGCGCCGAGCTTGAGGCGCGCGCGCCCGACAGCCGGAGCATCACCGGCAATATCGCGATGCCGGGTTTCACCGCGCCGAAATTGTTGTGGGTCGAACAACACGAGCCCACCGTGTTTCGCCAACTCGCGCGGGTGCTGCTGCCCATGGACTACATCCGGCTGCTGCTGACCGGCGAAGCGGTCTCGGACATGTCCGATTCGGCCGGCACGTTGTGGCTCGACGTTGGCCGACGCGTCTGGTCGGATCGGATGCTGGATGCGACCCACCTCCAGCGCAGCCACATGCCGCGCCTGGTAGAGGGCAGCCAGGCCAGTGGCCAGGTGCTGGATTCAGTCGCGGCACAACTCGGCCTGCCACCCAACGTGGTGGTGGCCGGTGGCGCTGGCGACAACGCGGCCAGTGCTGTGGGTATTGGTGTCGCTGCTCCCGGAACCGCATTTCTGTCCCTCGGGACCTCGGGGGTCTACTTCGTCGCCAATGCCGCCTTTTCGCCCAACCCGCATCGCGCCGTACACGCGTTCTGCCACGCCTTCCCGAACACCTGGCACCAGATGACGGTGATGTTGTCGGCCGCCAGTTGCGTGCGCTGGCTTTGTGGTTTGACACACGCCGAGAACGAAGCCCAGTTGGTGGCCGAGGCCGCAGCATTGCCGATCGGGGCGTCGGTTCCGGTGTTTCTGCCCTACCTGTCGGGCGAGCGCACACCGCACAACAATCCCCATGCCTCAGGAGTCTTTTTTGGACTCAGGCACGAGCATGAACGCGGGCATCTGGCGCGCGCCGTTCTCGAAGGTGTCGCTTTCGCTTTTTTGGACGGCCAGCAGGCGTTGCTTGCCGGTGGCGCCAGCATCGACACTGTCACGTTGGTGGGCGGCGGTTCACGCAGCAGCCTGTGGGCGCAGATACTGGCCGACATCCTGGGTCGCACGCTGGATCGCCGCAGTGGTGCCGATGTGGGCGCCGCGCTCGGTGCCGCGCGTCTGAGCCGGCTCGCTCGCACACTGGAAACGGTTGAGGCAGTGTGCGTGCCACCACCCGTCACCGATCACTTTGCACCGGACGCGCGTCGCGGTGAAGCACTGGCGCGACGCCACCAACAGTTCCAGCGCCTGTATGCGGCGCTCGAATCAGAAATGAAACCAACCACACACCAGGATTGACCATGGCCACCATCTTCGAAGACATCGCACCCATCCATTTCGAGGGCCCGGAGTCGGCCAATGCCCTCGCTTTTCACCACTACGAGCCGAACCGCGTGGTGCTGGGCAAACGCATGGAAGACCAGTTGCGATTTGCGGTCTGTTACTGGCACAGCTTCGCCTGGAACGGGTTCGATGTGTTTGGTTACGACGGCAGCTTCAATCGGCCCTGGCACCAGTTGGCCGACCCTTGGGAGGCCGCCGTGGCCAAGGCCGACGCCGCATTCGACTTTTTTGCCAAGCTCGGCGCACCCTACTATTGTTTCCATGACCGCGACGTTGCGCCGGAAGGCGCGACACCGAGGGAGTCGGTCGAGTTGTTCCGGCGCATGGCCGACGTAATGGCGCGCAAGCAGCAAGACACCGGCATGAAGTTGTTGTGGGGAACCGCCAACCTGTTCAGCCACCGGCGTTTTATTGCCGGCGCTGCCACCAATCCGAACCCCGAGGTATTTGCGCTGGCCGCGCTGCAGGTGAAGGAAGCCATGGAAGCCACGCTCAAGCTCGGCGGCCAGAACTACGTTTTGTGGGGCGGCCGCGAAGGGTACGAGACGCTACTCAATACCGACATGAAGCAGGAGCTGGCCCAGCTTGGCCGTTTCATGCAGATGGTGGTGGAGCATAAACACAAGATCGGGTTCAAGGGTGCGATCCTGATTGAACCCAAACCTCGCGAGCCCACCAAGCACCAGTACGATTTTGACGTCGCCACGGTATTCGGCTTTTTGCAGAAAAACGGGTTGGAGAGGGAAATCAAGGTCAATATCGAGGCCAACCATGCCACACTGGCCGGACATAGCTTCGAGCACGAAATCGCCACCGCGCAGGCCCTCGGCATCTTCGGCTCGATCGACATGAACCGGGGCGACATGCAGTGCGGCTGGGATACTGACCAGTTCCCGAACAACCTGGGAGAAATGGCACTCGCCATGTACACCATCATGCAGGGTGGTGGTTTCACCACCGGGGGCTTGAACTTCGACGCCAAGGTACGGCGCCCATCCATCGATGCGGCAGACATGTTCTACGGCCATGTCGGGGCGATGGACCTGTGTGCGCGGGCGCTTTTGGCGGCGGAACAAATGATCGTCGATGGTGGCCATGCGAAGTTCATCGCGCAGCGTTATGCAGGCTGGCGTGGGGAAACCGGCGCCCGGTTGCTCGCCGGCGACCTGGATGCGGTGGCACACCACGCGCTGCAGCGCAATATCGACGAGTTGCCGGCTTCGGGCCGGCAGGAATGGCTGGAAAACTGGTTCAACCGCTTTGGCGGCTGACAGGCCCACCAATTCTCCGGGGACAAGCAATGCCACGCTTCGAACGCCAGGCGCTGATGCGCAAATTCAACGCCATGGTGGCCAACCGCCAGCCGATCATCGGCGGCGGTGCAGGCACCGGCATATCGGCCAAATGTGAGGAGGCAGCCGGCATCGACCTGATCGTTATCTACAACTCGGGGCGGTACCGCATGGCCGGGCGTGCCTCGTCGGCCGGGCTGCTGGCCTACGGCAACGCCAACGACATCGTGGTCGAGATGGCTGGCGAGGTCTTGCCAATCGTCAAACACACACCGGTGATCGCGGGAGTCAACGGGACCGACCCGTTCGTCATCATGCCGGTGTTCCTGCAAAGGCTCAAGGATCTCGGTTTTTCGGGCGTGCAGAATTTTCCGACTGTGGGCATCATCGACGGCACGTTTCGCCAGAGCCTGGAAGAAACCGGCATCAACTTCTCGACCGAGATCGACATGATCCGCCAGGCGCACGCACTGGACCTGCTGACCACCCCGTACGTATTCAGCGCCGACGAGGCGGTTGAAATGACGAAGGCCGGGGCCGACTTCATCGTGCCGCATATGGGTGTGACGACGGGTGGCACCATTGGTGCGACATCGTCAAAGACGCTGGCGCAGTCGGTGCAGCTGATCGACGAATGGGCCGAGGCCGCGCGCCGCATCCGCAGGGACGTGATCGTGATCGCGCACGGCGGCCCGATCTCGATGCCCGACGATGTGCGTTATGTGCTGCAAAACAGCACCCACTGCAACGGCTTTTACGGCGCCAGCAGCATGGAGCGGCTGCCAACCGAGGTCGCGATCAAGGCCCATGTCGAGCTATACAAACAGGTCACGTTCTGAACCAATGCCCCGCCATGGATGACGCCACTTCATTGCGCGCGGCCTACGTGGTGGGCACCTTCGACACCAAGGCTGAAGAGTTGTTTTTTTTGCGCGACCAGATCCAGGCGCAAGGCGTGCGCGTAGTGACGGTGGATGTCTCGACCTCGAGCGACCAGGGCCGCGGCGCCGATGTCAGCTCGGCCCAGGTGGCCAGGCATGGCGCCGCGCAGGTATTCACGGGCGAGCGAGCCAGCGCGGTGACAGCGATGGCGCAGGCCCTGAGCCACTTCGTGCTTGCGCGGGACGACCTTGCCGGCATCATCGGCGCTGGCGGCTCCGGTGCCGCCGCACTGGTGAGCCCTGCCATGCGCGCGCTGCCGGTCGGGTTGCCGAAACTGTTGGTGTGCACACTCGCCTCGGCTGACGTCCGGCCCTATGTTGGCAGTTCGGATATTGCCATGCTCTACCCGGTGGTCGACGTGTCGGGACTCAACCGCATCTCACGCCAGGTGCTCGGCAATGCGGCGCATGCGATGGCCGGCATGGTGCGGGGTTGGCGTGCGCCGCCCCCCGGCACGTTGCCGGCGCTGGGCCTGTCCATGTTTGGCGTAACCACGGCCTGTGTGCAAGGCGTGACGCAGGCGCTGCAGTCCGACTTCGAGTGCTTGGTGTTTCACGCCACCGGCTCGGGTGGCCAGAGCCTGGAGAAACTCGCGGACGATGGCCATCTGGCGGCGATGGTCGACCTCACGACCACCGAAATCGCCGACCTGCTGTGCGGCGGCGTGCTCAGCGCGGGCGACGACCGCCTTGGTGCCCCGATTCGCCGCGCCCTGCCTTACATCGGCTCCTGCGGCGCACTCGACATGGTGAACTTCTGGGGTCGCAACACGGTGCCGGCAGTGTTCGACACGCGGCGCTTCCACATCCACAACAGCAACGTCACCCTGATGCGCACCACGCCCGCGGAAAACACCCGCATCGGCGAATGGATTGCCGCGCGGCTCAACCGCATGCAGGGACCGGTACGTTTCCTGATCCCCGAAGGGGGTGTATCGGCGCTGGACGCGCCCGGTCAGCCGTTCTGGTGGCCAGAGGCCGATCAGGCGCTGTTCGATGCGATCACGCAGGCTACGCTGCAATCACCGCAGCGCCAGATAATCCGGGTCGCGGCGCATATCAACAACCCGGCTTTCATCGAACAGGTGGTCGGTGCCGTTCGCGACGTTTTTTGATACAACTTGAGAGCACCATGGTTCACCTTTACGCCTCAGCCAATATTCCGGTCGCGATCGGGCGCGTATGGGCCTTGATGCGCGACTTCAACGGCTTGCCGCAATGGCACCCGATGATTCGCGACAGCCGCATCGAGGACGATCAGGCAAGTGATCGCGTCGGTTGTGTCCGCAACTTTCACACCCATGACGGCGGCCTGATCCGTGAGCAGTTGCTGGAGCTGTCAGACCATCGCCACTGCATGGTCTATTCGATCCTGGAAAGTGGTATGGGCGTCAGCGACTACGTGGCCACGATGCGTCTGCGCGTCGTGACCGACGGGGACGGCTGCTTCGCCGAGTGGTCGGCTGTGTTCAACTGCGCGCCGGAGCGCGAACAGGAATTGCGCCAGCTGATTGGCCACGACGTGTTTTTTCTCGGGCTACGTGCGCTCGGCCTTGGGGCTGCCAAAACGACCACCGTCGCGTAACCATGGCGCTGCGGCGCAGCCCGGGCTGGCCGGCGCATCACAACTGCGCGAGCACCCGGGCGTAACCCTCCCGATAAGCTTCAAACTTCTGCAGGTCGTTGTGTGCTGCGCCAGCGACGCGCACGAGCGAGGCGTGTGGCACCAGCCGCTTGAGCGCATCGCTTGGCTCCGTTCTCAAGAACGAGCCGGAGTTTGGTCGATTGATGAAGCAGCCCGCAGGCCAGTGCCGCGCTGGCGGCCGGCCGTCAGGACGGACGGACGCAGCGCAGTGCATGGCCGCGCCCGTACTAATCGCCATGCTCGTCGTCATCACCATCCCGATCGTGCTGGCCGCGCCCGCATGTTGCATTGTTGCCTGCCTGAAACTGCTCGTAGATTGCATGCCTGGCATCGAAACGGAAGTAGGTCGGGGAATATCCGCGCAACGCGCTAAAGTTGATCGGCTTGACTTTTCGCAGGTCTTTGGCCCTGGTCTCGCCGGATGCCAGGCCGATGGTTCCGAGAATCCTGGGCGCAACGCGGGTGCCGGTTGCGGCCAGTGCACCGATGATGATCTCGATTTTTCCGCTCCCATGCACCGCGACCTGCAGCGTATTGGGCGCAGTCGTTCCGCCCACGGGAACGTCCTTGTAGGTCACGATCACCCGATTGTTGGCAGCGTCGAAATAGCCGAACACGCCCCCGCCCGGCAGGGCAGCACTGCTGTTGAGGTCTTTCATCAGGGCGCCGATGGTGAAGCGGTTGCTCAGCAACAACTGGCCGCGGGTATACCAGGGGGAGCCGTTGTTGTCGATGCCGCCGATGCCGGAGGCCGTGCGTGCCGTGATCGCACCGTCCTCGTTGACGATCAGCGTGCTGATGCGTTCTGCCAGCCCCGGGACTGGAAACGAGAATCCGGGGTAGCTGAGATACGGGCTGGCGTCGCCCCCGGCCGCGAGCTTGGTAGGCCCCTTGTCATACAGCGGCTGTCCGGCTTTGACGCTGACAAAATAGCCATGCTGGTCCTTGGGGTCGAACGTGATCTTGTCACCCGGCAGGAAGTCGAGCGGGTGGTCCTTGTCGTTTTCGCAGTTCTCGACGAACTCGATCAGCGGATTGGCGCGCCGGTTGCTGCTCGAGTCCGTCAGATAACGCGCGTAGCGGTTGTCGTTCTTGAGCGTCGTGTTGAAGAACGAGACCGCATACCAATTGGTCAGCCGCGCAATTTCTCCGAGCGAGACTTCCGGCTTCAGGGGCATCAGCGGCTTGAGTTCGTTCTTGACCGCAACGATATCCGACGGGCCGAAAAAAACCGAGTTGAGTTGCGCGTCGCTGATGCCATCGAACACCGATCCATCACAGTATTCATAGACGCCCGATTGCCGCGAACCGGTATAGGTGAAATAGAAGGTGGAGTCGAACACGAAATTGGCGATGTCCGATGGAATCTGTCCGAGCGGGTCGGTGAAGGCCAGCACGTTGATGCCCGGCTTGATGGTCACCATGGAGTTGTGGAAGTCCTGGCACCAGCTCGATTGATAGCCTGCTGTATGGTGACCCAATCCCGCAACTTCGACCCGATACTTGGGCCGGCTGCCGGTGAAATCGTTGAAGTTGTTGAACGCGATCCCGGTGTCGTTGGCGAAAAACATCAACGGAACCTTGGCATTCGCATAGTCGGCCGCGTTCAACAGCAGACCCCAGTTGCTGCCGCCCCCCATGAACGCCGCCTTGACCCGAGGCTCCGCCGGCAGGCCCGCTGCACCGATGCCCGCAACGGTCGCCAGGCTGGTTTGTGCGCCGAGCGAATAGCCCAGCACGCCGATCTTGTCGGCGTCGATGTTTTGCGAGAATGCGATCCCGGTGCGCTGATCCACGATGCCCTGCAAGACGGCGTCGATCACGAAACGTACATCTTTCGATCGCTGCGCGATGAGGTCGGCCGGTCCCAAACGCGTGTTCGGGCCAATCGGCAGGGCCCGGACAAAGCGGCTGATGAAATCGGCCTGGTACCAGGCATCGTTGTTGCCGGTGTGCTCCACCGAGGCGACGATGTAGCCGTGGCTGGCCAGCGTCTCCAGGGTATCGGGCATGTTTTTCGCCGACGACACCAGATTGCCATGGGAGGCGATCAACAATGGAAAACGCGATCGGGCCAGTGGTGCGTTATCGGTCACCGGATGGAACGACTGGCTGCCGGCGGCGGTCAACGCGGGAAGGTCGGGCAAGCCTGGATACACCGCATTGCCAGGATTCTGGTTGTACAGCGGGTTGTTCCAGGTGTAAGTGATGTGCTGCTGGGTCTTGGTCGTGGTCGGGTACCAGATGTCCAGATGCAGATAGCGCCCGACCGATGTCGGGGGGGTGGAACCATTCAGGTTGCGCGACGGATCGGTGATGGTGACGGTGGTGTGCCCGATACCGTAGCGGCCCGCTTCCTCGGGCTGATAAAAGCGCTGCCCTTGCTCGCTGTTCTGGTCTTTGTCTTTCGCCACGACGGGGCCGCCGACGGCGAGCAAGGCACCCAGCATCAGCATGGGTGCCATGCGCACGGCACAGCTCGCTTGTGGTGGTCTGATTTGCATGATGTTCTCCTTGGTTGGTGAAGCGCGTTGGCGTAACAGCCGCAATCATTTCCCGAGCGTATGTGCCGCAATACCCGGTTGTTGAGTGCCGGGCCATGGTAATCGCCTCGAACGCATACGGCAAATTGCAGGTCAGCGAACGGCGGCAATTGCAGCGTCGCTGCCGACAGCGCCTTTCCATGCGCCGCGCGACGGCTTTACACTGTTTGACGATTCGCATCGGCCGCTGCGGACCGGCTCAATGACGGCAGGGCACGACTACCAGATAATCGAACCTGGCCAGACTCAAGCTCCGGCCCACCGTGCACATGTCCCATACCTCCGATGAAGCCGACCGCGTCGCGCGCCTGCGCGAACTCCTGGTGCTTGACAGCGCGCCCGAGCCGGTGTTCGACAGTATCGTGAAGCTGGCATCCGAGGTCTGTGGGGTGCCGATTGCGCTGGTCAGTCTGGTTGATTCCGAGCGCCAGTGGTTCAAGGCCAATGTCGGTCTGCCGGGTGTCAACGAAACGCCACGGGAAATCGCATTCTGCGCCCATGCCATCGCCGACGATGCGGTGTTCGAGGTGGCCGACGCCACGCAGGATGCGCGCTTTTCGAGCAATCCGCTGGTCACGGACCAGCCCGATATCCGGTTCTATGCCGGTGCGCCATTGATCCTTGCGGGTGGTGAGCGCGTCGGCACCCTGTGCGTGATCGATCGACAGGCCCGCCGGCTCGACGCATCACAGAAGTCGATCCTGCAGTCGTTGGCGAAGATCGCCACCGAGGCGCTACTGGCGCGGCGCGAACTGATCGAGCGCGCGACATCGGTGCGCCACAGCTATGAGCAGGCACTGGCCGACAGCGAGTCACGTTACCGCGCCATCGTCGAGGAACAGGCGGAACTGGTCTCGCTAGCCCAGGCAGATGGCACGCTGGTGTTCGTGAATGCCGCCTATGCCCGCCACTTTGGCCAGTTGCCGGAGCAGATGCACGGCAGGAACCTGTTCGAGTTCATCGATATGCAGGATCACAGCGCCGTGCGGGCGCAGATCGACCATGTCATGCGCAGTTGCCAGAGCCAATCGAACGAGAATCGCATGGCCGCCGCCGATGGCAGCATACGCTGGGTGGCCTGGACGAATGGCGTGCAACGCGATGGGCAGGGTGGCGCGCTGCTGCACTCGGTCGGGCGCGACATCACCGACCGCCGACTGGCTGAGCAGGCTCTGCGCACCAGTCAGGCCGGGATGGCAAGGACCGGCCGGATCGCCGGCGTCGGTGGCTGGCAACTCGATCTGGCCACCGACGCCCTGGTCTGGTCCGACGAGACGCGCCGCATCCACGACGTCGGACCGGATTTCAAGCCAACGCTGGACACTGCCGTGTCCTTTTACGCGCCCGATGTGCGCGCGACGATCGAAAACGCGGTGCGGCGTGCAATGGCGGACGGCACGCCGTGGGACCTTGAATTGCCGCTGGTGACGGCCAGCGGTCGACAGATCTGGGTACGGGCCCAGGGCGAGGTGGAGTTTGACAAAGGTGCCCCGGTGCGGTTGGCCGGTGCATTCCAGGATATCAGTGAACGCAGGCACATGCAGCAGCGGATGGCCGACAACGAGCGGTTCGTGCGCCAGGTAACCGATGCCCTGCCGCTGCGCATCGCCTACCTGGACAAGCAACTGCGCTATCAGTTCGTCAACCGGGCTCATTGCGAGCGTTTCGGTCGGCCGCGGGAAGAAATCCTGGGGCACACCCTGGTGGAGCTCACCGGGCGCGGCAATGACGCGCTGGTGCTGGACAGGGTGCAGGTCGCGCTGGGCGGCGAGGCGCAACATTTCGAAATGGTGGAGGGCTCGGGCGATGCTGCACGCCGCTTCGAGAGCCAACTGATACCGGACTTCGCCGATGACGCAAGCGTGCGCGGCCTTTATTCCATCGGCATCGACATCACGCAGCGCAGCGCGTCCGAGCGCGCCTTGCGCGAGCGTACGGCTACCTTGCGCTCGGTCACCGAGGCGATCCCGGCCAGTGTCGCCGTCGTTGGGCGTGACCAATGTTACCGCTTCGTCAACACGGCCTTCGAACGCTGGGCCGGCGCGCGGCGCGACCAGATCATCGGACGTAGTTTGTCGCAGGTGATGTCAGCGACCGACTTCGAGCGCAGCCTGCCGTGGATTGAACGAGCGCTGGCGGGCGAGTCGGTCCAGTTCGAGCGCGGTTACGAGCGGCGTGGTAGCGCCAGTCATATCGCGGTGAGTTATATCCCGCTGTGGATGGACGACGGCACAGTGGATGGCTTTGTCGGTGTTTTGCAGGACATCTCGCAGCACAAGCGCGAAGAGGTCCGCCTGTTGCAATTGGCGCAGCGTGACGCGCTGACCGGCCTGCTCAACCGGGCCGGCTTCGAGCAGCAGATGGCCTACGCCGTGACGTCGGGCGAGGGCAATGCACTGGCGTTGCTGTATATCGACCTCGACCATTTCAAGCCGGTCAACGACCAGTTCGGGCACCCGGCGGGTGATCAGGTGTTGCAGCAGTTTGCGCAGCGCGTCACCGCGCTGGTGCGGCCATCGGACGCCGTGGCGCGGCTGGGCGGTGACGAATTTGCGATCCTGCTGATCGGCATGCGCGATGATGCCAAGGCGCATGCAGTCGCGCAAAAAGTCATCGGAGCGGCAGCAGAGCCTTTCGAGGTTGACGGCAAGCTGTTGCGCATTGGCGCCAGCGTTGGCGTGGCCATGGGCCTGGATGCCATCGCCGGATGGCCTGATCTGGTGGCGCGGGCCGATGCCCGGTTGTACGAGGCCAAGAATGCCGGCCGGGGTCGCATTGCCGGAGTTTCAGCCTGATGGTTGGCGTGGTTGGCTGACCCCCGTTGCAGCTCGTCTCAGGCGGTGACCAGTCGCAGGTGCGTGATCTCCGATGCCACTCCGAATCGTTTGGGTGGACCCCAATACCCGGTGCCGGAGTTGGTATAGACCCACATGTTTTCCAGTTTTCGCAGGCCGGCGGTGAATGGCTGCTGGAACTGTACGAAATGCATCCAGGGCCAGAACTGGCCGCCGTGGGTATGGCCTGACAGTTGCACATGAAATCCGGCATTGGCGGCGGCCTGGGCGCTGCGCGGCTGGTGCGCCAGCAGCAGGCGCAAGCGGGCCCGCGTCGGCGCGCCGCTCAGCGCCGCCACCGGGTCGCTGCGGTGGCTTTCAATGAAATGGTGCGCGCTGTAGTCGGCCACACCGGCCACCACAACCATCTCGGTGTCGCGCGCCAGTGCAGGGCCGTTGGGCGGGACGTCTGCGGCGTTGTCGTGGTGCAGTACCCTGTGCTCATTCATCAGTACCTGCACACCGAGGCGGCGCAGTTCGACGATCCAGGCCGCAGCGCCGCTGTAATACTCATGGTTGCCGGTGACGAAGAACGTGCCGTGGGTCGAAACCAGGCCGCCCAGTGGGGCGACATGCGCGCGCAGGTCGTCGACGCGGCCGTCGACCAGGTCACCCGTGATCGCCACCATGTCTGCGCCCAGCGCGTTGACCCGTTCGACGATGCGTTGCACATAGGCCTGGCGTAACGTCGGACCGACATGGATGTCCGAGATCTGGGCCACGCTGAAGCCGTGCAGCGCCTCTGGCAAGCCGGCGATCGGTACATCGATGCGCACCACCGCCGCGGTGCGTCGGGCGTTCCAGAAACCCAACGCGGTGGCGGCCAGCGCCAATGCCGGTACGGCCGCTGCGCTCCAGATTTGCAGAACATCGAGTGACCACCAGGACTGGCCGGCGAGGCCCGCAGCGAGTGCCAGGCCCAGCGCCAACGCCAACAACGCGTCGCGCAATACCGTAAGCACCAACAGGGTCGAGAACAAGCCCATCAGCAGTAATCCGGTCCAGGTGAATGCGACAACCAGTGGCCCCTTGGACAGGCGCCTCGCGAGCAGACCCAAGGGCATCAGCAACGACGACGCGACCAGCAGGGCCCCCATCAGAGTCCCGGCCCACGGCAACGCCGCAGCCAGCGATGGCGTAATGCGCCAGCCCACCCAGCCATGGAGCAGCAGCGACAACAGTAGAACCGGGATGATGGGCATGGGTGAGTGGGTGGGTGGGCCTGTGCGACCCCGATCGGATAGGTGGGATATGAAAACGCGTTTTCAAGTTCGGCGCAGCAGGCGGCGAACATTGCCTCTCGGCAAGTCCGGGTATGCGGGACGCGCTGCGCGTCCGGCTGCTGCGGCGTGGCTCAGGCGCGCCAGGACGCGATGATCTGGTCCAGACCGGCGCGGTAGTCGGGTACGGCCGGCATCCAGCCCGGAACCTGCGGTGTTGGCGCCTCTTCGGGCATGGCCAGCGCCACTTGTTGCACATGTTCCTTGCGCACGATCAGCTGCATCAGCGGCGCCGCGACCAGCGGCACGTGCAACGGGCAACGCGTACCCACGCCGCGCGCGAAATGGTCCATGAAGCGCATGAACGGGACTGGCGGGCTACTGGTGGCGTACAGGATCTTGCCGGTGTTTTTCACTTTGCTGGCGGCGAGCAGGGCTGTCACCGCATCGTCATGGTGCAAATGGAATTGGCCTGCCTTGCGCGGTCCCGCCCAGTACGGGCGCCCCATGCGAAATGCGGTGCGGTAGGCACGCAGGTCCCCGCTGGCGGGTCCATACAGGTAGCCCAGACGAACCACCACGGCCGGTATCGGTCCCGACAGCACCAGTTGTTCGCATTCCAGGATGGTCTGGACCAACGAGCGCAAGGGGTCCTGTTGCGGATCGGCTATCACGAATGCGCAACTGGCATGGACCAACAGGCGCGCCTCTGAGCGCATCGCGCTGCGCGCGCCGGCGCGCGCCGAACGCGCGAAATCCTTCCACGCGTGGCCATCGTGCAGCAGCGTGTTGGCCTGTTGCCCGGCGACATTGACGTGCACATTGGCCCGGCTTGTTCGCTGCGCGAGCAGCCGCCCGAGTTCGGTTTTCCCACCGGTGATCGATATCGTCATGGTTGACCATTTTTTGAATGACGCTGGCCCGGCGTGCGCCGGACCATGCTCTGCAAGGCGTCCGGTTTCAATCAGCCGCGAAGCAGTAGAACAATCCGGCACCACCGGTACGCGTCAGGGCCTGCTGGCTGCAGCCGATTGAATTGTGCGAGGAGTTCCAGGACATGGACCAGGCATCGGCGGCCAGACCGGCGCGGTCATGGTGGCCGGTCATCGCCGAACCATCGCCGCTCTTGGTCCATTCGCCGCAGGTCATCTCGGGTTGACCCGGTGCAGACGAAGAAGCGGTGCCGTCGCTGCGCGAACCGGTCAGGATGTCGTGTTTGTTCGGCGTGTCGCCGCGGCCGTTGACCAGCATGCCCTTTTCGTCGAGCGCGGTCGCCTTGGTCAGGTTGTTGGCGCCATGCAGTTGGGCCACATCCTGTGCGACCAGCACGCCCTTGGCATTGAACCAGGGTCCCTTGCCGATGCGGTCGCGTGCATTGACCACTGGTGTCGTGCTGGTCCACCCGGTGCTCAGGTAGGCGCGCCAGGTACGCGCGCCGGCGCCGCCCGACGCGGCCAGCTTCTGACAATGGGCGTCTGCGCCCGCAAGTCCACCCAGGTTAGCGCCGTTGCCGGGTCCGGCGCTGGTGACGAAGAATCCCATGGGACCGCTGGTCGGTGTGGTGGCACATGAGGTCAGCAAGGCGACGGCGGCGGTTGCCGAGAGAGAAAGCGCAAGCAGGCGGGCAGATCGTTTCATCAAGGTCTCCGAATGGATGGCGGACCGGGGATCGGGCCGCCTGTGTTTGAGTATCGCACCGGGTGCAAAGGTTCCGCATCCAGATGAGCGTGATCGCTTGCTCCGGGCGCGACAATCAGGCCATCGACGAAAAGGGGCCAGCCGATGATGGGCATTCCGGGTACAAAATGGACGATGGCCAGGCCGATGGATGTCGAGTAGAAAGGATTAGCAACATGGATGATTTCAACGCATACGTGATATCACGCACCGATGGCCGCGTCAGCGCGGCATTCACGCGCATGGATGTCTCGTCGCTTGACGCGGGCGAGGTGCTGGTGCGCGTGGCTTACGCCAGCATCAACTTCAAGGACGCGCTGGCGGCGACCGGCATGGCGCCGATCATCCGCCGGTATCCGTGCGTCGGCGGCATCGACGCCAGCGGCATCGTCGAGCGTTCGGATTCGCCGCGCTTCCAACCGGGCGACAAGGTCATCGTGCACAGCCATGGTTTTGGCGTCTCGCACCACGGCGGATATGCCGGTATGGCCCGCGTGCCGGCCGATTGGGTCAACCCGATACCCGCGGGACTGGATCTGCGCGAGGCGATCACGATCGGCGTAGCCGGCTATACCGCGGCGCTGGCGGTGGAATTGATGGAGCACAACGGGTTGGCGCCGGCGCGCGGCAAGGTGCTGGTCAACGGGGCCTCGGGCGGGGTGGCCAGCATCGCGATCGACATGTTGTCGCAGCGCGGCTTCCATGTGGTGGCCGCCACGCGCAAGATGCAGGAGCAGGATTACCTGAAGGGCCTGGGCGCCGCCGAGGTCATCGACAGCAGCACACTGGCGGTGGGCAACAAGCCACTGGAGTCGGCCCTGTGGCAAGGCGCCGTGGACTCGCTCGGCGGCGACGCGTTGGCCGGGCTGACCCGCACCATGCAACGCGATGGCGTCATCGCCAGCCTGGGCAACGCGATGGACATCCATTTCAGCACCACGGTGATGCCTTTTATCCTGCGCGGCGTGCGCCTGATCGGCGTGAACTCCGACAACGAACCGCCGCTGCGCGAGCATCTGTGGCAACGCCTGGGCAGCGACTTGCGCCCGCGGCATCTGGCACGCATCGCGCAGGTCAATGCCTTCGACAGGCTGCCGGCGCTGATGCAGGAGGTGGCGGGCGGGCGGATCAAGGGCCGGACGGTGATTGCGGTAGGGCCAGAGATGGTGGGTTAGGAGAAGGCATGATCGGGCGCGTTTGGATGAGTCGTTTCTGTCGGATGCGGCGCCATCCGACGACGCGCTACTGTCCGACAGGAGGTCGGCGTCGCGCCGCATGGTCGGCGCGCCCTTTGATCCGCAGAATCAGCCTGCAAGCACCAACCAATGGGCCCAATGGGGCCTTGAACCGGAGAACCACCATGGCTGACAACAAGTCCCGCACCTTCACCTTCGCTGCCGTTGCGGCCGCGCTGCTCACGCTCAGCGCCTGCGGTTCCCAGCCCAACCAGCCCACGTACCAGGGCGGCGCAGTGCAGGGTAGCTATCCGGCCAATACCGGCAACAGCGCCGCCACGGCCCAGTACGGTGTGGTCCAGTCGATCGACATGGTGCAGCAGGAGAGCAGGAGTGGCATCGGTGCCGGCGCCATCGTCGGAGCTGTTGTCGGTGGTGTGTTGGGCAACCAGGTCGGCAAGGGCGATGGCAAGACCGCCGCGACCGTGCTCGGCGCCGCTGGAGGGGCCTATGCAGGCAATGAAGTCCAGAAGCGCAACCAGCAGTCGCAACAACCGGACGCGGTCCGCCTCAATGTGCGATTGAATGGCGGCGCCTACGTGTCGGTGACCCAGGACACGGCCGGCGACATTCGCGTCGGTGACCGGGTCGCGGTGCAGGACGGAATCGCTCGGCGCTACTGATTCTGGCTGTGCCCGCAAGCCGGTAGGCATCGGCGTACGCAACGTCCGCCTCCCCATCCTGGCGCGCGCCGACCGGAAATCGTCGGTCAGCCGTGTAGCTGGCAATACTGCTGATACAACGCGCCGGCCCGCGCCGTTGCGGCCCCCGGCTTGCCGTCGCCAATCAGGCGCCCGTCGATCTTCGTCACCGGCGTCACTCCACCCAGCGTGCCGGTAACGAACGCCTCCCTGGCCGAAACCACCTGTGCCAGCGTAAAGTCGCATTCGCGCACCACGCCGCCTGCCGCCTGCCAGGCGCGGATGACATTGGCCTGGGTGATGCCCTTGAAGCTGTACAAGCCGGTCGAGGTCCACAACTCGTCGTGGTTGGCACCGCGTACGATGAAGAAATTGGTGCTGTTGCAGCTGGCGACGAAGCCGCGCGGATCCAGCATCAGGGCTTCGTCGGCGCCCAGGTTGATGGCCTGGATCAGTGCCTGGATCAGGTTCAGTCGGCTGTGCGAATTCAATCGCAGGTCGAACACGTCGGGGCCGCTGGTGCGGTAAGTCGATGTCATCAGCGAAAGGCCACGGGCGCGGGTCTCGGGTCTGGGTGTCTTGTACTCGGCGACGATGACGACGGTCGCCTTGCCGATGACGAAGCGCGGGTCCTGGTTCGGTGTCTTCTTCATGCCGCGGGTGACCATCAGCCGCATGTGCGCGCCGTCTGACATGCCGTTGCGCTCCAGCGTCTGCCACAGCGCTTGTTCCATCGCCTGGCGGTCCATGCCGATGTCCAGTGCGATGGACGAGGCGCCTTCATACAGGCGATCCAGGTGGGCCTGCAGACTGATGATCCTGCCCTTGACCAGGCGCATGCCTTCCCAGATGCCGTCGCCCAGCGCGAAGCCACTGTCAAATACCGAGACCTTGGCTTCGCTGCGGGGGAAAAATGCGCCGTTCACGTACACCAGTACCGAATCATTGCGGGGGTCTGCGGCGTAGCCTTGGGCGCTTTCGGAGGATATGGTGAGGGTCATGGTGCTATAGGGGTACATGGGCTTGGACAAGCTCAGCCCGAACCAGAGTGTGGATAAGGGCTTTGACGGATCTGAGTTGAAAGGTATTGGCGGGCAAGAGCCTCGACAGAATCAGCCCCAGCGGCGTGGTCATCGCTCGTCGCCGCCCTAGAAATGGAACTCGTTGTGCCGCGCCAGAAACGCCTGGGTGCGCGCCTGCTGCGGGTTCCTGAGTACCTCGTCAGGCGTGCCCTGTTCATGGATCACGCCGTCGGCAATGAACAGGATGCGATTCGCGAAATGGTAGGCAAACCCGACTTCATGGGTTACCAGCAGCATGGTGCGGCCTTCCTCGGCCAGCGCGCGAATGGTGCGTAACACCTCGCCGACCAGTTCCGGGTCGAGTGCCGAAGTCGGTTCATCGAACAGCAGCAGCTCTGGCTCCATCGCCAGCGCGCGGGCGATGGCCACACGCTGTTTCTGACCGCCGGACAGGCGCGCCGGGTAGGTGTCGGCCTTCTCGATCAGGCCAACGCGTGCCAGTTGTTCGCGCGCCTTGGCATCGGCCGCGTCACGTGCCATGCCCTTGACGGTGCACAGCGCCTCCATCACATTGCCCAGGGCTGTCATGTGCGGGAACAGGTTGAACTGCTGGAACACCATGCCCACGCGCTGGCGCACCCGGGTCAGTTCGCGTTCGGTGTAGATCGTGTGTACGCCGCCACCCTGGCGCGGGCGTTCGCTGCCGATCAGTGCGCCACCGAGTTCGATGCGTCCGGCAGTGGGTTTCTCCATGAAGTTCAGGCAACGCAGCAGTGTGCTCTTGCCCGAACCCGACTGGCCGAGGATCGCGATGCGGTCACCCGGTGCCACCTCCAGGTCGATGCCCTTGATGATTTCGTCCTTGCCGAAATGCTTGCGCAGGCCGGTGACGCGCAGCAGGGGGGTGGACGTGTCGTTGTTCATGCGCGCGGGGGACATCGTCATCAGTCGCCCTGGCGCAACCGGCGCTCCAGCACGTAGGTGGCCTGCACCAATGGATACAGGAAGGCAAAGAACAACAAGGCGATCACCGTGTAGGCCTCGATCGGGTTGTAGTTCAGCGAGGCGATCAACTTGCCCTGCTGCAGCAGTTCGACATAGGCGACCGCCGAGGCGAGGGTGGACATCTTGAAGATCTCGATGGCGCGGTTGGTCAGCGCCGGCAGCATGCGCTTGATGGCCTGCGGCAGGATGATGCGGCGCATCGCCTGCCCATGGGTCATGCCTAGCGCCTGCGCGCCCTCCCACTGCCCGCTGTCCAGCGACTGGATGCCGGCGCGAAAGATTTCGCCGGAGAAGGCCGCAGAGTTGAGCGATATGCCCAGCGCCGCCGCCGTCAGGGGGCTGATCTCGAATGGCGCCAGCATCGGCAGCGCAAAGTAGAACCACAGGATCTGCACCAGCACCGGTGTGTTGCGAAAAAATTCAACGAAGGCACTGGTCGGCAGGTAGATCCAACGGCGCGTGGAATAGCGCCCCAGACCGACCAGCAGGCCGAGTGCGAGACCCAGTACCAAGCAGATCGCAAAAATGCGCAACGTGCCGGCGGCGCCGGCCATCAATGCCTCGGGGTTGGCCCAGACCGCGTCGAAGTTCCATGGTTGGTTCATCGTGCGGTCACCTCAATGCACCGTCGTCTCGCCGCTGACGGCCAGCCGTCGTTCGATGCGGTGCACAAGCAGGCTGGCAGCATAGATCACGGTGAAATAGATCAGCGCGGTGACGGTGAACACCTCCAGCGGGCGAAAGGTTTTTTGCGCGAGTTCGTTGGCCTGGAACAGCAGGTCGGCGTAGGACACGGTGGCCACCAGGGTGGTGGTCTTCATCAGTTCGATCGAGCGCTCCATGAAGGCCGGGATCATGCGCTTGATGGCCTGCGGCAGGATGACGCAGCGCATCGCCTGCGCGCCCGTCATGCCCAGCGCGCGCGCCGCTTCACTTTGGCCGCGCTCGATCGAGACGATGCCGGCGCGAAAAACTTCGGCAAAGAATGCCGCCGACTGGATCGAGAAGGTCAGCGCCGCTGCGACGAACGGCGTCATCTCGACCTGGATCAGGATCGGCAGCGCGAAGAAGAACCAGAACAGTTGTACCAGCGGCGGCGTGGTGCGGAAGAACTCGACGATGAAACCGGCGGGCAACGACAGCGCGCGCCAGCGCGACAGGCGCAGCAGCGCCAGTCCAAGGCCCAGCGGAACACCAAAGGCCAGCGCGGTTGCGGTGAGCTTGAGCGTGTTCAGCAGGCCGGCCGCCAGCATCCCGGAGTTGGCCAGGACCGGGCTGAAGTCCCACTGGTACATGTGTTGCGGGCCTTCTCAGCACCGAATCAGAGCATCTCTTTCATCACCGCCGGCGATGCCTTCGGATCCAGGCCGAAGCTGACCAGGAATTCCTCGTACCATTTCTGCGTCTGGCCGCTCTTGTAATGGGTGGCAAAGGCGTTGTCGACGAAGTCGCGAAACGGCTTGTCGTCCTTGCGCAGCGCGGCGCTGGAGGCCTGGAACTTGGCTGGTTTTGGCACCACGATCTTGCCGCTGCCCAGAGTCTTGCGCGCCACCAGCAAGGGCGGGTGGAACAGGCACACGGCGTCGGCCCGGCCGGCCTGGAATGCGGCGATGGCCTCGGCATTGCCGGGGAAACGCTGAATCGTCGCCTTGGGCGTGTTCTCGCTGACGAACTTGTCCATGCTGCTGGCCTGCGGCACCGCAATACGCACGCTGGGCTTGTCCAGGTCGCTCCACTGCGTCACTGGCAGATCGTCGCGTGCCAGGACCGCCAGCGAGTAATACAGCAGCGGAGCTTCCGGAAAATCGACCGCCTGCGCGCGTTCGGGCGTGGCGTCGAGCATGTACATGATGTCGATCTTGTTGGCCTGCAGCGCGGCGATCGCGGTGCCCCAGGTCACCTCGACCGTATCGAGTTTCACGCCGAGCGCCGCGGCCATGGCCTTGCCCATCGAGACGCCAAAGCCGGATGACCATTCACCGGTCTTGGGGTCCTTGGAGAACCACGGTGGCGCCTGGGTTACGCCGATGCGCAGGCTGCCACGCTGCTTGATCTGTTCCAGGGTGCCACCCGACTGGGCGCGCGCGGTTGCGGGGATTGCCAGTGCCAAGGTACTGGCGGCAATGCCGCTCAGCGCGGTGCGTCGTTTGAAGGTCATGTTTTTGCTCCTGTCGTCGGTGGGTGGTCGAATGGGTTGGCGAATCGCATGAATGACTCGGTGCGCTCGGCACCGCGTCCCATGTGGTTGGTGATCTCGTCGAGCATCACGGCGAGGTCGTCGCCGAGTGCGGCCTGTACATAGCTGTCGTGGCTGTCGCGTTTCGGGCCGCGGCTGGCGTGTGCGCGGTGGTGTGCCGCCCAGTACAGCTGCAGCCGGCCGCGCAAGCTGTGCCAGGTGCGTTGCAACAGCTTGTGGCCACTGGCCTCGTAAACCAGGCCGTGCAGGTCGAGTTCGGCCAGGATGCTGGCGGCGTCGTCGCCGGCGTCGATGGCCTGCATCAGCAAGGCGATGCGGCGCTGCAGCTCGCGTGCGAAACCCGCATCACGCCGCGGCCACGCCTGCTCGAAAGCGAATCGTTCGAGCGTGATGCGCATCGAGTAGATCTCGTGGATGTCCTCGGGCGTGAGTGCGATCACATGGGTGCCGGTGTAGGGCACCGTGATCAACAGGCCTTCCTCGATCAACTCGCGCAGCGCTTCGCGCAAGGGGCCACGGCTGACGTTGAACTGCGATGCCAGCGTGGTCTCGACCAGCTGCGCACCCGGGGCGATCTCACCGCCGAGGATGGCCGCGCGCAGGCGTTCGGCGATGTGCTGGCGAAAGGTGCTTTTGCGCAGCCGGTCGACACGAAAAGCTGCTTCGGCAACTGTCGAGGTGGGCGAAGTGGGGCCTGTGGCGTTCATGTTGGTCGATGATCGATTGTCAACAATATAGAAGAACAATGGGTCTGTCGATACAGGGGTTACCCGTAGTGCCTGGCCTTTGCCGGGCCGATGGGGTTTTGCGACGCCGTGGATCAACCGTCTCTGACCCATGATGGTGCGGGCGGAAATTGGTCTTTTGGTGGCGGCAATAGACTGCGTGCCGACATTCGGCCTTGCGATCTGCCTGCTCTAGAGCGGTCGTTGAAGGTGCAGGTTGGCAGTTTGCAAACTGGCGATGAAAACGATGCTCACCGCCTAAGCCGCGTCGGCCATCGAATACGCTCTCCACGGGCTGCACCGCGACCGTACCGCCGGGCTGGCGCTGAGCGCTGTGTCGGCAAGCCGTGGCCAACATCTGGGTCAACCCTGAGACCCGGGTCCAATCCTGCGCGCCGTGAACGTTCAAAAACCTGCCAACTCGCCAGCCCCGAGCCTCCAGACGCCCAGACTTGCGTACTTCGGCCCTCTGCGGGCTCGGCCGAGAGCTTTTTCAGGCCCATTCTTGGGGCGTCCTATGGCGTTTGAAAATCCCCAGACGCCTGATGTCATCCAGTGCGCACACGCGAATGTTTTAAGATGGTGAAATGGGCCAAGTCAAGTTCATTGCCGAGCATCGCAATTGACCACGCGCCGCAATCTCGTTTTGGCGCTTGGAGCCGCCTCGCTGGTGGCGCCGCTGGGAACCTTCGCTCAGCAGCAGGGCAAAGTCTGGCGCGTCGGGTTCCTTTCACCGCGCCGTCGACCGGCTTCTCTCGACTCGGACTACTACGGTGCATTCCCGCGCAGAATGAGCGAGCTCGGCTATGTCGAGGGCAGGAATCTGATCATCGAATGGCGGTTCGCCGACAGTGTGTACGAGCGTCTTCCAGGCATGGCGGCGGAATTGGTGCAACTGAAAGTGGACGTCATCCTGGCTCTGGGGCCGCCCGGTGCAATCGCGGCGCAGAAAGCGACCACCACCATTCCCATAGTGATCGTAGTTTCTACTGACCCGGTCGGCGCGGGCTTCGTCAAAAGCCTGGCGCAGCCCGGAGGCAACATCACGGGACTTTCAAACCTCGCTGGCGACTTAACCTCCAAACACCTGGAGATGCTGCTTACATTGGTGCCCAAGCTCTTGCGTGTGGCCGTGCTGGTGAATCCTGGCAACGCGGCCCATGCCACGGTACTGAAGAACGTCCAGGCGGTGGCGCGGAAAGCCGGCATAGATATCCTGCCGGTGGAAGCGCAGACGCCTCAGGAGATCGAGCGCGCTTTCTCCATGATGGCCCGGGAGGACGCCGGGGCCGTCATCGTGGTGCTTGATCCTCTTTTTATTCAGCAAGTACTCCAGATCGCAGTGCAGGCAACAAGACATCGGCTGCCATCCATATTTGCGAATCGGGAGTATGCAGAGGTCGGTGGTCTGATCAGCTACGGGCAGAATCAAGTCGACATTTACCGGCGTGCGGCGGGTTACGTCGACCGGATACTCAAAGGCGCCAAACCGGGTGACCTACCAGTGGAGCAACCCACAACACTCGAGTTGTTCCTCAACCGCAACACCGCGAAGGCGCTGGGCCTTACGATTCCGCAGTCGCTCTTGATAAGCGCTGACATGGTAATCGAGTGATGACGAATGGACATTCTTCAGCAGCCTCACAAGAAGCTGGCATGCGGGAGCAGTGCCATGTGCGCTGGCGCAGGTCAACAAGAGATTCAGGCGCATCGACGTGCGACTGCAAACTGCACGTCGATGCCGCAAGCAGCCGCGCGGGCGCGCTCTTGGAGTTGGCGGCAGTTCAGGCGCTGACGATCATTTCGAAACCGCCGTAGATCAGGCGTTTTCCATCGAACGGCATCGGATTGTTCTCGGGCTGCAACCGCGGGTCGGCCATGACTTTCTTCATGCCATCGTCGCGCACCTTGCGCGACGGCCGGTGATCCACGAAAAAACCACCGTTTCGTCGTCTTTGCGCT
>JANNKH010000111.1:0-36207 GCA_031396205.1 Rhodoferax sp.
GTCATTTCCAGTGCTCAAGGACTGTATGCACGGTGGACTACCTTGCCGTTTGACGAACGTCGGAGGATTGTCGAAACCATCACCGAGAAGATCGTGATCGACGACGATGAAGTTGAGATCAACCTCTACTACGCTCCCCCATCGATGCCACGAGGTGGAGGAGGGTCGACCGGAAGTGCGCCAGGTTCCGGAGGACTATCGTCCTCCGGACTTCCCCAACACGCCGGTAAAAGGGCAACACCACTACAGGGGTTCATCGCCGCAATGAGCTGAAACTGGGCCGGAAATTCGGCCCGCCGTGCCGCCCGCGCGATGGTGATGGTGCCGGTCTCCAGCGGTTCGCGCAATGCCTCGAGCGCTGCGCGCGGGAACTCGGCGAGCTCATCGAGGAACAGCACGCCGTGATGAGCCAGTGATATCTCGCCAGGCCGAGGTGGCGAACCGCCGCCGACCAGGGCAACCGCGCTGGCGCTGTGGTGCGGACTACAGGTGGGCCGGCGTCCCCAGTGTTCCAGCGCGAAACGGCCGGCCAGGCTGGCCAACGCCGCACTTTGCAGTGATTCGGTCACTGTCATCGGCGGCAACAGGCCAGCGAAGCGGTGTGCCAGCATGGACTTGCCGGAGCCGGGTGGGCCGGTCATCAGCACACTGTGGCCACCCGCTGCGGCGATCTCGAGTGCGCGCTTGGCGCCGCTCTGGCCTTTGACGTCGCCCAGTTCCGGATAAATGGCAGCAGCGGCCAGGGCTGCCGGGTGGACACGGCTCCAGCCCGAGTCTGCAACGGCGCCGGACACCGTGCCTGGTTCGCGGCCATGCGTGGCGGTGTCCGACGGTACGAACTGGCGTACGACATCGAGCAAATGCATTGCGCCATAGACCTCGGACTGCGGAACAAGGGCGGCCTCCTCGGCGCTGTGCGCCGGCAAAACCTGGCGCGTCGTTGCGTGATGGCCGTGCAAAGCCAGACTCATTGCCAGCGCACCCCGGACCGGTTTGAGGGCGCCGGATAGTGACAACTCGCCGGCAAACACATGCCCGGCAAGCTGGTCGGCGCTGATCTGTCCGCTGGCCGCAAGAATACCCAGGGCAATCGGCAGATCGAATCGTCCCGAGTCTTTCGGCAAGTCGGCCGGGGCCAGGTTCACCGTGATGCGTTTGTTATGGGGAAACTCCAGTCCGGAATTCTGGATCGCGGAACGTACCCTTTCACGCGCTTCCTTGACCTCGGTATCCGCCAGCCCGACCAGGGTGAAGCTGGGCAGGCCGTTGGCCAGATGCACTTCAACGGTCACTGGCGCAGCTTCCATGCCCAACAACGCACGACTTTGTACCAGCGCCAGGCTCATGGGAGAAATCCTTGTTTTGGTGCGCTTTGGCGCATTGACCTGGCGTGGCCGCACCATTTGAGTGCGCTTGTGGCCCGGGTGACGCGTCTGCCGAACCCTAGTGGCTTTGAGTTGACACATTGGATCCTATGGGGCCCGACACTGCATCGCCTTGCTGGGAGACGCGGGTGGCACGGTCCGTGCATTGAGGACGGGGTTCTTTACCGTCGACTTTCGATTTGGAGCTTTCATGACCCAACACAATGACCGCGTCATCCGCCTTGCGCCCAAGGCGGATGACACGGTCTCCCGGACTGCACCAAGCGGGCCAGACAGGTCGCTGGATTCCCACATCTTTGTCGCAGCGCATGGCCGATTGCGCCGCTTGCCCCACCAATTTTGACATCAGGAGAAAGACATGAAGATGGTTGCAGCAGTAATCAAGCCGTTCAAGCTGGACGAGGTGCGTGAGGCCCTGTCCGGCATCGGCGTGCAAGGCATTACCGTCACCGAGGTGAAGGGCTTTGGTCGCCAGAAAGGACATACCGAGTTGTACCGCGGCGCCGAGTACGTGGTCGACTTCCTGCCCAAAGTGAAGATCGAAGTAGCTGTCTCCGACGAGTTATTGGACCGCGTGATCGAGGCCATCGAAACCGCCTCACGCACCGGCAAGATCGGCGACGGCAAGATTTTTGTGTTTGACCTGGAACAAGTGGTGCGGATCCGCACCGGCGAAACCGGAAAGGAAGCATTGTGAAGAAAGCTCTTTTGTCCCTGGCATTGGGACTCAGCCTGTTGCTGGGTAACAGCATGGCTATCGCTCAGACGGCGGCGACATCCACCACCGAGCAGGCCGCCGCACCTGCGGCAGGGGCTTCTGAAGCGCCGGCCGCCAATGCGCCGGCGGCCCCCGCCGCTGCTGCGCCGGCTGAAGCTGCAAAGGCGCCCACGGTCGACAAGGGCGACGTGGCCTGGATGATGGTCTCCACCATCTTGGTGATCATGATGGTGATACCAGGCCTGGCCCTGTTCTATGGCGGCCTGGTACGCAGCAAGAACATGTTGTCGGTGCTGATGCAGGTGATGGTGGTGTTCTCGCTGATTTCGGTGCTGTGGGTCGTTTACGGCTACAGCCTGGCGTTCGGTGGTTCGGGGGCCATCATTGCGAACCTGGACAAGGCCTTCCTGATGGGTGTGACCAGCGCTTCACTGGCCGACACCTTTACGGCCGACGTCAAGATACCGGAATTCATCTTCATCGCATTCCAGGCCACCTTCGCCGGCATCACCTGCGCGCTGATCGTTGGTTCGTTCGCCGAACGCATCCGATTCAGTGCCGTGTTGCTGTTCTCGGTAATCTGGTTCACCTTCAGTTACCTGCCAATCGCACACATGGTCTGGGGTTCGGGAGGCTACCTGCTGGGCAAGGGCGCGC
Organism: Rhodoferax sp.; assembly: GCA_031396205.1. GTDB lineage: Bacteria > Pseudomonadota > Gammaproteobacteria > Burkholderiales > Burkholderiaceae_C > CAISIP01. The sequence continues at coordinate 2,761 of JANNKH010000111.1, forward strand.
TGGACTTTGCGGGCGGCACCGTGGTGCACATCAACGCGGCCATGGCAGGTCTGGTGGGTGCCTACCTACTGGGCAAACGAGTCGGTTACGGCAAGGAGGCGATGGCGCCGCACAGCCTGACACTGACCATGGTCGGTGCGTCCATGCTGTGGGTCGGCTGGTTTGGCTTCAATGCTGGCTCCAACCTGGAATCCAACGGCGGCGCAACGCTGGCGTTCATCAATACATTGGTTGCCACCGCCGCCGCCGTATTGTCCTGGTCCGCCGGCGAGGCCATGTCCAAGGGAAAGGCGTCGATGCTAGGCGCCGCCTCGGGCGCGGTCGCAGGCCTGGTGGCCATCACGCCGGCATGCGGTTCGGTCGGACCAATGGGGGCCATCATCATTGGCCTGCTGGCAGGATTCCTGTGCCTGTGGGGTGTCACCGGTCTGAAGCGGATGCTCGGTGCGGATGACTCGCTGGACGTGTTCGGCGTGCATGGCGTGGGTGGAATCCTGGGCGCCTTGCTGACGGGTGTCTTCACTGCGCCCGGTTTAGGGGGCACTGGCAAGCCCGATTTCTCCATCGCCAGCCAGTTGCTGATCCAGGCCGAAGGGGTGCTGATCACGATGGTGTGGTCGTCGGTGGTCGCGTTCATTGCGTACAAGATCGTCGACATGGTTGTGGGCCTGCGCGTCACGGAGGAGGACGAACGCGAGGGTCTGGACATCCGCTCGCACGGCGAGACGGCCTACAGTCGCTGATGGGTTGCGTCGACTGCGAGGACGCAGGTGTCCTGGCAGTCAGTGTCAGACGCACGGTCTGGCAAATGAAGCTCGCGCTTGCCTCATGGTGTGCGCGGGCTTCACTTTTTCCGGCCCGCCCCAAGGCCATGCACAATGCGGGAATTGAAACTGCGCGAACATGACTCCACCCGTCCGACTTGCCTGCGGTGCATTGCGTTGCGAACTGATGGCCGATTTGGGCGCGTCGATTGCCGGCTTGTGGCTGGGCGATCTGCCGGTGCTGCGCTCCACGCCTGCCGACGACCTGAGCCAGGTGCGCCTGGCCGGCTGCTATCCGCTGGTGCCTTTTTCGAACCGGGTCGGCCATGCAACACTGCTGTGGAATGGCACCAGCCATCCCCTGGTGCAGAACTTCGCACCGGAGCCGCATGCCATCCATGGCGTGGGCTGGTTGCGCCCCTGGCAGGTGCTGGAGGCGAGTGACACGTTTGCGCTGATGTCCTTCGAGCACCGACCTGACGCCAGCTGGCCATTCGCTTTTGACTGTTCGCAGGCGTTTCGCCTGGGCCCCCATGCGCTGGAACTCACGCTCAGCGGCACCAACCAGTCCGACCATCCGGCGCCATTCGGGCTGGGTTGGCATCCGTTTTTTGTCAAGCGCGCGAACAGCCGAATTCGGTTTCGTGCCGCCGGCCGGTGGGAGATGGACTCTGACAACCTGCCGACGCATCGCATGCGCAGCGCGGGCCTGGATGTTGCCTGTGCCGCACTGCAGGTGGACCACTGTTTCGATGGATGGCAGGGTGAGGTGGTGCTGCAAGACCCGCAATTGTCGGTCCGCGTCACGTCCAGCCTGGACCATCTGGTGGTGTTCACGAACGATACGCGCGACTTTGTCGCGATCGAACCGGTCAGCCACGTTAATAATGCGGTCAACATGGCGGGCGCAGATCCGCGGCAACTGCAGCAGCTGGGCGTGCGCGTCTTGCAACCGGGGGAGTCCTTGAGCGCCAGCATGCGAATTGAAACAGGACCAGCGACATGAATTGGCAGGCCGTCACGCAACAACCCAGCGAACTGGGCGAGTCCCCGTTCTGGCATCCACAGGAGCGCTTGTTGTACTGGGTCGACATACCCGGGCGCAAGATTTTGCGTGCCAATCCGGTGACCGGCGCGGTGCAGGATTGGGATATGCCGTTGGAGCCGGGCTGCATTGCTCCGGCGGCCAGCGGTGGCCTGGTGGTGGCACTGCGCGACGGCATCTACCGGGCCCAGGAATGGGGTGTCGGACTGCGCTTGCTGCACCGGATCGACCACGACATTCTGACGACCCGCTTCAACGATGGCAAGGCCGATCCGCAGGGGCGGTTCTGGGCCGGAACCATGTACGAGCCGCGTACTGCCGCAGTGGCCGAATTGCTCGTTCTCGATTGCCGTGACGGTCGCACGCCGCAGGTGCACCGCATGGCCGGCGGCGCCACCATCGCCAATGGCCTTGCCTGGTCGCCCGATCAGCGGCGCGTGTATTGGGCCGATACACCGCAGCACACGGTCCGGGTCTGGGACTGGGATGCACAGCGCAACGTGATGAGTGGCGAGAGGGAGTTCTTGCGCGTCGATCCGAAGCCCGCGCAATGGCAAAGCGGCATGCCCGGATATGGCGGCCGCCCGGACGGCGCCGCCGTGGACACGCAGGGAAATTACTATGTCGCCATGTTCGAAGGCCAGCGCCTGCTCAAAGTGTCGCCGGACGGAAAGCTGCTCGCGGAGATTGCCACCCCCGTGATGTGTCCCACCATGCCCTGTTTTGGCGGGGACGACCTGAAGACGCTGTACCTCACCAGCGCCCGCCATGGCCGCCCGGCGGCGGAACTGGCACGCATGCCCCAGTCCGGATGTGTCTTTTCAACGCGCGTCGACGTCCCCGGTTTGCCGGTCAATCTGTTTCGCGACTGAGAAATTTTTGAACGCCGGGCGTTCAAAAGCGTCAATCCGTCCACTGCGCGCGTGGTTACCATCGGGCGCATGGACACGGTACTGACGAACCTTGCAGAGCAGATCCGCAACGCTGCGGCGGTCGCTGCACCCTTGCGTATTTGCGGGAGCGGCAGCAAGGACTTCTATGGCCAGACGGTCGCGGGAAACATTCTCGACGCCCGGGTGCTGCGCGGTGTCACCAGTTACGAGCCCAGCGAACTGGTGATCACCGTGCTGGCGGGCACGCCGTTGGCGGAGCTCGAAGGCCTGCTGGCTGGCAAGGCGCAGTACCTGCCGTTCGAGCCACCGCATTTCGGACCGGGTGCGACCGTGGGCGGCATGGTGGCCGCCGGACTGTCCGGGCCGGCGCGCGCTGCCAGCGGTGCGGTGCGCGACTATGTTTTGGGTCTACAGATGCTTAACGGTCGGGCGCAGGCGCTGCGCTTCGGCGGGCAGGTCATGAAGAACGTGGCCGGATATGACGTGTCGCGGCTGATGGCCGGCTCCCTGGGTACCCTGGGCCTGATTACCGAGGTGTCGCTCAAGGTTTTGCCGCTGCCAGTGGCCGAGGCCACCCTCTGCCTTGCATCCGACCAGGCTGCCGCGTTGCGGCTACTCAACCACTGGGCCGGCAAACCCTTGCCCCTCAATGCGAGTTGCTGGTTGCAGGCAGACGGTCGCGGCTACCTGTTCGTGCGGCTGTGCGGTGCGGCTGCGGCGGTGCAGGCTGCCTGCCAGGGAATTGGCGGAGAACGCCAGGACGCGCTGACCGCCGGGCAGTTCTGGCTGTCGGTGCGCGAGCAGACTGCCAGTTTCTTTGCCCACGGCGATGACACCTGTCTGTGGCGCCTGAGTGTGCCGGACACCACGGGTGTGTTGGCACTGGCCGATGGCGAGACCCTGCTGGAATGGGGCGGCGCCCTGCGCTGGATCAAGGCGCCGGCTTCGCAGGCTGCAGTGCTGCGCGATGTGGTGGCGGCTGTAGGCGGAACCATTACGCTGTTTCGGCGCCCACGCCTCGCTGCGACACCCACGACACCGGTTTTCCATCCGTTGGCACCGCCGATGCTGCGGATCCAGCGCGCACTCAAGCAGCAGTTCGACCCGGCCGGGATATTCAACCGCGGCCGCATGTTCCCCGATTTCTAGCGCCCCAGCGCGGCCAGACACGATCATCCATGCAAACCCAGCTCGCACCCGAATACCAAGGTACGCCGGACGGCATCGCGGCCGAAGCGATCTTGCGCAAATGTGTGCATTGTGGTTTTTGCACCGCTACCTGCCCTACGTACCAATTGCTGGGTGACGAACTCGACGGCCCGCGTGGACGCATCTACCTGATGAAGCAGGTGCTCGAAGGGCAGACCCCGACGCGCAAGACCCAACTGCATCTGGACCGCTGCCTGACCTGCCGCAATTGCGAAAGTACCTGCCCCAGCGGGGTGGACTACGGCCATCTGGTGGATATCGGTCGCAAACTGGTGGATGCCAAGGTGCCGCGGCCCGCCAGCGAGAAGCTCGTGCGCTGGGCGCTCAAGGAAGGGCTGCCCTCGCCGCTGTTCGCGCCGGCCATGGCGATTGGTCAAATGCTGCGCCCCTTGCTGCCCGCCGCGCTGCGTGCCAAAGTGCCGCAGCGCCAGGCGGCCGGCAACTGGCCCACCCGTTCCCATGCCCGCTCGATGCTGATGCTTGCTGGCTGCGTGCAACCTGCCATGATGCCCAACATCAATAGCGCGACCGCGCGGGTGCTCGATGCGGCGGGAATCCAGACCCTGGTCGCGCCGTCAGCCGGTTGTTGCGGCGCGGTCCGGTTCCACCTGAACGACCAGGATGGCGGCAAGGCGCAGATGCGCGCCAACATTGATGCCTGGTGGCCGCATATCGATGCCAGCCACGGAGCCGTGGAGGCTATCGTGATGAACGCGTCCGGTTGCGGCGTAACCGTCAAGGAGTATGGCCACATCCTGCGTGACGATCCGCATTACGCAAGCAAGGCGGCACGCGTCAGCGCACTTACCCGCGACCTGAGCGAACTGCTGCCCGAACTGGTGCAATTGCTGGCCGGACGGGTCGACCCGACCAGAACCAACACAGGCAAGGCCATGGGTGCATCGCCCCGGCTGGTGTTCCACCCTCCCTGCACGCTGCAACACGGTCAGCAATTGCGCGGCGGCGTCGAACAGCACCTGCGTGCATTGGGTTTTGAACTCCAGCTGGCTGCCAGCGAGTCGCACCTGTGTTGCGGCTCTGCAGGCACCTATTCGGTGCTCAACCCGGAGCTGGCGCAGCAACTACGCGATCGCAAGCTGGGCCATCTGTCCGAGTGCGCGCCCGACGCCATCGTGTCGGCCAATATCGGATGCATCACCCACTTGCAAAGTGGTACCGACACGCCGGTGCGGCATTGGGTCGAACTGCTGGACGCGGCGCTCTTGGCCTGATCAGGCTGGCAACAGCAAGGCGGCGTCTATGCCGGCGCCTTTCATGAAGGTGTCGAAGTCCGCTACCCGCATCGGCCTGGCAAAAAGATAGCCCTGACCGAAATCGCAGCCCGCAGCCAGCAGCAAAGCCATCTGCTCGCGGGTTTCCACGCCCTCGGCAACCACCTGCATACCCAGCTCGTGGGCCATCAGGATGATGGCCTTGCACAGGGCCAGCGCGGTGCTGGCGGGCGCGAGATCGCGCACAAAAGACTGGTCGATCTTGATGGTGTCGATGTCAAAGCGCTGCAGATAGGTCAGCGATGAATAGCCGGTGCCGAAGTCGTCCAGCGAGACCGGGATTCCGGCCTTGCGCAACTGCTGCAGCTGTTTGGTCACGACGTCGCTGGTGTCCAGCAGCAGACCTTCCGTGATCTCGACCACGATGGCCGAGCCCGGTAGTCCGACGGACTGCAGGTGCTCGCCCCAACTCTGCTGTCGACTTGCATCGTTGTGAAACTGCACCGGCGATCTGTTGACGCTGATCTGGAAGTCGGGATGGTGCCGTTTGCGCCATGACACCGCCTGCGCCGCTGCCTGCCGAAATACCCATTCCCCCATGTCCACGATAAGGCCAGTCGCTTCTGCGACCGGTATGAACTCGGCAGGGCTGACCAGGCCGCGTGCGGGATGCTGCCAGCGCAGCAAGGCTTCGGCCTTGCATACTCGCCCGTCGGCAAGCGCTACGATGGGCTGGTAGACCAAGTGGAACTGAACCATCGACATGGCGTCGCGCAGATCATTGGTCAGGCGCACGCGCGCCTGCGCGGCATGCTGCAGCGATGGCGTGAAATAGCTGAATCGGTTGCGGCCCTCGCCCTTGGCCACGTACAAGGCCTGATCGGCGTTCTTGAACAGGGCCTCAACTGCCTGGCCATCGGTCGGATAGATCGTGATGCCGATGCTGGCCGACACGTACACCTGCTCTTCACCAATCTGGAACCGCGACGCCAAGGCCTGCAGCACATCGTGCAGGACCCGATCCAGCCATTGGGCGCTGTGCAGGTCGGAAAGAACCAGCGTGAACTCGTCGCCACCCATGCGGGCCACCGTGTCCGACTCGCGCACGCACTGCGAGATCCGACGCGCCGCCTCGATCAGCAATTGGTCGCCCGCGTCGTGGCCCAGTGTGTCGTTGACCTCCTTGAAGTGGTCCAGATCCACGAACAGGATCGCCAGCTGCGTGCCGTTGCGCGCCGATTTCCTGAGGTCCTGGGTCAGGCGGTCGCGCAGCATGCGCCGATTGGGCAATCCGGTCAGTTGGTCGAAATTGGCCTGTTGCCACACCAGCGCCTCGGCGTTCTTGCGATCAGTAATGTCGGTATGGGTGCCGATCATGCGCAGCGGTTTGCCGTCGGCGCCACGGCTGATCACCATGCCGCGCGACAGGATCCATTTCCAGCTGCCGTCCCCACAGCGCACCCGGTGCTCGTTGACATAGGTGGGCGTCTGACCAGCAAAATGCGCCTGCCGGTCCCGGAGCATGGCTTGCAGATCGTCCGGATGAGTCCGCTGGTCGAAAACATCGGCCGGTCCGGTCATGTCTTCCTTGGCGTAGCCATACATTTCACAGCAGCGATCGGAGAAGATTTCGACCCCGCTCTGGATATCCCAATCCCAGACACCATCGCCAGCACTGTCCAACGCCAGCTTCAGCCGCTCTTCGCTGTCGCGCAAGCTTGCCTGTTCGCTTTTGCGCTCGGTGATGTCCTGGATCACCGACGTGCGTTTGACGGTTTGGCCATTCTCACGGTTCACCATGCTGACCGAATGGACCCAGATATGCCGGCCCCTGGCCGTGACCATTTCCAGTTCCATGTCGTGTGGCTTGCCATGGATGTCCGCCCTGTCGATCGCTGCGCGCACCTTTTTCGCCGATGCGGGGGTGAAGAATTGCATGGTCGTATCGACGGTAGGCGTGTACTCCTGTGGCGATGTCTCCAAAATGCGGTACACCTCGTCGGTCCAGAACACCTGGTTGGTGGACAAATCAACTTCCCAGCCGCCGATTCCAGCCATGGACTGCGTCGCCGTCAGCAGCAGGTGCAGGCGCTTGAGCGAATGCTCCGCCTGCACATAGTCGCTGACATCGGCAAACGTGCGCACCAGACCGCCGGCGGGAGCGGCCTGGGTCCGCACCTCCAGCCAGCGACCGGCGCGGGTCCGGCGCAAATAGCGCGGCGGCAAAGCGGCGTCCGCGTTGATGGAGGTCGCCGTGACATACCGGCGTGCGTGCACGTCGACCTGTTCGGCGTTTGGTCCAAAATCGCCACGCTCGGATTGAAACCGCGTGACCTCGCGCAAGGTCGGACGGCTCTCAATCAGGCTCTGCGGCAATTCGAGCAGTTCACATACGCGGGCGTTGAAGGTGCTGATCCGACCATCGGCACCCGCCATGAAAATGCCCTGGCTGATGCAACCCATCGTCGCCTGCAGCAGCTCGGTTTTTTCGCTCAGCTGCTGGTTGAGCGTTTGCAATTGCGCCTCGGCGTTCTTGCGTGCCGTGATGTCGGCATGGGTGCCGACAACCCGCAGCGGGCGCCCCTGCGCGTCGCGGCGGATGACCATACCGCGCGACAACGCCCATTTCCAGTTGCCGCTCTTGCAGCGCACGCGGTGTTCGCTGACGTAGCCGGCCGTGCGGCCTTGCAGATGGTCCTCGAAGGCCTTCTTGCGCCGCAAGTTGTCGTCCGGATGCGTCAACTGCTCCAGCGTCAGGCCGGACTGCGCCAGTTCGGCATCGGTGTATCCGTACATGTCCCGAAAGCGCTGTGAAAACGTGCCAATGCCCGATTCCAGGTCAAACTCCCAGACGCCGTCCCCGGTGACCTCCAGCGCCAGTCGCCAGCGCTCCTCGGTGTCGCGCAGCGCAGACTCGGCCACCTCCGCACGTTGGCGCTCCGATGCGTCTCGAAAATTGAGCACCATGCCGCCCACGGCGTCGTCATCGTAGCAATCGGTCGCCAGCGTGGCGAGGTAATGCCAGGATCCGTCGGCTTGCCGGTAGCGCGAGACGCACTCCAGGGCTGCATCGCCCTGTGGCGCGGGCTGTCGCATCTGGCTGCGGAGCTGATGGGCGTCGTCCGGGTGTATCCAGTCATGGATGCTTGCGCCGCGCAGTCCTTGCGCCGCCACGCCCAGCAGGGCTTGCGAGGCTTGGCTGGTGTACAGGATGGTCCCCTCATGGTCGCAGACCATGGTCATGACGCCAGCCCGATCGGTCAGTGCGCGAAACCGGCGCTCGCTCGCCGTCACGGCATGCAGCGCCAGTTGCGCGTCGGTGATGTCTTCCACCGTGCCTTCGAAAAAAAGCGCCGCGCCATGGGCATCACGTACCAGGTGTGCGTTTTCGCGTACCCAGATCCGCTCGCGTGACTTGTGGCGGTACACCTCGGACACGAAGTTCACGACCCGGCCGTCGCGCGCCATCAATTCCAGGAATCGCAGCCATGAACCAGAGTCGACGTAACACTCCCGGCCGATGTCCCCGACCGCGTCGAGCATCTGCTGTTCAGACGCATAGCCGTGCAGGCCCACCCATGCGGCGTTGGCGCGCAACTGCCGGCCTTGGGGATCGGACCGGTACGCTCCGATAGGCAGCAATTCGAAGAAGGTCGAAAAATCGGTGCGGTGCATGGTGGTGCCTCAGGGTAACAAAATCGGGTGTGCAAATGACACGTCGACATCGTGGCATCCGTCCAGGGCCGGTGGAATGTCGAATCAATCGTGAAAAATGCGCAGACGCGCAACGCCCATTCGAGGCCCCCGGACAAGCGTGGCGCAGCGGCCGGCGCTGAGCGCGCGGGCCAACAGCAGATGGCCTGGCCTGCGCGGCTGTACGGGCCTGGTTTGGCAACCTGCCATACTGTCGCCCCATGATGCTCAACCCGGACCGTATCGCTCCATGGCTACATGCCATCCTGGTGCGCGACGCATCGGTGGCGCAGGAGGCTGCGCTGGGCAATATGCGGCGCCTGCGTTGGCTGATTCCCGTCTTCCTGGCACTGAACTTGCTGTTGCTCGCCGTTTTTGCGCTGGATGCGTCGCCGCGCTCGTCGGTGCAGCAGGGTTGGCGCCAGGGTGTGATGCAAGTCTATGCTGGAACCCTGGTCTTTCTGGTGCTGTTGCTACTAGGCACCTGGCGGGTGATGCGCCGCAACCGGGTCGACTGGGCGGTGCGGACGCTGCAGTTCGTGGCGCCGCTGGTGTTATTGCTCTTTACCATCGTGTTGGCCACGTTGGACCAACGGGTGACACCCAGTATCAGCCCGTATCTGCTGGGGTGTGTCTCGATCAGCCTTTTGTTCATGTTGCGTCCGGTTATCGCGGCCTGGATATTTGGGATCGGCTACATGCTGTTTTTTGTCGGCATGGGACTGACCCAGTTGGACCCGACCATTCTTCTAATCAATCGGGCGAACGGATTTGGCGCCATGCTGCTGGCCCTGGTGCTGTCGATCGGTCTATGGTCGCGCAGCACCCAATACGCGCTGTTGCAGCGTGAACTGTCCGTGCGCAACGCCACACTCGAAAAACAGCAGTGCGAGTTGTTGTGGCTGGCGACCCGGGACACGTTGTCCGGCCTGTACAACCGTGGCGAGCTGCTGCGGTTGGCCGAACTGGAACTGCGGCGCAGCCAGCGCCATGGCGGCACGACCAGCGCGATCATGATCGACCTGGACTACTTCAAGACCATCAATGACCGTCACGGCCATCCAGCCGGTGACCGGGTACTGGTGCAAGTGGCGCAGTGCCTGCAAAACGGGGTGCGCGCCACGGACGTGGTCGCGCGGATCGGCGGTGAGGAGTTCATGGTGCTGCTGCCGCAAACCGACATCGATTCCGCGACGCGGCTGTGCCACAAGCTGCGCGGCCAGTTGCGCGACGCGCCCGTGCGGATCGACAGCGATCTGGAGATTGTGGTCACGGCCAGCTTTGGCGTGGCTTGCATGCCCGGCGGACAAGATGCAACCGTGGCGGCGTTGTATGCGGCTGCCGACAAGGCGCTTTATGCGGCCAAGCGCGGTGGCCGGGATCGGATCGAGCGGACCGAACCCGATACATCGCTGACGGCGTCGGATTATCAGCGCATGCGGCGCTGAGCCCGCGCTGCAGGGGCACCGGTCAGCCGTGCGACTTGTCGTTGCGCGCAATATCCAGCAGATGCTCGATCTCGGCACGGTGGTGCACGCAGTTGCTGGCATGCCAGCGCCGGATCAGCCACATGACCACCGCGACCACCACGCCGAAACCGGTGATCGCGCCAAATGTGTGCACCCCCAGGCCGGCTGACAGGCTGTAGGCGGCGCCCAACGCCAGGATGCAGGCCTGTTCGTTGAAGTTCTGGACCGCAATCGAACGGCCGGACCCCATCAGGTTGTGGCCCCGGTGCTGCAGCAATGCGTTCATCGGCACCACCAGGAAACCACCGATCGCGCCCAGCAGGATCAGAAACGGTGCGGCGATCCACACGTTGTCGATGAAGATCAGCAGGATGATCAGGCCGCCCATCGCGATGCCCAGCGTGATCACCCGGGGGCCGTCCTCCAGTCGCATGCGCATGGACGCCACGATGGCGCCCACTGCCATGCCGATCGCCACCACGCCTTGCAACGCGGATGCCTGGGTGACCGAGTAACCGAGCGCGGCTGCGGCCCACGACAAGACGATGAAACGCAGATTGCCGGCCACGCCCCAGATCAGCGTCGTTGCGGCGAGCGAGATCTGGCCCAGCTTGTCACGCCACAGGCGCATGTTGCAGGTCCAGAAGTCGGGCAACAAGGTGATGAGCTTCTTGGGCATCGGTCGCATTTCAACACCGGTATCGGGGATGTGGGTGTTGAACCAGGCCGCCAGCAGGTAAACCAGGATCAGCACGGAAATCGCCGCTTCCGGCGCGCTATCGATGCCGGTATTGATCAGTGGAATGTCGAGCCGCAACAGGAAACCGGAGACCGTCGCGCCGACCAATTGCCCGCCAAGCAAAACGCCCAGGATGATGGAGCCAATCGTCAGGCCTTCGATCCAGCCATTGGCCTTGACCAGTTGGGATGCCGGCAGCAGTTCGGTCAGGATGCCGTACTTGGCCGGCGAATACGCCGCCGCGCCGAGCCCGACGATGGCGTAGGACATGATCGGATGGGTGCCAAACAACATCATCAGGCATCCCGCGACCTTGATGAAGTTGCTGATCAGCATCACCTGCCCTTTGGGGCGCGAGTCCGCAAACGCACCGACGAACGGTGCCAGCACGACATAGAACAGCGCAAACATCGGTACCAATGCCGCCTGTTGCCATTCGCCGGCCTTGTTGCTGCGCAGCAGTTGCACGGCGGTGACGAACAATGCATTGTCTGCCAGCGAGCTGAAAAACTGCGCTGACATGATGGTGTAAAACCCGCGCTTCATGCCGTGTTGTCGGGGCAATCAGGAGGTCTGTTGCCAGTGCTTTTTGTTCCGGTCTCCAACGTGGGCACGGTTATATCACGGCGCCGGGCAGGGATTGCAATAGCGGGCGCGCCGGCACGCGGTGTCGTGCCAGAGGGACACAATGCCAGAATGGACGCCGGTCCTGCCATTTCCTTGCCGCCATGCCGCGTCCTATCCGAGCCACGATTCACTCCGAACACCTGCGTCAGAACCTGGCGCGTTGCCGCCAGGCCGCTCCCGATGCCAGGGCCTGGGCGGTGGTCAAGGCCAATGCCTATGGCCACGGGATCGAGCGTGTCTTCGACGCGCTGCGTGGCGCCGACGGTTTTGCACTGCTTGACCTGGACGAAGCCCAGCGCGTGCGCGACCTGGGTTGGCGCGGACCTATCCTGCTGCTGGAGGGTGCGTTCGAGCCCAGGGATCTGGAGCTGTGTTCGCGGCTGGGCTTGTGGCATACGGTGCATTGTGACGAACAGATCGACATGCTGGCCAGCCACAAGACCCATGTGGCGCATCGCGTGTTCCTGAAGATGAATACCGGCATGAACCGGCTCGGTTTCCAGCCAGCGGTCTATCGCGCAGCCTGGTCGCGGCTCGATGCCTTGACCCAGGTGCAGGAAATATCGCTGATGACGCATTTCAGCGATGCTGACGGTCCGACCGGTGTGGCCGCGCAGTTGAAGGTCTTTCTGGGCGCGACACAGGATCTGCCAGGCGAGCGCAGCGTTGGTAACAGTGCAACGACCTTGCGCCACATGGGTGCGCGGGACCTCGCGGCCGACGTGGTCGGCGCATCCGACTGGATCCGTCCCGGGATCGCGACCTATGGCAGTGCGCCCGACTTCCCGCAGCATGACGCGTCGTTCTGGGGCCTGCGTCCTGCCATGACGCTGTCGGCCCGGATCATCGCGGTGCAGCAATTACAAGCGGGCGACTACGTCGGTTATGGTTCCGCGTTCGTGGCAGAGCGTGCCATGCGCATTGGCGTCGTGGCCTGCGGCTATGCCGATGGCTATCCCCGGGTGAGCCCGACGGGCACGCCGGTACTGGTCGATGGCCTTCGCAGCCGCACCGTGGGGCGGGTCAGCATGGACATGTTGAACGTGGACCTGGACAACACGCCCGCGGCAGGGATCGGCACCGAAGTCGTGCTGTGGGGCTTGTCCGGCAATACCGTGCTGTCGATCGACGAGGTCGCGCAGGCGGCCGGCACCGTTGGTTACGAGTTGATGTGTGCGCTGGCGCAGCGAGTTCCCGTGGTGGTGGTTGAGCCGGCCTGAGGCGGGGCCGATTTTGCCTTGCATCACGTCGCGGCGAGATGCCATGCATGCCGGCGCGCGATCCGGTGTAAATTGGCGGCTTGCACGGGGAAGCCATGGAATACAAGGATTACTACCAGGTGCTGGGTCTGGCACGCGAAGCCAGCGGCGACGACATCAAGAAGTCCTATCGCCGGCTGGCCCGCAAATACCACCCGGATGTCAGCAAAGAGGCGCAGGCGGAGGCGCGTTTCAAGGAGATCCGCGAAGCCTACGAGGTGCTCAAGGACAAAGAAAAACGCGTGGCCTATGACCGGCTCGGCGCCAACTGGCGCTCGGGCCAGGACTTTGCGCCGCCACCGGACTGGAATACAGGATTCGAGGCACCGGGGCGCGGTTCTGCCGGCCCTGGTCAGGAGGACCACAGCGACTTCTTCGAGACACTGTTTCGGCGCGGTTTTGACGGCGCCGGTGGCCCGGCTCGGGGCGCGCAGGGTCCGCGCGGCGGGTTCGACGCGCACGGCGAGGACCACCATGCGCGAATCCAGATCGACCTGGAAGACGCCTACCGTGGCGCCAAGCGCAGCCTGGAACTGCACATGCCACAGATCGACGCCGACGGACGGCTGACCACGCGCGAACACACGATCGAGTTCACGGTTCCCAAGGGTGTGCGCGCCGGCCAGCATATCCGCCTGGTCGGCCAGGGCGGCTCAGGTATCGGGAAGGGCAAGGCAGGCGACCTGTACCTGGAGGTCGAGTTCCGTCCCCATGCGCGATACCGCATCGACCAGCGCGACGTCTATCTCGATTTGCCCGTCTCGCCGTGGGAAGCGGTTTTAGGCGCGCAGATCGAGGTGCCGACACCGGGCGGCGCGGTGGAACTGACCATACCGGCCGGCTCCGGCGCCGGCCGTAAGCTGCGACTGCGCGGGCGCGGCATACCTGGCGCAACGGCGGGCGACTTTTATTTCGTATTGCAGATCGTTTTGCCGCCGGCCGATGCAGATTCCGACCGTGCGGCCTACAGCGCCTTGCAAGCGCATTTCAAGGCCTTCAGACCGCGCACCAGACTGGAGGATTCGCCATGATGCCCGATGCCGACAAGCCATTGACAGACGTGCAGATCCTGGAGGAGCAGATGGACCTGACGCTCGAGGCCTTGTGCCGCGCCTGTGGCACACAGGCCGAGCAACTGGTGGTGCTGGTCGAGGAGGGTGTGATTGCGCCGACGGGCATTGATCCGGCGCACTGGCTCTTTACCGGTGTGCACCTGCGCCGGGCGCGAATTGCCGTGCGATTGCAGCGCGATCTGGGCGTGAACGCGGCTGGCGCGGCGCTGGCATTGCAATTGATGGAGGAAGTCGAAGAATTGCGTGCCCAACTGCGCGCAATGGGCGCCTGGCGTTAGCGGGGAGGATTCACCAGACCTGTGAAACCGTCGGGCCAAGACATGCCGGCCCCTAACGCGCCAAACGCTTGTAATGGCGAAATACTGCGCCGTCCCGGGAAAACAACGGCAGATCGAGAAAGCCCGGCCAGTGGATACCTGCATGGGCGCAGTTGGACGATCGAGCGGCCAAAGCGCGCGCAAGTCCGGGTCGATGCGACCGGACCGCTGCCAGTTCAGTCGATGCCGCGCCGGCGCCATGCAATGCCACCGATCATGCCGAGACCGGCCAGCAGCAAGGCATAGGTTTCAGGTTCTGGAACGGCCGTTACCGTCAGCGTGGCATCGCCGGCATGGTAGGCAACGGCGAACGCGACACCGCTGCCAAAGCCGATCTGATTGACGGCGTCGAACTCGCTTTGGCCGACGCGAGAACCGTAATTCAGCACCGTAAAGCTGTCCCCGATCGTCGGCACGTATCCGCCGAACGGCCGAATCGTCAACGAGCCGTCGAGCAAGGCACTGCCGGTCACGGTGAAATTGTCGAAGTTTGCCAATCCGCCCAACGTGAAGTCAATCGTGCCGGTACCGGTCGACACCAGGTTGCCCTCGAGTGTCAGCATGCCCAGCGGATACCCGGGTGCAATGGTGCCGCTGTTGGTCAGGTTGTTGGTCTGGATCCGGGCCGTTCCCGAAATGGTGCCGGTATTGTTGAAATTGGCCGGCAGCACCAGCGTGCCGGACAGTGCTTCTATTGTGCCGGGATTGGAAAACGCGACATTGGACGTGATGCTCGTGGTGCCGGCGCCGCCGCTCTTGCGCAAGACGCCTGCATTGATGAAGTTCGAAGCGCCTCCACCGGCATACTGGATGTTGACATCTTGCTGGATGTCGATCAGGCCGTTGTTCTGGATCGTGCTGGACAGCAGCCCGAATCCGGAACTGGTCGACCAGTTGATGGCCCCGTTGTTGGTGACATTGGCGCCGTTGAAGCTCTTGCTGCCGCTGCCGGATGCGTTCAGGGTCTGGCCCGACCCGATCGTCCACGACCCTTGCAGCTGACCGCCGGTCCAGCCGACCGTGCCGTTTAGCAATGCGTTGTTGCCGATCTGGACTCCACCGGCAAACACCAGGTTGCTGGATGTGAAGTCGCCATTGAAACTGGCCGCTCCGCTGGTCTGGTTGACGCCGGCGCCGGTAAAGCGGGTGCCCGGCTGAAAGGTATTGGACCCGCCGGCAAAATCGATCGTGCCCGAATCGGCATGAACGATGCCGGCGTTCGAGAAGGTGATGTTGCTGCTGACGACGGTGGAGCCGGCGCCGGCGCTCTTGCGCAAGGTTCCCCCGGCGGCATTGACGAACGTCGACGCACCACCGCCGACATAGGTCAGGTTGGCATCGGCCTGGATATCGACCAGGCCATTGTTGGTGAAGGTCGAACTGAGAAAACCGACCCGATCGGTGGTTTGCCAGTTGATCACGCCGTTGTTCGTAAACGCGGCGCTGCTGAAATTTCGGTTGCCGTTTCCCGTCGCGTTCAGTGTCTGGCCGGCAGGCAGCAGCCAGGTGCCGGCGAATTGACCGCCCCCCCATCGGACAGTGCCATTGATGGTGGCCCCCGAGGCCCCGGCCCCGCTGAAAACACCCCCCGTCAGCAGCAGGTTGGACGACGTGAAGCTGCCGTCGAATACGGCTGCGCTGCTGATCTGGTTGATACCGGCGCCCGTGAACAGCGTGCCACCCATGAAAGTCGCATTGCCTCCGGCAAAGTCGATCGTGCCCATCTGCGCGTCGACGGTCCCGGAGTTGGAGACCAGCACATTGCTGCTGATCGTCGATGTGCCCGCACCAGCGCTCTTGCGCAGCGTGCCACTGTTGATGAAGTTCGACGCACCTCCGCCTACATAGGTGAGGTCGGTGTCGGCCTGCAGATCGAGCAGACCCTGGTTGGTAAATGTCGAACTCAGGAAGCCGATGCGTGATGGGACCTGCCAATGGATCGTTCCCTGGTTCAGAAAACTGGCGGCGCTGAAGTTCTTTGCGTCGGCGCTCGTGGCGCTGATCGCCTGGCCGGCCGGCAGCGTCCACTGGCCGGTGAACTGCCCACCGCTCCAGACCGCCGCACCATTGAGCATTGCGCCGCCCGTGCCAATGCCGTTGAAGAATCCACCAGACAATCGCAGATTGCCTGACGTGATGGCACCGTTGAAACTGGCATTGCTGCTGACCTGGTTGATGCCGAGGCCCAGGAATTGTGTTCCGTTGCCGAACGCGGCCGACCCGCCGGCGAAGTCGAGCGTGCCACTTTGCGCCTCGATGGTGCCGAGGTTGTTGAAAGTGATGTTGCTGCCGATGACCGAGGACCCAGCGCCGGCGCTCTTGCGAAAAATGCCGCCCGCGTTGTTGTTGAAACTGGACGCACCCCCACCGGTGTAGGTCAGGTTTGCGTTGGCCTGCAGGTCGACCAGGTTATTGTTGTTGATGGTCGAGCTGACAAAGCCCATCTGATCCGTGGTTTGCCAATTCACCGTGCCGTTGTTAGTAAAGGCGGCGCTACTGAAGTTCTTGCTGCTGCCGTCGCTGGCGTTCAGGGACTGGTTGGCGCCCAATTGCCAATTACCGCCGAACTGGCCGCCGGTCCAACCCACCGTGCCGCTGATGACCGCCGCTGTTCCCGTAAAACTGCCGCCGGCCAACAGCAGGTTGGACGACAGCAACGCGCCGTTGAAAGCTGCATTGGCGCTGACGCGGTTGACGCCCGCGCCGATGAACTGCGTACCGCCGTTGAAGTTTGCGCCGCCTCCTGCGAAGTCGATGGTGCCGGACTGGGCGTCGATGATGCCGTTGTTCTGGAACGTGATGTTGCTGCCAACGACACTATTTCCGGCGCCACCACTCTTGCGAAAGGTGTTGTTATTGGTGATAGTGGAGGCCCCGCCCCCGACGTAGGTGAGATTGGCATCTGTCTGCAGGTCGAGCAGCGAATTGTTGGTCAGGCTCGCGCTGATGAAACCCAGGCGCGACGTGGATTGCCAGATCAGGCCGCCATCGTTGACAAGGGCAATGCTCTCGAAGTTCTTGAGGCCGTTCGAGGTGCCGGTCACGGTACTGCCGACGGCTATCGGATTGAGCCCAACAGCGGCCAAGTAGCTGCCGGTGCTCCATATCAGATCGACCGCGTTGGCTGGCGAAACACAGCCGGCAATGACCGCCAGTACGGCCAGTCGGATGGGAGCCGGCCGCCGCAGCCGCAGAGAAACTGCATGGCGACCGAAGCGAAACGCACTGGGGCTTGATTGGCGCATGAGATTCTCCGTTTGCACGCGACAGCCGCCACCGATCGCGGACGGGCCGGCTGCGCCACGCCTGCAGCATGCGCAGATTCAAGATGTAAAAGCCGGCGACAACAAGCAATTAGCAGGCCAGTCATCAATCCTGTTTGTTAACAACAACTTCTGCGTTGGAATATTTTGGTGTGTCAGGCAATCCGACATCAGAATGCCATGTCTTATGCGCGTGGGCCGGCCGGGTCCCGCTGACAGCGCCCATCGTACGATGCCAATGCCTACGGCCTGGCGTGTCAAGGTTCGACTGCGCGGCTCTAGCTAATACAGCCCGTGTATCTGCGCGTGCAGCCGCGCCAGCCCCAGCAGCGTGTCGGTCTCCGGTGTCGGCACGCCGACCATTTGGCCGAGTTCGCGCACCGACGCCACCAGTGCGTCGAGTTCAACTGCCTTGCCGGCCTCCACGTCCTGCAACATCGAGGTCTTGAACGCGCCCAGCTTGCGGGTCACCGCATGCCGGTCCGCGGGCTCCTGCTCGATGGCGACGCCGAACCCGGCGCCGATCGTGCGCGCCTCGCGCATCACGCGGGAACAAAACGCCAGCACCAGTTCGTCGTCCATAACCTGGGTGGAGGTGGCGCCGGTAAACGCGCTGACCGGGTTCATGGTCATGTTGCCCCACAACTTGAACCAGATGTCGCGCTGGATCTGGTCGGACACCGGGGCCTCGAAGCCGCCTTGCTCGAGCAGCGCAGCAAGCGCCAGCACACGTTCGCTGCGCTGGCCCGATGGTTCACCGATGATGATCTTGTTGCCGAAGCCATGCCGGATCACACCCGGACTTGCAACCGAGCAGCTAGCGTGGACAACGCCACCCACAATGTGCTGGCCACCAATGGCCGCGCCGATCGCGCCGCCTGGGTCGACCGATTCGAGCCCGCGGCCCTGCAGCTTGCCGCCGAATCCGTGCAGGAACCACCAGGGAACGCCGTTCATCGCCGTGAGCACCACGGTATCGGGCCCGATCATGGGCCCGATCTGCTGCGCCACGGTCTTGAGCGCAGGCGCCTTGACGGCGATGATGACCAGATCCTGCGGGCCCAGGACGGCTGGTTCGGCGCTGGCGCGTACATCGACGCGCAGGGTCAGCACCGCATCGGCTGCGCCGGTTTGCAACTGCAGGCCGTTGGCCTGCAGCGCGGCCAGCGTCTGGCCGCGTGCCAGCAGGGATACCTGCGCACCGGCAGCGGCCAGTCCGAAGCCCAGCCAGCCACCGATGGCGCCGGCACCGACGATGCCGACGGTCTTGAATACGGGTGTCATCGTTGTGGGATGCTCACTGTTGATAGGTTGGATCGATGCGATCGACCTGGCGTACCAGTGCGTCGAACACATCCTTGCCAGCACCGTGATTGGGGTTGAACTGCAGCGCATCGCGCGTGCACTTGCGCGCAATGGCCTCTGTCACGGGAATGGCCGGCCCCATGCTGAAGGTCGCCAACTGGATCTCGCAGGCGCGTTGCAGCGTCCACAGGATGGCGAAGGTTTGTTGCAGGGTCTGTCCCCACGCGAGCAGGCCATGGTTGCGCAATATGACGGCCGGCCTGCTGGCGATGCTGGCCAGCAAACGCGGCGCCTCGTCAGCATGGATGGTGATGCCTTCAAAGTCATGGTAGGCCACCATGTCGTGCAGTTGCGCGCTGTAGAAGTTGGTCTGCTGCAGCCCGCCCTGCAGGCAGGCCACCGCTATGCCGGCGGTGGTGTGGGTATGCATCACGCAATGGGCATCGGGCAGGCCGTCATGGATGGCGGCATGCACGGTGAAACCGGCTGGATTCACCGGGTAAGGCGAACCGTCGAGTACCTGGCCCTGGGGATCGATCTTGACCAGGTTGCTGGCGGTGACTTCGCTGTAGTGCAGGCCGAAAGGGTTGATCAGGAATTGCCGCGCGCCGGCCGTGACGCTGTCGGGCAGGCGCAGCGTGATGTGGTTGTAGATCATCTCGGTCCAGCCGAGCATCGCGAATACGCGGTAACACGCGGCCAGCCGGACCCGCGCCAGATGCTCGTCGGCATGCATGCCGGTCAGGGTGTGGTGCGCGTTATCCATAGGTCTTGTCCGTGCTGGTGTTGGCGGGGCTTGCAGGGGCTGTCTTGAACTGCGCCGCCAGCGCGCTGGTGCCACGCACCAGGATCTGGGTATCAAGGCCCACGGCGACGAACAGCGCGCCCAGTTCCAGGTAATTTTTGGCCAGCGCCACGTCGACAGTCAGGATGCCAGGCGCCTTGCCGGCCTTGCGGATACGCACGATGGCGTCTTCGATTGCCGCCTGCACGTCGGCATGGCCCGGATTGCCGACATGGCCCATCGAGGCCGACAGGTCGGCCGGGCCGATGAACACCCCATCGATGCCGTCAATAGCCAGGATAGCATCGAGATTGGACAGTGCCAGCCGGGTTTCGGCCTGCACCAGCAGGCAGACCTGGGCGTTGGCCTCATGCGCATAACGCGGATATCGACCCCAGCGCGAGGCGCGCGCACCGGCCATGCCGCGAATGCCGTCGGGCGGGTAGCGGCAGGCCTGCACCAGCGCACGCGCCTGCTCGGGCGTGTCCACCATCGGTACCAGCAGGTTGGGCACGCCCAGGTCCAGGTATTGCTTGATCAGCGCGGCATTGCCGACCGGAATGCGGCACACCGGCTGGCTGTCGTAGGCTGCAATGGTCTGCAGCTGCACCAGCATGCTGTGCAGATCGTTGGGTGTGTGTTCACCGTCCAGCAACATCCAGTCGAATCCGGCGCCGGCGCAGATCTCGGTGCTGAGCGAGCTGATCATGCTGACCCACAGGCCGATCTGGGGTTGCTGGTTCTGGAGCGCCTGCTTGAAGGTGTTGACCGGGGTTTGCATGCGATGGCCTCGTGAACGGTTGGGTACGGAAATGGGCGACGCGGATTCAGACGAATCGAAACGCGATCGAACCCAGGGCGCCATAGTCGGCGTGAAAAGTATCGCCTGCCTGGGCGTTGACCGGGCGCGTAAATGAGCCGGCCAGCACCACCTCGCCTTTGTCGAGGTACTCGCCCCAGGGCGCCAGCTTGTTGGCCAGCCAGGCGACGCCGGTTGCGGGGTGGTTGAGCACCGCCGCCGCGACGCCGGATTCCTCGATCACGCCGTTTTTGTACAGCAGTGCGCCGACCCAGCGAAGGTCCACCGCGTCGGGCCGAACCGGCCGCCCGCCGGTGACGATACCGGCATTGGCCGCGTTGTCGGCAATGGTGTCAAACACCTTGCGCATGGCCTTGGTGTGGCGGTCGAACTGCTCGATGCGCGCGTCGATGATTTCGATCGCCGGCACCACAAAGTCGGTGGCGGCAAGCACATCGACGATGCTGATGTTCGGGCCCTGCAGGCGCCGGCCCAGTACGAATGCCAGTTCGACCTCGACCCGTGGCGCAATAAAACGCGCCATCGGGATGTCGCCCCCCTCGTTGAAGAACATGTCGTCGAGCAGCGTGCCGTAGTCGGGTTCGGTGATCTGGCTGGCCTGCTGCATCGCGCGCGATGTGAGGCCGATCTTGTGGCCGCGCGCTACCCGGCCCGACGTCAACTTGAGTTGCACCCAGGCGCGGGATACGGCATAGCCGTCGTCGATCGTCATGTCGGGAAAGCGCTTGGAGAAATGCTCGACCTGGGTCCGGGTTTGCTCGGCCTGCTGGAGTTCGGCTGCCAGTTGCGCCACCTGTTGTTCGGTAAACATCGCGCAGCCTCCTCAAGCGGGTGCAAACAGCGGGTGCAGGTTGCTGTGCTTGGCGTCGAATACCGCATGTCCCTCGTCGATCTGCAAGGTCATTCCGATAGGGCGTTTCATGAACACCGGCTGGAAATGGGATCTGGCGCTGAGCAGCAGCGCGTCGCCCAGCCGCTTGTGCACCTGCGCGCTGCGCCCGTGCGCCATCCGGACATTCAGGTAGACGAAGGCGTAGTCGGCCTTGCCATCGGCCACCGCGTAGTGCGCCGCCGGGTAGGCCAGCACCCGGGTGCCGCCGGTGGGAAAAACCTGCTTGTCGTCGTCGTCGTGGACGCCCAGCATGGTGTCGGCCAGACTGCGGCACAGGACCGTCATGTCGGTTTCCTGCTCCAGGTTGGGGGTATAGAGTATGACGAGATGGGGCATGGTGCGGGCCTGGTTCAGGTTGCCAGTGGTGTGACTGGAAATATGGCATTGATCTGGCCGGTGCCGGAGCTGCCGAAATAAGGGGTGATCACCTCCACCGGGGCGCTGTAGTCGTCCCAGCCCAGTGCGCCGAGCAGCATGGCCGTATCGTGCATGCCGCCCTCACCCCAGCATTTCTCGTTGTACATCGGCAGCATTGCGCAAAAATTCTTCCAGTCGCCCCGCTGCCACAACTCGACCACGCGCCGGTCGACTTGTTCGAGAAACGGGTTCCAGACCCTGTGCATGAATTCGGGCGCGCTTCCATTGTTGGCGAAATGGTGGCTCAACGAACCGCTGGCCAGGATGGCCACGGTGCCGTCGTATTGCTGCTCGATGGCCTGGCGTACCGCCCGGCCAAAGCGCGCGCTTTCCCGCAGTTCGTGCCAGACACACCAGCCGGACACACTGACCACCTTGTAGTGCTTGTCGGCGTTCATGTAGCGCATCGGTACCAGCGATCCGTACTCCAACCCGAGCGAGGTATCTGAATGCGCGCGGGCCTTGATGCCCATGGCGTTGGCGGTATTGGCAATCAGGTGGCCCAGCGCCGGATTGCCGGGATAGGCATATTCCATGTTCTGGATGAAATGCGGCAACTCGTTGCTGGTGTAGTTGCCGCTGAACTGCGCCGCGCAGTTGATGTGGTACTCGCTGTTGACCAGCCAGTGCACGTCGAACACCACCATCGTGTCGACGCCGAGTTCCCGGCAGCGCCGGTCGATCTCCTTGTGGCCGCTGATCGCCGCATCGCGGCAACCCTTGTGCGGCCCGTCGAACTCGCTCAGGTACATCGAGGGCACATGCGTGATTTTGGCGGCGAGGGCAAGTTTACCCATGATGGGGCTCCTGTCTAAGTCGATCTGAGCGGTACAGCGGTGCTGTAAATCGGGGTCATGCTGTAAATCGGGGTCAGACTCCAATTTAGCCTCATCCCGTCGAGCCCCAATGCGGGATCGAAGTTAATTGGGGTCAGAATCCGATTTCGGCGTCTCATGTCGTGCCCCAATGCGGGATGTGGTGCGCGCCGAGCGATACCGCGACGTTCTTGGGTTCACAGAACACCTCGTAGCTCCAGGTACCTCCCTCCCGGCCGGTTCCGCTGGCCTTGGTGCCGCCGAACGGCTGGCGCAGGTCGCGCACATTCTGGCTGTTGACGAAGCACATGCCGGCGTCCACAGCGGCGGCGACGCGGTGGGCACGGCCCAGGTTTTCCGTCCAGACATAGCTCGACAGGCCATACGCATTGTCATTGGCCTTGGCGATCGCGTCGGCTTCGTCCTTGAACGGGATCAGGCAGGCGACCGGACCAAAGATTTCTTCCTGCGCGATGCGCATGCGGTTGTCCACGTCGGCGAATACCGTGGGCAGCACATAGTTGCCGCCGCGCACCCGCTGCGCCAACTCCGGCGCGCCCAGGCCACCACACAACAGCGTTGCACCTTCCTTCGGCCCGAGTTCGATATAGCTGCGCACCTTGGCCAGATGCGCCTGGCTAATCATCGGGCCCACGATGGTGGACTCGTCCATCGGGTCACCCACCGAGATGCGCTTGGCGCGCTCGGTAAATTTCTGCACGAAATCGGCATAGATCGACTGCTGCACCAGGATGCGCGACCCCGCAGTGCAGCGTTCGCCGTTGTTGGAGAAAATCATGAACAAGGCCGCATCCAGCGCGCGCGCCAGGTCGGCGTCGTCGAAGATGACGAACGGCGACTTGCCGCCCAGTTCCATGCTGAATTTCTTCAACCCGGCCGCCTGCACGATCCGGTTGCCGGTGACGGTGGAGCCGGTAAACGAGATGGCTCGCACGTCTGGATGGCGGCACAGCGGATCGCCGGCATCCTTGCCGGTGCCGTGGACCACGTTGAGTACCCCGGCCGGAATGCCCGCTTGCAATGCCAGTTCGCCCAGTCGGGCGGCGCTCAGTGGCGACAACTCGCTCATCTTGAGCACCGCGGTATTGCCGAACGCCAGGCAGGGCGCGGTCTTCCAGGTCGCGGTCATGAAGGGCACGTTCCACGGCGAGATCAGGGCGCAGACGCCGACCGGATGAAACAGCGTGTAGTTCAGGTGGGTCTCGGTCGGGTAGGTGTGGCCGTCCACGCGGGTGCACATCTCGGCGAAATAGCTGAAGTTGTCGGCCGCGCGCGGCACCAACTGTTTGCGGGTCTGGGCGATGACCTGGCCGCAATCGTTGGTCTCGGTCTCGGAGATTTCCGGCACATGGGCCGCAATCAGCTCACCCAGCCTGCGCATCAGTTTGGCGCGTTGCGGCGCAGGCGTACCGGCCCAGGCCGGAAACGCCGCCTTGGCCGCCGCGACTGCCGCTTGCACGTCGGCTGCGCCGCCGGCGGCCACTTCGGCCAGCACCTCCTGGGTGGCCGGATTGATGGTTTCGAAATAGTCCTTGCCGGCAACCCGCTTGCCGTTGATCAGGTGGTCGACTCGCATGCGCTTCCTTGGGTGATGGTGTTGGTCAGGATCCCGATGCCCTCGATCTCGGTTTCGACTTCGGAGCCCGCCGGGCAATCGACGACACCGTCGGGCGTGCCGGTCAGGATCAGGTCGCCGGGCTGCAGCGTCATGAAGCCCGAGAAATACGCGATCAGGAATGGCACGTCGAAAATCATGTCGCGCGTGTTGCCCTGTTGCGTGACGACGCCGTTGACCCGCGTCTGCAGTTGCAGCTGCATCGGGTTGGCAATGTCGGCCGCATCGACGCGCCAGGGCCCGATCGGTGTACCGCCATCGCGGTTCTTGACCCGCAGGTTCGGGCGGTACCAGTTCTCCAGGTAGTCGCGGATTGCATAGTCGTTGGCCACGGTGTAGCCGGCCACATGGTCGTAGGCGTCTTCGCGGCGCACGTTACGCGCCGTCCTGCCGATCACGACCGTCAGCTCGCATTCATAGTGCATGAACCGGACCCCCGCCGGTCGCACGGTGAAGGCCTTGTTGCCGATCAGCGCGCCCTCGCCCTTGACGAACACCAGCGGCTCCTTGGGCGCCTGGAACTCCAGCTCGCGCGCATGGTCCGCATAGTTCAGGCCCAACGCCAGGATGGTGCGGGGCCGCGGCACGGGCGCCAGCGGCGGCAACCAGACCACCGCGTCCTGCGTAACCAGGCGGCCATCGGACAGGCGCAACTGGTCGGCGTCGTGTTCGACCGCGTCCCACACGGCGCCAGCCCAGGCGATGCGGGCGTGTCTCACTGGAGTGCCTTCGCGCGGCGCGCTGCGGCATTCGCCTTGGGAACGGCCCTGCTGCTCATGCGGCCTCCCGCACCGGCTCTGGCATCAGCATGTTGGACAGGACGCCAAACGCAGGCTTGCCGGCCATCGATATCTCGATCAGGTCGCCGACCTGGGCCGATGGGCGATGGGCATCACAACCGAGCAGCAGCAGGTCGCCATCATGCAGCGACATGAACGCGTCCACGTTGTGCAGCAAGGAGGTGGCGTCGCGCACCAGGTCGTCGAAACGGATGCTTTGGCGCAGGTCGCCATTGATGTGCACCTGCAACTCGAAACCGGCCGGGTCACCGGCGACGTCGGCGGCCACGCAATGCTTGCCCAGGCCCAGAAAGCCGTCCGGGCATTTGGTTTTGACGGCCGGACGGAAATACGTGCCGCCGGCCAGTTCCAGGTCATTGACCAGGACATAACCCGCCAGGATTGGTGCAGTCCGGGCTGCATCGTCCTGCCATTGGCGCTGCGCAAAGACCAGCGCGACCGAAGCGCCCACCAGCACCGCATCGGACTGAGCCGATAGCGCGATGCCCGCGCCGCTGGCGCTCCAGGTGTTGGCGGTTTTCACATACAGCACCGGCGCCTGGGGCGGCGCCTTGTGCGGCGGCTGCGCCATGCGTTCGCCCCACTGTTGCCATTCGCGCCGGAAATTGAGCAGGCAGCCGTAAACGGTTCCGGTCGGCCAGAAGTTGCTGTGGGGATTCATGTCTGTTCCATGTCGATCAGGGAATCGAGCAGGTCATACAGCTCGGCCAGCTTTGGTTTGCCCAGCACCTGCTCCAATTGCTGGTAGTGCTCCTCAATGGTGATGGCCAGCGTCGCTACACGTTCCATGCCCTTGTCGGTAGCCCGCACCACGGTGCGGCGCTGGTCGGTCGGGTCGCTATCGCGCAGGATCAGCCCGTCGCGTTCCATGCGGTTCAGCACGCCGGTCAGGCTGGGCCCCAGGATGAAGGCTTCGCGCGCGATACGACCGGTCTCGACGGTTCCCAGTTCGCCCAAAACCCGCAGTACCCGCCACTGCTGGTCGCTCAGCGCATGCGCCCGCAGTGCCGGCCGGGTGTGGGCCATGACGGCTTCGCGTGCCTGCAGCAGCAGGCGTGGCAGGTTGCGGTGGGCGAACGGAGCTGGGTTGGCACTCATTTACTTAACATGTTAAATGAAAACGGAATTTTCGCAAGGAGACCTGATGGAAACCGTCAAAAAACTGTAAGTACATCCAGTAATATCGGGCCATGGCTAAAGAGAAAAGCAATTACATATGCACCGATTGCGGTGACGCCAGCCCGAAATGGCTGGGTAAATGCCCGGCCTGCGGCGCCTGGAATACGCTGATCGAGTCGACTGCGCCGGCTCCGTCGGCGGTTCGAAACCGCTTTGCCTCCCTGGCCAAGACCGCGCAGGTCGCCACCCTGGGCGAAATCGAGGCGGTCGACATGGCGCGCACCCCCACCGGCCATGAGGAACTGGATCGGGTGTTGGGCGGCGGCATCGTGGATGGCGGCGTAGTGCTGATCGGCGGCGACCCCGGCATCGGCAAATCGACGCTGCTGCTGCAGGCTCTGCATTCCCTGCAAGTGGCCGGCAAACGCACCCTGTACGTGACCGGCGAAGAGAGCGGCGCCCAGGTGGCGCTGCGGGCGCGCCGCCTAGGCTTGGACAACTCCCAGGTCCAGGTGCTGGCCGAGATCGGGCTGGAAAGAATCCTGGCCACCCTCGATTCGGTGCGACCCGATATCGCCGTCATCGATTCGATCCAAACGGTGTATTCCGACCAGCTGACCTCGGCCCCCGGCTCGGTGGCCCAGGTACGTGAGTGCGCCGCCCATTTGACGCGCGCGGCCAAGGCCAGTGGCGTCTGCATCGTGCTGGTTGGCCATGTCACCAAGGAGGGCGCATTGGCCGGACCGCGGGTGCTGGAACACATGGTCGACACCGTGTTGTATTTCGAGGGCGACACCCACTCCAGTTACCGCCTGGTGCGGGCTATCAAGAACCGCTTTGGCGCCGTCAACGAGATCGGCGTTTTCGCGATGACCGAGCGCGGTCTCAAGGGGGTGAGCAATCCCAGCGCCATTTTCCTCAGCCAGCATGACGCGCCCGTACCCGGCAGCTGCGTGATGGTCACGCTCGAAGGCAGCCGGCCGCTGCTGGTCGAGATCCAGGCACTGGTCGATGGCGGCGGGCCCAGTCCGCGCCGTCTCTCGGTGGGCCTGGAGCGCGACCGGCTGGCGATGCTGCTGGCGGTTTTGCACCGCCATGCCGGCGTGGCTTGTGCGGACCAGGACGTGTTCGTCAACGCGGTCGGCGGTGTGCGCATCAGCGAGCCGGCGGCGGATCTGGCGGTCATGCTGGCGATCACCTCCAGTTTGCGTGGCAAGCCCTTGCCCAAGGGTTTTTTCGCATTTGGCGAAGTTGGCTTGGCGGGCGAGGTGCGGCCTGCGCCACGTGGTCAGGAACGTCTGCGCGAGGCCGCCAAGCTTGGTTTCAGCGTGGCGGTCGTGCCCAAGGCAAACATGCCTAAAAGGCCGATCGAGGGCCTGGTCATCCACGCGGTGGACCGTGTCGAGCAGGCCATGGAGACGGTGCGCGGACTGACCTGAGGTTCGCGCAGACTGGCGCAGCAGGCACCGGGTGACGGGGAGCCGACTCTAAAATGCCGGCTTCGTCGTGCGCCCAGGTTGGCGACTTCCCGCCTGTTGCAGCGCTGTAGTCGCGGTCCCGTGTCGGCGCACCCCTTATGAAAATTGCCCATGCAACAACTGCTGCTACGTGTCGGGATTCCAATGGCCGCAGTGGCCGCCGTTGCACTGGCATGGCATCGGTTTGGCTGGCAGGGCGTTGCCGTGGTCGCCACCGCCATCGTGATGTGGCTGTTGTTGCATTTCAACCGGATGATGCAGGCGCTCAAGCGCGCGGCAAACCGTCCGATCGGCTATGTGGACAGCGCGGTGATGCTCAACGCCAAACTCAAACCCGGCGTCTCGTTGCTGCATTTGGTGGCCATGACGCGGTCGCTGGGCCAGTTGCAGAGCGTGCGGGACGCGCAACCCGAGGTCTATCGCTGGATTGACAACTCGGACTCACATGTCGATTGCGTGTTTCACAATGGGCGTCTGGTTCGCTGGGAACTGGTAAGGCCGCCGCAGCCAGATGCCGAGTCGACCCGCGCTGGCAGTGCGGGCTCGCCGCCCCCGTAAAATCCGCAGCATCAGCGTCGCAGACGGAGGCGGAGCTTGCCAGGCGCTGAATGCAAACCAACCCCGGCCCGTAGCGGGCGCCAGACAAAAAGGAACGACCACCATGAGCGCAGTACCACCTTCCATGGACGACCGTGACGGCAAGATCTGGATGGACGGCCAGCTGGTCGAATGGCGCGATGCCAAGATCCATGTGCTGACCCATACCCTGCACTATGGCTGCGGCGCGTTCGAAGGCGTACGCGCCTACAACACCAGCGGTGGCACCGCGATCTTTCGGCTGCGCGAGCACACCGAACGCCTGTTCAACAGCGCCAAGATCCTGCGCATGAAGATCCCGTTCACGCTCGAAGAGGTGATGGAGGCGCAAAAGCAGGTGGTGCGCGAAAACAAGCTCGAGAGCTGCTACCTGCGCCCGCTGACCTGGGTCGGGTCGCAAAAGCTCGGCGTCAGCATGAAGGGCAATACCATCCACCTGATGGTCGCCGCCTGGCCCTGGGGCGCCTACCTGGGCGAGGAAGGCATGAAGAACGGCATCCGGGTCAAGATATCGAGTTACACCCGGCAC
The DNA here is from genome assembly GCA_031396205.1 of Rhodoferax sp. Lineage (GTDB taxonomy): Bacteria > Pseudomonadota > Gammaproteobacteria > Burkholderiales > Burkholderiaceae_C > CAISIP01. The sequence continues at coordinate 31,536 of JANNKH010000111.1, forward strand.
CATGTCAACATCACGATGACGCAGGCCAAGGCGGTCAGCAACTACACCAACTCCATCCTGGCCAACCAGGAAGCCACCGACGACGGCTACGACGAGGCCATGCTGCTCGACGTCAACGGTTTTGTCAGCGAAGGCGCCGGCGAGAACCTGTTCGTCGTCAAGGACGGCGTGGTCTACACCCCCGACCTGTCGGCCGGCGCGCTCAACGGCATTACCCGCAATACCGTCATGCATATCTGCAAGGACCTGGGCCTGGAGCTGGTGCAAAAACGCATCACCCGCGATGAGGTCTACATCTGCGACGAAGCCTTCTTCACCGGCACCGCGGCCGAAGTCACACCGATCCGCGAACTCGACCGCATCGCGCTGGGCCGCGGCACGCGCGGGCCGATCACCGAGAAAATCCAGAGCGCGTTTTTCGACATCGTGAACGGACGCAATCCGAAATACGAGCATTGGCTGGCGCGGGTCTGATCAGACCCGCAGCGCAAACAGTTGGACAGGGACACGGACATGCCATGAGCAAGAACCAAATAGAACTGCTGGCCAAGGACCTCAACGCGCAGGGCGGCGTTTTTTGTCCGAACCCCAAGGCCGACATGAAAATATGGAACAGCCACCCCAAGGTGTATCTCGATGTGGGACATACCGGCCAGGCCAGGTGCCCGTATTGCGGCACCGTCTATGCGCTCAAGGCGGGGGAGCATTTCGACGCCCACCATTGACACGGTGACGATTGGCGACGCACAAGCGCTGTTATGGTGATATGGGGGACGATTCGCGGCAATAGCGCGCATGTGATTGTGGTCTTTTCCGAGGATTGACTTTGCGGTGGGCGCAGGCCACTATTGTGGCGCGGCAAGCGCAAGCGCAAGCGCAAGCGCAAGCGCAAGCAGCGGCAACCCAACAGTCCACCAGGAGACGAACATGCGTCTGCATCTGATCCTCACCGCACTGACGACAGCCGCTTGGTGCACGGTCGTTCCCGTGAGCGCGCACGAAAGCGATGGCAAACTGGGCACCGTGCATTTCAAGGTCAGCTGCAATGCCCCGGCGCAGCGCGAGTTCGACCTTGCCATGGCCTATTTCCACTCCTTCGCGTGGGAGCAGATCAAGGCGCCACTGGATCGCGCCCTGGCTGCCGACGCTGCCTGTGGCATGACGTACTGGGCCCGCGCACTTGCCTCGCTCGACAATCCCTTTGCCTGGCCGGGCAACGTATCGGGCAAGACGCTCGCCGACGGCGCTGCGCTGCTGGAGCAGGCGCGCAAGGCGGGGCTTGCGACCCAGCGCGAGCGAGACTATGTCGATGCGCTGATGTCTTTCTTTCAGGACGCCGACAAGCTCAACCACCGCACGCGTTCCAAGGCGCTGGAAAGCGGACTCGAGAAAGTTGCGGCCAGCAACCCCGACGACAGCGAGGCGACCATTCTCCATAGCCTGGTGCTGTCGGCCAATTTTGACCCGGGCGACAAGCAATACGGCAACCAGTTGCGCGCCGCCAGGCTGCTGGAGCCGATCTTTGAAAAGCAGCCGGAGCACCCCGGTGCCGCGCACTACCTGATTCACAGCTACGACTATCCGCCGCTGGCGAAACAAGGGGTGCCGGCGGCCCAGCGGTACAGCAAGATCGCCCCGGCCGCCTCCCATGCGCAGCACATGCCCTCTCACATCTTCACGCGCGTCGGGGCCTGGAGCGATTCGGTTGCAGCGAACACGGAATCGGCCAAGGTCGATACCGCCAGTGGCCCCAATACGCTGCATGCCTATGACTACATGGCCTATGCGCATTTGCAGATGGGGCAAGACCGCGCGGCGCAGGCGGTGGGCGACCGCGCGATCGCGATCGCCAAGCGGCCCGACAATTTTGCTGCCGCGTTCGCCTATGCCTCGATACCGGCCCGGCTCTCCCTTGAGCGTGGTAACTGGGAGACCGCGGCCAAGCTGCCGCTGACACCGGCGGCCGATGCCTACCCCTGGGCCAAATACCCGCAGGCCGAAGCCGCCAATGCCTATGCCCGTGCGCTGGGCGCAGCGGCCTTGCGTGACAGCGCGGCGACCGACACCGAACTCGCGCGCCTGGCGCGGCTGCGTGATGCGGCCACCGAGTTGAAGATCGGCTACTGGGCGGAGCAGATCGCCATCCAGATCGACGCCGTGCGCGGCTTCGCCGCCTTCAAGTCGGGCCAGACAGAGGCCGGCATTGCGGGCCTGCGCAAGGCTGCGGACCGCGAGGACGCCAGCGAGAAACATGCCGTCACCCCTGGACCGTTGCTGCCCGCGCGCGAGGTACTGGCCACAGCGCTGCTCGAACGCGGTGATGCGGCTGGTGCGCTGCGCGAGTTCGAGGTCGTGTTGCGCAAGGAGCCCAACCGCCTGCGTTCGATGGCGGGTGCGGGCCTCGCGGCCGAGCGCTTCGGTATTTCTGACAAGGCGCGCGACTACGCCGATCGGGTCTCGCGCCAGACAGCGCAGGCCGATGCCGGCGTTCCCGGACTGACGCTGGCGCAGCAGTCGGTGACACGATGAGCAGACCGCGGGCATCACGGTACGCGCTCCTGCTGCTGGTTGGGTGGCTGCTGGCGCTCGCAGCGGGCAATGCTGTCGGCGTCGAAAGCGACCCTCTGCCGGTACCGGAATCCGGTCCGCGCTCCCAGGTCGTGCGCCTTTACAACGATGGCGTGGCGCATTTGCTGGCAAGAGACTTTCGGGTCGCACAGCAAAGGTTCGAGGCTGCGCTCGCCCTGGACGAGCGACTCGCCGAGGCCCACAACAATCTGGCGTTCGCGCTTCGGATGCAAGGGCGTCAGAATTTTGCGGCGTCGTTGGGGCATTACAACCGTGCGATCGAACTCAAACCCGATCTCGCGCAAGCCTACATGTACCGCGGGGTGCTGTTCATGCAGCAGGGCGACACGCTACGCGCGCGCCAGGACCTCGAACGCCTGCGCCGGCTCGACGCACGGCTTGCGGCCGAGCTGGAGCTGGTCGTCCAAGGAGCTGCCGAAGGCCAGGGGCGCGGCGGCATCTCGGCGCAGTACGAGTGAGATGGTCGGGGTCTTCGGCCGATCCGGTGCGTCGATCACAAGGACCGGACCCGGCGCATGGGTCGTGCGATCCGCAATCCGCGACGTGCCGCGCCAGCCTTGGCGTTGCTCGGATTCGGCGCCAAAAGCATCGAAAAATGCGGCTGTCGCGGGCACTACCAGGCCGTTGGCCTCAATTGGGGTGACCCCAATTTTGCCGCTCCTTATCGAGCAAGCGCGACCGGCGCTCGTCTGAAATGCAGCGGAAGCCGACGACCACGAACGGCAGGTTCCCGGCGGTCAATTTGCTGCCGGTGCTGGCCTCAGTGTGCACGATGAAGCTGGCCGCGTGCTGCTGCACCAAGCGATAAAGCGTTGTCTGCTTGGGGCGGTGGCGATCGTAGTAGGCCGGGGCGCCATCGCAATGCGCCTTCCCGGTCTGGTGAGCGTTTGTTTGCACGCGCTGGGCACGAGGAATCTGGGATGGTGCAGCTTCCCAGGGCGCGCAGGACCGAGCCGGCCTGCAAATAGCATCGTGGGTTCAGCAGGTTCACGCCGCTTCATGTGGGGGGGTGGGGGTGATGCAAGCGAGTATCGGGCTCGGGCCACCGGTCCGGGACCGCTGTTTCGAGCGGGTAGCATTACCCCGGATCGCCCCCGCACTGCCCACCCTGGTCTCCGTTGCACTCGCCCATCGCTGCCGATAATCCGAACGGCCTATTGCTGCATGCGATGTCGGTGGATATACAATCTGGAACAAGTGCAGTGGCACCGTCCCGCCGAGTTTCCAGACTGTTGGAGGAATACATGGACCGCCACATCGCCATGCTTGTGTTGCTCTGCGCCGCAGGTGATTTTTCTTTTGCCGCGTCCGAGGCCAGCATCGATCTTAGGGTCACATCGGGTAATCCCAACAGAGTTTTGATCACCGCCCCAGACGCCGTCTCTGGCTCTATAACAGGCACCGGCCGCGATCGCCCAGGCCCCGGCCTCCCCCTCTCGGTCGTCACAGCCTCTGGTTATTCGAGCCTCTTAACTGGGAAGTTAGGACTAATGGCGGATTCCACGCCGGCATCAGCTCAGGACGTCTCAGGTGATGTCCGTTGGAATGACAAACTAACGTTCACTTCGGGCACCGTTGGATCGCCGATTCCATTGAGCATCAGGCTGACGGTTGACGGTACCTTGGAGAGGCACGCACAGCCAAATTTTGGGTTTGGCATCTTCGGACCTAGCATCAATCTCAGTGCATTCGTCGGCTGGCGCACCAATTTGGATGGCGCATTTACCACTGACACTGCCACAATGTCTCAGTTTCAGAAAGTTGGGTCGTGGTCAGTTTTTGGCCCGTCGACATTCGAAGGCTCTTTCTCTGTTCCAAGTGGGACGCCGGTATCAATTTCGATGTCGCTTCGTGGAAACGCGCCTTTTGACTTTTCGAATACCGCTTCGTTCGCGATCGAGATACCCAATGGAGTAGCAATGTCTTCAGAGTCAGGTGTCTTTCTCGCCGCAGTCCCGGAGCCAGGCGCCTATGCGATGTTGATGGCTGGCCTTGGTCTTGTCGTTTTTATTGTCCGACCGAAGAAGTCGAGCTGAGCTCACATAGGGGATAGGCTTTTCAAGCGCCCCTTTTTCTTCCCCAC
>JANNKH010000006.1:0-344746 GCA_031396205.1 Rhodoferax sp.
TACCCGCGCATCGAGGCTGGCCAGCCGACGGTGTGCAGCGAGACCTGCGTCGGCCGCATTCGTTACCTCGGCGTGCTGCTGTATGACGCGGACAGGATCCAGGAAGCTGCCAGCGTGGAACACGACCGCGACCTGTACAACGCGCAGCTCGACATCTTCATGGACCCGTTCGATCCCAAGGTGATCGAGCAGGCGCGTATCGATGGCATCCCCGACAAGTGGATGGAAGCGGCGCGCAACAGCCCGGTCTACAAGATGGCGGTGCAATGGCGTGTGGCGCTGCCGCTGCACCCGGAGTACCGCACCCTGCCGATGGTCTGGTACGTGCCGCCACTGTCGCCGATCTCGGCCGCGGCGAACGCCGGCCATGTCGGCACCAACGGGCAGATCCCGGATGTGAACCAGCTGCGTATTCCGGTCAAGTACCTGGCCAACCTGCTGACCGCTGGCGACACGGTTCCCGTGGTACGGGCCCTGGAGCGGATGCTGGCGATGCGCGCCTACCAGCGCGAAAAGCACGTCGACCAGCGCATCAATACCTCGGTGCTGGAGCAAGTCGGACTGAGCCAGGCCGAGGTCGAGGAGATGTACCACGTGATGGCGATTGCCAACTACGAGGACAGGTTTGTCATCCCGTCGACGCACCGCGAGTACGCCGAGAACACCTTCAACGTGCGCGGTGGCTGCGGCTTCAGTTTCGGCAACGGATGCTCCGAGGGCACGGGAGAAACCAGCCTGTTCGGCAGCGAGAAGAAGCGCACCATTCCCATCCGGGCGGAGGTATGACCATGTTCGCGAAATCACAACCGGTCCCGGCCGCGCGCACGCTGCGCACACTGGCCACTCTGCTGAGCTACCCCAGCCCCGAACTGCGCGGCTTTCTGCCGCAGATGCGCGAGGTGCTGAAGACCGAGAAAGCACTCTCGCAAGCCCGCTTGAGCGAGCTCGACACCCTGCTTGGCAGCTTGGCGCGGCGCGACGACATCGGCAACGAGGCCGAGTACGTGGCCCTGTTCGACCGGGGACGCTCCACATCGTTGCACCTGTTCGAACATGTGCACGGCGACTCGCGCGCCCGCGGCCCGGCGATGATCGACCTGGCCCAGACCTACGAAAAGGCCGGCCTGTACCTGGCCGAGGGCGAACTGCCCGACTACCTGCCGGCGGTACTCGAGTTCGTCTCGACCCAGCCGCCACAGGAGGCCCAGGCCTTCCTGTCGGAGATGGCGCATATCTTCAACGCCATCTTTGGCGGCCTGCAGGCCCATCACAGTCCGTATGCCGGCGTGCTTGGCGCGCTGCTCGAATTGGCCGGAGAGAAGGCCACGGCGGTCAAGCTGGGCAAGGAGGAGGACCTCGACGAGAGCTGGGCCGAACCACCGGTGTTCGACGGCTGTTCCACCAAAGGGCAGGCCAATCCGGGCCAGCCTCAACCGATTCGCATCGTGCGCACCCCCCAACCCCACCAAGGAGCGTCGTCATGAGCGCACTGCATGGCTTTTTGTTTCAGGTCTATCCCTACGTCTGCTTCACCGTGTTCCTGGTCGGCAGCCTGATCCGCTTCGACCAGAACCAGTACACCTGGAAAAGTGACTCGTCCCAGTTGTTGCGCGCCGGCAGCCTGCGATGGGGCAGCAATCTGTTCCACTTCGGCATCCTGTTCCTGTTTTTCGGTCACATGGTTGGGCTGTTCACACCGCACGCCGTCTATGGCATCTTCATGAGTGCGGCGACCAAGCAGTTGTTGGCCGTGGTGGCAGGTGGCGCAGCCGGGCTCGTGTGTTTTGTCGGTTTGTCCCTGCTGTTGCATCGGCGCGTTTTCGATCCGCGCATCCGACTGACCAGCCATCCGACGGACATCGCCGTTCTGCTGGTCTTGTGGGTGCAACTCGTCGTGGGCCTGATCACACTGCCCTTCTCATGGCAACACGCCGACGGCAGCGTGATGCTGGTACTGGCAGACTGGGCGCAGCGTATCGTTACGCTGCGACCCGTCGACGCCACGGTCCTGAGCACCCTGCCGTGGCCTTATCTGTTCCATATCGTGTTCGGCATGACGATCTTCCTGTTGTTTCCGTTCAGCCGGCTGGTCCATGTCTGGAGCGGTTTCGCGACGGTGGCGTTCCTGTTCCGTCCGCACCAGGTGGTGCGCAGCCGGCGTTTGAATCTGCCCGAAGGTCACAACCAGCCGCGCCAGCCCGGCGCAGGCGTCTGAAAGAGAAGGCACTCCATGTCCTGTGCAACACCGGTCCTTCCCGAGTCGCCCATGGCCGAGACAAACGGGCCAGTCGCCAGCATCAACACGGTCGCATTGCATCGCAGCGGCGAGCCGCTGGATGCCCAGGCGCTGCGCCAACGCGCGTGCACCGAACTGCTGCGTCAGGCCGCCATCGCAGCCGGGCTGCTGGACGCCGGCGATCGCGCCCAGAACGACGGCATCGTCAGCGAGGCGGCCAGCTGTGCGATCGACGCGCTGATTGAACGCGACGTCGTGGTACCCGAGCCGTCGGATGAAGCCTGCCGCCGCCACTACCTGGCGCTCGCGGCGAGCTACAGCACCGGCGAGCGGATACACATGCGCCACATCCTGTTTGCGTTGACCCAGGGCATGGACGTCGTCGCGCTGCGCAACCGGGCTGAGGCCTGCCTGCTCGACGTACGCTGCCACGACGGCTCGGCCAGCGACGGATTTGCGCGTTCGGCGCGCGAGTTCTCCAATTGCCCGAGTGGCGCCGAGGGGGGCAACCTGGGTTGGCTGACCAAGGACGCAGTGGCGCCCGAACTGGCCCGCGAGTTATTTGGGCAAACCGTCGTCGGTGTCCTGCCACGCCTGATGCACAGCCGGTTCGGACTGCATGTGGTGGAAGTACTGGCGCGCGAACCGGGCGTCGACCAGCCGTTCGAGGCCGTCCGGGGGGCGGTCGCCATGGCCTTGCGCCAGCACAGTTTTGTCACCGCGCTGCGCCAGTACCTGCAGCTGCAGGCCGGGCAGGCACAGTTGGTGGGCGTCGACCTCGATGCGGCAGATACGCCACTGGTCCAGTAGCGGGGCAACCGCGTCGACGACGGCGACGGACGTTGACCGGCATCAAGTGCGCCAGCAAAGCCGCCATCCACAATGCAGGACGTGCCGACCCGGTGCCAATGAGGAGTCAGACCATGAGCCAGTCCACCAGCCCCGCATCGGGCGCGACACCGGACGCGCCGATCGCCAACTTTTCCCAATGCCATGTCGGCATCATCGGCCACCTGGACGCACTGGGCGAACTACCAGCGCTGATGGCGCCGGCACAGCGCGCGCGCGCGGTCGCCGCGGACATGCTGGCGTTCTTCGACGCCGTGATCCTGGAACACCATGCCGAGGAGGAGCGTGCGCTGTTCCCCGCGGTGCTCCAAAGCGCCGGCAAGGGCCAGGAGCAGACCCATGTCAAGATCATGATCGAGCGGCTGACCGCCGAGCATCGCCAGGCCGAGGCATGGTGGTCACGCATCAAGCCCCAGCTCAAGCAGATCGCCAAGGGCCGCGACACCGAACTCGACACAACGGCGGTAGAACAACTGGTCAGGCAATACCACGACCACGCCCGGTTCGAGGAAACCGAATTCCTGCCGCTTTCGCAAACCATCCTGGGTCGCAACGCCAACCACATGGCGGCGCTGGGCATATCGCTGCACATGCGCCATGTCAAGCCGATCATCAGCTACGTCTGACGCATGGCTAACGGCCGGGGGACGCCGCTGCGTCGCCCTCCTGCTCCTGTAGCAGGCGCCACATCACCTTGCCGCTGCCGCTTTTGGGCAGCGCGTCGACAAACTGCACCACGCGCGGAGCCTTGTACACCGCCATGTTGTCGTGGCACCAGGTGATGATGTCCTGCTCGCTGACCTGGTCGCGATGTGACTGGCGCAGCACGACCATCGCCTTGACGGACTCGCCGCGATAGGTGTCGCGGCAGGCGATGACACAGGCCTCCTGGATCGCCGGATGGCGGAACATCAGGCTTTCCACCTCGGCCGGCCAGACCTTGAATCCGGAGGCATTGATCATCCGCTTGAGACGATCGGTCAGGAAGAAATAGCCGTCCTCGTCCACCCGTCCCAGATCGCCGGAACGAAAGAACCGCTTGCCGTCGAGTTCGACGAACGCAGCGGCTGTTGCGTCGGGCCGTTTCCAGTAACCACTGAATATTTGCGGGCCGGACATGATGATCTCGCCCTGCTCGCCCATCGGCATCTGCTGCAGCGTGTCCGGATCCACCACACGGGCCTCGGTGCTCACATAGGGAATGCCCAGGCATTGCTGCTTGGTCGCGTCGGGGGGATTGAAGTGCGAGGGCGCGGCGGTCTCTGTCAACCCATAGCCCTCGGCATAGCGCAGCCCGAACTGCTCGAACAGACGTTGGGCCACTGCCTGCGGCATTGCCGCACCCCCGCCGCCGATCTGGACCAACGACGACAGGTCGAACTGCGCGAAATTGGGGCTCGCCATCAGATCGATCACCATAGTGGGGATATTGGCCCAATGACTCACCCGCCAGGCGGAAATCAGACGCCCCGCCAGTTCCCGGTCCCAGCGCGGCATGATGACCATGGCGCTGGCGTTGTAGGCGCAGGCATGCAATACGCCGATCATGCCGGTGGCATGGAACATCGGAACCACCGCCAGCACGACCGCTTCGGCCGTTGCCGTGCTGATCAGCGAGCCGGCCACGACCTGGTGCATGATGGTCGCATGCGGGTGCATGCAGCCCTTGGGCAGGCCCGTCGTTCCGCTGGTATAGGGCAGCACCGCCAGGTCGTTCGGCCCGTTGCGGGAGGGTGTCGGGGTCTTGGCAGTGTTCAATGCCCCATTCCAATCCAGCACATGGCCATTGTCGAGTTGCGGCAACGGATGGCGGCCGGTCAACCAGGCGAGCCAGGCCGGCGGCGGCGCGCTATCACCCTGGACATTGCCCTCGAAGTAGTCCGTGAAATGTGTGACGATCACATGCGACAGCCGCAATGGCGCGTCCAGCCCATTGCTGGCCGAAGTCAGTTCCTGCGCCAGATCCGCCGTGGTGATGGCCACCTTGGCGTCCGGGTCCACGATGTAATGCTTCAGTTCCTGCGCGCGGTTCATCGGGTTGACCGGAACGACGACCGCGTCGGCGCGCAATATGGCCCAATGGGCGATCACCTGCTGCGGGCAGTTCTGCATGTTCAGCAGCACCCGGTCTCCCCGGGCCACGCCCAGCGATTGCAGACAGGCGGCCAGCCGTTCGGCCTGCTCGTGCAGCTGGGCATAGGTGATGACCGCCCCGAAAAATATCAGCGCCGGCTTGTCCGGGTAACGCAGCGCACTCACCGCCAGGTTGTGCCACAACCCGGTCGCGGGCGGCGTGATGCGAAGGGGCAGGCGCTTGGGCCAGAAGGCATAGTGCGCGGGCAGGTCGGCGTGGTCGGTCTGGCTTGGCATGGTCGATAGCGGCATCACAATCTCTCCCGTTCAATGGCGGCACTGCACGGCCCCGCGCGAGCCTGATCCCTGGCAAAAAGCTTGACGCTTCCATCAAGTCGCAAGTACGACCGGATACCTGGCCCAAGGCAAGCAGCATGCCGTGCGCGCTGCCATCACCCAGTGGCACCACGGGTGACTGGCATCATTTTTGCTTCAAAGTTTCGGCCGAAGTGCCGATTGCACCGAAATAAAATCATGCGCATTTTGCATGAGCTTTGCGAGTAAACCCCGATGCCATCCAATTTTGAAGCAGATACAGTTTCTTTCGGAACTTTAACGGGCGCTGGCGTTCGCCAGAGTTGGACCCTTGCCTACAAATCGACATGGAGCAAACCTCAATGAAATTATCGAAACTACAACTCGCTGTTGCAGCGATCGCGACCATGGGCGCAATGCTTGCCGCGCCCGCCCATGCCGGGAAGACGCTGGACGCCATCAAGGCACGCGGCCAGATCGTGTGTGGGGTCAATACCGGGCTGGCTGGTTTCGCCGCAGCCGACTCGTCAGGCAAATGGTCCGGCCTGGACATCGACGTCTGCAAGGCGCTGGCCGCTGCCACGCTGGGCGACGCCGAGAAGATCAAGTATGTGCCGCTGACGGCGCAGCAGCGTTTCACCGCCTTGCAGTCCGGTGAAATCGACGTGCTGGCCCGCAATACCACCTTCACCCTGACCCGGGATGCATCGCTGGGCCTGTCCCAGACGGTCGTCAACTTTTACGACGGGCAGGGCTTCATGGTTCCCGTGAAGACCAAGATGAAAAGCGCCAAGCAGCTCAAAGGTCAAACGGTGTGTGTTCAATCCGGCACCACCACCGAGAAGAACCTGACCGACTATTCCAAGGCCAACAACCTGAACATCAAGCCGGTCGTGTTCGAAAAAGTCGAGGCCGCCACCAGCGCCTATTTTGCCGGTCGCTGCATCGCCTACACGACGGACGCCTCCGGCCTGTCGTCGGTGCGCAGCAAGGAAGCCAAGGATCCGAAAGAGCATGTGATACTGCCTGAACTGATCTCCAAGGAGCCCTTGGGCCCGATGGTGCGCCGCGGTGACGACGAGTGGTTCGCCATCGTCAAGTGGGTCATGTACGGGCTGATGGAAGCCGAGGAATATGGCATCACGCAGGCCAACGTCGACCAGATGAAGAGCTCCGTCGACCCGGTTGTACAGCGTCTGCTCGGTGGCGGCAACGAAGACACCGGCAAGTTGCTGGGTCTTGATAAAGAGTGGCTGGCGCGCGCGATCAAGGCGTCAGGCAACTACGGCGAAAGTTTTGAGCGCAATGTCGGCCCCAAGACAGCGCTGAACCTGCCACGTGGTCTGAACAACCTGTGGAACAACGGTGGCCTGATGTACCCGTACCCAGCTCGCTAGTCGTCTGATCTACGCTCAGACCCTGACGCTGCTGCCGGACCACCAGGCGTGTTCCGGCAGCAGTTTTTTTATTCCTGCGCAGCGAATATCGCTTAGAGAAAAGCTCTCATGAATCAGAAATCCGCCCCCAAGAAGACCCCTTGGTCCTGGCGCAGCCAGGCGTTTCGAGGGCTTGTCTATCAACTGCTTGCGATCGGCGCGGTGGTTCTGGGTATCTGGGTGCTGGCCAGCAATACGATGCACAACATGCAGGTGCGCGGCATCCAGAGCGGGTTTGATTTCCTGACCGGGCCCGCCGGTTTCGACATCGGCGAGAGCCTGTACCCGTTCGACTCCGGCGATGCCTACTGGAAGGCGTTTCTGGTCGGGCTGGTCAATACCTTGCGGGTGGCCATCGTCGGCATCATCCTGACGACGATTCTGGGCACCCTGCTGGGCGTTGGCCGGTTCTCGCGCAACGCGTTGGTGCGCGGCCTGTGCTATGCCTACGTGGAGCTGTTTCGCAACGTGCCCATCCTGCTCCAGTTGCTGATGTGGTACCTGCTGATGACCGAAACCCTTCCGGTTGCGCAGGACGCGCTGACGCTCGGGCCGGTGTTCCTGAGCAAAGGGGGGCTGATATTTCCAAAGCCGATCTGGGCGATGGGTCACCTGTGGGGCGTGTTGGGCCTGGTTGCCGGCGCTATCCTGGGTTTTGCCTACCGTTCCTGGGCCTTTCGTACATTCGAGCAAACCGGCCAGCTCAGAAGCATGTTCTGGGTTCCGGTGGCGATTTTCGTGGTCACAGGGGTCCTGGCCTGGTGGGTCGGCGGCGCACCGGCGGATTTCGACTTTCCGGTCAAGGGCGACTTCTCGATCGAGCAAGGTGGCGCCCTGACACCAGAGTTCCTGGCCGTGCTGTTGGGGCTGACGATGTATACGGCGGCCTTTGTGGCCGAGGTCGTACGCGGCGGCATCCAGTCGGTGGCGCTGGGGCAGGGTGAGGCGGCCGCAGCCCTGGGATTGAATCCCGGCCAGGTGATGCAACTGGTCACGCTGCCGCAGGCGCTGCGGGTGATCATTCCGCCGGTTACCAATCAGTTCCTGAATCTGACCAAGAACTCCTCGCTGGCGGTCGCCATCGGGTATCCGGACGTGGTCTCGATCGCCAACACCTCGCTCAACCAGACCGGCCGTGCGGTCGAGGCGATCGCCATCGTGATGCTGGTCTATCTGACGACATCCCTGTCCACCTCACTGCTGATGAACTGGTACAACGCCCGCTCGGCCATCAAGGAGAGATGAAAATGACCATGCGCTTGGCACGACAAGGCCGTTTCACGCAGTCCAATGCCCCTGAAAGGGCTGGCACCGACGCACATTGCGCGATGTGGTGCCTGCCATCATGACCGCCCAGACATTCTCTCCAGTCGCGGCACGGCCGGCGCCCAATCCGACCGAGGGCCCGATCGCCTGGATCAGGATCAACCTGTTTGGCGACTGGATCACGGGGTTGATGACCCTCCTGGTCCTCGCCGGCCTGGCCCTGGTATTGCCGCAACTCTTCAGCTGGGCCATACTGCGGGCCAGCTGGCTGCCTGACTATGACGCCTGCCGGGTCGACGGTGTCGGCGCGTGCTGGGGCGTTGTAGCCGAAAAATACCGCATCGTCATCTTCGGTCGCTACCCTTTCGAGGAGCAGTGGCGGCCGCTGCTGGCAACATCCGCCATGCTGTTCATGCTGATCGGAAGTTGCACCCGTGGTTTCTGGAAGTCGTGGCTGCTACCCGCGTGGGTGGTGGTGCTGGCGTTCTTTTTCGCGTTGATGTACGGCGATTTTCTTGGTCTGGAGAAGGTCACGACCGATCGCTGGGGCGGCCTGCCGCTGACCATCATGCTGTCGTCGTTGTCGATGATGCTGGCCTTTCCGATTGCCATGGTCGTGGCCCTGGGCAGGCGCTCGAACCTGCCGGCGATTCGCACCGTTTGCACGGTGTATGTCGAGCTGATTCGCGGCGTTCCGCTGATTTCCGTGCTGTTCATGGCCTCCTTCATGTTCCCCCTGTTCATGCCGATCGGCTTTTCGATCGACGTGCTGGTGCGGGTCATCATCGGCATCACACTGTTCGCGGCGGCCTATATGGCCGAGGTGATCCGCGGCGGTCTGCAGGCGATTCCCAAAGGTCAGATCGAAGCCGCTGCAACGCTCGGCCTGTCGTATTGGCAGACCCAATACAAGATCGTGCTGCCGCAGGCCCTGGCCATGGTCGTGCCCAGCATCATGAACAACTTCATCAGCTTGTTCAAGGACACCTCATTGGTGACGATCGTGAGCCTGTATGAGTTGACGGGTGCCCTTGGCTTGGCGTTGAACTCGGATGCCAATTGGCGGCCGTTCAAGATCGAGGGCTACCTGTTCATCGCAATGATCTATTTCGCGTTCTGTTTTTCCATGTCCCGTTACAGCATATGGGTCGAAAAGCAGGTCAACAAGAGCAAGCAGCGCTGAGCGCCGCGCCGACCCCGACCCCTACCCCTACCCCGACCTACTATCCCATTCCCCACCAGGAACCATCCCATGGCAGAACCCATCATCGTATTTGACAAGCTCAACAAGTGGTACGGCAATAATTTCCATGTGTTGCGCGATATCGACCTGAGCGTGGCACTGGGCGAACGCATCGTCATCTGCGGCCCGTCGGGCTCTGGCAAGTCGACGCTGATCCGCTGCATCAACCGGTTGGAGGAGCATCAGGAAGGCCGGCTGGTGGTCGATGGCGTCGAGCTGACCGACGACGTGAAGGCGGTCGACGACGTGCGCAAGAAGGTCGGCATGGTGTTCCAGCAGTTCAATCTGTTTCCGCACCTGACGGTGCTGGAGAACCTGACGCTGTCGCCGATGTGGGTCGGCAAGATGCCCAAGAAAGAAGCCGAAGCCAAGGCCATGGCCCAACTCGAGCGGGTGCGCATAGCCGAGCAGGCGAGCAAATATCCGCTGCAACTCTCGGGCGGCCAGCAGCAGCGCGTGGCCATTGCGCGGGCCCTGTGTCTCACGCCCAAGATCATGCTGTTCGACGAGCCCACCTCGGCGCTGGACCCCGAGATGATCAAAGAGGTGCTGGACGTGATGGTCGAGATGGCCGACCAGGGCATCACCATGCTGTGCGTTACCCACGAGATGGGATTTGCCAAGGCAGTGGCCGACCGCGTGATATTCATGGACCAGGGCCAGATCGTCGAACAAAATACTCCGACGGAGTTCTTCAACAACCCGCAGAACGAGCGCAGCAAGGACTTCCTGTCCAAGATCCTGGGCCACTAGGGCAGAGACAGGGGTTTCGGTCGCCTTCTGCATTGCGGTGGTCCGCAGGAGTTCGTGCCATGTCGTTTGGTTGGTTTTTGGGTGCTGCTGGTGCAGCACGCGCGGTCGTGGCGGCTCTATTGCTACTGGCGCAGGCGCCGCCTGCATGCGCGTTCGACCTGCAAGGGCATCGCGGTGCCCGCGGGCTATTGCCCGAGAACACACTTGCAGCCTTCGAGCACGCGCTGCGACTGGGCGTCTCCACACTGGAACTCGACATCGCGATCACTGCTGATGGAATACCGGTCGTTTCGCACGACCCAGCGCTGAATCCGGCCGTCGCCCGCGACGCGAACGGCCAGTGGCTCAAGGGCAAAGGCCCGCTGATCAAGTCGCTGACGCTGGCCCAGTTGCAGGCCTATGACGTTGGTCGCATCGACCCGGCGAGTGAATACGGCCGCAGCTTTGCGACCCAACAACCCAGTGACGGCCAGCGCATCCCGACGCTGGCGTCTGTTTTTGCGCTGGTCAAGAACCTGGGCGCGGACACGGTCCGGTTTGACATCGAGACCAAGATCTTCCCCAACCGGCCAGACGACACGCTGTCCGTGGCGGAATTTGTCCATACCCTGCTGCCGGTTATCCGCCAGGCAGGCATGACCAGCCGCGTCATGATCCAAAGCTTTGACTGGCGCAGCCTGCAACTGATCCAGAAACTGGAGCCCGCGATCGAAACGGTGTATCTGACGATGGAATTTGCCAAGGCCAACAATGTGCGCGACAGCGCCTGGACCGCCGGCATCGCGTGGCGCGACCATGCCTCGCCAGCCCACATGGTCAAGGCCAGCGGCGGCACCACCTGGTCGCCCAACTTCAACCATATCGACGCGTCCAAGGTCAAGGCAGCGCACCAACTCGGCCTCAAGGTGATTGCCTGGACCGTTAACGAGCCGGCCGACATGGACCGTCTGATCGGCTGGGGCGTGGACGGAATCATCAGTGACTACCCTGACCGGCTGCGCGAGGCGATGCAGCGGGCCGGCCTCATGCTGCCCACGCCAGTGCAACGGTAGGCAATGCTTGACGTCGATACGCATGGTCGTTCCGCGAAGTCCAATCTGGTAACCTTGAGAGGTACTACCGCAACCAAAAAGGAGTCATTGCTATGGAAAATCAGCAAGCCACCGTCAGCGAACAACAACAACTCGTCACCGACATGAAATCCGTCATTGCAGATGCCGAAGACATGTTGCATGCCACCGCCGATCAGGTCGGCGACAAGGTCGCGACGCTGCGCGCGCGCATCCAGGAGCGCCTCCATGGTGCCAAGGTCCGGTTGAGCGAAGCCGAGGCAGCCCTGGTCGCCAAGACCCGCGCCGCAGCGCGCGCTACCGACACCTACGTGCATGAATCGCCCTGGATCGCCGTCGGCATTGCTGCGGGCGTCGGACTTCTGGTGGGCCTGATCATCAGCCGTCGCTGATTGCACTACGCAGTTTCGAGCCGGGTAGCGACCAAGCCATGTCCAAGCCAGGAGGGCGCGCAGGGTTCTTTGCCGGCCTGCAAAACCTGACCATCACCCTGATGGCCATGTTGCAGACGCGCATGGAACTGCTGGGCAACGAGGTTGAAGTCGAAAAGCTGCGCATCTTGCGCATGCTGTTGCTGGTCCAGGCCTTGATGTTCAGCGCCTGCGTCGCCGCTCTGCTGGTCGTGGCATTCCTGACCCTGTGGTTGTGGGAACTGCGTTTGGGCGTTCTCGGTCTCTTTGCCTGCATTTTCCTGGCCTGCGCTGTGCTGGCCTACCGATCCTTGATGCAGATGGCGAAGCGACCCGAATCGCCGTTTGCTGCAACACTTGACGAACTGCGGGACGATCTGCGGCGCCTGAAAGCCGCGTCCAGCAATGCAACAACGCCTGATTGAACTTCAGCTGCAGCGCGGGCGCCTGCTCGAGCGGATCGCGCGTCAGCGCCATGACCTGTTGGTGCAGGTGCGCCCGATCGCGCGCACATTGCACATCGGCGACCGGCTGGCTGAAGCGGTTGATCAGGGCAGACGCTTCGCGCTTGAGCATCCATTGGCTGTCGCAGCTGTCGTTGGAACCATCGTGGTCCTGCGCCCAGCTGGCGTGCTGCGCTGGACGCGCCGCGGGTTCTTTGCCTGGCGCACCTGGGCAACCGTGCGCAGTGTCCTGCCTGGCTTCCTGTTGCGACGGCTCTGACGCCCGATATTGCCGCCAGTGCCACTAGACTGAATACCTACCGCCGGTCTCATCGCGACGCCGAGTCGCGGTAGCGGGTAACGTCCAGTTCATGCACCACTGCGGCCTGGTTGCCCCAGACCGAACGGACATGGGTCAACACCGCAGCGACCGAGCGGTCGTCCAGTTCCAGCTGGTAGGGTGGCATGCCGAACGGCCGTGGATTGCCGCGGGTCGCCGGTGCAAAGCCGCCATGCATCACGACCTGCACCAGATTGGCGGTGCTCTGCATCAACACGGCGCGATTGCCGGCCAAGGCCGGATACGCGCCCGGCACGCCCTCGCCGTTGTCGCCATGGCATCGCGCGCACTTCTTATCGTAGATAGCGGCACCCGACGCTGAGGTCGCGACGTTGGCCGAGGCAAGAGGAGGTTCGGATATGGTCTGTGGCAGGGATTTCAAGTACACCGCAATCGCTCGCAGGTCCTGCTCGGTCAGATGCTGGGTGCTGTACAGCACGACCTCGGCCATCGGCCCCGACACGCCGGCGGTACCGGACACGCCGGTTTGGAGCAACCGGACAATGTCGGCCAGCTCCCAGTGGCCAAGTCCGGCCTCTGATGCCCGCACCAGGGAAGGCGCATACCAGTTCTGCATCGGCATCGGCCCGCCGGACAGATCCAGGCGATCGTCCACCGCACCCAACAAGTTGCGGGTGGTGTGGCATGCGTTGCAATGGCCCAGCCCGCGCACCAGGTAGGCGCCTCGGTTCCACGCGCCATCGCGAGTCGGATCCGCCTGAAAGGTCTTCGGTTCGAAATACAGGGTACGCCAGGCCGCCAGCGCCAGCTGGGTGTCATACGGCCAGCGCAGTGCATGCGGGCGATTGGCCTGTGCCACTGCTGGCAGGCCGCGCAGATAGGCGAACAGCGCGTCCGCATCGTCCTGGGTGACCTGCGTGAAACTGGTATAGGGAAAAGCAGGAATCAGCAGTCGCCCGTCCTTGGAGCGCCCGTCGTGCATCGCCCGCCAGAAATCGACCGATGTCCAGGTGCCGATACCGGTCGCCAGATCCGGTGTCAGGTTGCTGGAATACACGGTGCCAAACGGTGTCTCGATTGCCCGCCCCCCGGCATACGACTCGCCGCCCAGCGTCGTATGGCACAACATGCAATTTCCGGCTCGCGCCAGATAGGCGCCTTTTTCCACCAGCCCTGCGGATGCCAGTGTCGCATTGCGCTGCGCCTGCGTCATCGATGGACTCGGTGCGCGCATCATCCACCAGCCCAGCGCGACAGCAAAAACCAGGCCGGCAGCCACCAGCATCGACTTCGGGCGGCTCATGGGGTATCCCGCGCGGTTCGCGCTGCGCAATTCGCCTTGGGGGCGCCCCGGCGGCTCATGGTGTCGTGGCTCCCAGTTCCGGCGCGCTGCCACAGGCAGGACGTGGGCCCACCAGCTTCGACAGGCTCGCGGAGGGTACCGCATGGGTGTTGCCGGGCAAGGCCTGCGCCGACAGCCAGCCACTGACTGCGGCTACTTCGTCCACCGTCAGCGCGCGGGCTACTTGCGCCATGCAATCGGGTTTTGCAGCCTGCCGATGCCCGGCTTTCCAGGCGCCTAGTTGCGCATTGATGTAATCCCGGGACAGGCCCAGCAGGCCCGGTACGTTAGGCGCGACACCGGTCAGCGCAGCGCCATGGCACGCGGCGCAGGCCGCCAGTTTGCGTAAGGCATCGCCGCGGCTCACCAATACCCGGGCGGCTTCAGCGGCATCGGGCGAAAGCTGCGACGCCGGCGGCGCCGGATACGGCAGGTCGAGCGCAGAAAAATACTGCGCGATCTCCCGCAGGTACACGTCACCCAGCAACGCTACCATGCCGGTCATCAGAGCATAAGTACGGTGTCCGTCACGAAAGTTGCGCAACTGGTTGAACAGGTAGCCGGCCGGCTTGCCGGCGATGCGGGGGAAATAGACGCCGCCCACCGCACGCCCGTCCGGACCATGACAGCCTGTGCAGGCCAGCACTCGCTGCGCCATCGTGTCTTCGAACGGCGCGGCGAAAGCGGTGCGCCCGAGCACCAGCACGATCAGGGTTGCCAATAGGCGCCGCGCAACAAGCCGCCACCAGCGGTGACGGACGCGCGCCCGCTTCATCGGGCCGCCGTGCGGTGGCACCTTGGCCAGGCCACGCTATTTCTTGCGGGCACGCCCCTCCCCCGCCCCGCCCGATCCCCCTTGCGACAAACCTTCCGTCATGCCGATCAGAACGCCGCTTACGAGCGCGGCGTAACTGTCCATCATGACCTGAGCGCCCTTGATGCTGCTGGCACGGCTGTCACGCATGGCGTTTCGAGACTGCTCCATCAGTTGCTCGACCGCCTGGCTGGCCTGATTGCCAGTGCTGGTGCCTGTGAGCTTCATCGCCGACAAGACCTGTTCCCACGGTCCCTGCAAAGGACCGCTGGTCTCCTTGACTGCCTTGCCAACTGCATCAAAGAACATATCTTCCATCTTCTCGACGTTGGCCAGCGCGCTCTTCATCTGTTTGCCCTGCATGTCCACGCCCTGCGCGGTGAACTGTTCGAGCGCCTTGCGGTTGGCCTGCACCGCCTGCAGCAGGGCCGCGTCCATGCCGGAAAACGCCTTGCCCAGCATGGCCTCGATATCGACCGGACCTGCAGGATTGAGCGCCGCACCAGCCGTGCTGGCCTGGGTCACGGACTTGAGTACCTTGCGAATATTCTCCATGCTCAGTTCGCGTCCCTGCAAGGCCTTGAGCGTCGCCTCGCTCACCGACTTGCGCAACGCCTCGCCCTGCTTGGCGGTGGCTTGCGCAAACATGTTGATGATGGCGTCCTGGTCGATTCCCGACTTGATCATGGTGGGCTCCTGTTCGCGGTGATGGCGTCTGCCAATGGTTGAATATGCCGCACCATTATCATCCGCTGGCCGGCACTTGGCCAACCCTGCTATCCGCGCAACGCCGGCTCAGGCCGGCTCAGGCCGTGCCAGCGGTGCTTCCTTGATCGGCAGGTGTATCAGCGCGGCACCGACCGCAAGCACGATGTCGATGTACCAGACCCAGTCGTAGTTGCCGGTGGCCTCGAATACCTGCCCGCCCAGCCAGGCACCGAGGAAGCCGCCGATCTGGTGCGTGAACATCACGATGCCGAACAGGGTCGCCATATTGGACATGCCAAAGAACTTCACCACCAGGCCGGCGGTTGGCGGCACCGTGGACAGAAACGTCAGGCCCATTACGGCGGCAAACACCAGCACCACCGTGCCGGTCTTGGGCGCCAGCAGGAACAGCAGCACTGCCAGCGCCCGCACCGCATACACCAACGACAACAGGGACTTGGAACGCCAGCGGCCCATGGCCCAACCCATGCCAAGACTGCCCACGATATTGAACAAGCCGATCATCGCCAGCGACCAGGCGCCAAACGCTACCGGCAGGCCGCAGGCCGCGATCACGCCCGGCAGATGGGTGCCCAGAAAAGCGACATGGAAGCCGCACACGAAGAAGCCGGCCGCCAGCAGGCCATAACTGCGTTCGCGCAGAGCGACCCGGATCGCCGCCCGGGTGCCGAGCACCACCTGCCCCGGCACTGCCGACTGCAAGGCATTGCCCCGCAACAGGAACGCCGCGGGCAAGGCCAGCAGCAGGAACAAGGCCAGCACCTGCATGGCGTTGGCCCAGCCCAGCCCCACCAGCAAAGCACCGGCGATGGGCGCCATCACGAACTGCCCCGCCGAACCGCCGGCATTGACGATGCCGGTGGCCATGGCCCGCCGTGGCGCCGGAATCAGCCGGTTGGTCGCGGCCATCACGACCGCGGGCCCGGCCAGTCCGGCGCCGCCGGCCGACAGCAGGCCGATGGCCAGGATCAAACCGGCCGTACTGGTCATCCAGGGTGTGATGAATGTACCCAGCGTGACCAGCACGATTCCGGTCAACAGCACCCGACCCGCACCCATCTTGTCGGCCATGGCACCGGCGAATGGCTGGGTCAGGCCCCAGAACAACTGGCCGAATGCAAACGCCAGGCTGACATTGGCCAGACCCAGCCCGGTGGCGGTATTGAGCGGGCCGAGGAACAGGCCCATAGTCTGGCGCACGCCCATCGTCAACGCAAACGTGCCCCCCGCTGCCAACAGGACCAGCCACAACGCAAAGCGCGGGGCAGGCATGGCCGACGGCTCAGGGGCTGCTGCCATCGCGGGTCTCCTGCGCAGTTTGCGCATCTGTTGCCACCGCCGACATGACCAGCGCCAACTGCCGGTGCAGTGCCGCCACCGCCTCATCACCGAGCAGGTGGTTCACCCGCAACTGCACGTCCTTCCAGTGGCGCAGTGCCTGCCGGTGCTTGTCGCGTCCAGGAGCCGTGGCCGCGACGCTGCGGCTGCGCGCGTCACTGCCCTCACCAATCACGACCCACCCGCCCAGCACCAGCGGCCGCAGATTGCGCGTCAGCGTCGACGGCTGCATCTTCATCGCCCGGGCCAGCGCGCCCGGACGCAGCGGCCCCAGGCGCACCACATGCGACAACAGCGAGAACTGGGTAGTCTTGAGGCCGGCCTTGCCCATTTCTGCATCGTACAGCTGGTCCATCCGGCGCACCAGTTGGTGCAGCAGGAAATTGGTACAACCGCGAGGCAATGCGGCCGCCGCAGGAACATCAGGATCAGGGACAGGCCGGACTGCTTTCATGCAAATATTGTAGCTACAATATTTGCATATGCAATCAAAAAGGACAACGCCATGACCCTGGGTCAGTTACATACCCCGTCACCCACCGACACCGACGATCGGCTGGCCTCCTGGCTGGCTGATGAACAGCGCGTAAGCGCCATGCTGCAGGCCGGCGTTGGCTGCGGCGTGGCGACACCCGAGATGTTGGCCGGCAAGACCGGCCTGCAGGTAATGCAGGCAATGTTGCGCGGCGACGTGCCCAGTCCGCCGATCGCGCGCACGCTGGACTTCATGCTGATCGAGGTCGCCTTCGGCAGCGCGGTGTTCCAGGGCACGCCCGGCCTGGGTCACTACAACCCGTTGGGCAGTGTGCACGGCGGCTGGTTTGCCACCATGCTCGATTCGGCACTGGGCTGCGCGATCCACACCAAGATGCCGCCCGGACAGGCCTATACCACGGCCGAGCTGAGCGTCAACCTGGTGCGGGCGATCACCAACAAGGTGCCGCGCGTGCGGGCCGAAGGCCGCGTCATCCATTGCGGTCGCCAGCTGGCCACCGCCGACGCACGCCTGGTCGGCCCGGACGGCCGCCTGTACGCCCATGCCACCACCACCTGCCTGGTGTTCGATGTCCCGGGCGCGGCAGCACATTGACTTCTGGCGCATGATGCCGACTTCAGCATGTCCGGGAGCCGCCATGTCCAGATTCCTGTCTGCCCTTGCTGTGCTCGTGGCGTTGAGTGCAGCCACGATTGCACCCGCGATTGCACAAGCCGCGTCGTCATCTGCACCCCCCGCCGTGTCCAGCTTGGACGCACTGGAGGCGCAAAAGGTCGTGCGCGCGCAACTGGCTGCCTTTGCCGCGGACGATGCCGAGCGGGCCTTCTCCTATGCCAGTGCGTCGATCCGCCAGATGTTCGGAACGGCAGCGCAGTTCCTACGCATGGTGCGGAGCACCTACCCGGTCGTCTATCGCCCGGCCGGGGTGACATTCCTCAAACCGCAACTGGAAACCGATGTGCTGGTACAGCCGGTGCATATGACCGATCAGGCGGGCTCGACCTGGCTTGCGCTATATACCCTGCAGCGCCAGGACGACAAGAGCTGGCGTATCGCAGGTTGCGTGCTGGTGCCGCGCGCTGGTCAGACGGTCTAGCGCGGCGCGACGATCGTCCGTGCCACAATTTGCCGGTGGATCGGGCATGCCGGTGCCCGCCGGGCGCAGTCCGATTCGTCCCTCCATCATCCTCTACCCGGACACAGAACATGCGACTGCTTCACACCATGCTGCGCGTTGGCGACCTGCAACGCTCAATCGATTTCTACACCCAGGTCATGGGCATGCAATTGCTGCGCACCTCGGAGAACAAGGAATACAAGTACACGCTAGCCTTCGTCGGTTATGGCTCCAACCCGGACCATGCGGAACTCGAGCTGACCTACAACCACGGCGTCGACACGTACGAGCTCGGCACCGCGTACGGCCATATCGCGCTGCAGGTGCCGGACGCCGACGCCGCCTGCGAGAAGATCAAGGCCGCCGGTGGCAACGTCACACGCGCGGCCGGTCCGGTCAAGGGCGGCAGCACGATCATCGCCTTTGTAACCGACCCGGACGGGTACAAGGTCGAACTGATCCAACGCTGATCGGCAAGCCATGTTGTCGGCAGGCATCGACCGGCGCGGTGCATTGCTGGTTTTCGGCTCGGCAGCGATCTGGAGTCTTGGCGGGGCAATCGCGCGCTTTCTGAGCGTCAGCGACAGTTGGACCATCATCTTCTGGCGCTCGGCATTTGCAGCCGTGTTCCTGCTCGCCTTCATGTTCTGGCGCGACGGCCTGACCGGCACCTGGCGGATGTTCGCCGGCATGGGTTGGGCCGGCATCGGCGTAGGCCTGTGCTTCGCTACCGCATCCACTGCATTCATCGTCGCCCTGTCGCACACCACGGTGGCCAATATCCTGCTGATGCAGGCCGGCGCACCGCTGTTCGCGGCGCTGCTGACTTTTATGCTTTTCCGCGAGCGCATCGGCGCCGCAACCTGGATCGCGATCGGCGCCGTTATGGCCGGCGTCGCGGTGATGGTGTCCGATTCCCTGACCGGCCGCGTGTCGCCGATCGGTGATGGCCTGGCGCTGATGATCGCACTGGCGTTTGCGCTGGCCACCGTGCTGACACGGCGCAACGCGCATGTACGGATGATGCCTGCCGCGTGTCTGGGAACGCTGGTCATGACGGTCATCGGCTATTTTCTGGCGGGATCGCTGGCTGTCAGCGCCGCCGATGGCGCCTGGCTGTTCGCGTTCGGCGCGTTGAACCTGGCACTGGGCATGATGATGTTCGTGACCGGTGTGCGCCTGTTGCCCGCTGCAGTGGCAGCACTGATCGGCACTGCGGAGCCGGTCCTGGGTCCGTTGTGGGCCTGGCTGGTGCATGGGGAAGTACCGGTGGAGCGCACGCTGATCGGTGGCGCGATCGTGGTGCTGGCGCTGGTGGCGCATCTGGCGTGGCAGTTGCGTCAGCCGGGACAACCGGCCAATGTGCCAATGGCAGATTGACGCGCCAAACCGGTTTCAGACGTCGCGGCGGATCCATGTCGCCGATTGCGACCATGCTGCTTCCAGGATGGCGACACCCACTCGTAGTCGACCTCGGCCGTCGCGCCATGCCCCGCAGCCTGGGCCATCGCAGTGATGCGGTGGCGTAGCAAGCCCATGCCGCAGGCCGGCGCCAACGTACCGTCAACCTGAGTTCGGCCGAGCCCGGAATCACGTTCGGCACCTCTGCACCGTGCAGACTCCCAACGGTACACATCGCCATGTCGTTGGGATCGACCTCGCGCGAGACCAGCGTCTGCAGGGCAAGGAACAGGTGCGCAGCCACAACGATCGGGTCAACCGTAGTGTGCGGCATCGCCCCCGGGGCCACCCTTGCGGTGGACCGTGATCACCTCGGTGTCGGACGAGCGGTAGAAGTCACCGCTCAGAAATCCGACGCGGCCAGCCAGAA
Source organism: Rhodoferax sp. (assembly GCA_031396205.1). Classification (GTDB taxonomy): domain Bacteria; phylum Pseudomonadota; class Gammaproteobacteria; order Burkholderiales; family Burkholderiaceae_C; genus CAISIP01. Next base: position 20,063 of record JANNKH010000006.1, read on the forward strand.
AACCGGGCTCGTTGTGCTAACCGAACACGGCGCTCTAAGGAAAGCGTTCGTACAGTCCTTCATCGACCATCTTGCGCCCGCCCTGCAGGCCCTCCTGCGCCGGCCGCAAAATCGGGTGCAGTGTGCCGTGAAAGCTGCGCGTTGTCGCCAGTAGCTTCTCACTGCGTCGATCCACGCAAATCAGTGAAGACCCCGCTTTCAGGCCAGCCGATCAAAGCGCAGTGTGGCCAGGGACGTGCCTGTGGTGCGGTGCACGCCGTCCAGCAGGTCTGTATGGGCAGCGTCGGTGCTGAGCCGCGTCACCAGACCGCGTGGCGCGCTGGCGGCGTTGCGAGATTCGAAATCGACGCCGTCGTCGGTCCCGGCGTCGTAGACACGCAAAGGCAGTTCAAGGCTGGCCAGCCATCGGCCATCGACGTACAAGGGCACGGCATTCACGCCGGTAAACCAGTCGGGGCTGGGTCCCAGCATGCTGACCAGCGTGACCAGCGGAAAAGCCCGGTCCATCGGGAAATCCAGGCGCACTTCGCTAGCACCGGCGGGCACGTCGCCGCCACTCAGGGCGGAGTGTGCCGTACCGAGCGCAATGGCCTGGGCTACCTCCTCCAGCAGGTCCGGTTTGCGGCCGCGCTCTGCCACGTTCTTGATGCCCAGCGTTGCGGCCCGCCCTTCGGCCCAGAAGCTGACTGTGTCGCGATGCGTTGCACCCACCAGCCCGGTGAGGTGGGCCGAGTCGGGAAAACGCGTTGGAAAATTGACCGCGGTCCAGCGACTACGCAAGGTGGCGCGGTAGCTGGCCGGCAGGGTGTCGGCAGTGGCAGCGCTGGCAAATGCGGCAGCGAATCCAGCCGAGGTGGGACCATTTCTGCGAGAGGCGGCCAGGAACATTGCGCCGCAGGTGATGAAAAGACGGCGATCGCGATGCACGGCGAAACTCCTGGAGGATGGTGGATCCTACGTCAGCGCGTGCGCCTGGACATTACAACGAGCGGCACTGCCGGCTTGGCTGCAGCCAGCAGCCAGCAGCCGGTCCGATCCGCAGATCTGCGATGACTATGCGCTTGCCTACCCAGGCAATCCAGACCTGCAACGCCTCGAACCCGCAGCGTCGGGGAAAGCGCCGGTCCAATCGCACGGGTCAACGGCCGCCATCCAGCGCCGCCTGCGTCATCAACCAGTCGCGCGAAACACTGCATCGTCGCGCAGCTGCCCGGAGCGCGAGGCCACGATGTAGATCGGCTGGTCGGTCGTCACGCTCTGGGGAATGGGTCGCACCAGCAGCCTTGCTAGAGCAGCGGCGCCACCCGATGGCGCCAGCCCAGCGCCACACCCTGCCCTTCGATCGCGGCCTGAAGTACGACGGAGTAATCGTTGAAGCGAAACAGCTTCTTGTTGCGCCCCAGCGCCACGCCAAAGCGTGCCAGCCAGCCCGACCAGCCCAGGCCGCCCGGTACCGCTCTTCCAGGTGCAGCAGACTGGCGTCTGTCTGCACCTGAACATTGGCGATCGGGCCCTGCTTCACCCTGCCGCACCGGCTATCTTCGGCAACTTCCTGTCCAGCATGTCGTTGCGCTCGGGCTCACCCACGTTCAGCACACCGGAGCCGGCCGTCGGCTCGCTACCATGAAGAAGGCAGTCGCCATGATGCTCAACAGTTCGGATGTCGCAACCGTCAGCACGGACAAGGACGCCGAACCAATGGAGCATTTGTCTATTTCGATGGCGCCGGTTGGGCTCAGGGTGCGGATACACGCCCCGGGGTTGAAAAGGCTCTGAACCAGCCCTGGTGTGTCGAGTTTCCTGACAGCAACGATCTCGAGGGACGGTAAGCAGCAGGTAAGCCATTGAATCTTATTTGTTTATTGATCTTGGCACGCAGCTTGCTGAGATGCTATTTGTCACAGTCCATTGAAAAATTAATTGGGGAACAATATGAAGCTGAGATTGAAATCGCTTGTCGCCACCTTGGCACTGATGCTTGTTGGTACGGCGTATGCCGGTCCCGTCATCATCGACGGGACAGACGCAAACGACCACGGCTCGGCCAGTGGTGGCGCTAACCTGGAAGGGTGGCTGTATATGCAGCGCGCTCTGGAAAATTTGGCCGCGAACCTTGCCCCCGGAACTGCAAAGCGGGTTGTGAGTGTGGGTACTACCGGTGGTCAGGCAGGAGCCGCCATTGCATCCGCTTTCAATCTTTCGTCGCTTGCTGCGACGTGGACACTTGTAACCGTTGACGGCGACGTCGCGATAGGCAATTTTCTCAGTACATTGTCAACTGCCAGTACCGGCATCTTGTATTTGCCAACCTACGGACTTTCCAGTGGTGACCTGACTTTGGCAGAGATGACCGCGGTCAATGCAAACGCAACCAACATCAACAATTTTGTCGGCGGAGCGGGCGTTCCGACCGATGGCGGCGGCCTTTTCGCAATGGGCGAAGACGGTGCGGGAGCTTATGGCTGGCTAACCACATTGATTCCTGCCATCGTTCCCGTAGAACTGGGCAGCGGCGGAATCGACAGTGCGATAACACTCACTGCTGCAGGAAACACCGCTTTCGGCGGTGGATTGTCGAATACCGACGTGGGTAATGCTGTCCCCTGGCACGGCTACTTCGAAGGCAGCCTGGGTGGCCTCAGCGTCTTGGGCGTGGCCGATTTCAATAATGCTTCGCGCAGTGTGATTATTGGTGGTGGTGCTGGAGCCCAAATTGGGTGCGGTTTGCCAGGCCAGCCCCCTTGCCTCAACGTACCAGAACCGGGTACCCTGCCTTTGATCGCTGTCGCTGGCGTGGCACTTTTGACGGCGGGCTTGCGTCGGCGCAGGGCCAGGTAAGCCGCTTAGTTCAACTTCCCGCTCGAGGCCCTTCCCCGGAAGGGCTTTTTTTCGCGCGCTGCATGTTTTGGCCAGGAACTTTGCCGCACCTTGACTCAAGTCGGATCAATGATCCACGAGGCCCAGGCTAACCCGGTTCCGGAACCGGGTTCTCTAGCTTTCCTAGGCATGAGTTTGGTTGGTGTCTTCGCGGTACGCAAGCGCCAGGTCTGATCGAGCGCCATCGACGTCAATGGGGCTGTCCAGGCGGACTACTCCAGCCAAGGGCGCGCCAGTCACCGAAGGCAGCGTCAGGCTGATCTTGCTGTCCGGTCGCAGGTCTCCGTCGCGCGCTCAAATGCGACCGCTGTGACGCTGCAATGGCCAGTCGCGCAGCGCCCCCATTGGGGGAAGCACTTGCACCACCAGGCCCATGGCATGCGACAACAGGGCGGTCCGTTTGCTGGGCATGCGCTGCAGAGTTTCCGTGCTGCGCACCGCAACAACGTGTGGCCGCCCGGTGGCCAGATCAGTGGCGGCATGCTCAAACCCGATGTAGTGATTTTTGTGGCGAAAGCGTTCCCAAGGACCGTGTGGCTACGGTACGCGCGATGTTAGCCCGGGCAGACACACCGGCTGGGTCCTGATGCGGACCCCTACGACGACTCGGACGACAACAAAATCACCGGGACGGCGCCAATTCCGACACCCACCGATCATTCGACAGCATCTAGTTTCGCCTGCGCCATCAACCAGTCGCGCAGAAACACCGCATCGTCGCGCAACTGCCCGGAGCGCGAGGCCACGATGTAGATTGGCTGGTCGGTCGTCACGCTCTGGGGAATGGGACGCACCAGCAGCCCCTGCTCGAGCAGCGGCGCCACCAGATGGCGCCAGCCCAGCGCCACACCCTGCCCTTCGATCGCGGCCTGGAGTACGACGGAATAATCGTTGAAGCGAAACAACTTCTTGTTGCGCCCCAGCGCCACGCCAAAGCGTGCCAGCCAGCCCGACCAGCCCAGGCGCGGCCGGTACCGCTCTTCCAGGTGCAGCAGACTGGCGCCTGTCAGCGCCTGAACGTTGGCGATCGGGCCCTGCCTGTTCAAGTACGCGGGGCTGCAGACCGCAAACACCTCTTCATCCATAAAATGCCAGCGCCGGTGCTTTGGAAAATCACCGCTGCCCAGCGTGATGGCCAGGTCGATGCGTTCGCGCGTGAGGTCCAGATCGGAGTCAGTGGTGATGCAGCGCAGTTCGATCTCCGGGTGCAATTGCTTGAATCGCGCCACCCGCGGCAGCAGCCACCAGGTTGCGGTGGCCGTGGACACCGCCAGCGTGACCTGGTGCGCAGCCGTCATGGTACGCACCTCGCGCAGCGCCTGCTCGATCAGCGTCAGCCCCAGGCTCACCTGCTCCAGCAGGTAGCGCCCGGCATCGTTCGCCTCCACGCCCTTGTGGCGACGCTCGAACAGGCTCACGCCGAGTTCGGTTTCCAGTTCACGCATCGCATGGCTGATGGCCGGCTGACTGATTGACAGTTCCTCCGCGGCACGGGTGAAGCTGCCGGTGCGGGCCGCGGCCTCGAACGTGATGAGGTTGCCGATCGCGGGCAGCTGGAATCGCTTTGGCATGAGCCAATCTTATGGTAAAGATGAAATCGTATGCAGATCACAAATCGGGCTGCGGGTCATACCATCAACTGACATGCGCAAACCCGCAGCAGCAACCAGGAACCAAAGACATGAGTGACTCTGATACAAAGCGGCACCGCCGCGGTGGCCGTGAACGGCGCGATCCGAATGCCAAGCCGTCGGCGCCCGCATACATCCGGCGCGCCATTCCGCCCTACGACATCATGGGCGAGGACAACCTGCAAAAGATCGAGGCCGCCGCCGATCGCATCCTGGCCGAGGTCGGCCTGGACATCCGCGACGACGACGAATGCCTGGCGTTGTTTCGCAAGTCCGGCGCCAAGGTAGACGGCATGCGGGTGCGATTCGAGCCGGGCCACCTGCGCGAGATCCTCAAGACCGCGCCAAAGGAGTTCACCCAGCACGCACGCAACCCGGCGCGTTCGGTGCAGATCGGCGGCAACAGCGTGGTGTTCGCGCCCGCCTACGGCTCGCCGTTCGTGATGGACCTGGACCGGGGCCGGCGCTACGGCACACTGGAGGACTTTCAAAATTTCATCAAGCTGGCCTATTCCTGTCCCTGGTTGCACCACTCGGGCGGCACGGTCTGCGAGCCGACCGATGTGCCGGTCAACAAGCGCCATCTGGACATGGTGTATGCCCACATGCGTTATTCCGACAAGGCCTACATGGGCTCGATCACCTCGCAGGAACGCGCCGAGGATTCGATCGAGATGAGCAGGCTGCTGTTCGGCAAGGACTTCGTCGACCAGAACTGCGTGATCCTGGGCAACGTCAACGTCAACTCGCCGCTGCTGTGGGATGGCACCATGACCAAGGCCGCGCGCGCCTATGCCCGCGCCAACCAGGCGGCGGTGATTGTGCCTTTCATCCTCGGTGGCGCGATGGGCCCGGTCACCAACGCCGGCGCGATCGCCCAGTCACTGGCCGAGACCATGGTGGGGTGCGCCATCACCCAGTTGGAGCGCCCCGGAGCGCCGGTCATCTTTGGCAACTTCCTGTCCAGCATGTCGTTGCGCTCGGGCTCGCCCACGTTCGGCACACCGGAGCCGGCCGTCGGCTCGCTGGTGATCGGCCAGTTGGCGCGCAGGCTGAACCTGCCGCTGCGCTGCGCCGGCTCCTTCACCACCTCCAAATTGCCAGACGGCCAGGCGATGCAGGAAAGCGTGATGTCGATGCTGTCGGCGGTGCATTGCGGCGCCAATTTCATCCTGCATTCGGCTGGCTTTCTGGATGGCCTGCTGGCGATGAGTTACGAGAAGTTCATGATGGACGCCGACTTCTGCGGCGCGTTGCACAGCTACCTGGCCGGTGTTACCGTCGACGACAACAGCCTGGCAATCGACGCCTTCATGGAAGTCGGCCCCGGCAGCCATTTCCTGGGTTGCGCGCACACCATGGCCAACTACACCACCGCATTCTTCGACTCCACCATCTCCGACGATCGCCCATGGGAAACCTGGAGCGAGGACGGTGCCAGTGACAGTGCCAAACGCGCCAATGGCCGTTGGAAGTCGGCTCTGGCCGAATACCAGGCACCGCCGATGGACGAGGCCGTGGACGAATCGATCCGAGACTATGTCGCGCGCAAGAAGGCGGCCATGACCGACATGTGGTACTGATTGCCCCACCCCAGCCGCTGTGCGTCTGGGGCCGTGAGGGGGTGCAAGAATCCTTGGAGCGGCCCGGCGCCTTCTTTTGAAGAATCATGAACATGTCCAGCACCAACGACCCGTTACTGCAGCCCTACCAGCTCAAGCACCTGAGGCTCAAGAACCGCCTGATCATCACCGCGCATGAACCGGCCTATCCAGAGGACGGCATGCCCAAGGAGCGCTACCGCGCCTACCAGGTCGAACGCGCGCGCGGCGGCGTTGCGATGACGATGACGGCCGGTTCCGCCGCGGTATCACGCGACAGTCCGCCGGTGTTCAACAACATCCTGGCCTACAAGGACGAGGTCGTGCCGTGGATGAAGGAGCTGACCGACGCAGTGCATGAGCACGACTGCGCGGTGATGATCCAGCTCACCCACCTGGGCCGGCGCACCACCTGGTCCAAGGCCGACTGGCTGCCGGTGGTGGCGCCATCGCATGCGCGCGAGGCCGCGCACCGGGCGTTCCCGAAGAAGATGGAGGACTGGGACATCGCCCGCATCATCCAGGACTATGCCGACGCCGCCGAGCGCATGCAGGCCGCCGGCGTGGACGGCGTGGAGTTCGAAGCGTACGGCCACCTGATCGAGCAGTTCTGGTCGCCGCTGACCAACACGCTGGACGCGCCTTATGGCGGCAACCTGGAAAACCGGCTGCGCTTTGCGTTCGACGTGCTGCGCGCGGTGCGCAAACGGGTCGGTGAGAAACTCATTCTCGGCCTGCGCTATTCGGCCGACGACACCTTGCCGGGTAGCGTGTCGGCCAAGGACGGAATGGAAATATCGCGCATGCTCAAGGACAGCGGCCTGGTCGACTACCTCAACGTGATCCGCGGCCACATCGACACCGACGCCGGCCTGACCGATGTGATCCCGGTGCAGGGCATGCGCAGCAACCCGCACCTCGATTTCGCCGGCGAAATCCGCGCCGCGACCGGTTTTCCAACCTTCCATGCCGCCAAGATCCAGGACGTGACGACCGCGCGCCATGCGATTGCGTCGGGCAAGCTCGATATGGTCGGCATGACCCGTGCCCACCTGACCGATCCGCACATCGTGCGCAAGATCATGGCCGGCCGGGAAGACACGATCCGCCCCTGCGTCGGCGCCAATTTCTGCCTCGATCGGATCTATGCGGGCGGTGAGGCCTATTGCATCCACAACCCGGCAACCGGGCGCGAACTGACTATGCCGCACGACATTGCACCGGCCGCGCGCAAGCGCAGGCTGGTCGTCGTGGGCGCCGGCCCGGCCGGACTCGAGGCGGCGCGCGTCGCGTCGGCGCGCGGCCACGGGGTCACGGTGTTCGAAGCGGCGTCCAAGCCCGGCGGCCAGATCCGGCTCACAGCCTTGAGCCCGCGCCGACGCGAAATGATCAGCATCATCGATTGGCGCATGGCGCGTTGCGAAGAGGCCGGCGTCAGTTTCCGCTTCAACACTCTGGCGGATCCTGAAATCGTAATGGCCGAGTCGCCCGATGTGGTCATCATCGCCACCGGTGGCCTGCCGCATACCGCGGTGCTGGGCAGCGGCAACACGCTGGTGGTGTCGAGCTGGGACATTCTCGGTGGCGACGTGAAGCCCGGGCGCAACGTGCTGCTGTTCGACGACGCGGGCGACCACCCTGCTCTGCAGGCGGCCGAGGTGATCGCCAACAGCGGCGCCAGGTTGGAGATCATGACGCCGGACCGCTCGTTTGCGCCCGAGGTGATGGCGATGAACCTGGTGCCCTACATGCGCAGCCTGCAGAAATTGGACGTGACCTTCACCGTGACGTTCCGGCTCGAATCGGTGCAGCGCCAGGGCGACCATTTGCTGGCGCGGGTTGGCAGCGATTACGGCGGCGTCACCAAGGAACGGCTGGTCGACCAGGTCGTCGTCAACCACGGCACCTTGCCACTCGACGAGCTGTATTTCGAGCTCAAGGCGCAGTCGAGCAACCTGGGTGCCGTTGACTACCCGGCGCTGCTGGCCGGCCAGCCACAGGCACTCGCAACCAATCCGTCAGGCGCTTTCCAGCTGTTTCGCATCGGTGACGCGGTGTCGGCGCGCAATACCCATGCGGCGGTGTATGACGCATTGCGGCTGGTGAAGGACCTGTGACCGCAAGTCAATCGCGTCTGGGCGAACCGCAAGGTCCGCGATGGCCGATGCCTTGCTCGTGCGGCACCCGCACCATTGCATGCCGCCCGTTGCGCGCGCGTGTGAGGCCGTCGTGAGCCAGCCGTTCCTCCATCTCTTTGCGCCGCTGCAGCTGCGCCACAAGACGCTGCGCAACCGAATCGTGTTCGGCGCCCACACCGCCAACATGGCCGAGCAGGGTATTCCCGGTGCGCGGCACCTGGGCTACTACCTGGAGCGGGCCAAGGGCGGCGCCGCGATGATCGTGGTCGAGCCGGTGCCGGTACATGCCAGCGCGGTGCTGACGCGGGGCAACATGCTGCATTCCAGCGACACCATCATCGAACCGCTGCGCCGCATCACCGACGCCTGCCATGGCGAGGGCGCGGTGATGCTGCAGCAGCTCTACCACGTGGGCCAACACGGCGACTTCGACAACTCCTATTCGGCGCACTGGTCGCCATCCGGATTGCCGTCCTACCACGACGCCGAAGGCAGCCATGCGATGGCCGAATCCGAAATCGAGGAAATCATCGAGGCCTTCGTCGCCGCGGCGCTGCGCGCCCAGAAGGCCGGCTTTGATGGCGTCGAACTGTTCGGCGCCTACAACGGCCTGATCGAACAGTTCTGGCTGCCCTGGTCGAACCGGCGCGACGACCGCTGGGGCGGCAGCCTGGACAACCGGATGCGCTTCACCCGGGAGATCATCGAGCGCACCCGCAAACGGGCGGGCCAGGATTTCATCATCGGCCTGAACGCCAGTGTTGACAGCGGTGTCGAGATCGCTTTGACAATCGAGGGCCTGTGCGAAGTCGCGCAGTGGCTCGATGAGCGCCAGCTGATCGACTATCTCAGCTGCGGCACTGGCGGCTATTTCAACTTCGCCGAGCTGATGCCGACCTTCCAGTTCGCCGACAAGCTCGGCGCGCCACTGGCCGAGGCCTTGAAGCAGGTGCTGCGCCACGCGAGGGTGCAGGCCGAGAGCCATATCCGCACGCCGGAGAACGCGAACGACGTGGTCGCATCCGGCCAGGCGGACATGGTCAGCATCGTGCGCGGCCAGATCGCCGATCCGCATCTGGCCAACAAGGCGCGCAGCGGCCATGCTGACCAGGTACGTGGCTGCATCTCCTGCAACCAGATGTGCTGGGGTCGGCGTTCGCGCGACTACTGGATTTCCTGCCTGGTCAATCCGTCGGCCGGGCGCGAGTTCGAATGGGGCGGCGACCGGTTCACGCCAGCCTCCACGCCACGCGCCATATTGGTCGTCGGTGGCGGACCGGCCGGCATGGAAGCGGCACGTGTCGCCGCCGAGCGCGGCCACCGGGTCACGCTAGCAGAGGCTGCACCGCAACTCGGCGGCGCATTCCGGCTCGCCGGTCTGCAGCCGCGCCGCACGCAGATCCTGGAGCTGATCGACTGGTATGAGCGCGAATTGCTGCGGCTCGGCGTCGAGGTGCGCCTGAACACGCCGCTGGACGCCGAAGAAGTGCCGGCGTTTGACGCGGACACCGTCGTGCTCGCCACCGGCTCGTCGCCGTGCGCCACCGGCTTCCAACGCCAGTTGCCGCAGCAGGCGGTTCTGCCGGGTGTCGAACTGCCCAATGTGTGGTCGATCGAAGATGTCATGGGCCGCTTGGCCAAACCCGGCAAACACATCGTGCTGATCGACGACACCGGCGATTGGCGCGGCGGCGGCACCGCCTGGCATCTGGCGGAACAGGGTCATCAGGTCACGATCGTGAGCGGTTGGCCGATGGTCGGATTCTGGATCCAGCGCACCGCCGGCGACGGGCAGTTGCGCGCGCGGCTGGCGCAACTGGGCGCGCGCTGGCAAACTGAATCGGTCGTCACCGCCTGGCATGGCGATGGGGCCAGCGTGCGGTCCTTGCTCGACGGCAGTACGTCGCGCATCGACGCCAACGCGCTGGTGCTGGCCACCACCAATATGCCACGCACTGACCTGGCCGATGCCCTGCGGGAGCCTGGACCCGAAATCCATGTGGTGGGCGACGCGCTGGCGGCCCGCCTCGCGGTGCATGCGATCTACGAAGCCCGGGCACTGGCCCTGACGCTGTAAACCGGCACAGGCCATGGCCATACGCTTCATCGACGCGCAGCAGATCCGGCAGCAACTGCAGTTCGCCGGCCTGATAGACCATCTGCGGGCGGCGCACCGCGAACCTCCTCCTGCGGTGGACCGGGTGCTGATGCAACACCAGAGTGCCACAGGCGCAAACAACGCGATGCTGGTCTGGCCGGCGTGGCAACACGAACGCAACCTGGGCGTCAAGGTGGTGACGATGTTTCCCGATAACCGCAACGTTCCAGGCGTGCAGGGCGTGTATGTGCTGTTCGACGGCAGCAACGGATCGCCGCAAACGGTGATCGACGGTACCGAACTGACCTACTGGAAAACCGCCGCTGCGTCCGCGCTGGGTGCCGACCTGCTGGCGCGCTGCGACGCGCAAACGCTGCTGATGGTGGGCGCCGGCGCGCTGGCGCCCTACCTGATCCGCGCCTACCAGGCGATCCGGCCCGGGTTGCGACAGGTACTGGTCTGGAACCGCACGCCAGACAAGGCGCAGCAGCTTGCCGCCGATGTGCGCGGAACCCCGGCGCGGGTCACGACCGACTTGCCGGCAGCAGTGCAGCAGGCCGACATCGTCTGTTGCGCGACCGGCAGCACCCAGCCGCTGGTACTGGGCGCATGGTTGCGTCCCGGCACCCATCTGGACCTGATCGGTGGCTTCACCCCCGCCATGCGCGAAGCGGATGACGAAGCCGTCCGTCGCGCCCAGGTTTTCGTGGACAGCCGCTGGTTCACCATGGAGCATGTGGGCGACCTGACCCAGCCGATCGCCAATGGCGTGATCACGCCTGACGCGGTGCTGGCCGACCTATTCGCGCTATGCGGTGGTTCCCATCCCGGTCGCAGCGATGCGTCGGAGCTGACTCTTTTCAAGTCCGGTGGTGGTGCGCACCTGGACCTGATGACAGCGCAATTTATTGCGGTCCAGACCGGCTGACGGTGCCAATGGACTCACTGGCAAGTGCCGGCGTCGCCGATGGCATCGCCATGCGCTGTGTCTCAGTCCTGCAGCCAATTTCGCAGCGCCTGCGCCACCGCATCAGGCCGCTCCATCGGCGCCATATGGCCGGCGTCCTCGACAACGACCAGCGTCGCGTTGGGAATCAGATCACGCATCGCCTCGTGCTGCGCTACGGGCGCCCAACTGTCCTGCCTGCCGCACAGCACCAGCGCCGGCACACGGATGCGACGCAATACGCCACTGGCGTCGGGGCGCTGCAACAGGGCCTTGATCTGCCGTTCGAAGTGCGCTGCATCTTTGCGCTCGAACATGGCAACAATGCCCTCGATCAACGCCTCGTCCGCCAGTCTTTGCGGATGCACCATGCCCTGCACCCACTGCAAGGCCATTGCCCGCACGCCCTGCTCGCGCGCCGAGTCGCGCAGCGCCTGGCGCATGCGCGCCTCCAACTCGCCGGCCGCGCCAGGCGCCCGCGCAAGGTAGCCGGTGTCGAGCAGAGCCACGCGACGCACCCGCCCGGGCGCCTGGCGCAATACTTCCAGCGCAACCCGGCCGCCCATCGAGTGCCCGGCCAGTGCAAACGACGCCGGCGCCGCATCCAGCAGGCGTTGCGCCATCAATGCCAGGTCCTCCGCATCTCCAGGCTCGACCACCGTGCACAGGTGCTCGTTTGCCAGCACCGCCATCACCGGCAGCCAGACCGCAGGGTCGCACATCAGGCCCGGTATCAGCAGCAATGGTTCACGCGTCATCCGCCCTCCAGGCAAGCCAATCATTGGCATATAGTCGAGCCTATCACCTGTCGACCGCGCGACCGTGAATTCACCCGTGACAGGCTTGGCCGGCAACTGCAACTGCAACTGCAACTGCAACTGCAACTGCAACTGCAACTGCAAAAGCAGCAGTTACAGCACAGCATCGAGCGCACATTGCTCCAAGGATCTTTCCCATGTTTCCCAAGAACAGCTGGTATGTGGCCTGCTCGGCCGACGAGATCGACGTCAAGCCGCTGGGCCGCACGATCTGCGACCACAACATCGTCGTCTATCGTGGACACGAAGGCCAGGTCGCAGCGCTGGAGGACTTCTGCCCCCACCGCGGTGCGCCGCTGTCGCTCGGAACCGTCTGCGAGGGCGCGCTGGTGTGTGGCTACCACGGGCTGCGCATGGGTTGCGACGGCAAGACCATCGCGATGCCCGGCCAGCGAGTCGAGGGGTTCCCGGCCATCCGCAGCTTCCCGGTGCAGGAACGCTACGCATTCATCTGGATCTGGCCGGGCGACAAGGACAAGGCCGACCCGGCGCTGATCCCGGTGCTCGAATGGCACGACAATCCCGCCTGGGCCTATGGCGGCGGCCGGTACCACGTCAAGGCGGACTATCGCCTGATGGTCGACAACCTGATGGACCTGACCCACGAGACCTATGTGCATGCGGGCAGCATCGGGCAGCAGGAAATCGACGAGACGCCCTGCCGGACCACGCGGGAAGGCAACACCATCGTCACCAGCCGCTTCATGGAAAACATCATCGCACCACCGTTCTGGAAGGCCGCGCTGCGCGGCAACCACCTGGCTGACGACGTGCCGGTGGACCGCTGGCAGATCTGCCGCTTCAATTTGCCAACCCATATCATGATCGAAGTCGGCGTTGCGCATGCCGGCCACGGCGGCGTCGACGCCTCGCCCGAGCACAAGGTCTACAGCGTGGTGGTCGACTTCATCACCCCCGAGACCGACACCAGTATGTGGTACTTCTGGGGACTGGCGCGCAAGTTCAACCCGACCGACAAGGCGCTCACCGCGCAGATCCGGGAAAGCCAGGGCAAGATCTTTGCAGAAGACCTGCAAATGCTCGAGCGCCAGCAGCGCAACCACAGCGAAAACCCGCAGCGCAAGCTGCTCGGCTTGAATATCGACGCTGGCGGCTTACAGGCGCGCCGGATGATCGATCGCGGCATTGCGGCCGAGAAAGCCGACACCGTGCAGGCGCCAACTTGACCACGTCAGCCTCGGTGGCTGGCAGGGACGTCGGGTTCGCGTCGCTCCGCACGCCGCTAGCTGCGACTGCTTTTCGACGCACAAGGCCGCAATGGCGCGATCGATCATCCGGTTCACCTTCACGATGGCTGCGGGCGCGATGACGGCGTTCGACAACCGGCAAATCGTGCGCGGGCGCGAGTCCTTCAACCCGAACACCGGCAACCGGCATTTGCACCGCCGTTATGGGAACCGGGTCGAGTACGACAACCGCATGCGCATGCTCGCTGCCTGACTCGCCCGCCGCTGCATGGAAGCCGTCACGCTGGTGCTGCTGTTTGCCGGCGGCTTGGTCTCCGGTGGCGTGACGGCGGTAGCCGGTGGCGGCAGCTTCCTGACCTTTCCGATGCTGCTGGCGGCCGGTCTGCCGCCGCTGTCCGCGAACATCACCAACTGGGTCGCGCTAATGCCGGGCAACTTCATGGCGCTGGCGGCCTACCGCAGCGAACTGGTCGACATGCGCCGGGAAGTACGCCCCAACCTGGTCGTCGCCCTTTGCGGCGGGCTGGTCGGCAGCCTGTTGCTGCTATGGATCGGCGAGGTCCGCTTCGAAAAAGCGGTTCCCTGGCTGATGCTCGCCGCGACCCTGTTTTTTGCGCTCGGCGAGTGGGTGAAGCAGCGCCTGCACGCCTGGCGCAAGCCTGATCAGGCGGTGTCACAGCGCGCCATGTTGGTGTTCGAGTTCGTGCTGATGGTCTACGGCGGATTCTTCGGCGCTGGCCTGGGCATCATCCTGCTGGCCGCGCTCGCGATGGCCGGCGAAGCCTCGATCCACAAGGCCAACGCCAAGAAAAACCTGATGGTGGCCGCGCTTAGCATCGCCGGCCTGATCGTGTTCCTGCCATCAGGCCAAGTGATCTGGGCCTATGCGGTTCCGATCCTGATCGGATCAGGTCTGGGCGGCTACAGCGCGGTGTTCTTCATCCGCCGCATTCCGCAGCATGTGGTGCGGATGGGGGTGCTGGTCTGGGCGATCGCTTTGACGGCGGCGATGTTCTGGAAATACGGATGATGTTGCGGCTGGCTGCCAGGCCGAACGGCGAAAGCGGGTGCGACCTCTTACCTAGACCGGGACAACTGCTTCGCTGCGCCGGCCAGCCGCGTGACAAGGGCCCAATCACCCTGTATCAACGCATCGGCCGGCACCAGCCACGAACCACCGACACAGACGACGTTAGATAGCGCCAGAAACTCCAGTGCATTCGACGGCGTCACGCCGCCGGTCGGGCAAAACACCACATCGCCAAACGGGCCGCTCCAGGCCTTGAGCATCGCCGCGCCGCCGGCCTGCACGGACGGGAAGAACTTCAGCTCGGTCAACCCGTCTTCCTGGCACAACATGATCTCGCTGCCGGTCGCTACGCCGGGCAACAGCGGCAAGTCGAGGTCGCGGCAGGCCTGGCCGACCGCCGACGTGTAACCGGGGCTGACGGCAAACCGGGCACCCGCCGCCGCCGCCGCCTTCGCGTCGGCCGGGCTGCGCACCGTGCCAGCACCCAGCACCGCCTCGGGCACATCGCGCGCGATCGCCTCGATGCAGGCCAGCGCCTGCGGTGTGCGCAAGGTCACCTCCAGCATCCGTATACCACCGGCGATCAGGGCGCGCGCCATCGGCACCGCATGCGCCAGCTCGTGCAGCACGATGACCGGAATCACCGGTGCATCCTGCATCACCTGCCGCGCCGTCAACCTCGAACCTACAACCATGAACATGCCCCTTCTTCCGCCGTTGTCACATTGCGCCGCATGCCGGCAAACAATTCACGCCCCATGCCAAGGCCATTGCCCAGCACCAGGTCGTGCGGCATTGTCGCCACATCGCGTGAGGCCCAGTCCTGCGGGTCGACCAGCGCCAGCAGCGATCCGGCATCGGCGTCGAGTCGCACCAGATCGCCGTCACGCAGGCGCGCCAGCGGGCCACCGGCTGCGGCCTCGGGCGACACATGGATGGCAGCCGGCACCCTGCCAGACGCACCGCTCATGCGCCCGTCGGTTACCAAGGCCACCTTGAATCCCCTGCCCTGCAGCACCGCCAGTGGCGGCGTGAGCTTGTGCAACTCCGGCATGCCATTGGCTTGCGGCCCCTGCCAACGCACGACACACACGACATCGCGGTCCAGTTCCCCTGCGGCGAATGCCTGGTGCAGCGCTTCCTGCGAATCAAACACCCGGGCCGGCGCTTCGACCACATGCCGGTCATCGGGAACGGCGGAGACCTTGATCACGCTGCGGCCCAGATTGCCCTGCAGCAGCTTGAGGCCGCCAGTCACACCAAACGGATTGGACGCCGGGCGCACCACGGTCTCATCACCCGACGCACCCGGATCGTGCCAGGCCAGCGCGGAACCCTCCGAGCGGGGCGTCTTGGTGAAAGCATGAATGCCTTCTGCCCGCACGGTGGCTACATCGGCATGCAACAGGCCCGCATCGCGCAGTTCGCGCAGCACATATCCGGGGCCGCCTGCATCCTGAAACGCATTGACGTCGGCCGTGCCGTTTGGATAGACCCGGGTCAGCAGCGGGACCACGTCGGACAAGGCCGCAAAGTCGTCCCAGTCGATCTGTATGCCGGCGGCACGCGCCACCGCGACCCAGTGGATCAGGTGGTTGGTCGAGCCCCCGGTCGCCAGTAGCGCGACCATGGCGTTGACGATGCAGCGCTCGTCGACCAGCTTGCCGATCGGTGGGCATGCGCTTGCGCTGCGCAGCGCGGGCGTTCTGCCGGCATCCAGCGCACTGGCTTTCCCAAGCACGGTACGCACCGCCTCACGCGTGAGTTCCTCGCGCAGCGCCTGGCCCGGGTTCACAAACGCGGTTCCCGGCACATGCAGGCCCATGGCTTCGAGCAGCATCTGGTTGCTGTTCGCCGTTCCGTAGAAGGTACAGGTGCCCAGGCCATGGTAAGCCTGCGACTCGGCCTGCAGCAGTTCCTCGCGACCGACCAGGCCCTGCGCCGCCTGCTCGCGCACCTTGCTCTTGGCGCTGTTGGACAGCCCGGATGTCATCGGCCCCGCCGGCACGAATACCGTCGGCAGATGGCCAAAATGCAACGCGCCAATCAACAGACCAGGCACGATCTTGTCGCACACGCCGAGCATCAAGACGCCATCGAACATGTCGTGCGACAACGCGACCGCGGTGGCCATGGCGATCACGTCGCGCGAGTACAGGCTCAGCTCCATTCCCGCCGTGCCCTGGGTCACGCCGTCGCACATTGCCGGCACGCCGCCGGCCACCTGCGCCGTGGCACCCAGCCTGCGGGCTTCGGCCTTGACCAGATCGGGGTAGTGCTGCAGCGGCGCATGCGCCGACAGCATGTCGTTGTAGGCAGTGACGATGCCGATGTTGGGCGCGTGCTGCGCCACGACGTTGATGCGCGTCCTGCCCGAGGGCATCGCGACGGCCTTGTCGGCATCGGGCATGGCCGCCAGGGCGTGCGCGACGTTGGCACAACCCATGCGCTCGGTGCCGGGCGGCCGGTTGGCGGCGGCGTCCAGTCGTTGCAGATAGGCCGCGCGGGTACTCGCGCTGCGGAGCCGAATGCGTCCGGTCACTTTATGGAGGCTGTCGTGCAGGTTCTTCATCTTGATCCTGTAACTAAATTACATGATCGATGGTAACCCGGAATCATGCGTTGCGAGTTACCAAGCTGTTACCGCCGCCGATGGGGCGGCCGTGCCGACGGACCGTTTCGTCTGACCGCCACGAGCCCGGACCGCGCACGGGCACGCGGCCACGGCGATCTCAGCGCAGCGATTCGTAGTTCGCCTGCGGTTCTACCCGCGAGTCGACGAAATCCGGATTTTGCACCATGCAATCGGCCCGACAGACCGGCTAGCTCTGGGGTCCGTCCTCGGCGCCGACGCATTCGGTGCAGGCCTGGGCATTGATGACCTGGATCGGATTGCCGATGCTGATCGCATCGCTCGGGCATGCCGACAGACAGGGGTCACAGGCACTGCATTCCTGGTTGATGGGTAGCGTCGTGTGCCCTCTGTCAGTAACTAAGTTGCTGCCAGCGCTTCCAGTTGCTGCGGGCGCTGGTGCTGGCTCGCGCCGCTCATCTGCGGCCCCAGTTGCGCATGCAAGGCGTATCGACCGCGTGGAAGGTCGTCAACACCAGTTACTTCATGTACTTTGCGGTGCTGGCCTCGATGATCCATGGCCTGACCATTCCCGGCGCGATGGAGGTGGCGCAGCGCGCCAAGGGATACAACAAAGGCCTGTTCGAGTGGCTGCGCAAGGCACCCTGGGGCAACCCCACGTTCTCCGGCGTGTTCATCTCCATCATCGGCTTCGGCTTCCTGGGCGGCATCTCGGGCGTGATGATGGGCACCGAGCAGCTCAACATGATCATCCACAACACAATCTACGTGCCGGGCCACTTCCACGCCACGGTGGTAGTGGGTACCACGCTGTCGTTCATGGCGCTGACCTACTTTCTGATCCCGGTGCTGTTCAAGCGCGAGACGATCTCGCCCAGGCTGGCGCAGTGGCAGCCTTACCTGTTCGGCTTTTCGACGTATTTCTTTTGCCTGGTCATGATGGGCGCGGGGACGCTGGGTGTGTCGCGGCGCCATTGGGACATGGCCTTCAACGGCGCTGCACTGGCCTATGAGTGGCCGGACACTGCCTACCTGATCGGCGCTGCACTCGGTGGCGGACATTTTGTCCACAAGGCTTGGCAGCTATCGCGCGCACCAAGCCGCAAGACCGCCATGGGCGCGTTCTTCGCGTCGCTGGTGCAACTGAGTCTGGTACTCGCGGCCGCAACGGCGGACGGCCTATTGAGATGACACGTTACCGGGTGGGACTGGCGCTGCTGTGGGCGCTGTTGGCAGGGCCGCTGTCAGCGCCGCTGGCAGCGCAGGAATCCGCCGCCGCAAGCACCGCCGCCACCACGCTCGACCCGAAGGCCGCGCTGCGCGACAGCCAGAACGCCATTGGCCGCGACATGGGTCGACACCAATTGCTCGATTCCCGCGGTCAGCCGATTCGGCTGGCCGACCTCAAGGGCAAACCGCTGCTGGTGAGCTTCATCTACACCGGCTGCTTCCAGGTATGCCCGACCACGACCCGGTCGCTGTCCGAAGCGGTGGACCAGCTGGCCGAGGTTTTTGGCGCCGACCGTTTCAACGTCGTCAGTATCGGCTTCAACCAGCCGTTCGACTCGCCGGCCGCCATGCGGGCATTTGCCGCCCAGATGCGCATCGACAAGCCGAACTGGAAGTTCCTCAGCCCGCCAGCGGCCACGGTCGATGCGCTGACCGCCGACTTCGGCTTCCGGTATGTCGCGACACCCGCCGGTTTCGACCATATGCTGACCGTGTCGGTCCTCGATGCGCAGGGCCGCATCGCGGCGCAGGTCTACGGCGAACGACTGACGCGCGACCAGTTGGGCGAACCGCTGCGGCTGATGCTGCGCGACGCACCGATGCCGAAGGGCATGCCCTTGGCCGAGCTGATCGAACGGGTGCGCATCCTGTGTACCGTGTACGACCCGGAAACCGGCAGCTACCGCTACAACTATGCGCTGTTCATCGAAATCGCCGGCGGCGTGACGTTCGCGCTGGCGATGGCCTGGTTCTTTCTGGCCGAATGGCGCACCCGCCGGCGCCTGCTGCGCAGTGCCCGGCGGCAGGCGCAATCCCTGAACAGAACGCCAGGCTAGGACGGACGGCATGCATCCGCTGCGTAGCACCCGCCAATTCGCGCTGGCTGGCTTTCAATGGTTCGAGAGCAGGCTGGACCGCGTGTTCGGCTCCAGTCGCAACCCGTTGCGCCAGCTCGGTGCGCTAGGGTTCATGCTGTTCTGGCTGCTCGCCATCAGCGGCATCTACCTGTATGCCGTGCTGGACACGTCGGCCGAAGGCGCGTACCGCTCGATCGACCAGCTCTCGCGCCAGCAGTGGTACCTGGGAGGTGTACTGCGCAGCGTGCACCGCTATGCCGCCGACGGGTTCATCGTCGTGATGCTGTTGCACCTGATGCGTGAGGCGCTACTCGGACGCTACAGCGGCTTTCGGCGTTTCTCGTGGCTGACCGGCGTGGCGCTGGTGCCGCTGGCATTGGTCAGCGCCATCGGCGGCTTCTGGCTCAACTGGGACCAGCTGGGGCAGTTCTCGGCGCTTGCAACCGCCGAGTTGCTGGACTACCTGCCGGTCTTCACGTCGCCGCTGACGCGCAATTTCCTGGACGCGGCGGCTGTCAGCGACCGGCTGTTCTCATTGTTCATCTTCGTGCATCTGGGAGTGCCGCTGCTACTGATCTTCGGCCTGTGGTTCCATATCCAGCGTCTGGCCCATGCCGCCATATTTCCGCCGCGACCCATGGCGATTGGTGTCGCCACCTGCCTGCTGGCGCTGGCGTTGGCAGCCCCGGTGCTGAGCCATCCGCCGGCCGACATGGCGCTTGCGCCGAACAACCTGGCACTGGACTGGTTCCTGCTGTTCATCCATCCGCTGGGCTATGCAAGCTCACCCGGCCTGGTCTGGACCGTGCTGCTGGCCGCGCTGGCGCTGTTGCTCCTGCTGCCTTTGCTGCCACAGCCCGCTCCGCCGCCGGTGGCTGTCGTTGACCCCGCCAATTGCAACGGTTGCCGGCGCTGCTTCGAGATACTTTTCTGGGGCGGTGGTCACGCGCTGCAGTTCACCTGGACACTGCTGATGCTGGTGGCCTGGCTGGCACTGGCCAGCGCCAGCGGCGCCAGGCTGCTGATCAGTCCGCGCATCACCGTGCTGATGTTCGTACTGGCACTGGTGGCGGTGTTCGTCACGCCCTATGCCTATCTCGCCTACGACATCGCATCGGTTGAACACCGGGAACTGCTGACCTGGGCGATGCGCCTGGGTGGCGGCCTGGCGATCGTGCCGATCGCACTGGCCGTCGTGCTGGCACTGGCTGGCGCACTGCCAGCCGACGACTCGACCCGGCCACTGCGCGCGGCGCTGGTCTGGTCGATCGTCCTGTTTGCGTCCGGCGGGGTCATCGGCATCTTCATCCACGGCTCCAACGTACGCATCCCTGCGCACTACCACGGCTGCATCGTCGGGGTCACGCTGGCCATGATGGGCCTGGCCTACCACCTGCTGCCGCGGCTGGGATACGCCCGGCCCGCCGGCAGGACGGCGGCATGGCAACCCGGCCTGTATGGCGTGGGACAACTGATGCACATTACCGGCCTGGTCTGGTCCGGCGGTTATGGCGTGCAGCGCAAGGTGGCCGGCGCCGAGCAGGTATTGCGCAGCACGGGCGAGATCGCTGGCATGGGCCTGATGGGACTCGGCGGCCTGATCGCCATCGTCGGTGGCCTGCTGTTCGTCGTGGTGATGCTGCGCGCCATGCGCCGGGTCAGGCCCGATGGCTGCACGGTACCGGGCGCCGCATGATTGCGCGACTGCAAGTCCTGCTGCGCTGGGCCTTCATGCGGGTGGAGGCGCTGTTCAACCGGGCCTTCGGCGACCGGGTCAATCCGCTGTACCACCTGGGTTCCATCACTTTCTGGCTGCTTTGGCTGGTCGCCGGCAGCGGCCTGTACCTGTACACGTTCTTCGAAACCGGAGTGGCTGGCGCCTACGACTCGGTCGAGGCGCTGACGCACGACCAGTGGTTCGCCGGCGGCATCCTGCGCAGCGTGCACCGATACGCGTCTGATGCCATGGTGCTGACGATGCTGTTGCACATGGTGCGCCATTTTGCGTTCGACCGGATGCGCGACTGGCGCTGGTTCTCCTGGGTCAGTGGCGTGGCGCTGATCTGGGGCGTGTATGTGTCAGGCATCAACGGCTACATGCTGCCCTGGGACCAGTTGGCCCAGTTCGTCATCGTCGCATCGTTCGAGTGGCTGGACTGGTTGCCGGGATTTGGCGGCTCGCTGGCGCGCAACTTCCTGTATGCGTCCAGCGTCAACGACCGCTTCTTTTCGCTGCTGGCCTTCATGCATATCGGCTTGCCGCTGCTGGTACTGCTGCTGATGTGGGTGCACGTGCAACGCATTCCAAAAGCCAGGACCAACCCGCCCCAGCCGATCATGCTGAGCTTGGCGTTGACGCTGCTGGTGCTGTCGATGCTGCGCCCGGCAATGAGCCAGGGTGGCGCGGCGGCACTCGGTGTCTCGCCCACCACGCTGCAGTTGGACTGGTTCTACCTGGCGGTGTTCCCACTTCTGTACCTGTGGCCGATGGCGATGGTCTGGGCCTTGCTGGCTGCTGCCACCGCACTGCTGACGCTCGTGCCCTGGTTGCCGCCGCGCTGGCGGCGCGCCAGCAGCAGCGGGTTTTCAATGACCGTCGACGACGGCACCCAGGCCTATCCGGTGCGCACCGGCGAAACGCTGCTCGAGGCCGGCTTGCGCGCTGGTCTCGACCTACCCTACGAATGCCGCAACGGCGCCTGTGGCGTGTGCTTGTGCACGGTGCAGCATGGCAGCGTGGACCACGGCGCCTACCAGCGCAATGCGTTGACCGAGACCCTGCGCGCGCAGGGCCAGACCTTGCTGTGCTGCGCCACGCCGCGCTCGAATGTGACGATCGAGATAGTACGCGCCAGGGATCCAAATCGCAGCACGCTGCAACGCTACGATGGCCGCGTCAAGTCACTGGAACGGCTGAGCCCGGAGCTGATCCGGCTTTCGGTAGCGCTGGCGGACGGCGAGCGCATTCGCTTCTCGGCAGGGCAGTATGTCAACATCATCCTGCCCGATGGCCAGCGGCGCGCCTATTCGTTCGCCAATGCGCCGGGCAACGACGCTGATATCGAACTGCAAGTCGGACTGGTTCCGGGCGGCCGCTTTACCGGCCATGTATTCAACGAGATGCAAGTCGGCGACAGCCTGTGCCTAGAAGGGCCGCTGGGCCGGTTCACGCTGCGCGAGAGTGAACTGCCGATACTCTTTGTGGCCGGCGCGACCGGGTTCGCGCCGGTCAAGAGCATCGTCGAGGACGCATTCAACCGTGGCCTGCGCCGCCCGATGTGGCTGTACTGGGGCGTGCGTCGGCGCGACAACCTGTACCTGGCCGCGTTGGCCGAGCAATGGCAGCGCGAGCACGACAACTTCCACTTCGTTCCCGTGCTGTCCGAATCCGATCCTTCCGACGAATGGCAGGGGCGCCAGGGCCTGGTGCACGAGGCGATGTTGGCCGACTTTCCCGACATGCGCGGCTATGCGATCTATGTCTGCGGCTCGGTCAAGATGGTCGATGCGGCGGTACCGGCCTTCATCGGCCACGGCCTGGACGAAAGCCTATGCTTTACCGACGCCTTTGTTTCTTCGGCGCGGCGGCTCACGCCCAAGCCATAACCTGACGGGCGGCTGGTTTTTCCGCCCACCCGGCACAATCCAGGATTCCGATCGCACCGGCGCCTACCGTGAAGAACCTGCATTCGTTGCCCGCACCGCCGCCCACGGCTGTCCGTTTGCCCGCCGCATCGCCAGGGCGCGACCCGGCCCGCATGCTTCAGCAGGCGCTGCGGGAATGGGGCGGCAAATCCGACCTGTGGGTTTTTGCCTACGCCTCGCTGATCTGGCGGCCCGATTTCGCGGTCGCCGAGCAACGCCAGGCCCGCGTCCACGGTTGGCACCGCGCGCTCAAGATGTGGAGTCGCGTCAATCGAGGCACCCCCGAGGTCCCGGGCCTGGTGTTTGCATTGATGTCGGGCGGCAGTTGCCACGGCGCGGCACTGCGCGTGCCCCGCGCCGAGGGTGAAGCGGTATTGCATCAATTGTGGGCGCGCGAAATGGTGACCGGGGTGTATGACCCGAAATGGCTCCATTGCGACACCGCGGCCAAGCCGGTGCAGGCTCTGACATTCACATTGTCGCGACGCAGCCCCAATTTCACCGGCAACCTGAGCCCGGACCAATACCGGGATATCTTCGAACGTTCCAGCGGCCGTTACGGTACGACGCTGGACTATGCCCGCAAGACCATGCATTGCCTGCAGGCGCATGGCATCCACGACCCGGCGCTGCGGCGCCTGTTGGCCCACGCCACCGACGCAGCGCCGTGAAATGCGAGCCGGCGGGCAGCGCATGGACCCCGCTCCAGCGACGCCCTGTCTTCGCCAGATGGTCCCGACTTCTTATACTGACAACATGAACAACATCGCTGACCTGCGCAAAAGCTACGAGCGCGCCGAATTGAGCGAGGACGCCTCTCGCGCCGACCCGCTGGACCAATTCGGACATTGGCTGCAGGAGGCCATCGCAGCGCAGTTGCCCGAACCCAATGCGATGACGCTGGCCACAGTCGACCATCGCCTGCGTCCGAGCACCCGGGTGGTGCTGATCAAGGGCTACGACGATGCCGGCATCGTCTGGTACACCAACTACGACAGCCGCAAGGGCCAGGAACTGGCTGGCAATCCGTATGCGGCCCTGCAGTTCCACTGGGTCGAGCTCGAACGCACGGTGCGCATCGAGGGCGTGGTGGAAAAGACCAGCGCCGAGGAAAGCGACGCCTATTTTCACAGCCGCCCACTGGACTCGCGCATCGGCGCATGGGCCTCGCCGCAGTCGCAGGTGATCTCCAGCCGCGCCGTGCTGGTGGCCAACGCGGCCCGATACGGCGCCCAGTTCCTGTTGCAGCCGCCGCGCCCACCGCACTGGGGCGGCTATCGCCTCAAGCCCGACAGCTGGCAGTTCTGGCAGGGCCGCAGGAGCCGACTGCACGACCGTTTGCGCTATACGCAGGATGGCGACGGGCAATGGATCCGCGCGCGGCTGGCACCCTGAGCAGCAAGCGGATCGACGCAGGCACCGACCCAGGCCCGCGCTGCGCGGCGCGGTGTTCACCCAGGGGGCAAACCGGCCCGTTCATGGCTGCGCGACCAGCAACATCACCACCGACACGCTGAGCGCCGACAGCGCCGTCGACAGCGCCACGCTGGCCGTGACGGTCTCCTGCGCCACCGCATAGCGCTGCGAAAAAATGTATACGTTGGCGCCTACCGGCAGTGCCGCGGTGGCGATCATCACCGCCAGGGGCAGACCGGACATGCCGAACGCCCATCCCAGCGCGGCAGCCAGCAGCGGCACCAGCAGGTTCTTCACGCTGGCCATCAACAGCGCGCAGCGCAGATGCCGGCCAATGGCCGAGCCGGCCAGCGACACGCCAACCAGGAACAGTGCCAGAGGGCCAAACCCCTTGCCCAGCCACAGCATCGGTGCATCCAGCCAGGGCGGAATCACCAGACCGGTTTGCGCGAACAGCAGCCCGGCGATGATCGGCAGTGGCACCGGATGGATCAGCGCCTTGCGCAGAGCGCGCAGTCCGACCAGCCACAGCCGCGCAGCGACCGCGGGGCCGAGGGCCGCGTGTTCGCGCGCGGCGGCGAATTCCAGCAGCACGGTTGCGCTGGTCAGCAGCAGCAGCGAATGGATCGGAATCAGCGTGAACAGCGTGACCAGACCGGCTTCGCCCCAGGCCAGCGAAACCAGTGGAATACCGATCATCACGGCATTGCCGTAGGTGGCAGCCAGCGCCAGCACGGCTCCACGCTGGGTCAAGCCGCGCTGGTGCAAGACGCCGGCAAACACCAGCGCCAGCACCAAGACATAAACCAGCGCCGGACGCAGGTCCAGTTGCTCCACATGCACCCGGCTCATGGCCCGAAATAGCAGTACCGGAGTCAGCAGCAGGAACGCGACGGCAGACAGGCGGCGCACGGTATCCGGTCCGAGCCAGCGCGCGCGCCCGACAACCAGTCCGAGCAGGATCAACGCGATCACCGGCAGCAATGCCGACAGGGCAATGTGGTTCACAAAAAGAAGCAGGCGAGCCGGCTTGGTGGATGGACTGGCCAGCACCCAGTCAGGCGCTGTCGATCCGCATTGTCGTGGAGGGTGACCTGCCTGCCGGCGCCGCCTCCGGGCCATGGCCGCGCATGGGGCACGACCCGAAACCAGGGTCGTTGCACACTGGCCGCAAGGCTCCGTTATAGTGGTCGCCGATCCGGCCGCGGCGGCAGCTTTGCCTGCCACGGCTCCCCGCGACGCCTGTTCTTTGACCTCTCACACCATGCCCGACACCCCCGCCACGTCCGCCTTGCGCGCCCACTGTTTTCGTGCCTTCGTCAGTGGCCCCCGGCTGATCGTCACCGGCGCCGTGCATGGCAACGAGGCCTGCGGTACCCAGGCCATCGAACGGGTAGTGCAGGAACTCGACAGTGGCGCCCTGGTACTGCGCCGCGGCAGCGTCACCCTGGTGCCGGTGACCAATCCGCTGGCCTACCAGCGCGGCCAGCGCACGGGCGATCGCAACCTGAACCGCAATCTGCATCCGAATCCGCAACCGCAGGACTACGAAGACCGGATCGCCAACGTGCTATGCCCGCTACTGGCCGAGCACGACGTGCTGCTGGACCTGCATTCCTTCCACTCGGCCGGCGAGCCCTTCGTGATGCTGGGGCCGCAGGACAACGCCGGCGCGCTCGAACCCTTCACCCATGCCGCCAGCGAACAGGCCCTCGCGCTGCGCCTGGGGCCAAGGCGAATTGTCGAAGGCTGGCTGGAGACCTATGCCGATGGCGTGCGCAATCGAATGGCGCGCACCCGCCCGGATGACCGCGCAGGCCTGTTGTCGACCGACCCGCGCTACGGCGTGGGCACCACCGAGTACATGCGCAGCCAGGGTGGCTACGGGGTCACGCTCGAATGCGGGCAACACAGCGACCCGGCAGCACCCGAGGTCGCCCAGCAGGCCATCCACCATGCGCTGGCGCATCTGGGCCTGATAGACGGGGCGCTGCCGCCGGCGGTGGCCGATCCGCAACTGCTGCGCCTGACCGAAGTGGTCGACAAGCACCACCAGGATGACCGATTCACCCACACGTGGTCCAGCTATGACCCGGTAACCGCGGGTCAGCACATCGGCGAGCGCCATGACGGAACAGCGGTATGCGCGGCGCAGGACGGCTTCATCGTCTTTCCCAATCCCGGGGCGTCGGCTGGCAACGAATGGTTCTATTTTGCGCAGCCGAGCTTGCGCGATCTGGGTGCCTGATCGGCGCTGGCTGCGCGCGCCGGCGCGGCCACCCTGTCAGACCGTTGGCAGGCGGAGCATCCATCTGGAAACCAATGTGGTCGATCAGCAATCGCGCAAGTGATTGCGCAATCGTTGGCGTGGAGTCGATCGTGTCTGGCGGCCTTGGACAGCACCCGGTCACCCGACTTTTCGACCTGCCCTCACCCTAGCAGTCGTTGAAACTGCAGGTTGACTGTCGGCAATGTGGCGGCGAAATCGATAGACCCAGTACCCGCACTCGGCCATCGGTCGTCGCTGGCCACGGGCAGCTTCCTGGCATCTCACCAGGCGATGCTCGCGCAGCCGTCGACCAGGAGGCAGTAACCCGTAGCCGAAAGTAAGTACCTGGAACGGGGTTGCCCATCCACACGCCGGATCCAGTCTTGACGGGCTGGCCGCACGATCATTAGAATGATTTCGGAAGATAGTGGCAGCAAGAATTCAGTTTAGGCGACCCTCTCCAAGCCCGAAAGGCACGTCATGAAGAAACTAGCGCTCACGAGTACATTGGCGTTTGCTTTGTGTACTACGGTGCCGTTGGCTACCGCCGCCGGTGTCGGCTTGCAACAGGCAACGGCGACGTTCTCGCAATCCCCGCAAGATTTCTATGGCGTCAGTCTCGCGATCGATGGCATTAACGAGCCACAGCGGGGCTGGGCGATAGACCCGAATGAGGGTGCCTCGCAGACTGCCGTTTTCGAGACCATTGTGGACGCAGGTTTTACCGGGGGTAGCATTTTCACTTTTACTCTTACGCACTCGTTCTCTGTGCCTACACACACGCTTGGCCGCGTCCGGCTTTCCGTTACCACCGACAATCGAGCTTCTTTTGCAGATGGACTCTTGTCGGGCGGGGACGTCAGTGCGAATTGGACTGTCCTCGACCCCATGACTGCAGTGTCCGCAAACGGCGCCACACTGAGCGTACTTGGCGACCAATCCATTCTGGCTAGCGGTACGTTACCATTTACAGACACGTACACGGTGACGGCTACTACTGCCTTGACCGGCATCACCGGGTTCCGGCTCGAGGCGCTTACAGACCCCAGCCTTCCATTAGGAGGGCCAGGGCGCCATACGGCTAACGGCAACTTCGTCCTCAACGAGTTTGGAGTGAGTGTCACTGCGGTGCCGGAACCAGAAACCTACGCCTTGATGACGGCTGGTCTTGGCGTTGTCGGTTTCGCAGCGCTTCGCAGAAAGCAGCGGGCTTTTAGCCTTCCTCGGCAGTAGTTGCCGGACCGCGCTGCGGCGTGGTTGTTAAGGGGTAGGCGCCGCGTTGTGCGGCCAAAGATGATGCCGCGCCAACCGATGAAGCGCTGCAGGCGATGTTGCACAAGATCGCCGCATGTCGCAGACTGCGGCCCCGTTGGTCGACCATGGCGTCCCGCACCTGCCGGTGCCGCGATGGGTGCTGTCGCTGCTGATCCTGCTGCGCTAGGTGCTGGCCGCGCAGCCCGAGTTGGACACGCCGGTGCTGCAGGTGATGCAGGTGATGCAGCGTGTGTTCATGCGCTACTTGCTGCCGCATCCCGGGCTTGCCACTGACGAAGGCCACGGCGGCGCGGTCACGCTGCTCCAGCGCTTCGGCTCCGCCCCCAACCTCAACTGGCCACGTCCCGTGCTTGTTGCTGGACGGGGTGTACCGATGCGCCTCCGATGACGCGACCGCGTTTGTCAAAGCGCCTGCGCCATCTGACGAGCAGGTGCAGGCCGTGCTGAAGGCAATCATCGACCGGCTGTCGAAGCTGCTCACGCGCCGGGGCGTCCTGGAAGAAGACATGGGCCAGACCTGGCTGGCTGAGCCCGACGCCGAAGCTGACGATGCACGAACGCTGCGGCCGCTACAGGCGGAGTAGGCACGTATCGCATTGCCTTTGGTCGCCCGCGCTGACCGCCGGGTGCTGACCTTGCAGGGCGCGATGCTGCGCAAGGACGCAACGCGCCAGCACCTGTGTGTCGATATCGACGACTTCAGCCTGCACGCCGCAGTGGGTGTGGAGGCAGACGATCGCAAGCGGGTCGAACAGCTGTGCCACTACATCGCCCGCCGAGCGTTGTCGGACGAACGGGTGCAGCTCAACGCCGCCGGTCAGGCGGTGCTCAAGCTCAAGACATCGTGGCGCGACGGCACCACGCACCTGGTGATGTCGCCGCTGGAGGTCATGCAGCGGATGGCCGCACTGGATGTGTGCACCATAAGCTGGTCGCGAGAGGCCCACGCGAGCGACTGCTTCGCGGCGGCCAATCGCGGAATTCCGGAGGCCCGCTTGGGGTCGCCATGCAGACCTACACGAACAGCCGCTGACCGCCTCCACAATTCAAGCATTTGAGCTGCCAGAAAGCGGGCAATCGCCACCGAGTCCACATACCGCGATGCGGCCGGCAACTCCCACATACTGGCATCCAGCCTCGCCATGCTACTCATTCGCTGCTCGCCAACCCTGACCACTGAAAAAGCCATCGACAGCGTCGCGCTCACCACACGGTCAACACGCGTCCTTGCGCCACACGCTGGCCAGCCACGGCTGCTGCTCACGCGGCAAACCGGCCGGCCGATAGTAGTGGGTCAACTCCGTGAATCCGGCCGATGTGAGATAGCGGTGCCAGGACGGCCAATCGTGGAACGCAGCATAGCGCTCGCCGCTCCAGCCTTCCTGGCCAGCACCGTGCGGGTTCGAACTGAACAACACGCCACCGGGCTTGAGCGCCCCATGGAGCTGGTCGAGGACGCGCGGGAGCACCGCACTGGGGATGTGGAACAACACTGCGTTGGCGAACACGCCATCGAAACGCTCGCGCGGCAAGTCCAGATGCAGAAAATCCTGTTCAAGCACCTCGCATCCGCTATGCTCCCGCGCCAGCGCGGCCAGCTGTGCCGACCCATCCAGTCCTGTTGCTCGGTGTCCCAGCGCCTTGAAACGCATGAGGTCGCGCCCCGGACCACAGCCGAAATCGAGCAGATCGAACGGGGCGGGCGCGTCGATGTGTTGGAGCAGCGCGTCGATGTTCTGGCTTACGTCGTGATCGCGTGTGCCCTCCCAGAACTCCTGGGCATTGCGGTCGTAATGCGCCAGCGTGCGCGCGCTGATGCGTTGCAGGTCCTCGGGCGACTGTTGCATGATTCATTGTTCCATGGCGCAGGCGCCGCAAAAAAGCCAGCGCCCTGCGCAGGAAATCAGCCAACGCGGTAGCGGGTAAAGCTTGGTAAAGCGCGGGGGCAATGATTGTCCATTGGACCGGCATCCGCTACATTACTAACCCATCAGTCATTAGCAATCACCGTGCCCGATTCCATCCACCCGCAAGCGGTCGCCACCCCGATCAGGCCATCGCGCCGCAAGCAGGCCCGCCCGGGCGAACTGCTGGCGGCGGCGCTGGACCTGTTCGTCGACAAAGGCTACGCGGCAACCCGGGTCGAGGAAGTCGCGCGCCGCGCTGGCGTCTCCAAGGGCACCCTGTTCCTGTACTTTGCCAGCAAGGAAGAACTGTTCAAGGCGGTTGTGCGCGAGAACATCTCGGGGCGATTTCCGCAATGGAGCAGCGAGCTCGATGCCTTCCCCGGCTCCACGGCCGACCTGCTGCACTATGCCATGAAGGCCTGGTGGGCGCATGTCGGCGACACCAAGGCCTCCGGCATTTCAAAGCTGATCATTAGCGAAGCCAGCAATTTTCCGGAGCTTGCTGATTTTTACCATCACGAAGTCATTGAGCCCGGCAATCTGCTGATCCGCCGGATCCTGCAGCGCGGCGTGCAGCGGGGTGAGTTCCGGCCGCTGGACCTGCAATACGGCGTTCACACGGTGCTGGCCCCGATGCTCTATCTGCTGGTGTGGAAGCACTCGCTGGGGGCTTGCACGGGGCATGACACGCCGCTGGTGCCTCAGGACTACCTGTCCGCGCAGATTGATACCTTGCTCAATGGCCTGCGCGTGGCTCCAGACACCGGGATCAACATCCCACACAGGAAAAGACACACATGACGCGGGTTTTGAAATGGCTGTTGGCCCTACTGGTAATCGCAGGTCTGGCCTTCGGTGCCACGCGCATCGTGGGCCAGCGCAACGCGCAGAAACAACTGGCCGAACAGGCTGCCGCAAAGGTCGAATCCGTGATCGAGCTGGTCGCAGCCGACCTGGTCCAGGTCCAGACCCGCGCGCTGGCCCAGCAACTGGCGGTCTCGGGCACGGTGCGCGCCACCAACTCGGCCTTCATCAAGGCCCGGGTGGCGGGCGAGTTGCAGGACCTGAACCTGCGCGAGGGCGATCTGGTCAAGGCCGGCCAGGTCGTCGCACGGGTTGACGCCACCGATGCCCAGGCCCGGCTGCGCCAGGCCGAGCAACAGGCCGTGGCGGCCAAGGCCCAGGTCGATATTGCGCAGCGAACCTTCGACAACAACAGCACCCTGGTCGAGAAGGGATTCATCTCCAGATGGGCACTCGACTCCTCCACGGCCAGCCTGTCCAGTGCCCAGGCCACGCATCGCGCGGCGCTGGCGGGCGTGGACATGGTTTCCAAGCAGTTGCAGGACACGGTGCTGCGCGCGCCCATTGCCGGCCAGATCGCGCAACGCATGGCCCAGAACGGCGAACGCATCGGCGTGGACGGCCGGGTGCTGGAACTGGTGGACATCAGCCGGCTCGAGCTCGAAGCCAGCCTGGCCGCAGCCGACTCGGCCTTGATCCAGCTCGGGCAAACGGCTGAGCTGCGGATCGAGGGCGCCGCCCAGCCGGTACGTGCCAAGGTCGTGCGCATCAACCCGACCGTCGTGGCCGGCAGCCGCTCGGTGCTGGCCTACCTGGCGCTGGAGCCGGCGCCCGGTCTGCGCCAGGGACTGTTTGCGCAGGGAAGCCTGGTCGTGGGAACCAGCCAGGCCCTGGCCTTGCCGGTCAGCGCGGTTCGCAACGACCGGCCCCGGCCCTATGTGCAGATCGTGCGAGACAACAAGGTGGTGCATCAGACGGTCGAACTGGGCGCGCAGGGTGAATTCGACGGCCAGTGGATGGTCGCCGTCAACGGCCTGCCCGAGAAAACACCGGTGATAGCCGGGTCGGTCGGGCGCCTGCGCGAGGGCACCGCGGTCAAGCTCGCGGCCAGCGCGCTGTAACACCATGTGGTTTACCCGCGTCAGCCTGCAGAACCCGGTTTTTGCCACGATGGTCATGCTGGCCCTGGTGGTGCTGGGCCTGTTTTCCTACCAGCGTCTGCAGATCGACCAGTTTCCCAACATCGATTTTCCGGTGGTGGTCGTCATCACCGAATACCCTGGCGCTGCACCCGAAATTGTCGAGAGCGAGGTCACCAAGCGCGTTGAGGAAGGCGTCAACGCGATCGCCGGCATCAACGCGCTGACCTCGCGCAGCTACGAGGGTCAGTCGGTCGTGGTGATCGAGTTCGGCCTGCATATCAATGGTCGCAAGGCGGCCGACGATGTGCGCGAGAAGATATCCGCTGTCAGGCCGCTGTTGCGCACCGAGGTGAAGGAACCGCGGGTATTGCGCTTCGATCCGGCATCGCGCGCAGTCTGGTCGGTGGCGGTACTGCCCGACTCCCGCGCCGGCAACGGGCAGGCGACGGCGCGACCGATGAGCGCGGTCGAACTGACCAACTGGGCCGACCAGACGCTCAAGAAACGGCTCGAAAACGTGCGCGGCGTGGGATCGGTCGGGGTCGTCGGCGGAACCAAGCGCGAGATCAACCTGCTTCTCGATCCGCGCGCATTGGAGGCCTATGGCATCACGCCCGACCAGGTCGTGGCAGCGGTGCGCAGCGAGAACCAGGACTTGCCCGTCGGCGCCATCCGTTCGCGCGAACAGGAGCGGGTGATCCAGATCGACGCACGCATCGAACGGCCGCAGGATTTCGGCAAGATCATCGTGGCGCGCCGCAACGGCACGCCGGTGCGGCTCGAGCAGTTGGCCCAGGTGGTCGATGGCGCCCAGGAGGTCGACAGCCTGGCACTGTACAACGGCGAGCGCACGCTGCTGTTGACCGTGCAGAAATCGCAGGACGAAAACACCATTGCGGTGGTCGACGGCCTGCAGGCGGCAATTGCCGACGTGCAGAAGCAGTTGCCGCCCGGACTTCGGCTGGAGCCGATTTTCGACGGATCGCGCCAGATCCGGGTATCCGTGGCCAATGTGCGCCAGACGCTGATCGAAGGCGCGATCCTGACGGTGCTGATCGTCTTCCTGTTCCTCAATTCCTGGCGCTCCACCGTGATCACCGGCTTGACGCTGCCAATTGCGATCATCGGCACCTTCCTGTTCATGGACATGCTCGGTTTCACCATCAACATGATCACGCTGATGGCGCTTTCGCTGTGCGTGGGCCTGCTGATCGACGACGCGATCGTGGTACGCGAGAACATCGTGCGCCATGTGCAGATGGGCAAGGGTGCGTTTCGCGCCTCGCTCGATGGCACCCAGGAGATCGGCCTGGCGGTGCTGGCCACCACGCTGTCGATCGTCGCGGTGTTCCTGCCGATCGGCTTCATGGGCGGCATCATCGGCAAGTTCTTCCATGAATTCGGCCTGACCATCGTCGCGGCGGTACTGATCTCGATGTTCGTGAGCTTCACGCTGGATCCGATGCTGTCGTCGATCTGGCACGACCCCAGCATCGAAGAGCACGGCAAACGCCATGCGCCCCGAAACCTCTATGACAAGACGATTGGCCGGGTCACCGGCGCGTTTGACCGTGGCACCGACCTGCTGATCGACGCCTACCAGGCAATCCTGCGCTGGTCATTGCTGCACAAACTCGCCACGCTGCTGATCGCGCTGGCCATTTTCGTTGGCAGCGTGCTGTTGATACCGCTGCTGGGCACCGAGTTCGTGCCCAAATCCGATTTTTCGGAAACCACGCTCGATTTCCACACCCCGGTTGGATCGTCGCTTGAGGTGACCGAGGCCAAGGCGCGCCAGGTCGAGTCCATCGTGCGCGAGCTGCCGGAGGTGCGCTATACGCTGGTCACCATCAACAGCGGCAATGCACAGGGCAAGATCTACGCGTCGGTCTATGTGCGCCTGGTCGACCGCAAGGAACGCAAGCGCAACGTGGACGCGATGTCGGCGCTGTTGCGCGAGCGGCTCAAGCAGGTCGCCGGTATCACCGTGACCCATGTGGGCCTGCTCGATTCGGTCGGGGGTGAAAAGCAGGTGCGGTTCTCGATCCAGGGTCCGGACCAGGCCGAACTCGAGCGCATCACCGTGCCGGCGCTGGAGAAGATACGCGGCATCCCCGGTCTGGTCGACCTGGACTCCAGCGTCAAGCCCGACAAGCCGACACTGGACGTGCAGGTGCGCCGCGACGTGGCCTCGGACCTGGGCCTGGGCATCAACCAGATCGGCGCGGCATTGCGCACCATGGTCGCGGGCCAGACGGTCGGCAACTGGCGCGCCAGTGACGACCAGACCTACGACGTCAACGTGCGGCTGCGGCCCGACGCGCGCAATGCCCTGCAGGATCTCGAACGCCTGCCTTTCGCGCTCGGAACCAATCCGGACGGCAGCATGCGGGTAGTGCGGCTGAACCAGGTGGCCACGGTGATTCAAACGACCAGCCCCAACCAGATCAACCGGCGCGACCTGACGCGCGAGGTGAGCGTATCCGCGAACGTGTTTGGCCGTTCGGCTGGCGAAGTATCCGAGAGCATCCGCGCGGTCATGGACAGCGTGCGGATGCCGCCGGGCTACAGCTACAAGTTCGGCGGCTCCACCAAAAACATGGCCGAGGCTTTCGGCTACGCCGTGTCCGCGCTGGTGATGGCAATCATTTTCATCTACATGATCCTGGCCAGCCAGTTCAAAAGTTTCCTGCAGCC
This sequence comes from Rhodoferax sp., assembly GCA_031396205.1. Classification (GTDB taxonomy): domain Bacteria; phylum Pseudomonadota; class Gammaproteobacteria; order Burkholderiales; family Burkholderiaceae_C; genus CAISIP01. The sequence continues at coordinate 54,245 of JANNKH010000006.1, forward strand.
GCTGGCGCTGATGACCGCGTTGCCGCTGACGCTGATCGGCGTGGTGCTGACGCTGATGATGTTCGGCTCGACGCTGTCGATGTTCTCGGTCATCGGCATCGTGATGCTGATGGGCCTGGTCACGAAAAACGCGATCTTGCTGGTCGATTTCGCAATCCGCGCGCGGCAGGACACGATCGGACCCGACGGCAGCACGATTCCCGGCCTGGATCGCAACGAAGCCCTGTTGATGGCTGCCAAGGTGCGTCTGCGCCCGATCCTGATGACCACGCTGGCGATGGTGTTCGGCATGGTGCCACTGGCTTTCGCGCTGAGCGAAGGCGCCGAGATGCGCGCACCGATGGGACAGGCGGTCATTGGCGGCGTCATCACCTCGTCGCTGCTGACGCTGGTGGTGGTACCGGTTGCCTATTGTTATATGGACGACCTGGCCCAATGGGGTCGGCGCTTGCTGGGGGTCAAGGCTGCGGTTGGGCAAGCCCCTAGAATCGACGGCCTGACCTGAGCCCCTAGAAAGCCGCCATGCATGCCGCCATGAACCTTGAACAAGCCCGCTTCAACATGATCGAGCAGCAGATCCGCCCATGGGATGTGCTCGACGCCCACGTGCTGCACCTGCTGTCCGTGATACGGCGCGAGGACTTCGTTCCGGGGGCGCACAAGTCGCTGGCTTTTGCCGACATGGAAGTCCCGCTGCCCGGCGGCCAGTGCATGCTCGCTCCCCGCGTCGAGGCGCGCATGCTGCAGGACCTGGCAGTGCAAAAGCACGAAAAGGTGCTGGAGATCGGCGCCGGGTCGGGTTACATGGCGGCACTGCTGGCGCACCGGTCGCAGCGCGTCATCACGCTCGAGATCCATGCGGAACTGGTCGGCCTGGCCCGCTCCAATCTACAACTGGCGGGCGTGCACAACGCCGAAGTACGGCAGCAGGACGGCGCCCGGGCGATACCGGTGGAGAGCCCGTTCGACGTCATCGTACTCAGTGGCTCTGTCGCCGACGTACCCAGGAGCCTGCTCACGCATCTCAAAATTGGTGGCCGACTCGGAGCCATCGTCGGTGACGAACCCATGATGCATGCCACCTTCATCACCCGCCTGGGTGAGAACGATTACCGCAGCAGCCAGCCGTGGGACACCGTCGCGCCGCGCCTGCAGAACTTTCCCGAGCCGTCCCGATTCCGTTTCTGAAACCCCGTTTTCGACCCTGCCAACCATGATCGAACAAATCCGACCCAGCCAGCTGGCCAGCTGGCTGACGCGCAACCGGGGCGGCAAGAGCGCCGTGGTGCTCGATGTGCGTGAGCCGGCCGAATGGCATACCGCCAGCGTCAAGGCTGGCGACTTTACGCTGCTGCCGATGTCCATGGGAAGCGTACCGGCACGGTTGCAGGAACTCGACCCGCAAACGCCCATCGCCTGCCTGTGTCACCATGGCGGCCGCAGCATGCAGGTAGCACGGTTCCTGATCGACCAGGGTTACACCCAGGTGGCCAATATTGCCGGCGGTATCGATGCGTGGGCGGTAGAGCTGGACAACAGCGTTCCGCGCTACTGACAGGCGCATTGACAACACGAGATCCCCACATGAACCAACAACCGCAATCACGCAAGCGCACCACGACGCCCAGGGCCCACACGATGACCCTGTGTGCGTTGCTCGGCGGATGCCTTGCGTTGCCTGCTGGTGCGCAAAGCCTGGTCGACCTGTACGAATCGGCGCGTGCCTATGACGCCACGTTACAGTCTGCCAGGTCGCAATACGAAGCCACGGTGGCGCGCGCCGATCAATCGCGTGCCGGCCTGCTGCCAACGGTGGGGCTGGCCATGTCGATGTCGCGCACCTACATCGACTCCAATGTGCGCATACCCAATACCGCCTTTGGCTCGCAGGGCGCCACCGTCAGTGCATCCCAGCCGCTGTACCGACCCGCCAACAAACTGACGTTCGAGCAGGGACAAAAATCCATCATCGTCGGCCAGGCCCTGCTGGAGGTCGCCGAGCAGGACCTGATCGTGCGCGTCAGTCAGGCCTATTTCGACGTGCTGGGGGCGCAGGACGCTGTCGCCTTTGTCGATGCGCAGAAAACCGCGGTCGCGGAACAGTTGGCCGCTGCCAAGCGCAATTTCGAAGTCGGCACCAGCACCATCACCGATACCCGGGAAGCCCAGGCTCGTTACGACCTGGTGATCGCGCAGGAAATCGCCGCGGCCAACGACCTGCTGGTCAAGCGCATCGCGCTGGACCGCCTGGTCGGCAGGGACGGCACAGACCCAAGGCCGCTGGCAATGCCGGTGGCCTTGCCGGCCCTGATGCCGGCCAACGTCGAGGCCTGGGTCAGCCAGGCCATCGAAAACCATCCACAGCTGCGTCAGGCGGCGTTGGCGCTGGAAGTGGCACAACTGGAAACCCGCAAGGCGCAGGCCGGCGAGAAACCAACGCTGGACCTCAATGGCAGCTACGCGCTGACCCACAACGACGGCAGTTCTTCGGTCCGTTCGGACAGCCGTACCAATGTCGCCTCCATCGCGCTGGCATTCAACCTGCCGCTGTTTTCCGGCTACGCCGTCCAGAACCGCATCAAGGAGACGCTGGCGCTCGAGGATAAGTCGCGCACCGATCTGGAAGCGTCCCGTCGCACCCTGTCGCAGGCCACCCGTGCGGCCTATTTCGGCGTGCTGTCGGGCCAGGGCCAGGCCAAGGCACTGGAAGCGGCCGAGGCATCGAGCCAGAGTGCGCTGGAGGCCAACAAGCTGGGCTACCAGGTTGGCGTGCGCATCAACATCGACGTGCTCAACGCCCAGAGCCAGTTGTTCCAGACCAAGCGCGACCTGGCCCGCGCGCGTTACGACGTGCTGGTCGGGGGCCTGCGGTTGCGCCAGGCCAACGGCAGCCTTACCGCACAGGACCTGCAGCCGATCAACGCGATACTGCGCAAGTAGACCGGCGCGCGACGCTGACGTCACGGGCGCGATGTCTGGCCGTTGCGGCAGTGCCGACGCGGCGATGACACTGCATTGAACACCGATGGAGGAATCCCAGACCATGCAGAGCGTCAACGTCTTGTGCATCAAGTGGGGCCGCAAATATGGCCCCGAATACGTCAACCGTTTGCACAGCATGGTGCGCCGCCACCTGCACCGTCCGTTTCGTTTCATCTGCCTGTGCGACGACCGACAAGGCATAGACCCGGATATCGACGTGCGCCCGATACCGATGGTCGGCTTTGACCCGTTCGACACCCGCCAGAGCTGGTCGTTCGGCCATGGCTGGCTCAAGCTGACCAGCTTTGCCAACCCGCTGTACGACCTGCAAGGCCCGACGTTGTTCCTGGACCTGGACATCGTCATCGTCGACGGCATCGACTGCTTCTTCGACCACCCCGGCATCTTCTGCGTGATCAAGGAGTGGGACAAGCAGGACGGTACCGGCAATACCTCGGTCTATCGCTTCGCCATTGGTGCGCATACCGATGCGCTGGACCATCTGAAGAACGGATACCCCGCCTCGATCGCCGATGTGCGCAACGAGCAGGAGTTCATCACCCAGTTCCTGGGTCGCCAGGGCAAGGTGCAATACTGGCCGCAGGACTGGTGTGTCAGCTTCAAACGCCATTGCGTGCCGCGCGGCCTGATGAGCTGGTTCCGGCCACCGACCATTCCGCCGGGCGCCAGGATCATCGCGTTCCACGGCAAGCCCAATCCACCGGACGCCATCGACGGTGTCAGCGGCAAATGGTATCGCCGCGTGCCGCCCACGCAATGGGTGGCAGACCACTGGCGCTGATCCATGCGCATGCGACGGGCCTACAGCCTGCTGCTGGGCGCCGCCGCCCTGCCGCTGCTGGCCTACCTGTGGTGGCGCGGCCGCGCCGATCCGCGTTACCGCCAGCGCTGGGCTGAACGCTTCGGCCGCGCCGGCGCCGATACGCCGCGACCCGGCGTGGTGCTGGTGCACTGCGGATCGGTGGGCGAGGTGCTCGCGGCAACGCCGCTGATCGAGGCCCTGCTGGAGGATGCGCGCTGGGGGCGTCCGCTCGTCACCTGCACCACGCCCACCGGCAGCCGGCAGATCCGCAGCGCCTATGGCGACCGGGTCGACCATGTGTATTTCCCACTCGACCTGCCCGGTGCCACGCGCCGGTTCCTGCAGGCCTGGCGGCCGCGACTGGTGGTCTTGCTCGAACGCGAGTTGTGGCCCAATTTCCTGCACCAGGCGCACGGCATGGGCGTGCCCGTGGTGGTCGCCAACGCGCGCCTGTCGGAACGGTCGGCGGTCGGTTATCGGCGTTGGCAAGGCATCATGCGGCCGGCCATCGCATCGTTGCGCCTGATCTGTTGCGAAGACCAGGCGACGGCCGATCGGTTCAAGCTGCTCGGCGCCTGTGCACAACGCCTGGCGGTGACCGGAAATATCAAGTCGGATCTGCGCATTCTTCCCGGGCTGCGCGACGCGATCGCCAGCACCCGCGCCGCGCTGGGGGACCGACCGGTGCTGACCGCTGGCAGTACCCATGCCGGTGAAGACGAGACCCTGATCGCCGCTTTCCGTAGCCACCTGGCGCTGTCACCGCGCAGCTTGTTGATCCTGGTGCCGCGCCATCCGGAACGCTTTGGCGTGGTGGCTGACATGCTGGCGCAATCGGGACTGGTATTCGTGCGCCGCAGCCAGGGCAGGCCGCCGGCCGCCGCCACGCAGGTTCTGCTGGGCGACACCATGGGCGAATTGATGCTGTGGTACGGCGTGGCCGACGCATGCTTTGTCGGAGGCAGTCTGATCGAGCGCGGTGGTCATAACCCGCTGGAGGTGCTGGCGCTGGACCGACCGCTGATCACTGGTCGGCACACCCACAATTTCGCCCAGATCATGACCAGCCTGCGCCATGCCGACGCGGTGCTGGAAGTGGACGATGCGCAGGCGGTGTTCGACCATTTTCTTGCACTGCAGTTACCGTCCGGCTACGCCGGGTTGCGGGCGGCCCGGGGTCGGGAGGTGTACCGGGCCATGACCGGCGCCACCGGGCGCACGCTGGCTCGGTTGCAGCCGTACGCAGCGCGACAAGCCACCCTGCGTGCGCCCGTGCAGCTACGCCAGGGCTGGGACACGGTGTGGGTCGATCCCGCCTGCTTCGACGCAGCGATAGCAGAACTGTTCGATCCGGCATGGTGGCAGCGCCAGGGCGGCAGCGAGAGTCTGGGCGCAGGACGCGGCCATGTCCATCGGGTCCGCAACGGCCAGGCCGCTTTCCTGCTGCGCCACTATTACCGCGGTGGCCTGATGTCCCGCATCAGCCGCGACCTGTTCCTCGGCCAGGTGTTGGTCCAGACCCGGGCCATGGCCGAGTTCACGCTGCTGGCACAGCTGCGCGCACGCGGCCTGCCGGTACCACAGGCCTGTGCCGCCCGCCATGCCAGGCATGGGTTGTTCTACCGGGCCGACATCCTGGTCGCGCTGATCCCCGATGCGCAGGACGTCGCCCATCTGTTGCGCCATGTCCGCGCACTGTCGGCGGATCAATGGCACGCGCTCGGACGGGCGGTGCGCCAGCTGCATGACGAACAGGTGTTCCATTCCGACCTGAACTGCCACAACCTGATGCTCGACGCCGATGACAAGGCCTGGATCGTCGATTTCGACAAGTGCGGCTTTCGCGCCGGCGACGACTGGAAAGCGCACAATCTGGCGCGTCTGCTACGTTCCTTGCGCAAGGAGCAGCGGCTCGATCCCGCGCTGCGCTGGAGTGAAGGCGATTGGAAACCGTTTCTCGCCGGATACGAGTCGAATCCACAATACGGCGGCTGAGCGGTCGACGCCGGCCTTTAGCCGCAGCAAACGGGTTGACCGCCGATTGACGTATGCTGGACCACGGCGCAGCCCGATCGAATCGAGTACGCCACGAGGAAGCGCCATGACCACCCGATCGCCTTCGCGGGTCACCACCGATCTGTCGGCACTGTCCCGCCACGCGGCCCATCGCGTAGCGATGCGGGGATGGCAGACCGGCGCGTCGCTCGATCTGCTGCACGGACTCGATTCACGCGGGCCCGTGGACCTGAGCCGCCTGCTGGGCAGCATTGCCCCGCAGGTGCTGGGTCCGGCGTCTTGCGACCCGCTGGTGACTCCATGTTGAAGAAGGCGACGACACCATCGCCAAGCGCCGGACGCACCCGCTCGCGCCGCAAGGGGCGCGCGGCGGTGCAAAAAATCGACCTGGCACTGCAAGGCGGCGGTTCGCACGGCGCCTTCACCTGGGGCGTATTGGACCGACTGCTCGAAGAAGAGTGGCTGGAGATCGCCGCCATCAGCGGCACCAGTGCCGGTGCCATGAACGCGGTGGCATTGGCTGCCGGACTGATGGACGGTGGACGCACGGGCGCGCGCAGGGTGCTGCGCGCATTCTGGAGCCGGGTTGCGGAGTTGTCGCCATTCCACCATTGGCAGGTCGGGCCTGTGGCAGCCGCATTCGGTCCGCTCAGTGCCTGGTGGACACCCTGGTTGGAGCCTTTTGCGCAGGCTGCGACGCAATGGAGCGGCCGCTTTTCGCCCTACCAGCTCAACCCGCTCAATCTCAATCCGCTGCGCGACATCCTGGCCGCTACCGTTGACTTCGAGCGCGTGCGGCGTTGTACCAAGTCGCGGCTGTTCATCGCCGCCACCCAGGTGCGCACCGGTGCGCTGCGCGTATTCGACCAGAGAACCCTGAGCGCGGACGTGGTGCTTGCATCAGCCTGCCTGCCATTGCTGTTCCAGGCGGTGGAGATCGATGGTGAAGCCTATTGGGACGGCGGTTACGCCGGCAATCCCTCGTTGATGCCACTGGTCACCGACGGCCCGGCCGACGACCTGCTGCTGGTGCAGATCAATCCCGTCGCGCGCGCGCAGGTACCCACCAGTGCCGAAGAAATTCTGGACCGCATCAACGAAATCACGTTCAACGCCAGCCTGCTCAAGGAACTGCGCACGATCGCGCTATTGCAGCAATTGGTCGCCGGCCAACGCAAGGCCGGTCACGCGCAGGGCGCAATGTTGTTCCAGCGCATGCGATCGCTGCGGGTACACCTGCTGGACGGCGGCGAGGCGCTCGCCACACTTGGCGCAGCCAGCAAGACCAACACCCAGTGGGCTTTTCTGACCCGCTTGCACGCGCTGGGCCGCGCCAGCGCGAACCAATGGCTGGTCGAGCATGGCGAGGCCATCGGGCAACGCAGCAGTTTCGATCTCGCAGGTCTTTTGCAGACGTGATCGTTCGCCATCACGCGCAGTCACTATCATGTGAACCACCGTCACCCAGGAGGAATCCATGTCCAATGAGGGTTATCACGAACCGATCAATGAGCTGAGCACCGAGACACGCGACATGCACCGCGCCATTGTCTCGCTGATGGAGGAACTGGAGGCCGTAGACTGGTACAACCAGCGCGCAGACGCCTGCAAGGACCCCGAACTCAAGTCCATCTTGCAACACAACCGGGATGAAGAGAAGGAACACGCGTCGATGCTGCTGGAGTGGATCCGGCGCCGCGACCCGACCTTCGACAAGGAGTTGCGCGACTGGTTGTTCACCGACAAGAAACTGGACCACCACTGACACCACAGGCGGGTGCATAGCCCGTACAATTTGGCGGCAGACAGACCGCCGGGTCGACGAATCGGCCAGCAAACAATCAAGGGACCCCCATGAACAGCCCAATCAAATCGCGTTCCACTGCGGGCGCAGCGCACAAGCCAGCAGCAACAACAGCGCCCATGCCAACCGCCGCCTCGGTCGCCGACACGATCAAGGATACGGTGCAACTGGAGAGCGACACCATGGCGATCAAGACAAGAACTGCTGCCAAGCGGGTCACGTCGTCGGCGAAGGAAGTCAAGCAGGATGCCAAGCGTTTGATTCGCAAAGCCCAGGGTCAGGCTGAAACGCTGGCCAAGGAAGTCCGCAAGAAGGTGACACGCACCGAGAAAGCGGCCGAAGCCAAGATCAAGGCCGTGAACAAGCAGATCACCAGCGCCGTCAAAACCGCCAGACGCAAGGCGGAAAAGGCTGCGAAGTCGGCGCAGAAGAAGCTGGCCGGCATCGCCAAGACCATCGAAAAGGCTGCCAAGGATGCGAAAAAATCGGTCGAACGCAAGGCATCGAAAGCCCGCGGTTCAGTCAAGCGCACAACCACGCAACTAACCAAGTCCGTCGATGCCGCCGCCAAGTCCGCACGGCAATCGGCAGCGGGACGCAAAGGCGCGGCCACGCAGGCCGCCGGAAAATCCGCGTTGAAAGCGCCAGCGGCAAAAAAGGCGCCAGCGAGGAAGGCGCCGGCCAAACGGGTTTCGCGCAAGACGCCGGCCTGACCGGCCGGTCACATCACCGAAAGTCGTCGACCTGGATCACCTTGGCGGCGGCCAGCAGGTAGGCCAAGGCCGCAGCCGGGTCGCGCGATTGGCCCGCCGCCTGCTCCAGCGAAGCGGTGCGGCGCAGCGTCTTGTTCAACTCCGCCAACTCGTCACCGACCACATCGGCCAGTTGCAATGCAAGCACCAGGTAGCGCACCAGGGTGCCCGCGGCCTGGCGTGCACCGGCGTCGAAGCGCGTGCGCAGCAAGGGGCCATCGACCAGCCACAACTGCAGGCGGCGCGCCAGCCACAGCAGCACACTGACCAGCACCAACAGGTAGACCAGCGACCCGATGGTTATCTTGGTCTCGGGTGTCTGGATGATCGGCCACTGCAAGGTCGTGTATAGCGAATACAGGAACCCGGTTACATGATCCATCCCATCCTCCATGCGCCGGGTCCGAAGCCCCGGATCGCGCCAGCCACGGGCCGCTGCAGCGCCTTGCGCAGTGATGCGCCGTGTTCAGTGCACCAACGACGCATCACAGCAGCAACACGGTCGCCAGACCGAGAAATGCAAAAAATCCGACTACGTCCGTTACCGTGGTCAGGATCACGCTGCCCGCCAGTGCCGGGTCGATGCCCAGACGGTCCAGCACCAGCGGCACGGCCAGGCCGGCCAGCGCCGCGACCAGCAGATTGATCAGGATCGCGGCCCCCAGCACCGCGCCAAGACCCCAGCTGCCGAACCACGCCACCGCCAGCAGCGCGATCACCACCGCCCATAACGCGCCATTGAGGATCGACACGCCAACCTCGCGGTTCAGCAGAATCCGGATATTGCCCTTTTGCACCTGCCCCAGCGCCAGCCCCCGGATCACCAGTGTCAGGGTCTGGCTGCCGGCAATGCCGCCCATGCTGGCCACGATCGGCATCAGCACTGCGAGCGCAACCAGCTGCTGCAAGGTAGCCTCGAAACGCCCGATCACCCAGGCCGCAAGGAAGGCCGTGACCAGGTTGATCCCCAGCCACACGGCGCGCCGGCGCGAACTCACCAGCACCGGTGCGAACATGTCGGCCTCGTCGTCCAGGCCGGCCATCTGCATCATGGTGCGGTCGGAGTTGTCGCGGATGAGGTCGACCACGTCATCGATCGTGATGCGCCCGATCAGGCGGTTGTCGGCATCGACCACCGGCGCCGACACCAGGTCATGATCCTGGAACATCCGCGCCACGACGGCACTGTCGGTGTCGACCGCAATGCCGGCGATGTCGGTCTGCATCAAGTCGGACACACGCCGCGTCGGGTCGGCCGTGACCAGCGCGCCCAGGCGCAGGATGCCCTGGTAGCTGCCCTGCCGGTCCACCACCATCAGCATGTCGGTCTGTGGCGGCAGGGATTCGAGCAAGCGCAGGTAGCGCAATACGGTTCCCACCTTGACGTCGGCTCGCACATCGATCGCGTCCGCGTTCATCAGGCCGCCGGCGGAGTCCTCGGCGTAGGAGAGCATTGACTCGAGCTGCTCGCGCCGGGCGCCGCTGGTGGTCTGCATCAGCCGCGAGCCCAGTTCTCCCGGCAGGCTCTGGATCAGGTCGACCAGGTCGTCGAGTTCCAGGTGGTGCGCCGACGCAAGCAAATCGTCCAGATCCAGTTCCTGGGCTAGCGCGCTGCGAATCTCGTCGTGCAGATAGGTCAGTACCTTGCCCGCGCGTTCGGTATCGACCATGCTCCACACCGCCAGCCGCTCCGCCGGCGGCAATGCCTCGAGCAGGCCCGCCACCTTGGCCGGATGCATGCGGCGCAGCGTCTTGGCCACCCGCTTGAGTCGGCCCGCCTGCAAGGCCTTGCGCACCGCGTCCAGGTGGTTCATGCCGCCCGTACCGTGACCATGCGCATGTCCATGGCGTGGCTCAACCGGGTCGGTGGCCTGGTCGTCGACCGATTCCCCCGCCAGTTCGTCGCTCAGCACCATCTTGAGGTGCGGCTGTATGCGCGACTCCAGGCCCGGCTCCACTTGCTGCCACAAGGCCCTGCGCTGGTCCTCGTCCAGCATTTCCAGCAAGGCCGCGGTCTTGGCCGGATGCATGCGCGCGAGGTATTTGCGCACCCGCTTGTTGCGACCCTCGGACAAGGCCTGAACGATCAGTTCGATGTCGGTCTGGGTGCGCGCGGTATCAGCCGGATGGTTGTCGGTCGGCATCATAGTGGCCACACCAGCAGCAACAGGGGAATGCTCAGGCCGGCCACCAGGTTCTCCAGCGGCAGGCCCGCACGCCAGTCGTCGCCAAACCGGACAGCGCCAAGTCCGAGGATCAGGCCCAGATCGCTGATGGAGTCGTTCATGCCAGACGCGCCGGTCAGTTCAGGCGGCTTTCAAGTCGTTCGCCGGGCCGCCCCAAGAACGACTGCACCCGTTCGGGGGCCAGGCGCAGTCTGGATGGGGGGCACATTCCCGCGCTGCCAGGCGGCGGCAATGCACCGGGTCAATGTGCGCTCCCACCGATCCGGGCGTCGGGCTTGACCCGCGCCAGCAGGTCCAGCATGGTGCCCTGGATGCGCGCCAACGCGGCCTCGGTATGCCCCTCGAACCGCAACACCAGCACCGGTGTGGTGTTGGACGAGCGCATCAAGCCAAAGCCGTCGGACCAGTCAACGCGCAATCCATCGATCGTGTTGACGGTCGCGTCCGGCCCGAAATCGGCCAATGCCACGGCCTGGCGCACCCGTTCCGGCGCCTCGCCCTCGGCGCAGGCCACATTCAGTTCAGGCGTGGAAAAACTGGTTGGCAAGGCATCGAGCAGCTGGTTTGCATCGGGCGAGCGGCTGACGATCTCCAGCAGGCGACAGCCGGCATAGGTGCCGTCGTCGAACCCATACCAGCGCTCCTTGAAGAAAATGTGCCCGCTCATCTCGCCACCCAGCGGCGCATCGACTTCTTTCATGCGCGCCTTGATCAGCGAGTGCCCGGTCTTGTACATCAGCGGCTTGCCACCCGCCGCCGCAATGGCGGGCGCAACCCGCTGCGAGCACTTGACGTCGAATACGATGGTGCCACCGGGCACCCGCGACAGCACATCCCGCGCGAACAGGATGATCTGCCGATCCGGGTAGATGTTGTTGCCCTGCCTGGTGACGATGCCCAGCCGGTCGCCATCGCCGTCAAAGGCCAGCCCGAGTTCGGCATCACCCGCTGCCAGTGCGGCGATCAGGTCGCGCAGGTTTTCGGGCTTGCTCGGATCGGGATGGTGGTTCGGGAAATTGCCATCGACCTCGCTGAACAGTTCCGTTACCTCGCAGCCGATCGCACGCAGGATCGCCGGCGCCGATGCTCCGGCAACACCATTGCCGCAATCGACGACGATCTTGAGCGGCCGCGCCAACCGGATATCGGACACGATGCGCTCGGTGTAGGTGTCCTTCACGTCGCGCTGGCGGATCGTGCCGCCGGCCTTGGGCTGCCAGCTCTCCTGGTCCATCATGCGCTTGAGAGCCTGGATGTCTTCGCCAAAAATCGCCCGCCCGCCCATTACCATCTTGAAGCCGTTGTAGTCGCGCGGATTGTGGCTGCCGGTCACCTGGATGCCGCTGGAGCATAGGGTGCTGGCGGCAAAATAGAGCATCGGCGTCGTCACCATGCCGATGTCGAGCACATCGATTCCAACGGCCGCGAGACCGCGCATCAACGCCGCGCTCAGCGACGGGCCACTCAGCCGGCCGTCGCGACCAACTGCGACCGCGGTTTCACCCTGCGCCAGGGCGATGGTCCCAAAGGCCTTGCCGATGCCCTCGGCGACAGCATCGCTCACGGTACTGGGAACAATGCCGCGAATGTCGTAGGCCTTGAAGATCGACGCGTCTGTCTGCATGTTGCTGCTCCCTGTAATTGAATGAGGTGCTTGCGTGGCTCCAAGAAATTGTAAGCGCCGCCCCCGGAACAGACGTCAAAGATGGCCTCATCGCGTGTGGCGCAGACGCTTTCGTCCGCCGCGAGCCCTTTGTTGGCATTCAGCCTGAGCCGCGGCCCAGGATGTCGCGGTACAAGGCCATGTACTCCCGAGCCGCATGGTCCCAGGAAAAATCCTGCGCCATGCCGCGGCGCATCAACCCCTGCCACGGCTCGCCCTGTCGATAGAGACCGATAGCACGCTCCATGGCAAACAACAGTGCATCGGGCGTCGCCGGACCAAATACAAAACCAGTGGCCGTGTCGTCGGCCAACGCCGATTCGGTGGCATCCACCACGGTATCGGCAAGGCCACCGACGCGGCGCACGACCGGAACCGTGCCATAGCGCAGGCCGTAGAGTTGCGTCAGGCCACAGGGCTCGAAGCGCGACGGCACCAGGATCATGTCGGCGCCGGCCACCATCTGATGGGCCAAGGCTTCGTCGTAGGCTATCCGTACGGCTACCCGCCCCGCATGGCGCGTAGCCGCCTGCACAAACGCGACTTCCAGCGCTGCGTCTCCGGTTCCCTGCACCGCCAACTGCGCACCCTGCGCCACCATGGCCGGCAAGGCCTGCAGCAGCAGGTCCAGGCCTTTTTGCGACGTCAGCCGGCTGACGATGGCCATCAAAGGTGCCGCGGGCTCCACGCCCAGGCCCAGCGCCTTTTGCAGCGCCGCCTTGCACTGCGCCTTGCCCTGCATCGCCTGGCCGCGATAGTTTTCCGCGATCAGGGAATCGGTCTGGGGATTCCACACCGCGCCATCGACCCCATTGAGGATGCCTGACACATCGGTGCCCCGTGAACGGATCAATCCATCGAGTCCGAATCCGAACTCCTGGGTTGCCATTTCACGCGCATAGCCCGGGCTGACCGTGGTCACCCGTTGCGCGTAGGCCAGGCCGGCTTTCATGAAGGCCAGCTGCCCGTGGAACTCCAGCGCGTGGTGCTCCATGAAGCGTGCCGGCAGCCCCAGCAGGTGGTGGTCGCTGGCGTCGAACAAGCCCTGGTATGCCAGGTTGTGCACTGTGAAAACCGACGCGACCGATGGTCCCGGATGCGCCGCCAGGTAGGCGCAGCACATGGCGGCATGCCAGTCATGGGCATGCACCAGATCGGGCGACCAGTCGGCATCGAGCTCGCCACTGGCCAGGTGGGCCGCCACCCAGCCCAGCAACGCGAACCGCTGCAGGTTGTCGCACCATTCGGCACCATCGGCATCAAGATACGGGTTGCCCGCACGCTGGTACAGATAAGGCGCCTCGATCACATAGGCCGGCACGCCGCTGTGCGCCAGCACCCCACGGTGCAGACGCACGCGCGCGGCACCAAACACCGGGCCGATGCCGCACACCAGCTGCATCTGCGCGACCCCCTGCAGGATCGCGGGCAACCCCGGCAACACCAGTCGCACGTCGGCCCCCTGCCCCACCAATGCCTGGGGCAACGCGCCCATCACGTCGGCCAGTCCGCCGGTCTTGATCAGCGGAAATATCTCCGCCCCGACATGCAATGCCTTCATGCGCCGATCTTGGCCAGCATGTCCCGCGTCACCAGGCAAATGCCATTGGCGCTGCGATGAAACCGCTCGGAGTCCAGCGCGGCGTCTTCGCCGATCACCATGCCGTCGGGGATGGTGCAGCCGCGGTCGACCACCGTGCGGGTCAGACGCACGCTGCGCCCCACTTGCACCTGGGGCAGCAGCACGGTCCAGTTCACACTGGCATGGGAATGCACCCGCACGCTGGAAAAAAGAACGGACCGAAACACCGCGCCCGAGACGATGCAACCGCCCGATACCAGCGACTCGATCGCAATGCCGCGCCGATCATCCTGGTTGTGCACGAATTTGGCCGGCGGCAACTGCGGCTGGTAGGTCCAGATCGGCCAGCGCTTGTCGTACATGTCGAGTTTGGGATCGGTGGCGGTCAGGTCGATATTGGCATCCCAGTAGGCGTCCACCGTTCCGACGTCGCGCCAGTAGGCATCCTTGTCGGAGCCGTGCGGCACGCAGCTCAACGCAAACGGATGTGCCGCCGCGCAGCCCATCCGCACTGCATGCGGAATGATGTCCTTGCCGAAATCGTGGTTCGACTTCTCGTCGGCCATGTCGCGCGCCAGTTCCTGGTACAGGTATTGGGCGTTGAAGATGTAAACGCCCATGCTGGCCAGCGCCATGTCGGGATTACCCGGCATCGGCGGCGGGTCGGCCGGTTTTTCCAGGAAGTCGGTGATCATGTTCTGCTCGTCCACATGCATCACGCCAAATGCAGTCGCCTCCTGGCGCGGCACCGCGATACAGGCCACGGTGCAGGAGCGGCCCTTCTTGACATGGTCGGCCAGCATCAGCGCATAGTTCATCTTGTAGATGTGGTCGCCGGCGAGCACAACGATGTAGTCGGCGCCAGAGCTGGCCAGGATGTCCTGGTTCTGGTGTACGGCGTCTGCGGTGCCGCGGTACCAGCTCTCGTCGTCGGTGCGCTGCTGCGCAGGCATCAGGTCCACGAACTCGTTCATCTCCGACTTGAGGAACGCCCAGCCATGCTGCAGGTGGCGCAGCAGGCTGTGGGATGAATACTGCGTGATCACGCCAATGCGCCGGATACCGGAATTGAGGCAATTGGACAGCGCGAAATCGATGATGCGAAACTTGCCGCCGAAATACACCGCCGGCTTGGCCCGATGGTCGGTCAAGGCCATCAGGCGGCTACCGCGCCCTCCTGCAAGCACCAGGGCAATGGCGCGCTTGGGCAAATCCAGGCTCAGAGCCAAGTCGTGCGGTTCCATGATGCCTCCTTGCAGGTCCCGGTTGTCTTTCCGCACCCATCTTAATGCCGATTCCAACCCAAGGAGCCGTTCGGCGCCGCGCCAGCGCCTGGCATGCGAGAATTTCAGTGCGGGTTTCGTGTTGCTGGCCACGCCCTACCATGCAGGGTCGGCTCGCCGGCATCGTGGCATAACCCGCATCAACCAGGAATTGTCTGTGAGCCAGCGCGTTTCCCCTGTTCCCTCCAGCCTGGGTACGGCCATCGGTGAGCAGTTGCTCAAGCATGTGGCGGTCGATGCCCGGCTGGCCACATCGAACGAACTGATGCTGGCAGTTTCGCAGGTGGCGCGCGCCCAGCTCGCGCAACGCTGGGTCGAGAACGAGGCCCGCGAGCGCAATGGCAAAGCCCGGCGCGTGTACTACCTGTCGATGGAATTCCTGATCGGGCGCAGCATGTCCAACGCGCTGGCCGCGCTGGATCTGGGCGCCGCTGCCCGCCAGGGGCTACAGGAATATGCACGCAGCCTGGAGGATGTAGCCGACCATGAACCGGACGCGGCATTGGGCAATGGCGGCCTGGGTCGCCTCGCCGCCTGCTTCCTTGACTCGATGGCCACCGTTGGCTTGCCGTCTTTCGGCTATGGCATTCGATATGAATACGGCATGTTCGCGCAGGAGATCCAGCAAGGCAGCCAGATGGAGTACCCGGACCCCTGGCTCAAGGACGGTACCGCGTGGGAGTTCCCCCGCCCGGAGGTCGCCTACCCCGTGCGCTTCGGCGGCTGGGTCGACCATACGAACGGTCCGGCGAAATGGCGCCATGCGGCCGAGGTCGAGGCCAAGGCCTATGACATGGTGATTCCCGGACACGGCAACCGCAAGGTCAGCACCCTGCGCCTGTGGAAAGCGACGGCACCGGCGCACATTGATTTGGGTGCCTTCAACACCGGCGACTATGCGCGTGCCGCGGGCGCCAAGAACGAATACGAAAACATCTCCTGGGTGCTGTACCCCAACGACAGCACGCCCGCCGGACGCGAGCTGCGCCTCAAGCAGGAGTATTTTTTCGTTGCCGCCTCGATCCAGGACATGCTGGGGCGGCATCTGCGCGAACACGCCACACTGGAGAACCTGGCCGACAAGGTGGCCCTACACCTCAATGACACGCATCCGGCCATCGGCGTGGCCGAACTGATGCGGATGCTCTGCGATGAACACGGCATGGCCTGGGACCTGGCCTGGTCGATCTGCACCCGGACCTTCTCGTATACCAACCACACCTTGATGCCCGAGGCCCTGGAGACGTGGACCGTCGCGCTGATGCAGCATGTATTGCCGCGGCATCTGGAGATCATCTTTCACATCAACAAGGATTTTCTGGAGGATGCGGCGCGGCACCGCCCCGGCGACGGCGCCTTTCTGGCGCGGCTGTCGCTGATCGACGAACAGGGCGAGCGCCGGGTGCGCATGGCGCATCTTTCGATCGTCGGCAGCCACAAGGTCAACGGCGTATCGGCATTGCACTCCGACCTGCTGGTGCAAACCATCTTTGCCGACTTCGCCAGCATGTGGCCGCAACGCTTCACCAACATGACCAACGGCGTCACGCCCAGGCGCTGGCTGTCCGAGGCCAATCCCGGTCTGTCAGGCCTGCTCGACAGCACCCTGGGCGCGGGCTGGCGGCTGGACTTGGAGCAACTCGCGGGCCTGCGCGTCCATGCGCACGACAAGGTGTTCCAGCAGCGCTTTGCGGCTGCCAAGCGTGACAACAAGCTACGCCTGGCCAGGCTGATCGCGAGCACCACCGGCATCACGGTGAACCCGGACAGCCTGTTCGACGTGCAGGTCAAGCGCATCCACGAATACAAGCGCCAGCTGCTCAACGTGCTGCATGTGGTGACGCGCTACCTGGCTATCCTGGCACAGCCCGAAGCCGACTGGGTGCCGCGCACTGTCATCTTTGCCGGCAAGGCCGCGTCGTCCTACCACACCGCCAAGACCATCATCCGGCTGATTCACGACGTGGGCGCGGTGGTCAATGCCGACCCGGTGATCGGCGACAGGCTCAAGGTGGTCTTCATTCCCAACTACGGCGTGTCGGTGGCCGAAACCATCATGCCCGGCGCTGACCTGTCGGAACAGATCTCGACCGCCGGCACGGAAGCGTCCGGCACCGGCAACATGAAGCTGGCGCTGAACGGCGCGCTGACCATCGGCACCGACGACGGCGCCAACATCGAGATCCGGCAGAACGTCGGTGACGACAACATCTTCATCTTCGGCCTGGGCGCCGGCGAGGTGCAGGCGCTGCGCCAGCGCGGCTACCACCCGATGGGCTACTACGAGACGATTCCGGCCCTGCGCGGCGCGCTCGACGCGATTGCCGGCGACCGGTTCTCGCCCGACGAGCCCGGCCGCTACAGCCCGCTGGTGGATGCGCTGCTGTGGCGCGGCGACCATTACATGTTGCTGGCCGACTACGGTTCGTACATCGCGGCCCAGTCGCGGGTCGATGCGCTGTACCAAAAGTCCGCACAGTGGTGGGAAAAATCGATCAACAACGTGGCCGGCATGGGACCGTTTTCGTCTGACCGCACCATACGCCAGTATGCGTCGCAGATCTGGCACGTCGCGCCGATTCCAGACTGACAGCGCAGCAAGCCGCGCACGCCATGCTGATGTTCTCAAAATGCGCGACCAGCCCGTTGCCGTTCGTCCTGCGCTGGATCTGGGCAGCGCGAAGTAGGGTGCGCCGTTGATGAATGCCGGCAGCTCCGAGAGCCCAACCACGCCCCCCTGGCTGCCGGGCCGCCCCGGCCAGCCGCTGGGCGCCCATTGGGACGGACAAGGCGTGCATTTTTCAGTTTGCTCCGACAGCGCGAGCGCAATCGACATCTGCCTGTTCGACCACGCCGGGCTGCATGAGCAGGCGCACCTGCCATTGTTCGGCCCCGACAATGGCGTCTGGCACGGCTATTTGCCCGCGGGTGAACCAGGACTTGTTTACGGGCTGCGCGCCCATGGGCCTTGGGATCCGCAAAACGGCCAGCGCTTCAATCCCGAAAAATTGCTGCTCGATCCCTATGCGCGTGAGGTGCTTGGCCGGTTCGATTGGCGCAAAGCGCATTTTGGCGCTGTGCGCGGGAATCCATTGCAAGCGGACCCGACCGACAACGCGGCAACTGCGCTCAAGGCACGCGTCGTGTCCGATCACTACGACTGGGGTGACGACAAGCCACCGTGCGTCGCGGCGCGCGACACGGTGCTGTACGAGCTGCATGTGCGCGGCTTCACGCGTCTGCATCCGGCGCTGCCGATGCACCTGCGCGGCAGTTACGCCGGTCTGGCCCATCCGGCACCGATCGACCATCTGCGCCAACTGGGCATCACCACTGTGAGCCTGCTCCCGGTGCACCTGGCGCTGGACGAGCAGCGGCTGTCCGCGCAGGGCAAGCGCAACTACTGGGGCTACAACACACTGGCCTACTTTTGCCCCGACCCGCGCCTGGCCAGTGGACAGGGCGGCCTGTCGGTCCGGGACGAATTCCGCGGCATGGTTCGCGCCTTGCACCAGGCCGGCATCGAGGTCATGCTCGATGTGGTGTTCAACCACACGGCCGAAACCGATGAAACCGGCCCGACAATCAGCTTTCGCGGCCTGGACAACGCCGGCTACTACCGCCTGCGCGAAGACGACCCGGCACGGTACGACAACTTCAGTGGATGCGGCAATACCCTGGACATCCGTCGCCCGCAGGTATTGCGCCTGGTGATGGACAGCCTGCGCTATTGGGTTGCCGACATGCATGTCGACGGATTTCGCTTCGACCTGGCCCCGGTGCTGGGCCGCACCGACCGCGGCTTTGCGCGTGATGGCCCATTCTTCATGGCGCTGGCGCAGGACCCGCTGCTGCGCGGCGTGAAACTGATCGCCGAACCCTGGGACCTGGGTCCGGGCGGCTACCAGAGCGGCGGCTTTCCAAGCGGCTGGATGGAATGGAACGACAAATTCCGCGACGGCATGCGCCGCTTCTGGCTCGGCTGGCAGGCCGAGCCGGGTAACGGCAACGGCCCTGGCTTGCGCGGCGAATTCGCGCGGCGCCTGTGCGGTTCCAGCGACATTTTCCAGTCACGGCATCGCCTGCCCGCCGCATCGGTCAACTACGTCGTGTCGCACGACGGTTTCACGCTGCAGGATCTGGTCAGCTACAACCAGCGCCACAACGAGGGCAACGGCGAGGACAACCGTGACGGCCATGGCGACAACCTGAGCTTCAACTGCGGCATGGAGGGCCCGACCCAGGACGCCGGCATTCTCGCGCTGCGCGGCAAGCTGCAACGCGCGTTGCTGGCCTGCACGGTACTGAGCCAGGGCACGCCGATGCTGGCAGCGGGCGCGGAGCTTGGTCACACGCAGGGCGGCAACAACAATCCCTACAACCAGGACAATGCCACGACCTGGATCGATTGGTCCGCGGTCGACACCGACCTGCTCGCCTTCACGGCGCGTTTGCTGCAACTACGCCGCGATGCCCTGCCGCTGGGCGCTGCCTGGTACAACGGCAATAGCAATGCACAGGGCAACCGTGACCTCACCTGGCTGCAGCCCGACCGCAAAATCCTGCAGGGCGATGCCTGGCAAGACGGCGACCGGGCGCTGGCTTGCCTGATCGGGCGGCCGGCGCGCTCGCGCAGCGCGCTGCTGCTGCTGGTGAACGCAGGCGTCGCCAGCATCGAGTTCCAGTTGCCATCGGGCGCCTGGCAAGTCCTGTTGGACACACAGGATGCCCGCGGCAACGGACGAGGGAACAGGCAGGGCAATGCGACCATGCCGGTGGCAGCGCACAGCCTGCAACTGCTCGTCGCAATAGAGCACGCGGTACCCTGTGCCTGACGCCCGGCGGCGCGCACGAGGCATGTGAACGCATAGGCCGCCGGACGCTATCGCCAGTACGTTGATCTTGTCCGCCAGCGGCGGTGTGTCGGGTCGAAATCCACATGTCCGAAAACGGCCAGTTCCAGCTGGCCACGGGCGTACCATGACGCCATGGCCGACACCACCAGCACCCTCGATCAGGACGCCTGCTACCTGGCCCTCACGGCCCGCGATGCCCGTTTCGACGGCCGCTTCTTCACCGGCGTCACCTCGACCGGCATCTATTGCCGGCCGGTGTGCAGCGTGCGCACGCCGCGGCGTGAGAATTGCCGCTTCTTTGTGCATGCTGCCAAGGCCGAGACGGCCGGGTTCCGACCCTGTCTGCGCTGCCGGCCCGAGCTGGCTGCGGGCACCCAGTGGTGGTCGATCCAGGACGCATCGGCCATCCTGGCGCTGCAGGCGGCGCGGCTGCTGGACGATCCGGACACCTGGCTGGGCGACGATGCGTCGGTCGGTCAGCTGGCAACGCGCCTGGGCGTGAGTGATCGGCATCTGCGCCGCATCTTCGAGGCCCAGTTCGGCGTCTCGCCGATGCAGTACCTGCAAACCCGCAGACTGCTGGCGGCCAAGCAGTTGCTGACCGACACCGATCTGCCGGTCGGGCAGATCGCGATCGCGAGTGGCTTTACCAGTGTGCGCCGGTTCAACGATGCGTTCGCGGTGCACTACAAGCTCAACCCGACCCAGCTGCGGCGCGCCGGTGCGGCGCCGCTGGGCGGCAGTATCCGGGTGCGGCTCGGGTACCGCCCGCCGTACGATATCGCGGCGCTCGGCGCGTTCTTCCGGCGGCGGCAGATTGACGGTGTCGAGTTTGTGGAAACAGGCCTGCCTGCGAATGCCCTCACCTACGGACGCACGGTCCGCCTGCACACGGCCGGCACCGACCACTGCGGCTGGTTACTGGCGCGGTTCGACCCGCAACGTTGCCACCTGGAGCTGCAGGTCAGCGACGGGCTGCGCCTGGTGCTACCGCAACTGAGCCGGCGGGTACGCCAGATGTTCGACCTGGACGCAGACCCACACAACATCAACCAGGTGTTGCACCGGCATTTTCCCGACGGCGACGGGCTGCGTGTTCCGGGCACGATCGACGGCTTCGAGCTGGCCGTACGTGCGGTGCTGGGCCAGCAGATCACGGTGGCCGCCGCGCGCACGCTGACGCAACGCCTGGTGCAACAGTTCGGCCAGGCCATCGATACTCCCTACGCTGCCTTGAGCCGTTTGTTTCCCACGCCCGCCGCACTGGCGGTTGCCAGTGGCGATGCCCTGGGCGCTCTGGGAATCGTTCGCCAACGGCAGCGGGCTTTGCAGGGCCTGGCGATAGCGCTCGATAGCGGGCAGCTGGTCTTGCATGCGGGCGTCGATGTAGCCGCCACGATGGCGCAATTGCGCTCCCTGCCCGGCATCGGCGACTGGACCGCACAGTACATCGCGATGCGTGCCCTGCGCTGGCCCGATGCGTTTCCATCAGGCGACGTGGCGCTGCACAAGGCGCTCGATGTGCAGCACGACGCCCACCCCGCCCGCGCTGCCGAGGCGCGGTCCCAGGTCTGGCGGCCCTGGCGCAGTTATGCGGTGCTGCGCGCCTGGAGCAGTTTGCCAGTGCCGACCCGCGCGGCACAACCAACTCAAGGAGATTGACATGCAATGGCCTACTGATCTGGTGTACACCGAAATCGATAGCGTGCTGGGACCCATCACGCTGGCCGCCACCGGCAAGGGCCTGGCGGGCGCATGGTTCGTCGGCCAGCGCCATTACCCGGGCACGGACGACTGGACACGCGACGAGCAGCACCCGGTCATGCGCAGCGCCGAGCTGCAGTTGCGCCAGTTCCTGGCCGGGACGCGGCGCCACTTCGACCTGCAGCTCGATCTGGACGCCGGGACTCCGTTCCAGCGCTTGGTGTGGCGGGAACTGCTGAAAATTCCGGCCGGCAACACACGCTCGTATGCGCAGATCAGCGCACAGATCGGCCAGCCGACCGCGACGCGAGCGGTCGGCGCGGCGGTCGGGCGCAACCCGATCAGCCTCATCGTGCCCTGCCACCGGGTTGTCGGTAGCAATGGCGCGCTGACTGGCTACGCCGGCGGACTGCCACGCAAGGCCAGCCTGCTGGCACTGGAGTCAAGGACTGACCCAGCGGCAGCATTCGCCACCCACGGCACAAGCGTGCAGGCGCAATTAGGCAGGACAATCGCGGCCTGAACGGTGCATGCCGCCGCCGCGTTGCGGCAATCGGCGCGGCAGCTGCCACGGCCATCCGCGGCACAACCCCTACCTCCTGACCATGAAAAGCCATCCAATCATCGAATTCGTCGCGCTGGCCGCGATCTGGGGCTCGTCCTTCCTGTTCATGCGCCTGGGCGCGCCCGAGTTCGGGGTCGTGGCCACTGCCGGCGCGCGGGTTGGCATTGCCACGCTGATGCTGCTGCCGATGCTGTGGTTCAGCGGCCATTGGAACGCATTGCGCGGTCACGCCGGCAAGATCCTGTTCATCGGGCTGCTCAATTCGGCGCTGCCGTTCGTGCTGTTTTCGTACGCGGTGATGCATATCAGCACCGGGCTGTCGGCGATCCTGAACGCAACGGTGCCGTTGTTCGGCGCAGTGGTCGCCTGGCTCTGGCTGAAGGACCGATTAAGCGCTGGGCGCATCCTGGGGCTGGTCATCGGCTTTGCCGGCGTCGCGATGCTGGCGGCGGACAAGGCCAGTTTCAAGCCCGGCGGCGGCGGTTGGGCCGTGCTGGCGTGCCTGCTGGCGACCCTGTGTTATGCCTACGCGGCCAGCTTCACCAAGCGTTATCTCAGTGGCGTCAACCCCCTGGCCATTGCCACCGGCAGCCAGTTGGGAGCCACGCTGGGACTGGTACTGCCCATGGTGTGGTGGTGGCCGGACCACAACCCCGGCCTGACGCCCTGGCTGTCCCTGCTGGCGCTGGGCATCGTGTGTTCGGGCGTCGCCTATATCCTCTATTTCCGGCTGATCGACCAACTTGGCCCGGCCCGCGCGATCACGGTGACTTTCCTGGTGCCGGTGTTCGCAGTGCTGTACGGCACGCTGCTGCTCGATGAAAGCCTTACTCCCTGGATGCTGGGCAGTGGCGTGGTCGTGATCGTGGGCACGGCCTTGTCCACCGGAGTGGTGCGCCTGCCTGGAAAACCAGCAGTCGCGCCAGCGCCGCACCGGCCCTGAAATGAAACTGCCCCACCCCGCGCAGACTGTCAGTATCTTCGGAACGGCCGGGCGATACTGCCAGGCAAGCTATTTGCGCCAGAACTCGGGCGTGAACAAAACGATGACGGCCAGCAGTTCCAGGCGTCCCATCAACATGCCCACGGTGCCGATCCAGGTCTGGAAATCGTTCAGGATGGCAAAGGTGGTCGACGGCCCGACCTGCCCCAGCCCAGGTCCGATGTTATTGACAGTGGCCACCACGGCCGAGAACGCGGTCACGATATCCAGGCCAGAGAGCAGCATCAGCATCGTCAGGCCCAGCGTCGTCGCGCCATAGATCAGCATGTAGGCCATCACCGACGCGATCACGGCGGCGGGAATCGTGGCGCGTCCCATGGTCACCGGGTTGACGACCCGCGGATGGACGGCCCGCACCAGTTCCCGGCGCGCCTGCTTGACCAGCAGCACCATGCGCACCATCTTGATGCCTCCGCCGGTGGAACCGGCGCAGGACACGAAGGTGCCCAGGAACATCAGCCAGATCGGCGCGAACACCGGCCACATCGCGTAGTCGGCAGACGCATAGCCGGTCGTCGTGGCCAGCGACACCACATGGAACGCTGCGGCGCGGGCCGCTTGAGGCCAATCGTCGTAGGTGCCGTGCACCATCAGCAGCACCGTCAAGCACACCGAGGATCCCAGCAACACCTGTGCATACGTGCTTACCTCCCGATCGCGCATCAGCGAGCGCGCTGAACGCGTGCGCCAGACGATGAAATAGCGTGCAAAGCTGATACCCGCCAATGCCATGAACGCGATCGCAACATATTCGATCGAGGTCGAATTCCAATAGCCGAAGCTCGCGTCGTGCGAGGAGAACCCGCCCAGGCCCATCGTGGAGCACATGTGGATGAACGCATCGGCCCACGACATGCCAGCCCAGCGGTAAGCCAGCATGCAGGCCAGCGAGAACGAAAAATACACGCCCCACAGTCCACGCGCGGTCTCGGCGATGCGCGGAGTCAATCGCGCATCCTTCATCGGCCCAGGTGTCTCGGCCTTGTACAACTGTACGCCACCCAGGCCCAGCAGCGGCAAGACCGCCACCACCAGCAGCATGATGCCCAGCCCGCCGATCAATTGCAGGAAACCACGCCAGATGTTGACCGACACTGGCAACTGGTCCAGTCCGGTCAACACGGTGGCGCCGGTGGCGGTGAGCCCGCTCATGGCCTCGAAATAGGCGTCGGTCCAGCTCAATCCCCCGATCGTCATCATCAAGGGCAGGGCCGAGAAAGCCGGCAGCACGATCCAGACCAGATTCACCAGCAGAAAACCATCGCGCGGCTGCAGCTCCCGACTGCGCCTGCGCGTCAGCAACAGCAACAGCAGCCCGGTTCCCAGTGTCGCGGCCATCGCGATGGCCCACACACCATGCAGATCGGATTGGTCCAGCGACAGCGCCCAGCCGAGCGGCACCAGGAACATCAGCGAATACCCGATGAGGATAATCCCCAGTACGTTGAGGACCGGAGTCAGGCCGTTCATGGCTGCCTAGAAGAATGTCGCACTGACCTGGAACATTTTTTCCACGGCCCGCAACTGGCGCTTGTTGGGCACATAGATGATCACATGGTCCCCCTCCAGGATCACCAGATCGTGGTGCGGCATCATCACCTCGCACTGCGCGTCCTTGCCGCGCACGATGGCACCAAAACGTGCACCGGTTGGCAACTCGATCGCATCGACGCGCCGCCCTACGAGGCGCGAGGTGCGCTGGTCACCCCGTGCAATGCCCTCGATCGCCTCGGCCGCACCCCGGCGCAGGCTGTGCACCGCAGCAACATCACCGCGTCGCACATGCACCAGCAACTCGCCGATCACCGTCTGCGCTGGCGAAAGGGCAATGTCGATGGCGCTGCCCTGCATCATCTCGGCATAGACCCGCCGGTTGATCAGCGAGATCACGCGTCGCGCCCCGAGTCGCTTGGCCAGCATCGCCGACAGGATGTTGTCCTCGTCGTCGCTGGTCAACGCGATGAACAGATCCATCTCGCCAACCCGCTCCTCGATCAGCAATTCCTCATCGGTCGAGTCGCCCGAGAGCACCATGATGTCGCCAGGCAGCTCACCGGCCAGGTACTCGGCGCGCTTGCGATTGGCCTCGATGATCTTGACCTGGCACTGGCCGGACAGGCTGCGCGCCAGGCGCAGTCCGACTTTGCCGCCGCCGGCGATCATGACACTGCGCACCGGGCGGTCGTCGTTGTGGATTGCCCGCAGCACTGGCCGTATCTTGGCCTTGTCGGCCAGCACGAACACCTCGTCGCCCGGCCAGACCTGGGTGCTGGGGTCGATCGGCAATTCGAAGTCCTGCCGGAAGATCGCCACTACCCGCATCGGAGCCTGCGGAAACAACTCCCGAAACTCGCCGATGCTGTGGTTCACCAGCACGCTGCCCGACTCCGCACGCACGGCGATCAGGTGGGCGCGCCCCTGCGAGAACTCCAGCACCTGCAAGGCCTCGGGGTAGTCGATCAGCTGGTTGATGTACTGCATCAACGACTCTTCCGGGCAGATCACATGGTCGACCGCGAAGCCGTCGGCAGCCAGCAACGGCTGGCCCTCCTCGAATTCCGGCGAGCGCAGCCGCGCGATCGTGGTCTGAATGCCAAACATGCTGCGTGCGACCTTGCAGGCGGCCAGGTTGGTCTCATCGAGCGAGGCGCAGGCGATGAACAGGTCCGCGTCATCCGCGCCGGCGCGGCGTTGGACCGAGGGTTGTATACCGTCACCCACCACGCCGCGCAAATCCAGCCGGTCTTCCAGCTTGCGCAGCAGATCGGGATCGGGATCGATTACCGTGATGTCGTTTTGCTCGGACACCAGACTTTCGGCCACACTTTCGCCGACCCGTCCAGCGCCCAGAATAATCATGCGCATGGGGAAACCCTGGTACCCGGCGGATGATAGCGGTTCAATGCTGCAGACCGAGAGCGCTCACAGGGGTACCCGGCGTGCTGCGCCCTGCAAAATCGGCTGCAACCCGATCAGCGCTGCGCGCCGTTGTCGGGCTGCGCCGCAACGGCGTTGTCGCCATGACAGCGGCCCAGCGACCCCTGCCGGATCACGTCGCGCACCAGCAAGGCCACCGCCTGCAATGCTTGCGTCACAATTCAAGCTCCACTATCTCCGTGACCACATTGTCTGTCAGCGCAGCTCGACGGGCCGGTCCAAGTACGATTTGCATGTCGGCCCTATCCAGCCTGTATCCTGCCATCGAAGCCCGGCGCAGTGGCATGTTGCCGCTGGACGAGCTGCACACCCTGTATTGGGAGGAGTCCGGCAATCCGGATGGCGTACCGGCGGTCCTGCTGCACGGCGGGCCCGGCTCGGGTACCACGCC
Organism: Rhodoferax sp.; assembly: GCA_031396205.1. Lineage (GTDB taxonomy): Bacteria > Pseudomonadota > Gammaproteobacteria > Burkholderiales > Burkholderiaceae_C > CAISIP01. The sequence continues at coordinate 80,792 of JANNKH010000006.1, forward strand.
GCAGCATCGCCAGTTCTTCGATCCGGCACATTACCGCATCATCCTGTTCGACCAGCGCGGCGCCGGCCGCTCGACGCCGATGGGCGAGACCTGCGCCAACACAACGCAGTTGCTGATCGCCGACATGGAGCGGCTGCGTGGGTTGCTGGGCATTGCGCAGTGGCTGGTGTTCGGCGGCTCCTGGGGCTCGACGCTGGCCCTTGCATACGCCCAAGCCCATCCGCAGCGCTGCCTGGCGCTGGTACTGCGCGGCATCTTCCTGTCCTCGCCAGCCGAGATCGACTGGTTCCTGCACGGCATGGCCTGGTTTTTTCCGCGCGCGCATGCGCGCTTGTGCGAGCTGCTCGAGCCAGCCGAGCGCGGCGACCTGCTGCAGGCCTACTGCCGACGTTTGTTCGGTGACGACCCGACCCAACGGTTGCAGGCGGCGCGGGCCTGGAACCGGTATGAAAGCAGCTGCCTGCACCTGTTGCCACAACCGCCGGAACCGCAGGATGCCGAATCGGACGCCCATGCGCTGGCGGTTGCGCGCCTGGAGGCGCACTATTTCCATCACGCCGGCTTTCTCGAGCCCGATCAGCTCTTGCGTGGTGTCGATCGCCTCACCGGCATTCCCGCTTTGATCGTGCAGGGGCACTATGACGTAATCTGCCCTCCCGCCACGGCCTACCGACTGCACCTGGCCTGGCCACAGGCCCGGCTGCGGATCATCAACGATGCCGGGCATTCCGCGTTTGAACCGGGTATCGCCGCGGCGCTGGTGGATGCAACGGACTCGTTTCGCGACCAGGGTCACTTTGCCATGCGCCAGCTTCAAGGCCGCACGATGACAGGATAGCTGCGACCGGAAGAGGAGACAAAGCGCAAGCCCTGTCCCTGCTGCAGCACGTCGTAACACACCCAGGTCGCGCCCGGTGGCCAGCGCGAGCAATACCGGTCATCGCGCGCTTCCCACAGGCCCTGGGTCTGGGCACCCTGAGCGGTGTAGAACGTCGCGCCGCCGGCCAGGAACAGCTGCTCGGTACGCCGGCCATTGTCCGAGCCAACGACCAGGCGCCCGGTCAACGTCTTGATGATCTCGTTGCCGTTCAGTTTGCGTTCCGGCTCCTGGCCAATGGCCGGCACGGAACCGACGATCCATCCAAACACGAGCAATGCCATGGCAGCCCCATCGCGCCAGCGCAACGACCGGGCTTGTGGCCGACCGTTTGCCCGTGCAGGTAGCACACCATCAAGCCACCCGGTTGCGCCAGCGGCCTGCTGCACCGTCATGCCTTCGGACGCTTGTCGATCACACGCCGCGCTTTACCGGTCTGGGTGCGCTCGACCGAGTTTGGCGGCAGGACGCTGACACGGGTGCTGATGCCCACCAGGCTCTTGATGCGGTGCTGCAGCCGTCCGGCGATGTCGCGCAGCCCCTCGCCGGTCTGGTCCGCATGGGCGCGCTGCAATTCGACCAGCACCTCGACCTGGTCCAGCGGTCCTTCGCGGGTCACGACGATCTGGTACAGCGACGACAGCTTGCCGTGCTGCAGCACCTGCTCCTCGATCTGGGTCGGAAATACGTTGACGCCGCGAATGATCAGCATGTCGTCGGAGCGGCCCACGATCTTGCCCATGCGCCGGAACGCGCGCGAGGTCGGCGCCAGCAGCCGCGTCAGGTCGCGGGTACGGTAGCGAATGATCGGAAACGCTTCCTTGGTCAGCGAGGTGAACACCAGTTCGCCTTCCTGGCCGTCGGGCAGGGGCTCACCGGTCTGCGGATCGATCACCTCCGGATAGAAATGGTCCTCCCATACCACCGGGCCGTCCTTGGACTCCACACATTCGCTGGCGACGCCCGGCCCCATGACTTCGGACAAGCCATAGATGTCCACCGCGTCCATGCCGGACTGGGCCTCGATCTCGCCGCGCATGGCTTCGGTCCAGGGCTCGGCGCCGAAGATGCCGATTTCCAGCGAGGAGTCACGCGGATCCTGCCCCTGACGGACGAACTCCTCCATGATCACCTGCATATAGGAGGGCGTCACCATGATGATGCGCGGCTTGAAGTCCAGTATCAGCTGCACCTGCTTTTCGGTCTGGCCGCCAGACACGGGTATGACCGTGCATCCCAAGCGCTCGGCGCCGTAGTGCGCGCCCAGTCCGCCGGTAAACAGCCCGTAGCCGTAGGCCACATGCAGCAAGTCACCCGACCTGCCACCTGCGGCGCGAATCGAGCGCGCGACCAGATCGGCCCAGTTGTCAATGTCCGTGCGGGTATAGCCGACCACGGTCGGTTTGCCAGTGGTGCCCGACGAGGCATGGATGCGCGCCACTTGTTCGCGCGGCACCGCGAACATGCCGAACGGGTAATTGGCGCGCAGGTCCTGCTTGGTCGTGAAAGGAAACTTCGCCAGATCGCTGAGTGTCTTGAGGTCGCCCGGGTTCACGCCGGCCGCGTCGAAGGCCTGGCGGTAATGCGGCACGTTGCGGTAGACATGCTCCAATGTGGCCTTGAGTCGCTGCAACTGCAACGCGGTGATCTCGTCGCGGCTGGCGCGCTCGATCGGGTCGAGCAGATCGGTGGGTGTCGTGTGTTTCGGCATCGCGTGTCTCCTGAGGTCATGCAGCCCGGCAGTGCCAGGACGACGCAACGCTCATTGTGGCAAAACCAGGCTCAGGAATGCGCATGGTCGCGGTCGAAGTCGATCACCAACGTGTCCGTCACCGGATAACTTTGACAACACAGAACGAACCCGCGCGCAACCTCGTAGTCTTCCAACGCGAAGTTGTTGTCCATGTCCACCTCACCCTCGACCACCAGCGCACGGCAGGTGGAACATACCCCACCCTTGCATGAAAACGGCATCTCGAGTCCGGCCCTGATGCCGGCATCGACCAGGTTGTCCTTGTTCTTGTCCATCACGAAGCCGCGCCGGGTACCGTCGACCACCACCTGCACGGTACATTGGGAATTGCCATGCAACGGCGTACGCGGCGGACGAACCCGTCCATCGTCCAGCACCGTGCCGAACAGCTCGGTCTTGATGCGTGACGCTGGAATGCCCTTGTCCTGCAACGCGCGGGAGGTAGCCTGCATCATGTCCTGCGGCCCGCAGATGAATGCGGTGTCGATGCGCGCCGGATCGATCCAGTGGGTCAGCAACTGGAGACACTTGTCATAGTCGATGCGACCATTGAAAAGATCGATGTCCTGTGACTCGCGGCTCATGATCCAGACCAGGTTGAAACGGCCCAGGTAGCTGTCCTTGAGGTCCTCCAGCTCTTCCTTGAACATGACGGAGCCCGAGGATCGGTTGCCATAGACCAGTGTCACCCGGGTATGCGGTTCGGCCAGCAGGGTGGACTTGACGATCGACAGCACCGGCGTGATGCCGCTGCCCGACGCAAAAGCGACGACATGGCGCTGCGCCTCGGGTTGCAGGGGCACATGGAAGTTGCCTTGTGGTGGCATCACGTCAATGCACACGCCGGGCTTGAGATGCTCGGCGGCCCAATTCGAGAACGCGCCGCCGTTGACCCGCTTGATGGCGACGCGCAGGCACTTGTCCTGCACCGCAGAGCAGATCGAATACGACCGGCGCACCTCTTGTCCATCGAGCATCGTGCGCAAAGTCAGGTACTGGCCCTGCACATAACCAAAATCGGCGGCCAGCTCTGGCGGCAGATCGAAAGTGACGGCGATCGCATCACGGGTGGCGCTCTGGACCTGCCGGATCTGCAGTGAATGGAATCGGGCGATGGCCATGGGCTGTCTGTCTCAGTGGGGTTTGAAATAATCGAAGGGCTCCAGGCAACTATTGCACTGGTATAGGGCCTTGCAGGCCGTGGAGCCGAACTGGGAAAGCAGGCGCGTGCGCGTCGAGCCGCACAGGGGACACGGGACGACCGCGCGCGTGTGCTGGCCCAGCAGCGCCGCGATGTCGACGATCTGGCTGCCGTGCACATCGGCTGCGCGCTCCACCGGCGGCGCGATGCCGTAGGCACGCAGGGCATCGCGCGCAGGCGCGCTCATCCAATCGGTGGTCCAGGCCGGTGACAGGCGCGTCACTACGTCGACCGACCCAATGCCATGGGCCCCCAGCGCATCGCGGATTCCCTTGGCGATGACCTCGGTGGCGGGACAACCGGAGTAGGTCGGCGTAACGACGACCTGCAATCGCGCGTCGCCATCCTGCCCGTCGATCCAGGCCACCTCGCGCACGATACCCAGGCCCACCACGGACACTACCGGCACCTCCGGATCCATGACCTCGTCCAGCCAGCCCAGGACTTGATCGGTGGCGGCACGGGCAAGAAGCACCGCTGTCGTCGACGCAGGCGCGCTGTCGCTTACCACCGCGCGCCCGGATAGGCTCGTTGCACGAACTGCAGCTCGGTCAGCAGATGCCCCAGGTGCTCCGAATGCAGCCCCTGCCGGCCGCCGCGCTGGTGGCCGACATAAGCGGGCATCTTCAGCGTGGCGCGCGCCAGCACCGCCTCGACGCTGGCGCGCCAGGGCTCGGCGAGACTGGGCGCGGCCGGTGCCAGGCCCTGTTGCACGCACGCCAGGTCCACCACATCGGACTCGAACCACTCTTGGGTATAGGGCCACAATTGTTCCAGCGAAGCCTGCATACGCGCGTGGCTCTGCCCCGTGCCATCACCCAAGGCCACCACCAGATTGGCGCTGCGCTGCAGGTGGTACCGCACTTCCTTGGCCGCTTTTTGCGCAATCTCCGCCATCCGCGGGTCGCTGGACAGTGCAAGGCCTGCCAGCAGATGCTGGTGCCAGGCGTCGAACAGGAACTGGCGCATGACCGTGTCGCCATAGTGTCCATTGGGCTGCTCTACCAGCAACAGGTTGCAAAACGCAGCGCCATCGCGCAGATAGGCCAGCGCATCTTCGTCGCGGCCCTTGCCCTCCGCCTCGCCCGCATAGGTCAGCCACAGCCGGGCCTGGCCCAGCAGGTCGAGCGCCACATTGGTCAACGCGAGGTCTTCCTCCAGTGCCGGGCCGTGCCCACACCAGAGGCCGAGTTGCTGCGACAGCACCAGGCAGTTGTCACCCAGGCGCAGCAGGTAGTTGAACTTTGCATCCACTGCATGCCCCTTCAGATGTTCTTCACGCCGTCGGGCATGGGGAAAAACGTCGGGTGTCGGTAGACCTTGCTCTGCGCTGGATCGAACAATGCCTCCTTGTTGCCAGGACTGCTGGCCACCACGTCGGCTGCGCGCACCGCCCAGATGCTGACGCCTTCGTTGCGCCGGGTATAGACGTCGCGCGCGTGCTGGATCGCGCTTGCGCCATCCACCGCATGCAGGCTGCCCACATGTTTGTGCGCCAACCCATGCTGGCTTCGGATGAAGACCTCCCACATAGGCCAATCGTGTTGGCTTGTGCTGCTGTTTGTCATGTCATGCCACCTTGCGTTCGTTAGGTTGCGCCTGCTTGTCCGCGTGGGCGCTCAGCGCCTCGCGAAACCAGGCGCCTTCATCCCAGGCCTTGTTGCGCGCCGCCAGGCGTTCGCGGTTGCACGGCCCGAAGCCCTTGACGACCCTGAAGAAGTCGTCCCAGTCGATCTGTCCATAGTCGTAGTGGCCGCGTTCGGCATTCCACTTCAGATCCGGGTCGGGCAACTGCAGGCCCAGGAATTCAATCTGCGGCACTGTCTGGTCGATGAATTTCTGGCGCAACTCGTCGTTGCTGAGCAGTTTGATCTTCCAGGCCATGGACTGCGCGCTGTTGACCGACTGCGCATCGGCCGGCCCGTGCATCGCGATGGACGGCCACCACCAGCGATTGAGTGCGTCCTGTGCCATCTGCTTTTGCGCCGGGTTTCCCTTGCACAGAGTCTCCATGATGTCGAAACCCTGGCGCTGGTGGAACGACTCCTCCTTGCAGACCCGCACCATCGCACGCGCGTAGGGCCCGTACGAGCAGCGGCAGATCGGAATCTGGTTGACGATGGCCGATCCATCCACCAGCCAACCGATGGCGCCGATGTCGGCCCAGGTCAAGCTAGGGTAGTTGAAGATACTGGAATATTTGGCCTTGCCCGAGAGCAGGTCGCGGTAGGTGTCATCACGCGCGACGCCCAGGGTCTCGACCGCGCTGTACAGGTACAAGGCATGGCCAGCCTCGTCCTGCACCTTGGCCATCAAGATGGCCTTGCGCTTGAGCGAGGGCGCGCGGCCGATCCAGTTGCCCTCGGGCAGCATGCCGACATATTCCGAGTGGGCATGCTGGGACATCTGGCGCACCAGCGTGTTGCGGTAGGCCTGCGGCATCCAGTCCTTGGGTTCGACCTTGATGCCAGCATCGACACGCTGCTGGAAGTCGCGCTCCTGCGGCTCCATTTCCTCCAGCGTCCTGACCACCTTGGCACCCGTTTCCACGAGTTGTGCGTACATGATTGCCTCCGTTGGACCGCGCATTGACCAGTGTCAATATGCAGGGTCTGAGCGCGCATCTTAGTGATACACAAGGACTCGTACAATCAGATTTCCTGTATCACTTTGACGCTCGCCGTGGCCAGCCCCAAACCGGTTCTTCAGGCAAGGCCAGCGCTGGTCAAGGCGCGCCGCGGTCTGGACCTGCGCGCCAATTCGCTGCTGATCACGGTATTCGGCGATGCCTTCGCGCCGCGCGGCCAGCCGATCTGGCTTGGCAGCCTGATCACGCTGCTGGGGCAATTCGACGTATCCCCGCGTCTGGTGCGCACCAGTGCCTTTCGGCTGTGTACGGGCGGCTGGTTCACGGCCACCCGGGTTGGTCGGCGCAGCTACTATGGACTCTCCGATGTGGGCTTGCTGCGGGTGCAACATGCCGACCAGCGCATCTATGATTTCAACCTTGCCCAATGGGATGGATGCTGGACGCTGGTGCTGCTGGACCCGGGCATGCGCGCCAGCCAGCGCCAGCATCTGCAACGTGAACTGCTGTGGGAGAGTTTTGGCCGCCTGTCACCCCATGTATTCGCGCACCCGCACATGCATGAACGCGCACTGGCCGAGATCATCGCCGCATCCGGCGGGGCGGGCCAGGTCGCCGTGTTGCGTGCCGAAAACCTGCCCAACCTGCCGGTTGGGCCGCTGCAATCCATCATGCACACCGTGTTCGATCTCACCAGGGTCGCGCAGGCCTGGACGCAGTTCATCGAGCGGTTCTCCCCGTTGTTGCGGGAACTGGCCCAATGGGACCCGGCCCAGGCGTTCATCGCGCGTACGCTGCTGATCCATGAATACCGCCGGGTGGTGTTGCGCGACCCCAATCTACCCAAGGCCTTTTTGCCGGCCGATTGGCCCGGTGTTCGCGCGCGGCAATTGTGCGAGGTCGTGTACGGCGCATTGCTCAAGCCGAGCGAACGGTATCTGCATGCCCTCGTCGAAACCGACACCGGGCCGCTGGCACGCATGCCGCGCACCATGCTGCGCCGCGACACCCAGCGCCAGCGGCGGGTGCAATAAGGCAATGAACGGGCCTTACCGGTGCATCGCCGGCATCAGCCGGTCAGAGGGACGCATGGGCGTATCGCCGTCGAGTTCAATAGCCACCTGGGTACACACGGCGCGACACAGCGTGGCCACCCGCTCACTCTGCAGCCGGTAGTACATCTGGGTGCCTTCGCGGCGTTTGGCCAGTACGCCGCAACGGTACAAGGTGCTCAGATGCTGGGACATATTGGGCTGCGTGGTGTCGATCTCTGCCAGCAATTCAGAGACGCTTTTTTCGTTCTGACACACCGCACTGATGATCTTCAGCCGGATCGGCGTCGACAGGACCGAAAAAAGCTCTGCGACCGATTCGAAAACCCGATCCTCGTTGCGCGTATCGTCCATACCGCTCCCTTGCAAAATTTTGGTCGATCTTAATTGTATTCGGAACAAGCGATATTGACTTCGTTTGCGCGGCCCACGAGACCAGGATGCCGCAGCAGATGGGCACGCGATCGCCGATCTGGCCCGTTCCCGGCGCGATCTGGTGCCGCCTGGCCTGCCGGTTCCGCTGCCCCGCCCTGCCGGGCCGCCGCATCAGGAGACAATAGGGCGATGCAAGAGCAAGCCCTGGCCCAACTGACTACCACGGTGCTGTGGAGTGCATTTGCCGCTGCTGCGGCTTTTGGCGCCATCGCGCAGCGCAGCCATTTCTGCACCATGGGCGCGATCGCCGATGTCGTCAACATGGGCGATTGGACGCGCGTGCGCATGTGGGTGCTGGCCATCGCCGTGGCGACGCTCGGCTTCAATGCCATGGTCGCAGCCGGATGGATCGCAGCGGGTAACAGCCTGTATGCCGGAACGCGGCTGATGTGGCTTTCCTTGCTGGTCGGCGGTCTGATGTTCGGCTTTGGCATGGTGCTGGCATCGGGCTGTGGCAGCAAGAATCTGGTGCGTGCCGGCGCTGGCAACCTCAAGGCCTGGGTCGTGCTGCTGGTGCTGGGCGTGTCCGCCTTCGCCACGCTCAAGGGCATCACCGCTGTCCTGCGCGTGGCCACGGTCGACCGCGTGGCGCTCGAGATCGCACCCGCACAGGATTTGCCATCGCTGCTGGCGCCTGCCATCGGTTCCACGGTGCCGATGGCGGCATTGGGGTTGGGCCTGCTGCTGGCCTTGGTGCTCGTTGGCTGGGTCGTGCGAAAGCCAGAGGGACGCAGCAACCTCGTCTGGCTGGGCGGAGCCGGCATCGGCGCGTCGGTCGTGCTGATGTGGTGGATTTCCGGTCGCCTGGGATTTGTCGCAGAACACCCCCAGACCCTGGAGGCGAGTTTCCTGGCCACCAATTCGGGCGGAATGGAATCGCTGAGCATGGTCGCACCAGTTGCTTACGCACTGGACTGGCTGCTTTTTTTCAGCGACAAGTCCAAGGTTCTGACCATCGGCATCGTCAGCATGGCCGGAGTGATCGCGGGCTCCGGTGCAATGGCCATCGTCGGCCGCGAGTTTCGCTGGGAGGGATTCGCCAACATCGAAGACACCGCCAACCACCTGGTCGGAGCCACCCTGATGGGCGTCGGTGGCGTCACCGCCATGGGCTGCACCATCGGGCAGGGACTGTCGGGCGTGTCAACCCTGTCGCTGGGCAGCGCGATCGCGCTGGCGGCCATCGTCTGCGGCGCGTTGGGGGCCTTGCGCTACCAGATCTGGCGCATGGACCGGCAGGCCTGAGCGAGCGCAACCGGGGGGGGTCAGGCACCGCGTCGGCGCAACGCCTGCGCCAGTTCCAGCACGTCCTCTTCGAACATCTCGCCGGGGATGGCCTGCACCAGTCGCCCCTGTCGATCCAGCAAAAAGGTCATCGGAATGACCCGGCGCGCCGTCAGCCGGTGGCGCAGTTGCCCGGCATCCATCGCCACGGGAAAGCGGTAGCCATTGCTGACCATGTACTGGCGCACCTTCTGCTCATCCTTATCCAGCGCCACGCCCAGCACCCGCAGCCCCTGGCCGCGGGTTTGCGCATGCAGCTTGTCGATATGGGCGTTGTGGCGCTTGCAAAATGGGCAAAACGTGGCCCACAACACGACCACTGCCGGACCATCGCGCCAGGACGCCGGTTCGAGCGCGGACCCGTCGAGCAGCCGCAGGGATGGCCACTCGACCACCGACCCCACCGCTGCGGATTCGGATTGAGCGATTCCGGACAGGGCTGCACCGACTCCGGCCACCAGACAATCACGTCGCTTCATGGGGTTCCCTGCTGCTCCATCAACAAATAGGTGTTGTACGCGTTCATGCGGTTGGCGGCCCGGAACAGGGGCATTTTCTCGAAACGCGACCAGTCGGCCTTGGCATAGGCATCCTCGAATGGCTCCAGGTTGCGCGCCGCCTGGCCCATGCTCTTGCGCAGAAATTCCAGGTAGTCACGGGTGAGTTCGAGATCGGCCAACGGCGCCGTCGACACATCACCGTGGCCGGGCACCATGACCCGGGGACCAAATCCGATCAGTTTGCCCAACGACGCAATCCACTGGCGGCTGTCGGCCTGGCCGACGAATGGGATGCGCCCGCGAAACACCAGATCGCCCGCAAACAGCACGCCCGCCCGCGGCACGAACACCACCAGGTCCTCTGGCGAATGGGCCGGGCCGACATGGCGAATCTGGAACTCGAACGAACCCAGTCGCAGCGTGGCGCCATCGTCCTGCAGCCAGCGGTCTGCACCCATCAATCGGGTCTGCTCGTTGATCCATGGCGCCAGTTCCATGCGGCTCGCCTGCAGGCGCAGTTGCGCGGTTTCTGAATTCAGGTAGGCGCGGCCTGCGGAGTGGGCCCATATTTCGGCACCGGCCGCCTTGAACGCCTGCAGCCCGTAGATATGATCGGCATGAAAATGGGTCACCACCACATGGCGGATCGGCCTGGGCGTAACGCGTCGGATCTCGGCAATGAGCTCATGCGCCAGCGCCGGCGAGCCCAACGCGTCGATCACGACAACGCCCTCTTCGGTCACGACAAAACCAGCGTTGGAGATGAAGTTGCGATTGGCGGACGAGCCAAGAGCGGTCTCTCCCTGCACGACCCACACATGCTCGGCCACCTGGCGCGCCTGCACGGCTCGCTCGGCGAACGCCCATCCGGGGCCCAGCGCGCTGAACACCGCGATCAGCGCGCCCGACCAACGCCGGCAGCTTGCTGCGAAATCGGGTGAAACCATGGATTCCTTTGTCGAGGGTATTCACTATATCCGTATAGGATGATACTCGCGCAGAATCTGCTATCACAACAATTCAGCCATCGCGCCCGACAAGGCGATCGGCTTTACTTCATCAACGTTCCGACAAACAGGAGTCGCCCGCCATGTTGCAGTCCCGTAGTTCCCGCCTTGGCTTACGCAGCGGGGTGCTTGCCGTCGGCCTGCTGTGCACCGGCGCCCTGGCTCAAACCGCGCAAGAACTCCATACCCGCGCGCTTGCGGCCACATGCGCCAATTGCCACGGCACCGACGGGCGCGCCGTACCGGGTTCCGGCAGCGCCCGGCTTGCAGGCCAGTCACGTGAATTCATCGTCGCGCAGTTGCAGGCGTTTCGCAGTGGCGGCCGACCTGCAACGGTCATGCACCAGCTCGCCAAAGGCTACAGCGACGCGCAGATCCAGGCATTGGCCGCATTCTTTGCCACTCAGCAATAAGGGAACGGTATGCAACGTCGTCAATTGATCAAATGCGTCGCGGGCGCCGGCATGCTGGCCACGGTGGCTGGATGCGCAACCAGCTCGGGTATACCGGCCAGTGCCAAGGTCGTCGTGGTCGGGGGGGGATACGGCGGCGCCACAGCGGCCAAGTACATTCGTCTGTTCTCGGGCAACAGTGTCGACGTGGTACTGGTCGAGTCCAGCCGGAGCTTTGTCTCCTGCCCGATCTCCAACCTGGTGGTGGGCGGCGTGCGCCAGCTATCCGATATCACAAGTTCTTACGATGGGCTGCGCGGCCGTCACGGCATATCGGTCGTGCATGACACGGCAACGGTCATCGATGCGGGCCGCAAGACCGTGCGCCTGGCGGGCGGGTCGGATATCCGCTACGACACCCTGGTGCTGTCGCCGGGCGTTGAACTGCTGATGGACGCGGTGCAAGGGCTGCGCCAGGCCAACGCCGACGGGCAGATCCTGCATGCATGGAAGGCCGGGCCCGAGACCCAGGCGCTGTTCCTGCAATTGCAGGCGATGCGCGATGGCGGCGTCTATGCATTGTCGATACCGGAGGCGCCCTACCGCTGCCCACCGGGGCCCTACGAACGCGCCAGCATGGTGGCTGCTTACCTCAAGAAGCACAAACCCCGGTCCAAGGTGCTGGTGCTGGACGCCAACCAGGACGTCACCTCCAAGGGACCGCTGTTCAAGAAAGCATGGGCCGACCTGTATCCCGGACTGCTGGAGTACCGCGGACAGCACAAAGCCGTTGCGATCGACGCGCGCACCCGCACGCTGAAGTTCGATGTTCAGGACGACGTCAAGGCCGATGTGCTCAACGTCGTTCCGCCGATGCGCGCGGGCGCCCTGGCGGTACAGGCGGGACTGGCCAACGCCAACGCGCGTTGGTGCCATGTCGATTTTCTGAGCTTTGAATCGACTGCCGCGCCGGGCGTCCATGTGCTCGGTGATTCGACCCAGAGCGCTCCCGCGATGCCGAAGTCCGGCCACATGGCCAACAACCAGGCCAAGGTCGCCGCGGCGGCCATCGTGGCCAGGATCAAGGGATTGGAGGTCAACAGCCAGCCGATGCTCACCAATACCTGCTATAGCTTCGTGAGCCCGTCGGAAGTCATTCACGTGGCCAGCGTGCACGAATATGCGGCGGCCGAAAAGACCTTCAAGACGGTGCCCGGTTCGGGCGGCGTGTCCGCTGCGCGCTCGGAACAGGAAGCAAACTACGCGATGGCCTGGGCCCGCAATATCTGGGCAGACACGCTGGGCTGACACACCGTTCGGCAACCGGTGAACCGCCCTGGCTGGGGCGGGCCTCCACCGGACGTCTGCTGTCCTCCTTGTGCAGCGCAGGCAGGCGTCGCGTTCATGGCTTGATGTAAGCGAATCCCTGTTTCTGCAACTTGGCCAGCCGAACCACACCCGAGGGCGTGAAATCCGCCTCCAGGATGAATTGTGATTTCTTCAGGTTGCGATTGGCCAACGTGATCTCGCAGATCTCGAAGTTCACGCCCCGGGCCTTGAGCGCGGCCACCGGGCCGGCAAACAGGGCGCCATTCTTGTCCTTGGCCCCTTCCATCAGGAAATCCACACCGGTCGCATGCGACACAACCGTGATCTTGGCGGATGGGTCGGTATCCAAATGGTTTTTGATGTTGCGCAGGCTGCCGAGCGCCTGTTCGGCCGCATCGTTGATGTGGTAGGCCACCGTGTCCTGTGCCAGGGCGGCGGTGGTGGCGAAACCAAGCGCCATGGCACCAAGCGTTTTCCAGATGGGCATGTCGTACTCCTTTGAAATATCACTTTGCAGGGCGCGGATACGACCCCAGTCGTCGCCAGCCAATCGGCTGTGCAGTCACAGACCCATTGTGCGCCTGTATGCCTGAAAATAAGCAAGTGCTTGTATACGGATTTACCCTTGCAACTCCAATGCATCGGCAATGGCGCGAATACCGGCCTTGGCACAGGAGTCATCGGCGTCACCTCCGGGGGCACCGGAAACGCCGATGGCGCCCAGCAGCGAACCGCCACTTTCGATGACCAGCCCGCCTCCCGCCGCAAGCACCCGCGGGTGCGACCGCAACGCACCCATTGGCTTGCCTGGTTGGGTCTCGTCAGCCAGTGCGCCGGTGGCGATCCGAAAACTGGCCGCGGTCCACGCCTTGTCACTGGCCACGCCAACCGTATGGGCGCCGGCGAATCGGTCGCGCAGCAATACCTGCAGGATGCCAAATCGGTCCACCACCGCCACCGTGACCTGATAGCCCTGCCGTCGGCATTCGTCCAATGCCGCCTTGGCAGCACGCTGCGCGGTTTCAGGCGTCATCAACTTGACGCTGAAAGTACTGCTGGCGCCTTGTGCCTGCGCGCCCACGGTCGCGGCCGCCAGCACACATGCAAGCAACAACGTCTTGACTCCGACCGCAACCCTGCGAGTACTTTGCATGTTTGTCCTCTCGAGAGCGAGCAATTGCATCAGGTCGCCAGTCCGTAATTGCCCTGGACGCCAATCAGTTTGGGAATATTGGGTTTGCGGGCCTTGACACGGCCGCCCTGGGATTTGAACCAGGTCTCCACGACATCCCAGACCGGCTTGGTTCCCGGTGCATCGCGCGCCTCCTGCGCAACCGGCGCCCAGCCGGCAACCTTGTAGGCCTTGGCCGGCTCGATCGGCTTCCCACCCAGGCGCATGTCCGAGATGCGCTTGCCCATCGCCTGCGCCGGATCACAGGTATAGCTGAGCCCGCCCACCCGCACCATGTCACCGCCCTGCTGGTAGTAAGGGTCCGGATTGAACAGGTTGTCGGCCACGTCCTCCAGCACCGTCTTGATCGTGTCGCCGGTCATGTCGTTGACCGTCGCATACGGATAGGTAATCGCCAATTGGTCCATCATCAGTTCGCGGGTGATGGTGGCACCGGGCAACAGCGACGTACCCCAGCGGAAGCCCGGCGAGAACGCGATCTCGGCGCCCTGCACCTGCATCAACGCATCGCAGATCAACTGGTCCCAGGAACCGTTGAAATTGCCGCGACGGTACAGCAGTCCGTCCGTCACCGCGAGTTTCTCCGACAACTTGGCTTCGTAGGGCTGGCGCACCCGCGTGATGAGGGCGTCCATCTGTGGATCGGCCTTGAGCTGGTTCGCGAAGATCGGCAACAAGCGGTAGCGGAAATCGACGATGGCGCCGCCCTTCACGTCGAAATCCATCACGCCCAGAAATTTTCCGTTGCTGCCGGCATTCGTCACCAGGGTCTTGCCGCCTGCATTGGCTACCGGCACGGCAACCGGCACGCCATCATGGGTATGGCCGCCGAAGATGGCGTCGATGCCGCGCACCCGGCTGGCCATCTGCAGGTCGACGTCCATGCCGTTGTGCGACAACAGCACGACGACCTTTGCGCCCTTGGCACGCACCTCGTCGACCATCTTCTGCATGTTCTCGTCCTGGATGCCGAAACTCCAGTCAGCGACCAGGTAGCGCGGGTTCGCGATCGGGGTGTAGGGAAACGCCTGCCCGATGATGGCGCAGGACACGCCGTTGATCTCGCGCATCGTGTAGGGTTTGAACACCGGGTCGCCGAAATCCGCGGTCTTGATGTTCTGCGCCAGGAACTCTACCTTGCCCTTGAAATCCTTCTCGACGATCTCCTTCACCCGCTCCATGCCGTAGGTAAACTCCCAATGACCGGTCATGATGTCCACGCCCAGCAGCTTGCAGGCATCGACCATGTCCTGCGCGTTGCTCCACAGAGCGCTAGCCGATCCCTGCCAGGTGTCACCCCCATCGAGCAACGGTGCGCCCGGGCGGCTGGCCTTGAGCTGCTTGACCAGGGTCGTCAGATAAGCGAACCCACCTACCTTGCCGTACCGGCGCGAGTCGCGTTCAAAGTCCAGGTAGGTGTAGGCATGTGCCAGGCGAGTCCCGCCCGCCACGCCCGCGCGCCTGAGCAGGTGCTCGCCCACCAGATGGGGAAGCTGCCCCTGCATCGATCCAACGCCGATATTGACGCTGGGCTCGCGGAAATAGCTGGGTTTGAGCTGCGCGTGACAGTCGGTCATGTGCAAAAACGACACGTTGCCGAACGATGGCAGCTCGTACAGCCCTGCCTGGGCCGTGGCAGCGTCGGCCTCAGCGTAGCGCGCCAGCCCCATGCCGGCCACGGAAGCCGCGCCCAGGACCTGCATAAACTCGCGCTTGGACAAATTCATGAATCAGCAATCAATGATATATTTCCTGGAACAATACCCGCGCGCAGGCGGGTTTGTGGGCCCGGCCTATTGGTTAACCGGCGACTTCGGGTCGAGCAGCAATGCCATCAGGTGCTGGAGCTGATTCTCGTCAAGCATGCCGGCATGCCCGAAACGCGGCATCGCCGAACAGGCGTTGTACGCCTTGGCGTTGTAGAGCTTGCCCCAGGTGTAATCGACGATCGGCCTGGCCGCGGCGCTGGAAGGATCAGTGACGCCGCGGATCTTGCCGTAGTTATACAGGCTCGGGCCAATCGTGCCATAGGAGATCTCGGCCTTGTCGAGCTGGTGGCAGTTGTAGCAATTGCCGCCATTGGCGCTGGTGTCTGCCGAGCCGTCGGACCAGGTCATGCCGCGCCCGTTTTGCGCCAGCTTTTCCCCGGCCTTCCAGTCGCCGATGAACTTTCCACCGGCCGGCATCTGGATCGTCTTGAGGTTGGCAGCCTCGATGGCCTTGGCCAACGCGTCGGGCAGGTCCTTGCCTTGGGCCTTGGAACATTCGGCGTTCGACGCATCCTGCTGCAGCCGATCCACTTTGGCAATGCCCTGGTCGCGGAACGAGGACTGCATCATGGACGCGAGCATCACGTCATAGTTGGGCGCCGGCGCGACCACCGCGCAACCGGCCAGGGCGCTCGCCGCAGCCAGGCAGGCCGCACGTGTGATGTGTTTCTTGTTCATCTGCAGTTCCCCTTCAACGTTTGAGGCCTGGCGCGATCGACTCAGCGCCTTTCGCGTTCACACCCATGTAGACGCCCAATGCGATCGTGACGTCGGAGGCGTAACCCGGATACGGAAAACGCTGCTGACGGAAACAGTCATTCAAACGGCGCTGCATGCCCCACAACTCGCCATTACCAACCCGATATGCCGGCCATGCGGCGAACCCGACGCCGTCACCCGGATTCTTGGTCAGGTCCGGCAGGTCCTGCATGCGAATCCGCTTGCCGTCCTCGCTGTGGCATGACGCGCAGGCAAAGTCGTACGGGCCGGCGCGGTAGAAGAAGGCACTCTTGCCCACCTCGTACAAGGTTTTTTCCTTCGCGTGCCGCTGGGGAAGACTGAACTTCATGCCGCGCGATGCGCCGGAAACATAGGCCACGAGCGACTCGATGTTCGCCTGCTCACCGCGGCCAAAGGACGTCTTGGCGATCGCTGCCGCATCCAGCCCTTGCTGCGACTCCATGCAGGTCAGCAAGCGCGACTCGAGATCCTGCACGCGATCGGTGTCGGCGAAATAGCGCGGCAACTGAACGAAAGCGCCCTTGACGGTGCCAGGCCCCTGCCCAAGATCACATTGCTCCAGCGACGCATTCTTCGGACCGCGCTTCTTCTTCCAGAGTTCTTCGCCCTTTGCTTCGAAGAGTTCAGCCGGATTACCGTCCTCCAGCATCTTGCGGTATTCGGCAATGCCCTCCGCCGTCGACTTGGTTTGCGCGCCGGCACCCAATGCCCAGGCCAGCAATACCGTCATGATCCATGTCAGCTTCATAGTGTCCTCTCGCTTCAATTGCCTTGCGGTCCGCAGCCCTGGAATCGGCGACGGCACGGTTTCGAATCACCCAGCCTTTACAGCACGGGCAGTCCCGAACAGCGGCTCCTAAGAAAACGCCGGGCCGCTCCCAAGTTTTCTTGCACCCCCTCGGGGGGCCTGGCGCAGCCAGGGTTGGGGGCGCTCACGAGACAGCGGCCTCGTCGGTCCGCTTATCGCCCTTGTTGTCCACCCAGGTGATCGAGACCTTGTCGCCGGCCTTGGCACCCTTGACCACGAACTGCAGGAACGGGTTCTTCGACACCGCCGGGCCCCATTGCGCCGTCATCACGGTTGCGCCATTGAGTTGCGCGGTGACGTGCTGGATGTGCCAGGCCGGGATGGGTTTGCCCGCAGAGTCCTTGCGCTGACCCGTTTCCATTTCATGTGCCATGAGTACCCGCACTGTGGCGTTGCCACCTGCGGCCTGCGCGCGAATGCGCATTGGATCTGCCATGTCTTTCTCCTGTAATTGCTGTCGGTATGTCGTTGTAGGTCGATCAGGTTGGCGTGCGCGGCCTCACCCGCTCAACCGCCGCAACCACCCAGCGTAACCTTGACCTCTTTTTGCGCGAACAGCATCTTGCCGTCAGCCATCATCGCCACCGCATACACATTCGACGACTGCCCCATCTTGACCCGGGTCGACACATTGGTCTCGACGGCGTCGGACATGTCGAACATGGCCGCCATCAGCGACGGGTTCTTTTCGACCAGGATCAGCAGGCGCTTGACACCGGACAATGTGCTCGCCGCGCCAACCGGCACGACCGCGCCGTTCTCGGCGATGTCGGGGCCAGTGACAGTGACATCCTTGCTCGCGACCGGCGCGCTGCCACCGAGCGCCTTGACCAGATCGGCCATGGTCTTGGCCTCGAAGGCCGCGCTGTTGTAGGCGCCGGCCTGGGCCAGGGCCAGATTCGGCAACAGGCCGAGTGTCGCCAGCATGGCGGCAAGCTTGGCCGAATGAAAGAGGGCATCCCGACGCGTGTGCATAACTGACTCCTTTATCCGCATATTCTAATTAACCAAAATTATTCGACCCTAGGGAACTTCCCTAGGTCGGGTCTATTTTCGCGCTCCATCCATCAACCATTGGGCGATCTGATTCGCCTCCGCCGCACTGAGCGACTGCGGCGGCATCGGCATCGCACCCCAGATGCCCGAGCTGCCCACCCTGATCTTGGTCGCCAGGTACTGGGCACCGTCCGCGCGCGCAGCGTATTTTTTCGCCACCTCCTGAAAACCAGGGCCCAGGATCTTCCTATCCATGCCATGGCAGGCCACGCAGGCATATTTTTGCGTCAACGCCGTCGCGCTGACGGCATCGCCAGTCGGCTTTGCGGCGGCCTGCTTGGGCGCAGCGAGCGCCGTCGTCGCAACTGCGGGAGGTGGCGACGCGCGCGCAGACGAGGGTGTCGTCGCTATCGCCGCAACGCTGGTAGCCAGGCCGGGCGCTGACGCAGCCATGGCCGTATCGGCGCCGCGCTGCGGCCCCACCAGCCGGTTCTGTTCGGCCAGGTTGCCGTGGGCATTGCGGGCAAAATCCGGCAGGCTCGAGGTCACCGTGGCAAAGGTCTCACAGTCCTTCATGCAGGCCACTGCGGCAACATCCGGCGTGCGCGAGCCCAGCGTCTTGCCCGGCCACAAACCATGGTCGGTAGCCAAGCCATTGCGATTGGGCAACATTTCCTGCACTTCGGCGAAGTTCTGATCAGACAGCGTAAAGCTTTCGGGCAGTACGCCACCCAGATTGAGCAGGTACGCCGTCACGGCATAGACCTCGCTGGTCGTCAGCGACTTGGGTGCGTTCCAGGGCATGGCCCGGTTGATGTAGTCCCATAGCGTCGACAGATGGGCCAGCTTCATCATTGTCGTGCGGCCCGGAAACGCCCGATCCGTCAACCGCGCCACGCGTCCGGTCCGAATGTCCTGCTTGGTCGTGCCTCCTGTCAATGGCGCAAATACCTCGTTGCTTTCGCCGAAGACGCCATGGCAGGACGCGCATTTGCCTTCCCAGACAATCATCCCCTGCGCCACGCTGCCCGAACCCGCTGGCAGACCCTTGAAATCGGGTCGCACGTCGATGTCCCATGCGGCTAGTTCGGCTGGGGTCGCGGCACGGCCGATTCCCGAATGGGGCGCCGTCTGCGCGTGTGCCGGCGCAACGGCCATCAGCATCAGACCAAGCAGCAGACTAGGAAAGCTGGACATTCTTTACTTCCCCGCCTTCTTGCACCAACCAGGTCTGCACCGCGTTGTTGTGGTAGATCGACCGTGTCCCACGCACCGCGCGCAATTGGCGATAGCTCGGTTGCACATAGCCGGTCTCGTCGACGGCCCGGCTTTGAACCAGCGCCGGCATGCCATTCCACACCCAATCAAGGCTGAAACGGGTAAGGCATTTGGACATGACCGGCGACTCCAGTCGGGCTGTGCGCCAATTGCGTCCGCCATCGACCGATACGTCCACCCGCTTGACCTTGCCGCGGCCCGACCAGGCCAGACCGCTGATGCTGTAGAAGCCCTGGCCCACCAACACCTGGCCACCCGATGGCGTCGTCACGACGCTCTTGCATTCCTGCGTGCTGGTGTATTGGCGATGCCGACCGTCGGGCATCAGGTCGACATAATGCAGCGTCTCGTCCTTGCTGGCGTAGGGCTTGTCGCCGACCTCGATCCGACGCAGGTACTTCACCCAGCTGACGCCCTGAACGCCGGGCACGACCAGGCGCAACGGATAGCCGTTCTCCGGTCGCAGCATCTCGCCGTTCTGACCATAGGCGAGCAGTACCTCGCCGCTCTCGACCAGCTCCATCGGTACGGTGCGCGTCATCGAGGAACCGTCGGCACCCTCAGCCAAGACGAAACGGGCGCGTCGGGTATCGACACCGCACATGTCCAGCACCAGGCGCAGCGGCACACCGGTGAACTCGCTGCAGCTGAGCATCCCATGGGTGTACTGGCAGGTCGGCACCGCGACATTGCCCCACTCCATACCGGTATTGGCGCCGCATTCAATGAAATGGAACCGCGACACCGACGGCAAGCGCATCAGATCATCGACGGTGAAAATCTGCGGCTTCCTGAGCAAGCTGGCATCCGAACCGTTGACCATCAGTCGGTGCTTGGCGGGGTCCACGTCCCACCAGCCCTGATGATGGCGTTCGAAGTGCAGACCGCTCGGCGTGACGATGCCAAACAGCGACTGCAGCGGCGCAAACGACACCGACGATTGCGCAGTCTGGGTCAGGCCCGGGCTCTGGCGCCTTTGCACATTGGACTCGTACTGCGACGGCTTGCCGTATCCATCAGTGACCACCGGCTGACCCAGTCCCCTGGTATGGGCAGGCAAATCAAGCACGTTCGGATCGCCTGCAGAGGCAGGCGTAGCGGCGGCGGCACGGGCCGGCGCGGCCGCCACTGCAGCCGCACCCGCAGCGACGAAGGCCTGACGCAGGAAATCGCGCCGCCCCGCCATGACCTGCCCAACAGCCGCCCGATCCAGAAAATTCTCCGGCGCCCTGAGCAACCGCCCAGGCCCGCTCGAATCCATATTCACTGACAATCCTCCTCGATCAAACCGGTGCAAACGGCTATTGCCCACTGCGGTACCTTCGTGCTGCGCACTGCGGAATTCGCCTTGAGAGCGGCCCTGCGGATCATCCCGACCCCTTCAATCCGCCCTGCCCATGCCCTATCGCGCTGCGCAACCGCTGCGCGCGTTGGCTGATGACCCGGCAATAGCACTGCGCCCCGGATCGCCCGCGGCCGACAAAGCCACCGCGGTACAACATGCCCGGATGGCGGGACATGTTGGACTGGCTGACTCCGACACACCGCATCAGATCGGTCACGTTCCGCTCGCCTTCGTACAGGGCGCAAACGATACCCAGCCGAGCCGGCGTGGACAGCAAAGCAAAGGCTCGGCCGCCATCTCGAAAACCTTGTCTACCAACTCGCCGGCCATCTATCTTAAAATCATAATATCAATGTAAACGCATATTAGCGTTAAACAAATTACAGGGGATAGGTATTTACCCGCACAGGGCCAGCCAAACAACCAAATGGGACAAGACGCAAGGGCGGGGGCTAGAGCGGCGGCAACTCAATGGCAATTGCAATAGGCCGTGCTCAGACCGGCCTGCGACCCGTCAACCGGTCAAAGCCAGCACCCCACTGCGCGCCCATCTCGATCTGCCCTTGTGTGGACAGACTTCGGTTCGCAGGCCCGTGCGAACCGACACTGTTGCGCACAGTGTCCTCGGGCGAGAGTTCCGGAAACGCACTGTTGCCAAACCGTTCGGGCAAGTCTCTCTTGGCCCGGGATCATCGAGCAATAAGGGCCAGGCGGTTCGATTCAGGTCTTTTTCAGGATGGCGTACAGCTGGTCCTTGACCAGCAGCTTTTCCTTCTTGAGAGTCTCGATCTCTTCATGGGTGGCGGGCGTGATGCTGGCCTCCATGTTCAGGACCTTCTGGTCCAGCGCGTTGTGCTGTTCGAACAGGCGCATGAAATGGTGGTCGGTGGTCTTGAGCTGGGTGATCTTGTCGCGAAATTCGGGAAACATCGAACCTCCTCGTATTGCGGACCGGGTCCGAAAAGCCCCGTCCCGTCCTTCACACTTTAACCCGTCCGGCCCCGGCCTCGCTGGAGACCGGACACGCGCGATCGAAACGCGCCTGACCGGGCCGATGGTTCGGTCACGACGCACCCCGGCTGGACGACATCCACGCGATCAGCGAGGACCGCATGGCCTCTTCCACCGTCATGTCCAATGGCTCCGTCCAGGCCCGCGGAACAAACACCGTGTAACCGCCAATGTTGTAACCCATGGGCAAATAGACCGCCACCCGTTCGCTCTCTGCCAGCGGGGACGGAAGCCCCCGCATGGTCTGTCGCGTGACCAGTCCGACGATGGCCAGTTCATGCCCTGGCATGCGCAACACGACAACCTGCTGGCTGGTGTTCTGGTTTGGCGAGAAGTAGTCGGCGAAATTTTTCAGCGATGAATAGATGCTCTTGACCACCGGCAATTTGGTGAACGGCAGCTCGAGCCAGGAAAACATCCGCGATGCATAGGGTTGCGAAACCAGGAACCCAAGCGCAAGAATCAGCCCCACCCCGAACACCAGGCCGACACCCGGAATATAGAAATCGCCGATCAGCGGCCGGATCAGCCATACGGCCATCGACTCCGCGCCTGCCACAAACAGGAACAGCAGATACACCGTCAGCGCCACCGGCAAGAAGGTGATGAGGCCACGAAAAAAGTAACGGTATGCGGTTTTCATAAGGGCACCAGGCATATCAATAAATGACAAACGCAATCGGACGCAACCAGCATAGCAGCCGATGGCGCACCGCTGCGCTCCATGCTTCCTGTGGCGTCATCGGCCGCTGGCGCCGATACGGCACGCGCCGCCTGGCAAGGGGACAGGACGACACCCATTGCGGAATAATGGGGTTGCAGTTGCTTTGCCTGCTGTGCCATGATCGAGCCGCTGCCCGCATTGACTTCAAATATTTACCGCTATTGTCTCTTGCCATGCCGGCTCCAACGCCCATGATCGAATCCACCAACTTTCTTGAGCGTGTCGCGCGTGGTGTGCTCCGGCTGGTATTGATCCTCGCCGCGGCGGTTTTCATCATCAGCCTGTTGCTGGCCACACTGATCATCATGCTGGTGGTGACCATCTGGTCGGTCGTTACCGGTCGCAAGCCCGACCCGGCGAAGATTTTTGGCCGGTTTCGCCAGACCTCGGCTCGCTATACCCGCGGTGCCTGGCATGGCAGAACTGGCCCATCCGGGGCCCATGCACGCCCATCCGCCGACGTGGTCGACGTGCCGGCGCATGAAGTTCGGGATGTACCCAGCCCACCCGGGAGTGACAAGCTGTAGCGGCCAAGATAATGGCTAGATGGTCCGCATGCTGAACTGACCATCCGCGCAGCGCCTGGCCCGACGGTTTCGGGTCGTCTGGCTCACGCGCATGGCGGAGCCAATGTCCTTATGCAGAAATGCGACGCGTGACGCCGCTTTCACGGTGTCGCCAACGATCGAACAAGAGATTCGCCAAGCACGGCCGATACGCCCGACAACCGCCGATCCCGAATGGCTGCCGATACATCGGTCAGCGGTCCACAGGCCGGCACGCCTGCGGCCTCATTTCAGGCCCGCAGCCTTCAGCGAATCTGGATCGAGTCAAAGACCTGGGTCACGCCAGGCACGTCATTCGCGATCTTGATCGCGCGCTCGCGCTCGGCTGCGGTCTTGACAAAGCCGCTCAACTGGACGGCACCCTTGAAGCTCTCGACATTGACGTCCAGTGCGCTGACGCCCGGGTCTTTGACCAGCGCAGCCTTGATGCGGGTCGTCAAGACCGTATCGTCGATGAACTCGCCGGCACTTTCCTGGTCGCTGGTGCCTGCGCACGCGGCCAGAAAAACCGCCAACAGCAGGGCAGTCAAGGTTTTGACAAATTGGCTGGATTGCATGGGATCTCCTGAAGACTCGGGTTGTTTGCAATGCGTTGCACCTGGACTGGGCAAACTGCCGGATTATCCCGCACCGCCGGTATTGTCCAGGACGAAGTCGTCGGCGCCCGAGGCCGATCCAGATTTCCGGCAACAGTGTTGGAATTTTGCACGCCCACACCGCAGTCATCCGGTCAAATCGCGCAAGGGATGCGCATGGGCAGGCCATGGGCTGTCAAAAAACGGGGCCACCATGCCGGCGGCAACGTCCTCGATCCGGGCCGGGTTCCAGCGCGGATGGTGGTCCTTGTCTACCGCCAGCGCCCGTACACCCTCGACCACCTCGACATGCGCGCCGGACCGCCCCAGATGAACTGGATGAAAACATCGGCGGACCATGTCACGTTCCATCCGCAATGCGCTCGCCAGATCCATCGTGCGCGCCCGACGAATTTGCTCCAGCGTGACATGCAGCATCAACGGGCTGCGTTGCGCTAGCACAGCCGCCGTCTCGCGGGCCCAGGCATCGTCTGGCTCGTCGGCCTGCAGCGCGCGCATGATGTCGCCCACACTACCCAGGCCAAAAATCCGGTCGACCCCCGCCGGTGGCCATGACGCAATCGCATCGGGCGTCAGAGCAAAGTCTGCGATCCGGCGCGACAGCACACCTTCGGCGGACAAGGAACCGTCGGCGATACCCGCCCACAATGGCGTTAGTTCCCGCGAAGGAACACAGTAGTCAGCCAGCCCGGCGAGAACCGCCTGACGGCCATTCAGCATGCAACCGGTCAAGGCCAGGTACTCGCCCAGATGCCCGGCGCATCGGCTCAGAAAAAAGCCACCACCCACATCCGGGAACAGGCCGATGCCGGTCTCGGGCATGGCAATCTTCGTGCGCTCGGTGACGATCCGTATCCCCGCTCCCTGGGCAATGCCCATACCACCCCCCATGACAATGCCGTCCATGAAGGCCAGCAAGGGCTTGGGGTAGTGGTGGATCAGGTAGTTGAGGCGGTACTCTTCGGTAAAAAAATCCTCCAGTGCGGGATCGCCCGCCAATGCCGCCTGATGAAAAAAGCGGATATCGCCACCCGCGCAGAAGGCGCCGAACGGCAGATACGCCGACAGGTCTGACGGATGCCTGCTGGCGCCGCGTATCGCGACGACGCGCACATCTGCGTCCTCGCGCCACTGCAGCAGGGTGGCCGTCAGCGCCCGGATCATATCGAGCGACAGCGCATTGAGGGCGCGCGGGCGCGCCAATGTGATCAAACCTGCCGACGCGGCTTTTTCCGTCATAACATGTTGCATTCAAACGATCCTGTGCAAAGGCCCGGACACACCCATGCGCATGTGCAGGCTAGATTGAGCAAGCGCTGCAAAGGGCCACGTACGCACGGCATGGCGTAAGCTTGAGGCACGGGGTCCACGAACAGTACCGAACGTCGCGGATGATAAGCGTCGGGATTGGACTCCCCGCTGGCGAGTCGATCTCGGCAGGCCTGTTGCCACTTTTTCGAAAGGCATTGGCATGCAAGTAACCTGTTGCGCGTGCAAGGCCTCTTTGCCGCGCAAGGATTGCCACCGCAATCGCTACAACGAGAACATCTGCCGATCATGCCAAGCCGCCGGTCTCAGGTTCACCTGGCGTGGTCGCCTGAAAAGCCTGCTCGGCCGGGCTGGGCTTTGGCTTGGGATCGGGTTGGGCGGCCTGGCGCTGGTGCTGCTTCTGACGTGGGCTTTCCGATTGCTGCTTGCTCTGGACCCGGTCGCACTGGCCGGATGATCCAGGCCGGCGCATTCACCCCCCATCAGTTGTCGTCCTGCCTGGCGTAGGTGCTGTCCCAGCGTTCTGCGGCCGGGTCGATCTGCGGCACACAGTTGGGGCGTACTGCATCGGCCTGGAAGATCCACCACAAGCGGCGATTCGCATAACCGACGACCTGTGCCTTGTCCGGGTCCACGCAGGCGCCGACCGCATCGCGTAGCGCAAAGATCCAGCGCTGCCCGGGCACTTCGGACTGCCATTGCACCGCCTGCGCATACTGCGATTCCCAGCGCCGCTTGAAACCAAACGTGGCAACCGGACGATCCGCCATCAGCAGGTTTTGCTCTTTCCACGCCACTAGACCGATCTGTGCCTGCGGGCCGGCAATTTCCCCAGCCCGGCGCATCACCCCCACCGCAGAATTCGAGTCGTTGAGCTGTGCCGAGGCCCAGACACCCCAGATAATCCAGAATCCAGCCATGCCCCCCGTCAAGGCATGCAGGCCCCGTCGCGGTCGAAAAGCCACGGCGGCGAGCAAGAACACAGCGCCCATGCTGATACCCATCCACCACAGGCCGCGCCCATCATTGGCCAGGCCGCGCTCGCTGATCTGCTGCTGCATGCTGGTCCAGTGGCCCTGCAGGGCCCAGATGCCCCCACCCAGCAGCACCGCACCAGCCACAAAGGCGGCGAACCACGCCATCAACCGCATCCACCGCGCCTGCACGCTCGCTTGCAGCGTTGGCGCCAGCGCCAGCGCCAGCATCGGCAAGATGGGCATCAGGTAGACCTCGCGTTTGCCGCCGGCCAGGCTGAAGAAGAAGACCACCAGCACCGACCAACCCAGAAGCAGCAATACACGGGCATCGCGGTTACCGAGACTGCGAATCCAGTAGCGCCAGGCGCCCAGGTAGGCCAGCGACAGCGGGAAAAAATGCAATACCAATACCGGCAGGTAATACCAAAACGGCTGTGAGTGCCCGCCGACCGAGCCGCCATAGCGTTTAGCCGTTTGCTGCAGCAAGATGTCATTGACGTAGGCCAGGTATTCGGGCGTGCCGCGCGCGTGGGCCACCAACAGCATGGGCACCAGCCACAGCGCAATCGCCAGCAGGAATGCCAGAGCACCGCCAGCCCAGCGCCAGGCCGACGCGGGCACACGGTTGACACCATGCCAGCCACGCGCACGTGCCAGCAGATAAGGCAGCAGCATCAGCAACGCGAGCACGCCGACGCCCTTGGTGATCACCCCCAGGCCGGCCGCGAAGCAGCCAAGCCAGTACGCACGCCAGTTCGGTCCTTTGAGCAGGTGCAACAGCAGACCCCAGTTGGCCAGCGTGATCCACATCATGACCAGCGGGTCGATCTGCGCCCGCTTGACCTGGTATGCGAACTGGAATGTCACCAGCACCGCTGCCGCCGCGAACAGGCCGACGCGAGGGCTCCACAGACGTCGCCCCAGGTCCCAGGTCAGGATCAGCGTCACCATGCCGGCCAGCAGCGAGGGCAGCAGGAAGGCGATGCGCCAGTTGCCGACCAACTGGAACGCCGCGGCCTCCAGCCACATCAGCATCGGCGGCTTGTCCGAATACAACTCGTTGCCGCGGTGCGGGAACAACCAGTCGCCGGACTCCACCATGTGCTTGGCCACCAGCGTGAAGCGCGGCTCGTCCGATGGCCAGGGATCGCGCAGGCCGATGCCGGCACCCAGCACCACCAATGCCACCAGCATCAGCCACCAGAAGAGGCGACGGTCGTGTGCGTCGGGGGCAGCAGCAGGCAAAACCGTGGAACCGGCATGCGCTACACGCATCATTCGGGCGCCTTCATGCCACGATCGCGCCACAGGAACTGCAGATTGCGAAAATACACGAACAGGCCGGCGCCCTGGCCGATGATGAATACCGGGTCCTCCCGGTGGATCGCGTAGGCGAGCAAGGTCGCGCCACCACAGACACTGAAATACCAGAACGCAGTGGGAATCACGCTCCTCTTGACCTTCTCGCTGTACAACCACTGCACCACGAACCGGGCCGAGAACAGCGCCTGTCCGAGCAAGCCGACCACCAGCCAGGTTTTGTCAATTTCCATCATCAGTCCTTTGCATTGAGCCGTTGCACCTGCGCCACGCGGGCTCGTCGTTGCAGCCACATCACGCCCGCGATGTCCACCAGGCCGACCCACAGGCGGTTGCCGATGCCGTAATGCGATTCACCGTGCTCCCGGTTGCGGTGCGCGACCGGAACCGATTCCACGATGCCGCCAGCGCGCCTGAACAAAGCCGGCAGGAAGCGGTGCATGTGATCGAAATAGGGCATGTCCAGAAAATCATCGCGCGCGAACAGCTTCAGTCCGCAGCCGGAATCGGGCGTCGCGTCACCCAGCAGGCGGCTGCGCACGCCGTTGGCCAGGAGCGAGGACAGGCGGCGCAGCCAGGTATCGAGCCGTTTGGCCCGCCAGCCGGCGATCAGCACCGGCCCGTTCGCCACGCCCTGCTGCAGGCTGCGCCAGCGCGCCAGCAATGCCGGAATGTCGGACGGGCGGTTCTGGCCGTCACCATCGAGGGTCGCAATCACCGGCGCTCGCGCTGCGCGCACACCGGTGCGCACCGCGGTGCTCTGGCCACTGTTGTTGCGGTGCTGCAGCACCGCCAGCCAGGGGTGGGTACGCGCATATGCCAACAGCACTTTGGCAGTGTCGTCACTGGACAGGTCGTCGACGAATACGGCCTCGAACGGCGCAACACCGGTCAACGCGGCCTGGATTTCATCCAGCAGAGCGACGACGTTGCCGGATTCGTTGTGCACGGGCACAACCACGGAGATTTCTGGAACCGTTGGAGACATGGGGAGAACGAAGGGGGATAGCCAGCGATTGTCGCATCGGGCCCAGGACCCTCACGCAGAGCCGCAAACCGGCGCCCGTGGTCAATCGCGCAAAGGCCCGTACCCGGTCTCCACCGACATCCGCAGCACCAGCCCGTCCTCGACCGATTTGGCGCGCTCGACGTAATAACCCATGCCCGGCATCGCGCGCAGGTTGTAAGCGATGTCGACTTCGGCGCAATGCTCCAGGATCACCCACAGGGTCGAGCCCTTGCCACTGTGATTGGAGTGTCCGCTGGCCTCGAAGTTCTGGCACATCAGCCGCGCCTGAGCCCGTGTGATCGGGGCCGGATGGGTTCCCGGGAACTGGCCGCAGGGCTGGATCAGTTCGGCATCGCCGCCCTCGAACCGAGCGGAGGTGCGGAATTCCTGCGCATGCGCGGGCACTGCGTCGTCACTGGCCAGCTTGCGCAGGTGCTTCTCGCGCACCGGCCGAACCCGGGCCGTTGGCGCCTCGATCTGCGTAGAACTCATATATGCGACGCTGCCGGCAAAAAACTGCTCCAGCGCCCTGCCACGTGCCTGATCCTCGGAATCGGCCTCGATCAACAGCATCTGGTACTGCTCCTGCACCAGCCGCTCGACAAACACCAGATACCGACCCGGTACCACCGGGCTTGCAGCTGCGACAGACTTGTTCACACCGGACTCCTGACTGTTCCCGATCGCCGGGCAATGGTATTGCAAATGATGCCCATGCGCGGCGGCATGGATGCGTCCGCATGGGCGGCCGTGGAGTCCTTCGCCAGCTCCAGCAGCGCGGATACGATCATATGCACCAAAGCCCGTCGGCTCGCGGCTAAATCGCAATCGGCGTCGCGTGCGATATGTTGCGTTGCCAGGACAAGATGCCCGAACAGGCCAATCTGGGTGATGGGCTGATCCACCGCCACCGCGCCCATCCCAACGGCGACGCCTGCATGAATGAAGCGCACTGCCTACAATGCCTCTGGCCCAGCCGATGGCGCAACAAAATTGTCTCGCCACAGACTGGTGACCACCGCCTTCCAGCCCTCGCCAGATGGAGACCGCATGACTCAACCAGACCCACTGTCCGCCGTCATCGACATCGCCCCATGCCCATGCGCTGGCTACTCATCTTGACCACGCTGCTGCAACTGGCGGCGTGCACCAAGCCACCCTGGCCCCGTGGCACGGTGGAGGAGTTGTTTCCGCAGTCCACAGGCCGGCCGGACATGCGCACCGTGCAGGTTCAGGGACTGTCGATCGGTGTCTCGCAGATGCCGGGCAGCGGCCCGACTCCCATCATGTTCGTGCACGGTTCGCCCGGCGGCTGGACGTCCTGGGCTAGCTTCCTGAACACCCCTGCATTGAACGGATTTGGCCAGCGCATCGCGATTGATCGGCCGGGTTTTGGCCGCTCCGAGGCCGCTGGCGTGATGCCGGACCTGCGGCGCCAGGCCGCATTGCTGGCCGAGCTGATTCCTGCGGGCCCGCCAGCCGTATTGGTCGGCCATTCATTGGGCGGCCCGCTGATCGCCTGGATGGCGATCGACCATCCCGAAAAAGTGTGTGGGGGCGTGATGCTGGCCGGATCGATGGCACCCGCGCTGGAAGCGCCGCGCTGGTACAACCACCTGGCCGACAACTGGCTGGCACGCCAGGTGCTATCGCCCGCGATGAGCCGCTCGAACCGCGAGATGATGGTGCTGCAGTCCGAATTGCAACGCCTGGAAGCGGCCTTGCCGCAACTCAAGCGCCCGATGATCGCGATGCAGGGAGACCAGGATCCGCTGGTCGACCCGCGTACCGCCGACTACCTGGAGCAATACGCACCAAAAGACTGGATGCGGGTCGAGCGGCTGCCGGGCAAGGACCATTTCTTCCTGTGGACCGAGCCCGAGTCGGTCGTGCGGCAGATCGACAAACTGCACTGCAGCCTGTCGTGACCAACGACCCGGCCGCGGTTCAGGCCGTGATCGTCTCCAGGCCGCCCATATAGGACCGCAAGACCTCCGGCACGGTGACGGATCCGTCGGCATTCTGGTAGTTCTCCAGTACCGCCACCAGGGTGCGGCCCACTGCCAGGCCCGAACCGTTGAGCGTGTGCACGAATTCGTTCTTGCCTTGCGCGTTCTTGAATCGGGCCTGTAGCCGGCGCGCCTGAAACGCCTCGCAATTGGACACCGAGCTGATCTCGCGGTAGGTGCTCTGCGCCGGCAGCCAGACCTCCAGATCATGGGTACGCGCGGAGCTCGGTCCCATATCGCCGGTACACAGCGCCATGACACGGTAGGGCAGGCCCAGACGCTGAAGGATCGTTTCGGCATGGCGCGTCATGTCTTCCAGCGCCTCGTAACTTGTATCCGGATGGACGATCTGCACCATCTCCACCTTGTCGAACTGGTGCTGACGGATCATGCCGCGGGTGTCACGCCCGTAGCTGCCAGCCTCGGAGCGGAAACATGGTGTGTGGGCGGTCAGCCGCAGCGGCAGCGCCGACATCGGCAACACTTCGTCGCGCACGAAATTGGTCAGTGGCACTTCGCTGGTGGGGATCAGGTACAGGGCTGCGGTATCCGGCTGGTCCTCGGCCTCCTGCCCACCCTTTTTCGCGGCAAACAGATCCCCTTCGAACTTGGGCAACTGCCCGGTGCCACGCAGGCTGTCGGCATTGACGATGTAGGGCGTGTAGCACTCGGTGTAGCCATGCTCCAGCGTTTGCACATCGAGCATGAACTGGGCCAGTGCCCGATGCATCCGCGCGATCGGACCCTTCAACACCGTGAATCGGGCCCCGGTCAGCTTTACGCCCAGGTCGAAATCAAGCCCCAGGGGCGTACCGATATCGACATGGTCTCGCACCGCAAATTCCATTGTGCGTGGTGTGCCCCAGCTGCGAAGCAGCATGTTGTCGGCTTCACTGGCGCCCACCGGCACACTGGCGTGCGGCAGGTTGGGCACGGCCAACAGGACGGCCTGCAGATCATCCTGGATCTGCTCGAGCCGCGCCGCCGATGCCTCCAGTTCATCCTTGATCGAGGCCACGTCAGCCATCACCGTGTCGACCTGCGCCTGCGCGACCGCGCCCTGGGACTTGAGCTGCCCAATCCGCTTGCTCTGGCTGTTGCGCCGGGCCTGCAGTTCCTCGGTCCGGGTCTGGATGGTCTTGCGCTCGGCTTCCAGCGTGCGGAACTGGTCCACATCGAGGAACGGCTGGGGATTTTTGCGCGTCTGCAGTCGCGCCACGGCCGCGTCCAGGTCTTTGCGCAGGAGAATGATGTCTAGCATGGCGCCATTCTAATGAGCGCCCCCAGCCCAGCCGCTACGCGCCTGGTCCCCAATGAGCCCGTTGCCAGGCTACCGCTTGAGGCCCTTTGGCAGCGGGAACTTGGTGGTCTCTTCAATGCCGTCGAGCCGGCGCACCGAAACCGCCCCCAGTGCCTTGATGCGCTCGATCACCTGGCGCACCAGTATCTCGGGTGCCGAGGCGCCGGCCGTCAGGCCGACCCGCTGGCAGCCCTCGAACCAGGCGGCCTGCATTTCCTCGGCACTGTCGACCATATAGCTCTGGGTGCCCAGCTTGCGAGCGACCTCGCGCAATCGGTTGCTGTTGGAACTGGTCGGGCTGCCGACCACGATCACCAGGTCGACCTGCGGACTGAGCAGTTTGACCGCATCCTGGCGGTTCTGGGTGGCGTAACAGATGTCCTGTTGCTTGGGCTGGCGTGCGTTGGGAAATCGTGCCGTGATCGCGGCGGCGATCTGCGCGGCGTCATCCACACTGAGCGTGGTCTGGGTCACGACGGCCAGTTTCGCCGTCTGTGCCGGTTGCACCCGCGCCACGTCGGCCACATCCTCGACCAGGTGGATGCCTGCGTCGAGTTGCCCCATCGTACCCTCGACCTCGGGATGCCCCTTGTGCCCGATCATGATGAACTCGTAACCCTCCTTGTGCAGCTTGGCCACTTCCACATGCACCTTGGTCACCAGCGGACAGGTGGCGTCGAAGATCCGAAAACCCCGGGACCGGGCCTCCTCGTGCACGGCGCGGCTGACACCATGGGCCGAGAACACCAGCGTCGCACCCGGCGGCACATCGCTGAGCTCCTCGATGAAGATTGCCCCTTTGTTCTTGAGGTCGTTGACGACATAGGTGTTGTGCACGATCTCATGGCGCACATAGATTGGCGCACCGAATTTTTCCAGGGCCCGCTCGACAATCTCGATCGCGCGATCCACGCCAGCGCAAAAGCCGCGCGGCTCGGCCAAAATGACTTCCTCGAGTGCAGCGACTATTTTCACAACACGCCAATCAGTTGCACTTCGAACACCACAGGCTTGCCCGCCAGTGGATGGTTGAAGTCGAACAAGACGCCGTCGCCGCCCGCTGCGTCGCCCACCTGCAGCACCGCTCCGGCATAACTGCCCTGGCCGTCCGGCGTGGGAAACTGAACCACATCGCCAACCTGGTAGGTTTCAAGCGGGTCGCCGAGCTGGCGCAGCAGTTTGCGCGCGACCCATTGCCGCATCGCAGGCTGACGCTCGCCAAAAGCCGCGCCAGGCGGCAACTCAAAACTGGCCCGTGCCCCCTCCTCCATTCCCAGCAGGCACTGTTCGACCGCCGGCGACAGCACGCCCGAGCCTAGCGACAAGGTTGCCGGCTTTCCATTGAAGGTATTGATGACGTCCCCGTGCGGACCGGCCAGGCGGTAGTGCAGGGTCAGGAACGAACCAGGTTCGACGCAGGGAAGGGTTGAAATCATGAGGTCCATCGGTAATCCCACCCATTGTAGAAACCTGCCGGCATCAAGGAGCAGTGAAGTGGCCGCCTCGGGTGGCGAGCCAGGGTATCCGGCAAGCCGGCAATGAAACAAACAGTGCAGCGATCGGGTGGGCGACCCGATCCCGCCATGGCTCGGCCACGCCGCATCCACCCAATCATGCATGGCGCGAACCGGCCAGGAAGCAACTCGGCTGGAGAATCCGGCTGCATCACCCATCATTAACACCATTGTAGGAATTGCATGGTGATGGCCCGCATGCAATCGCCAAAGGCCCCAACACCCACCATGCCACTCAAGGACCTGCCTGCCGAAGCCCGGCCGCGCGAAAAACTGCTGGCGCGGGGGCCCGCGGCCCTTGGCGACGTCGAACTGCTGGCCATACTGCTGCGCACCGGCATCCGTGGCAAGGGTGTATTGCAGTTGGCCGAGGAGCTATTGCAACTCAGGTCCAACACGGATGGCAGGCCCGGCTTTGACGGTATCGCAGGCCTGCTCAACGCCAGCGCAACCGATCTGCGACGCATCAAAGGCCTGGGACCGGCCAAACGCGCCGAACTGCTGGCCGTGCTCGAACTGGCGCGGCGGGCACTGGCCCAGCAATTGCGCCAGCGCACCGTGTTTGCATCGCCCGGCGCGGTGAAGGACTATCTGCAATTGCATCTGGCAGCCCGGGCGCACGAGGTATTTGCGGTACTCTTCCTGGATGTGCAAAACCGCATGCTGGCGATGGAAGAGATGTTTCGCGGCACTTTGACCCAGACCAGCGTCTACCCACGCGAGGTCGTGCTGCGCGCGTTGCACCACCAGTGCGCCGCCGTCGTGCTGGCGCACAACCACCCCAGCGGCTCAGTGCAGCCCTCGCGCGCCGACGAGGCGCTGACCCAGACCCTGCGCTCGGCGCTGGCCCTGATCGACGTGCGGGTGCTCGATCATGTCATCGTCGCGCCCGGCTTGTCGCTGTCGATGGCCGAACGGGGGCTGGTATGAAACCCGTGCGTTCCATGGCCGAGTTGCGCCAGGTCAAGCAGCATATCGACGCGCAGGCCCGCGCGCTGGCGAAGGAGCAGGCCGAACGCGCAGTAGAACAGGCTGCACTGCGGCGGCGCCAGACCAGTGCGCGCGAGTTGTTCATCCGGGCAGCGGGTACGGTCAACACCTTGCCTGACCCGGGGCGCGCGACGCTGACCGGGGCCCGGCCCGATCCGATCCCGCGCCAGCGCCTGCGCGACCAGCAGGCGGTACTGGTTGAGGCGATCAGTGACGACTTCGACGTGAGCACCTTGCTCGATATCGACGATCAACTCAGTTTCCGGCGCCCGGGCATCGGCACCGACGTGACCCGCAAGCTGCGACTGGGCCATTGGGCGATCCAGCGCCAGCTCGATCTACACGGATTGCGCAGCGACGAGGCACGTGAGCAGCTTTCCCTGTTCATGCGCCAGGCGCAATCGCATGGCATTCGGTGTGTGCGGGTGGTCCACGGCAAGGGGCTCGGTTCCCCGGGCAAGGCACCGGTGCTCAAGAGCAAGGTGTTTGCGTGGCTGGTGCAGAAGAAGGAAGTGCTGGCCTTCGTGCAGGCCCGGCCGGCCGAAGGCGGGGCCGGCGCGCTGGTCGTGTTGCTGCAGCCCGGCGCCTGACGCGCGACCGTGGGTCAACACCGGCCGCTACCCGGCCTTGCACCTCGATGCGGCGACAATCCCGATGCGCCTAGTCGCAACGGGCGACCTAGAATCGTCGTATCCACCGTGTAGCGCCACTCCTTGATGTCCTCGTTCGACAAGTTCTTCCAGATTCCGGATCTCGATCCGGCGGTACAAAAGAGCTTCCGGCGCGAGCAACTCAGCGAACTGACGCTGCCGCTGGCCACCAGCCTGATGGAAGGCGGTTTTGTAGCCGTCGTCGCAGCCAAGGCATTCGACGTCCAGCCCTGGGTGATTGCGGTCATTTCCGCGGCGCCGATGTTTGGCAACCTGTCGAGTTTTTTCTGGACCCGCATCGCCACCGGCCGCTCCAAGATCCCGATGGTCGTGGCGTTGCAGACCCTGGTACTGATGTGTGTGGCCGCGATCGCGGTCAGTCCGCGTTCGCACGACGGTGCCTGGATCCTGCTGGTCAGCGTGGTGCTGAGCCGGGTCCTGATCGCCGGCATCATCACCGTGCGCAGCGTGGCCTGGAGCCTGAATTACGACCGGGTTTTGCGGGCCCGCGCCACCGGACGCCTGCAGGCGATCACCAGCCTGACCGTGGTGCTGACCACCAGCGTGGCCGGACTCATCCTGGATGCCCGTCCCGAGAATTTCCGCTATATCTATGGCGCCGGCGCCCTGTTTGGCTGCATCGGCGTGTGGCTGTTCCGCGGCGTGCTGGTGCGTGGCGAGAAACGGCACCGGGTGATGGAGCGCCGGGGCACGCAGAGTGGCCACCGGCGCGACGGCTTTTTCGAAGTACTGCGCAAGGACACGTTCTACGCGCGCTACCAGTTGCACCAGTTCATATCGGGCACCGCCAACATGATGCTGGAGCCACCGCTGGTCTACCTGGTATCGAAGCAGTTGGGCGCCAGCTATTTTGTGAGCATCGGCATCGTGATGCTGATACCGTTCACGTTGAACCTGACCACCATGCCGTTGTGGGCGCGTTACCTGGACAAGGTCCATGTGACCGAGTTTCGCGCACGGCAGAACGCCGGCTGGGTCGTGGGCGTGCTGTTCATGTTCTGGGGTGCCTGGACGTTCTCGTTGTGGTGGTTGGCAATAGGACGGGTCATCACCGGTATCGTCAATGGCGGCGGCAACCTGGCCTGGCAACTGGGCCACAACGACTTTGCGCCGCGCGACCAGATCGCGACCTACATGGGCATCCATGTCACGCTGACCGGCGTGCGCGGCGCGTTCGCGCCCTTTCTGGGCATGGCCCTGTACCTGGGCTGGGACGCCAAGGGCTACGTGCCCGGTTCGACGGGCCTCAGCGCCTGGTTGTTCCTGTTGTCGGCGCTGCTGGGGGTGATCGCCTGGCGCGGCTTTGACAGGTTATGCAAGGACGTGCGCACACGACCACTGAGCCGATGACGCAGGCGACGGTCGATGGCAGACTGATCGGCCACCGCCGCAAGGACCTGATCGATCGTGAAGCCTTGGAACGACCGCAGCAACCACTTCAAGGCGACCCATTCCGAGTGCCCATCGATTGAACCGGGCAGCAAGAATCACTCCCCCCGATTGCGCATGAAGTCCGCAGTCTGAAAAAAACTCTGGCGCAACCGCTCGCGCAGTTGCGCATCAACGCCGGTCTCCTGCAAACGGGGTCTCGAAGCGGGGCTTTTCCTGGATGTTCATCCCGGGTGAAATTGTCTGCCCGTGTCGACCCATTTCATTGGGGCGCCTGGCGCAAGGTCTCGATCACCGGGCGGCGCAATACATCGCGCAAGCCCCACCAGCCCGCCATCATGGCCAGCACCGCGCCCGCCAGCGCACCTTCGAGCGGCACCCAAGGCGACGCTGTCCAGGCGAAGTTGAAGACAAAGCGCGCCAACGACCAACCCACAACCGTGGCCACCAGGGCGGCCAGCAGGCCGGCCAACAGGCCGATGCCGGCGAGTTCGGCGCGTTGCACCTGGCGCAGTAATTTTCCCTGCGCGCCAACCGCGCGCATGATGGCAAACTCGCGCGCCCGTTCCTCGCGGGTTGCGGTGATGGCCGCGAACAACACCACCAGGCCGGCGGCCAGCGTGAAGCCGAACAGGAACTCCACTGCCCGCACGACCTGGTCCAGGATGCGCTGTACTTGCGCCAGCGTGGCGCTGACATCGACAGTGGTGATGTTCGGAAACTCGCGCACCAGGGCATTGTCGAAGCCGCGTTCTGCCGGCGCCTTGAACGCACTCATGTAGGTCACGGGCACGTCCGGCAACTGGTCCACCGGATAGATCACGAAGAAATTGGCCCGCATCGAACCCCAGTCGACCTTGCGCAACGAGGTGATGCGCGACTCGACGATGACACCGGCAATGTCGAAGCGCATCGTATCGCCCAGCTTGAGATTGAGCGTCTCGGCAATGCCCTCCTCGACGCTGATGGCACCGGCCTCCCCGTCTACCCACTTGCCGGCCGTAACCAGGTTGTGGGGCGGCCGAACGGCGCTGTTGGACAGGTTGAACTCCCGGTCGGCCAGCCGCCGGGCTCTTTCGTCCTGCATCTGGTCGGGCACTATCGCACGCCCATTGATTGCGACCAGTCGGCCACGGATCATCGGGTACCAGTCATAGTCGCGCACACCGGCCTCGCGCAACCTGTTTTGAAACGTCGGCCCCTGGTCGGGCATGACGTTGATGACGAAACGGTTCGGCGCATTGGCTGGCGTAGCCTGGCGCCAACTGCTGATCAGGTCGGTGCGCAGCAGTACGAGCAGGATCAGCGCCAGCAGTCCGACCGCCAACGCGCTGACCTGCACCACCGCATAGGCCGGGCGCGCTGAAATCTGCCGCGTGGCCAGCACCATCCAGCGCGGCGCGGTGGACTCATTGACGCTACGCCGCAGGACCTTGACTGCGACCCAGGACAGGCCGGCAAATACCAGCACTGCGCCGGCAAACCCGCCGACCGCAATCAGACCGAGCATCAGGTCGCGGCTGGCCGCCAGCAACAACGCCGCGAACCCGGCCACGCCGACGCCCAGCACCGCGATCGACGCCGGTTTCAGGTTACCCACGTCGCGGCGGATCACCCGCAGCGGCGGCACCTGGGCCAGTTGCAACACCGGCGGCAAACCAAAGGCCGCCAGCAGGGTGAGGCCCATGCCCAAGCCGAACACCACCGGCCACACAGTAGGCGCCGGCAATCCCACCGCCACCAGGCCCGACAGCAAGGCGACAAAAATGTAATGCACACCGAATCCGATGGCCACGCCCAGCGCACTGGCGGCCAGGCCGATCAGACCGAACTCGACAACATAGCCCAGCGCGATGCTGCGCTGGCCCAGACCCAGCACCCGCAACATGGCGCAATCGTCCAGATGGTTGGCGGCAAATCCCCGGGCCGCCAGCGCCACCGCCACCGCGCTGAGCATGGCCGCGAGCAGCGCCACCAGGTTGAGAAATTTCTCGGCCCGGTCCAGCGTCTGGCGTATGTCGGAGCGGCCACCCTCCAGCGTCTCGAGCCGGGTGCCCCGCACCTCGCCCTTGTCGACCGCACGAGTGACCCAGTCGCTGAACTGCTTGACCGGCGGATCGTCTCCGGCAACCGCAAACCGGTAATTCAAGCGGCTCGCCGGCTGCACCAGGCCGGTGGAGGCCAGATCGGCCTGGTTGAACATCACGCGTGGCGAGAAGTTGACGAAACCGCCGCCGCGGTCGGGCTCGATCACGATGATGCGCGCGACCGTGAATCGGGCGTCCCCCAGCAGCAAGGCGTCGCCCATACGCAGGTTGAGCGATTCCAGCAACGCCGCGTCGACCCACACCGAGCCAGTCGCGGGCACGTCTTGCGTGGTTTTTCCCGGCGACTCGACCGCATCGGCAATCGTCAGGCTGCCGCGCAGCGGATATCCTGCCGGGACCGCCTTCAGCGCCACCAGCTTGCTGGCACCACCCCGCTCCTGCGTCGCGCGTGCCATGGTCGGGAAACTGACCGTGGTGGTGGCTCGCAAGCCCAGTGCACGGGCCTTGTCGACGATCGCCTGCGGGGTGGGCTTGTCGGTCGACAACACCACATCGCCGCCGAGTAGTTGCCGCGCATCGCGCTGCAAGCCGCCCTGCAGGCGGTCGGCGAAAAATCCGACCGCCGTCAGGGCCGCCACCGCCAGCGTCACCGCGACGATCAGCAGGCGCAGTTCGCCCGAGCGCAGGTCGCGCCATAGGGAGCGCAGGCCCAACTGCCAGATAGAAGGTTTCATGCCCCTACCTTAGCCGATTCGCGATAGCCCCGCGACCGCAGGGTCGGGCCGCGTACCAGGACGTCGCCGGCGGCAAGATGCCAACCCGCGCCCCGGCATTGCTCAGGCCGCGCGCAGGCGCGGACCAACCAGGCCGGCTTCAAGTTGCAAGCGCTGCGCCCCGCTGAAA
This sequence comes from Rhodoferax sp., assembly GCA_031396205.1. Taxonomy (GTDB): domain Bacteria; phylum Pseudomonadota; class Gammaproteobacteria; order Burkholderiales; family Burkholderiaceae_C; genus CAISIP01. Next base: position 119,634 of record JANNKH010000006.1, read on the forward strand.
CACAGGAAGCGTTTGTGCATCGCACGGCCGATGGTGCACAGGCCCAGGTCCTGTGCCACCGCATGCCCCATCTGCGTAATGCCACTGCGTGAGACAACAATCGGTACACCCATCTGGGCCGACTTGATGACCATCTCACTGGTCAGGCGACCCGTGGTGTAGAACACCTTGTCGGCACCGGTCATGCCGGCGCTGATTGGGTCGGTGCTGCGCCCCAGGCTGTCGTCGCCTTCGTCGCGATGCAACCACATCCAGCCGGCAATGGTGTCGATCGCATTGTGGCGGCCCACGTCTTCGACGAACACCAGCAGGTGCTGGCCGCGAAACAGCGCGCAGCCGTGGACCGAACCGGCTGTCTTGTAGGTGCTCTCCTGCAACCGGATGGTGTCGACAATGCCGTACAGCTCAGACTGGGTCAAGGTGGCTTCGGGCAGGACCAGCCTATCCACCTCGTTCATCAGATCGCCGAACATGCTGCCCTGGCCGCAACCAGTGGTCACGACCCGCCTGGCGGTGCGCTGCTCGATATCGGAGACGCCATGGCGCGTCTTGACCGCTGCAACGCCGACGTCCCAGTCGACCGTGATCGACTCCACTTCGCCGGCAGAGCGCACCAGCCGCTGGTTGCGCAGGTAGCCGAGCACCAGCAGCTCCGGCCGGGCTCCGAGCGTCATCAGCGTCACAAGTTCGCGTTTGTCGACATAAACCGTCAAGGCGCGTTCAGCGGGAATCGAGACCGCCTGCCGATGCCCATTCTCGTTGACGGCCTCGATCGACTTCGTCAAAGCGGCGCACGCCGATGTCAGACGGGGACGGGGTACAGATACGGTCATCGACATGCTGCAAGCCTACCGCAAAAAGGCCGAATTGCCGCGCGGTGGGCCCGTCGACACCACATCCGGTCAGGGCTTCTTGGGCGCGGCGATCTCGGCAGCCGGCAGCTTGCTGCTGGGTGGACCGATCGCGGTGGCTGCCGGCGAATGCGCCCCGGCGGCCTCGGCCGGTTTGACGGGTTCGACCGCCGCGACGAAGAGTCCCGGATCGGCACAGGTCGGCGTGGGCGTGGCGGCCTTGGGTTCCTTGCCGGCCGAGCGGGCACTGGACTGGTAATGCGCGACCACCTTGTCCTGTGCCTTGCACAGTTGGAACACCGCCACCTTGTCGCTCCAGGCGGTCTTCGGCGCCGCAGCCGCGGCGGCGGCCTTGGCCTGCGCAGTTGGCGGTGGCAATTTGGCGAGCGCCGTGCTGGCGGCGCACAACCCCCCGATCGCGCCCATCAGTACCAAGACGGAGCAATTTTTCATGGTTTGTGCCTCACGCTCGAACGGGTATTGCCGGCGTCGCGGACTGCGAACGCTGCGCGGAAATCTTGCCGGCCTTGATGTCGTCGTACCATTCCTCATGGTGCTCCCGCGCCCAGGCCTCGTCCACATATCCGGTCTTCATGCCCTGGTAGGCCCCCCGCATGCCGATGGTTCCGATATAAATGTGCCCGATGAACATCGCCATCATCAGGACCGCCGCAACCGAGTGCAGCATGTGGCTGATCTGCATGGTCGAGCGCTCGTACACCAGCGCGGGCAGCAGCTTGTCCAGCACCAGTCCCGAGCCCACGACGATCAGACCCAGCAGCAGCACACCGCCCCAGAACACCAGCTTTTCGCCGGCATTGAAGCGGTGCGAAGGCACCTCCTTGCCGGACATCATGCCACCACCCTGGCGTAGCCAGGCCAGGTCACCCTGGCGCGGCAGATTGTCCCGGACGAAGGTGAAGAACACCACTGCCAGCGACACCGCAAACAGCGGCCCGGCAAAGTTGTGTGCGTTCTTGAGCGCATAGCTCAGCCAGCCGAACAGGCTGGCGCCGATGACCGGCAGCAACACGAACTTGCCGAACGCCATCACCAGGCCAGAGACCGCCAGCACACAGAACGCAATGGCATTGGCCCAATGTGCGGAACGCTCGAACGGCGTGAATCGTTCGATGGTGCGAATGCCCGTGCCATCTGCATGGCCGAGCTTGCCCTTGCCGAGATAAAACAGCGCAATGGCGCCCACCACGATCAGCAACAATGCGCCGCCGTACGGAATGATCCATTGGTTGCGCACCTGGCGCCAGGCTTCGCCGGCATTGGTGAAACGCGAGCCGGGATATTGCACGAACGGCTGGATCAGGTTACCCGCTTCCGGCGTCGGCAGGCTGCTGGTGCCGGTGACCCCATTGCCCACCTGGCGCCACATCGGCGCGTTGTTGCCGGGCTGCACCAGGGCCCGCTGCCCATTGTTCTGGTCCGCGTATCCCGGCGCGGCGCTGGCGTCGGGCTTGACCTCGAAAATGTTCTGGCTCTTGACGCCACCAGCCTCGGCGCCAGCGGCAGGCGGAGTTGCCGGCGCCACGGTCTGCGCCGCTGCGTCCCCGGCCTGGCAGGCCAGCCACAGGGCCAGCACGGCGATACCGAATGGTTTGATCATCGTGCGATCCTCGCCGTCAGTTCTTGATTCCGTAGTAATCGTCCTGGCCACGCCGGGTGCGAACTTTCAAATGTTCTTCCCAGGACGCCTTGTCGCCCGACTTCCAGCCGGCGTCGACATATACCTTGCCGGTGCCGGCAAAAGGCGCGGCGTCGTTGCGCGTCAGGCCGTGCGACTGTGGCTTCTCCGAACAAGCGACCAGCGCGCCGGCGAACGCCAGGGCGCACAGTGCAGCCGCCCTCATGACTTGGTACCGGTGGACGACGCGCCATTGGGCTGACCGGCCTGGTTGGAGCCGTAGGCAGTGCCCCAGCCCCAGACCTCGGCACCCTTGCCGCGCATGACGACCCGGTTGCGGAATATGTCGGCCACCACATCGCCGTCGCCGGCGATCAAGGCCTTGGTGGAACACATCTCGGCGCAGGCCGGCAATTTTCCTTCGGCCAGCCGATTGCGCCCGTATTTCTCGAACTCGGCCTGGCTGCCGTGTTCTTCCGGGCCGCCGGCGCAGAAGGTGCATTTGTCCATCTTGCCACGCACGCCGAACGCGCCCTGCGACGGGAACTGCGGCGCGCCGAACGGGCAGGCGTAGGAGCAATAGCCACAGCCGATGCAGACGTCCTTGTCGTGCAGCACCACGCCCTCGTCGGTGCGGTAGAAACAATCGACGGGACACACGGCCATGCAGGGCGCGTCGCTGCAATGCATGCAGGCCACGGAGATCGATTTTTCCCCGGGCACACCGTCGTTGAGCGTGACCACGCGGCGCCGGTTGACTCCCCAGGGCACCTCATGTTCGTTTTTGCAGGCGGTGACGCAGCCATTGCATTCAATGCAACGCTCAGCATCGCAAACAAATTTCATTCGAGCCATAGGTGTCTCCTGGTATCCACTAGCGTTGCAAACAATTGTCCAAACCCGGTCATGCCGACTCGATGTTGCAGACCGTGGTCTTGCTCTCTTGCATCATCGTCACGCTGTCATAGCCGTAGGTGGTGGCGGTATTGACCGCCTCGCCACGCACGATCGGAGCCGCCCCGTTGGGGTAATAGGCCAGCATGTCGGCGCCCTGCCAGCGTCCCGAGAAGTGGAACGGCAGAAACACCGTGTCAGGGCCGACCCGCTCGGTTACCAGCGCCTGCACATTGAGCCGGGCTCCGGTCGGGGTCGATACCCAGGCCCGCCCGCCATGGCGGATGCCTTTTTCGGCCGCGACCTTCGGGTTGATCTCGACGAACATCTCCTGCTGCAATTCGGCCAGCCAGGGATTGGAGCGGGTTTCCTCGCCACCACCCTCGTACTCGACCAGGCGACCCGAGGTCATCACGAGCGGGAATTTTTCGTGGACCTTGTCCGCGATGTTCTTGTCCTGGATGGTCTTGTACAGCGTGGGCAGGCGCCAGAACGCCTTTTTGTCGGCGTGGGTCGGGTACTTGGCCTGCAAGTCCGCACGGTTGCCGTACAGCGGTTCGCGGTGCTGCGGAATGGCGTCCGGGAAATTCCACACCACCGCGCGGGCCTTGGCATTGCCGAACGGATGGCAGCCATGGTTCTGCATGAAGACGCGAATCATGCCGCCGGACGGATCCGTCTTCCAGTTCTTGCCCTCGGCGGCGACCTTCTCCGGTTCGGTCAACTCATCCCACCAGCCCAGCTTCTTGAGCAGTACATGGTCGAGCTCGGGGTATCCGGTACTGATGTCGGCGCCCAGCGAATGCGATCCATCCTCGGCCAGCAGATTGGCGCCGTCGCGCTCGACGCCGAAGTTGGCGCGGAAGTTGCCGCCGCCGTCCATGACATGGCGCGAGGTGTCGTACAGGTTGGCGCTGCCTGGATGCTTGAGCGACGCATTGCCGAAGCACGGCCAGGGCAGGCCGAAGTAGTCGCCGGTGAAGTCGTAGCCGGTTTCCTTGTCCTTGCCACCCACCGCCTTGAGCGTCTTGGGATCGAACAGATGCATGTTGCGCATGTGCGCCTTCAGCCGCTCCGGGCTCTGGCCGGTGTAGCCGATGGTCCAGACCGACTTGTTGATCTCGCGCAGAATGTCCTCGATCACCGGCTCGTCCATGCCGCCGACCTTGTGCATCGCAAAGTTCTTCGACAACTCTGCGGCAAACCCCAGCTTGCCGGCCAGCTGGTGCATGATCATGTGATCGCTGCGGCTTTCCCACAGCGGCTCGATGACCTTCTCGCGCCACTGCAGGGAACGGTTCGACGCGGTGACCGAACCGCTGGTCTCGAATTGTGTCGCGGCGGGCAGCAGGTAGACCGCGCGGTTCGGGTTCGCATCCTCGGGCTTGCCCGGCATCGCGGCCATCGAGGCCGTCGCCGAGGGATAGGGATCGACGACCACCAGCAGGTCGAGCTTGTCCATCGCCCGCTTCATCTCCAGGCCCCGGGTCTGCGAATTGGGCGCATGGCCCCAGAAGAACACCGCGCGCAGGTTGGAGTCCTGGTCGATCAGATCGTTGTTCTCGAGCACGCCGTCGATCCAGCGCGAGACCGTGATGCCGGGCTTGGTCATCATTGCCGGCGCGGCGAAGCGGCCCTTGATCCACTCGAAGTCGACCCCCCAGGTGTTCGCAAAATGCTTCCACGATCCCTCGGCGATGCCGTAATAACCCGGCAGCGAATCCGGGTTCGGGCCGACGTCGGTCGCGCCCTGGACGTTGTCATGGCCGCGGAAGATGTTGGCGCCGCCACCGGACTTGCCGATATTGCCCAGCGCCAGTTGCAGGATGCACGAGGCCCGCACGATCGCGTTGCCGATGGTGTGCTGGGTCTGGCCCATGCACCAGACGATGGTGCCCGGGCGGCTCTCGTTGAGCATGCTGGCGACGCGCAGCATCTGCTCTTCCTTGACACCACAGGCCTCCTCGACCTTGTCGGGTGTCCACTTGGCCAGCACGTCTTCCTTGACCTTGTCCATGCCGTAGACGCGGTCGTCGATGTATTTCTTGTCTTCCCAGCCGTTCTTGAAGATGTGGAACAGCAGACCGAACAGGAACGGGATGTCCGACCCCGAGCGGATGCGCACATACTCGTCGGCCTTGGCCGCAGTGCGGGTGAAGCGCGGATCGACGACGATCATCTTGCAGCCGGTCTCCTTGGCATGGAGCATGTGCAGCATGCTGACCGGATGCGCTTCCGCGGCATTGGAGCCGATATACAGCGCGACCTTGCTGTTGCGCATGTCGTTGTAGCTGTTGGTCATCGCACCATAGCCCCAGGTGTTGGCAACACCGGCGACCGTCGTCGAGTGGCAGATCCGCGCCTGGTGGTCGCAGTTGTTGCTGCCCCAGAAACTGACGAATTTTCGCAACAGGTAGGCCTGCTCGTTGTTGTGCTTGGAAGATCCGACCCAATACACCGCGTCGGGTCCGCTGGCCTTGCGCAGGTCCAGCAGCTTGGCGCTGATCTCGTTCAACGCCGTGTCCCAGGTGATGCGCTGATATTTGCCATCGACCAGTTTCATCGGGTAACGCAGGCGGTATTCACCGTGCCCGTGCTCACGCAGCGCGGCGCCCTTGGCGCAATGCGCACCCAGGTTGATCGGGGAGTCGAACACCGGCTCCTGGCGCACCCAGACCCCGTTCTCGACCACGGCATCGACCGCGCATCCCACCGAGCAATGGGTGCAGACCGTGCGCTTGACCGCGATCTTGCCGGTCCCGATCGCCGGCGCCGACGCGGCCTGCGCCTTCTTCACCAGCGACAGTTGCGTGGCCGCCAGACCCACACCCACACCGAGGCCGGACCGGCGCAGAAAGGCACGCCGGTCCATCGTCGGCAGGGCCTGCGACAAGCCGCGTCGCAGGCTGTGCACGAACGGGGCGCGAGCGGCATGATCCGCAGGCGCCGGTTTTCTGGTCAACAACATGGAACTCTCCAAAGTCGAGTGCGAACCCACGGAAATCAAACCCGAGTGGTTTTGTAGTACTGCTGGACGTGCTTGCTCAGGCTGTAGCCACCGCCGCGCGCCGGCTTGGGCTTGAGCGCCGCTTGCGGCATTTCGGTCTGGTTCGGCCGGGACGGCATCAGGCTGGCAATGACGGCAACGGCACTGGCGGCACCTGCGCCAGCAAATACCGTGCGCCGCGACAGTTTCGTCGGAGCTTGGCTCATGGGTCTGTCTCCTGTTGAGGCCCGGCGCAACGCCGGACGGAACCCGGGGGTCTGCGCACAGTCTATTCCCCGCAGGCCGATTTCGCACGCAAGGGAATACCCGTGCATGCCTGGAAGCCGCGCGGCGCGGCGACCCTCGACACCATCAGCGCGGGCGCACGGTTGATATGAGAACAACTTCAGCACGAACCATGCCAATAGCCTCCAGCGTCGGGACACCATACCCGTCATTGCCGACCGGCCGTGGCCGCACCGTTCGAACACCGGTATCGCGCCAACTTGTCGGAGGCGCAGCGACAAGTTGTCGCATGTGCGTCGAACCTGTCACTCCGGGCGGGTTCGGTTCGCACGCCAGGCTCGGTGTTGTCAACACCATGAATCGCCGGTACCCGACTGAATCAGTCGGCCTTGTCGATAGAATTTCGCGCACATGGGCAACAACAATTTGACTTCGCATCGCCCGGCACCGACGACCGACAAGGGCGCGGACAGCTGGCCGCTGTGGTCGATTCTGGTCGTCGACGACGAACCGGGCATGCGCCACTTCCTGGTCAAGAGCCTGGTGCCGCGTTGCAGCGCGGTGCTCGAGGCCTCCAGTGCCGAGGAAGGCGAGGCGATCATCCGCGGCACCCATGTCGACCTGATCATCCTGGACATCGCTTTGCCGGGCCGCAACGGCGTGGGCTGGCTCAAGGATCTGCGCGAGCAGGGGTTCTCGGGCCTGGTGATCCTGATCACCGCTTTCGCCGACCTGGACACCGCGATCGAAGCACTGCGCGCGGGTGCATCGGACTTCATCCTCAAGCCATTTCGGGTGCCGCAGATTCTCAACGCAGTGAAGCACTGCTATGAAACGTCGCGCCTGGCGCGCGAAAACTTCGTGCTGCGCCACACGCTGTCGAACCGGCGCGGCGCCAACGTCGGGCTGATCGGCGACTCGCCGGTCATGCAGGCATTGTCCCGCTCGCTGACCCGGGTCGCCGCGGTCAACAGCACCGTGCTGCTGCAGGGCGAATCGGGGACCGGCAAGGAACTCGCCGCGCACGCGCTGCACGACCTCAGCGCGCGCGCACAGGGACCGTTCGTGCCTGTCAATTGCGCGTCGATGTCGCCCGAGTTGATGGAAGTCGAGCTGTTCGGCCATGCCAAGGGCGCCTTCACCGGCGCGACCAGGGCGCGCGAAGGCCTGTTCTACTACGCCCAGGGCGGCACGCTGTTCCTGGACGAGGTCGCCGACCTGCCGCTGCCGTTGCAGGCAATGCTGCTGCGGGCACTGGAAGACCGCATGATCCGTCCGGTGGGCAGCGAGAAGCTGTTGCCGGTGAATGTACGCATCATTGCCGCCACCAACCGGACACTGGTCGATGCCGTCGCCGCCGGGCGCCTTCGCAAGGACCTGTACTACCGACTGCAGGTGGTGGAGATCACGTTGCCGCCACTGCGCCAGCACAAGGAGGACATCGGTGCGCTGGCACGGCACTTCGTGCAGCAGTTGGCGCCACTGCTGGGCGTCGAACCACTGCAGATCACGGACGCGGATCTGCACTACCTGGCCCAGTACGACTGGCCCGGCAATGTGCGCGAGCTGCGCAACCTGATCGAGCGCTCGCTGATCCTGGGCGCGCTCAATGTATCGGCGCTCTATTCGGTAGGGAAGGTCCTGGCCCCGACAGCGGGACCCATGCCACCGGACGCTTCCACCACCGACCTGCAGACGCTGGAAAAGCAGCACATCCTGGCGACGCTGGAGGCGGCGCACGGTGACAAATCGCGAGCGGCCCAGCTACTGGGCATCTCCCGGCGCACGCTGGAGCGCCGCTGCGCCGAGTGGGCGGCGACTTGACCCGCGAGCGTCCTGCCCGAGTGCTGCTGCGCACGCCGGACTGGATCAACCGCTCGATCCGCAACAAGCTGCTGGCCATGGCGCTATTGCCGCTGCTGGTGGTATTGCCGCTGCAGCTCGGTGCGCTGCTGGCATGGGGCACCGCGGCTTATGACCGCCTGCTCGTCACCAAGGTGCAGTCTGATCTGGCCGTGGCACGCGGCTATTTCGGACAGGTGCTGGGCGAGGTGGGCTCGGGCACCGACGCGATCGCGGCGTCGCACGAACTGCATTCATCGCTGGCGCGCGGCGACATGGCGGCGATGCGGTTGCAGCTGGCGCGCGAACGCGCGCGGCTCGGGTTCGACTTCATCAACCTGTACGATCCGCTGGGCACGCTGATCACCGCAAGCTGGCACAGGTCCGATGCCGCGCAAGTATCCCGAACCGTCGCTCCCGAGCCCGTCACCGAGCGCGCCGACCCGATCGGCCGGTCCAGCGGCCGTCCCAGTGTGACCCGGATCAGTGCCGCCGAGCTGCTGACGATGGCGCCCGATCTGGCACCCCGTATCCACATCCCGCTGATCGCCACCCGCGGCGCGGCGCCGACCGAGCGTAGCATCGAGGACCGCGCAATGGTGCTGCTGTCCACGATCCCGGTGCGCGGCGCAAATGGCGAAACGCTGGCGCTGCTGCGCGGCGGCGTGCTGCTCAACCAGAACCTGCCATTGATAGACCATATCAACCGCATCGTCTATCCGAGCGGCTCATTGCCGATGGGCAGCCATGGAACGGCGACCCTGTTCATGGACGACGTGCGCATCACGACCAATGTGCGGTTGTTCCAGGACCGGCGCGCGATCGGCACCCGGGTGTCGCTGGCGGTGCGCGATGCGGTGCTGGGTCACGGCCACACCTGGCTGGACCGGGCCTTTGTCGTCAATGACTGGTATGTATCGGCGTACGAACCGCTGGTGGATGCCGCCGGCGAGCGGATCGGCATGTTGTACGTCGGCTACCTGGAGCAACCGTTCCGGCTCGCGAAGTACGGCATGCTGGCTGCGATCGTGGCGATCTTCCTGCTGGCGATGGCGCTGGCGGCGCTGTTTTCGCTGCGCTGGGCGCGCAGCATCTTCAGGCCGCTGGAACTGATGAACCGCACCATCGCGCGGGCCGAAGGCGGCGACAGCGGTGCTCGCGTCGGCGCGGTGGAGGCGCGCGACGAGGTGGGCGCGCTGGCCACCCATCTGGACCAGTTGCTCGATGTCATCGACGACAAGACCCGTTCGTTGCAGCGCTGGGCCGACGAACTCGACGCCAAGGTGGTGGCGCGTACCCATGACCTGGCACAGAGCAACGCGGCGCTGCGCCAGGCCCAGAGCCAACTGCTCAAGTCCGAGAAGCTGGCCGCGATCGGCCAGATCGCCGCCAGTGTGGCGCATGAAATCAACAATCCGATCGCCGTCATCCAGGGCAACCTCGACCTGATGCGCGAGTCGCTTGGCGAGCATGCCATGCCGGTGTCCACCGAGTTGCATCTGTTGGACCAGCAGGTCGACCGCATGCGGTTGATCGTGACCCAGCTGTTGCAATATGCCCGACCGACCGAGTACGCCGGTTATGTCGACGCAGTGGACGTCAACCGGGTGCTCGAGGACGCAATGCTGCTGGTCGGCCATCTGCTCGCCCACGCACGCGTCACGGTGCAGCGCACAGCGCGGGCGACCATCCGGGCCGGCATCAACCGCCAGGAGTTGCAGCAGGTGCTGGTCAACCTGCTCAGCAACGCCTTGCAGGCGATGCCCGAGGGTGGCACCCTGTGGCTCGATACCGCCGACCATATCGACGCGCAAGGCCGCCCCGGCGTGGTGCTGGAGGTCGGTGACTCGGGCGCCGGCCTGGACGCGCAGGCAGGCGATCGACTGTTCCACCCCTTCTTCACCACCAAGCCGGATGGCAACGGACTGGGCCTGTGGATCAGCATCGGACTGATCGAGCGCTACGGCGGCGGCATGCGTGGGCAGAACTGGCGTGCGCGCGGGTCGGACCGGCCTGGTGCGGTTTTCACGGTCTGGCTGCTGCGCGATCCGGACACACCGCAGTCACATGCAAACGCCAGCGCACCGCCAGCCTGACCCGTCAGCACGTCAGCACGTCAGCACGTCAGCACGTCAGGCCAGCATGTCGAATCCCTGCCCCTCGATATCCACGAAAGCACGGGTGAATTCGGCCACTGCCGCATAGAAGCCGGCCTGCGGGTGCCGGCTGATCGCGTCACACATCTCCAGCACCCACGGCTGAATGTGGTCAGCGAAAAAAACCCGCTGCTGCGTGAGGTTGGCCACCGCCACGTCGTCGCCGGCGATCAGGTAGCGCATCACCTCGCACAGGCAGGCGATGTGGTCTTCGGTCTCGGGTACGGTTACGTCGCGCGCCAGACCCAGCGCATCGAGTGCACCACGCAGCCTGGCCAGCGGCTTTTCATTGAGGAAACCGCTGAGGTAGTGCGAGCCGTACAGATAGACATCGGGCTTTGACATACCGCCGAACAAGGCCACATACTCATCGGCGATCGCCTGATCGTCCAATTGCCGCGCCACAGCGACCACGACACGCCACGGTTCTTCCAGATAGGCGCCCGCAGCCGGCGCCTCGGTAACCGCCACCCGCAGCCGGGCACCGAGTTCGGCCGACGGCGGCGCATAGTACAACAGCGCCAGCAGGCCGTAGAGCTCGGCGCGCGCAGTTTCTTCGTCGAGCCCGCTGCTGGTGCCGCTGTCCGGCAGGTTTGTCGTATTCATAGATCGGTGATCTTGACTTCGTTCTGCGCCGAGTAGATGTCGATCACACGGCAGTCGGAGCACATCTTGAGGCGTTCGAGCGCGTCGCCCTGGAACATGCTGTGGCCCGCCAGCTTGCCGAGCATCGCCTCAATCGCCTTGAGAGTTCCGAAGGGTTTGCTACAGCGTACGCAGACATAGGGTTGCATCTCGTTGATGACCACCGCTTCCTTGCGCTGTGCCGACAGGTTCAGGCGCGGCACCAGGCCCAGGGCCTGCTCCGGGCAGGTGGTGACACACAGGCCGCATTGCACGCAGTTCTTCTCGATGAAGCGCAGCTGGGGCGCATCGGGGTTGTCCTGCAACGCCGCCGCCGGACAGGCATTGACGCAACTCAGGCACATCGTGCAGGCGTTCTTGTCCAGGGCCAGGGTGCCGAGCGGTGAGCCCTTGGACGGCAATGCGATGGCCCCGGCCAAGGGACGCGGCGCGTGCTCGGCCAGGTGCGACAGGGCCAGTTCCAGAGTCGCGCGCTTCTCGTTCTGCACCGCGAATCCCGCGTTGCGCGCGACGCAGGCGGCCGGCGCGGCGCGCAGATCGCGGTCCAGTTGCACCAGATCACGCGCATCGCGGGCGTGCAGCAAGCGGAAATGTTCGCCCTCATAACCCAGCCCGGTCAGGATGGCCTGGGCCACCGCCATCTGTTCCTGCAATGCAACGCGGTACTGCGGCGCGTCCTCGTCAGTCGTCAGCACCCAGACCTGGGACGCACCATACGCGACAGCCGACAGCCAGAGTTCCAGACCCACCGACACGTCATGCCATAGCGACAGCGGCAGCACCCGCGCCGGCACGCCATGCATGTCCGGATCGAGCCGCGCCGCACGGCCCAGATCGTCCAGCATGCGGCTGGCGCCCTGCTGGTTGTGCAGCAGCAGGGCCGGGCTCTTGCCACCATTGCGCAGGTAGGTGGTCAGCACTGTCTTCAGGCGCACGCCCTGTTCGCCGGGACGCGGGTAGGTGAAGGTCAGCGCCCCGGTGGGGCAGACCGTGCTGCAAGCGCCACAACCGACACACAAGTTCGGATTGACAACGATGCGCTGTCGATTGGGCTCGCTGTGGATGGCCGACGCGGAACAGACGTCGATGCAGGCTTTGCAGCCGACCCGCTCATTGCGACTGTGCGCACACAGCTTTTGCTTGTAGGCAAAAAACTGCGGCTTGTCGAATTCGCCCACCAGCGCGCGCAATTGCAGCAGCGGCTGCAGGTCGCGCCTGTTCCAGTGCAGGTAACCCTGCGGCTTTGCGTGCTGGGTGAAAGCCGGCCCCGGACGCAGGTCCAGCACCAGGTCGAAAGTCTCGCTCAGGCTTTCGGGCGCCCGGTCGAAGTCGATCGCGCCGGCTGCGGAGCAAACCTTGACACAGGAACGATGCGATCGGCACAGCCCCAGGTCGATCTGGTAGTCCAGCCCGATCGCACCCTCCGGGCAGGCCGCCAGACAGGCGTTGCAGCGGGTGCACAAGTCCAGGTTGATCGGGTTGCTGCGCGACCATGTCAGCGCGAACGCACCCAACCATCCGGTCAGTGACTGGATGTCGCCGGCCAGCACCGGGTAACGCCGCTCCTGCAACCCATCGGTGGAGCCCGCACCCAGGCTGAAAACGGTGATGTCGACGTCGTCACCAAACAGCGCAGCAGCTTGTTCGGCGGCGCCGATGTCGCCGATCACCAGCAAGCGCCCCTGGCTCTTGAACGGCACCGTGGCCACCGGCTCCGGATCGGGCAGGTGCGCCAACGCCAGCAAGGCGGCGATCTTGGGCCCGGCTTTGGCGGCGTCCTTGCTCCAGCCACCGGTTTCGCGAATATTGACGAAGCGTATCGGCGCCACCGGCTTTTCCGTTTGCTGTGCCAGCTCCAGGAACAGGCGCTTCTCCTGGGTACAGGCCACGACCAGTTCCTCGCCCGCTTGCGCCGCCTTGAGAAAGCTGCCGGCCTCGCGCCGGCACAAGCTCGAGTGCAGCGTCAGCTTCTCATTGAGCGACGCGCCCAGTGCGCGCGGATCCAGGGGCATTGTCTGGTTGCAATCGCATATCAGCGTGGTCATATTCGGGGATCCGTTGTATCGGGTTCAGGGTAATCGGCTGGTGGCGCAGCGAGGCCGGTCGGGCCAGCCTGCGCTGTGGTCTGCGCCGGCGGCGGCGACTCGACAGGGTCGCCGGTCATTGCGGTGGCGCCGTCCTCGGGCTTGTCCTGTTCGAACAGTTGCAGGAATTTCGCGCTCGCCATCTTGCGCAACATCGATTCGGGCAGCGGATCGGGCAGCGAATAGTCGTCGATGTAGGTGTCCAGGCCGTCCATCACGTTGAAATGCGGATCGGCAAACAGTTTCCTCATCGCGGCGTTGCGGACCTCGGGCGCGACGGCGCGCGCCACGAAGGGCTTGAAGTCCGAGTCCAAGCCCAGCGCCTGCACATCCTGCATCGAGGGCAACGGGGCCTCGGATCGGGGCCCATCGTCGCTCGGCGGGACCGTCAGGACGGGCTCTGCCACCATCGGCTCACTGGCGTTCTGGCGCGCCGACTGCGTGGCAACCACAACCGTCGGCAGCGGCCCTGACTCGGCCGGCTCCACCACGCGGCCCTCGCGCGCAGCCCGCTTGCGCTGCGACCAGCGGCCCAGGAAACCCTCAGCCATGGCCGCCCCCGGACTTCTTGCCGGTGCTGACCGATGCCGGGTTGCCAAACCGGTCGCTCAGCGAGCGAAAGCTCTCGGGACGCTTGCGCCGCTTGGGTTCGATCACATGGTGCGCATCGACAAACGCGCGCAACCAGGCAACGACGTCGGCCGGCGCCGGGACCTGCTCGACCGTCTCCTGCGCATCCAGCCAGCGGCCGGCGTCATGGTAGCTCAGCGACACCTTGCACGGCAGCGGCATCGGATCCTCACCGGCGGGCGCAGACTCCTGCATCCGCCATAGCACGAACCAGCAGGGTGCATCGGTCGTGGCGTTCAGGTAGTAACCCTCGGCATCGTCACGAAACAACGCGACCTCGAAGCCGGGGTGCAGCCAGCGCTGCGACTCCCGGTCCTGGACCAGCAACCTGGGCTCGACGCCAAACGCGGCCTCGTTCTGCACCACGGAGTCGAGTATCCAACGCCATGGCTGCCAGCGGCGCATCGGGCCGTCGATGCGCTGGCGGCGCATGATGACGGCTACGTGTCGGACAGGGCGGGATACTGGCATGACTACCCGCAATGTAGCGGATCACACCGTCCCGCACCGGCCTGGGGTCGGATCAGGCGACGGCACCCGAACCGTAGCCGGCCGCGCTGCGTACCATGCCGCCGCGGGTGACCGCAACCGCGCAATATTTGAACTCGGGTATCTTGCCGACCGGGTCCAGTGCCGCATTGGTCAGCAGGTTCGCCGCGGCTTCGTAATAGGCAAACGGAATGAAAACCACACCGCGCGGCGTTCCGTCATCGCGCCGCAAATGGATCGCCACTTCGCCGCGTCGCGATCGCACGGTGATCACATCACCGGCCGATACGCCCAGGACCTGCATGTCCGCACCACCCATGGACGCCGTGGCCATGGGCTCGAGTGCATCGAGTACTTCCGAGCGCCGGGTCATGCTGCCGGTATGCCAGTGCTCCAGCTGGCGCCCGGTGATCAGCACGAATGGAAAATCGGCATCGGGCCGTTCGTCGGCCGGGATGATGTCGGCCGGCACCAGCCTGACCCGACCGTCCTCGGTGGGAAAACGGTCGATGAACACCGTCGCCTGGCCGGGATCGTCCCGATCCAGGCAGGGATAGGTCACGCTCGAATCGCGCTGCAGCCGCTCCCAGCTGATGCCGGCGATGGCCGCATGCATGGCCTGGCGCATTTCCTCGTAGACCGCCGCGACGCCATGGTGCTCGCCGGCGTAGTTCCAGGACGGGCCCGTCGCGCCGGGCTCCGCATCGGACGCGGCGCCAGCGCGCGGCGCATGGGCACCCAGGCGTTGCCCCAACTGCTGGATGATCCACAGATCGGCGCGTGCGTCGCCCGGCGGCTCGATCGCCTGGCGCCCGAGTTGCACCATGCGGTCGGTATTGCTGACCGTGCCGGTTTTCTCCGGCCAGGCGGTCGCCGGCAGCACCACGTCGGCCAGCCAGGCAGTCTCGGTCATGAAGATGTCCTGTACCACCAGGTGTTCCAGGCTGGCCAGGGCGTGGCGGGCATGGTTCAGGTCGGGATCGCTCATGGCCGGGTTCTCGCCCATGATGTACATGCCGCGCACCTTGTGCGGATCGTCATCCGGCGCCAGCGCCTTGTGCATGATCTCGACCACGGTATAGCCGGGCTTGTCGTCCAGCTGGCTGCCCCAGAAGTTCTCGAACCAGGCATGCGCGTGCGGACTGGTCACGCGCTGGTAGTTGGGGAACATCATCGGAATCAACCCGGCGTCGCTGGCACCCTGCACATTGTTCTGCCCGCGCAGTGGATGCAGGCCGGAACCGGGCTTGCCGATCTGTCCGGCCACGGTGGCCAGCGCGATCAGGCAGCGCGCGTTGTCGGTGCCGTGCACATGCTGGCTGATGCCCATGCCCCACAGGATCATCGAGCCCTTGACATTGCCTGGCGTGGAGCCCGCAGGCCGCGCGTATTCGCGCGCCACCTCGCGCAGGGTCCGTGCATCGATGCCGCAGATCGGCGCCATCGCCTCCGGGCTGTAGGCCTTGACGTTCTCGCGCAAGGCCTCGAAGTTGCTCGCACGATCGCGCACGAATTGCTGGTCCACGAGGTCCTCCTCGATGATGGTGTGAATCAACGCGTTGAGCATCGCCACATCGGTATCGGGCTTGAACTGCAAGGTGCGCCACGCATGCTTGCCGATGTCGGTGATGCGCGGATCGGCCAACACGATCTTCATGCCCTTCTTGGCCGCGTTCTTCATCCAGGTGGCGGCCACCGGATGGTTGCTGGTCGGATTGGAGCCGATCACCAGCACCAGGCCGGCATGTTCGACATCGTTGACCTGGTTGCTGACCGCGCCCGAGCCCACGCCCTCGAGCAGCGCCGCCACGCTGGACGCATGGCACAGCCGCGTGCAGTGGTCGACGTTGTTGGAGCCAAAACCGGTACGCACCAGTTTCTGGAACAGATAGGCCTCCTCGTTGCTGCCCTTGGCCGAGCCAAAACCGGCCAGCGACTTGGCGCCATGCCCATCGCGCAGCGCGCGCAGCTTGCCAGCAGCCAGGTCCAGCGCCTCGTCCCAGCTCGCCGTGCGAAACACCGATCGCCAGTGGCCCGGCTGCGGCGCCGCAGCCGGATCCTTGGCCATGCCCGGCTTGCGGATCAACGGCTGCGTCAGGCGCTGCTCATGGTGCGCATAGTCATAGCCGAAGCGCCCCTTGACACACAGGCGGCTGTGGTTGGCCGGACCGTCGCGGCCATCGACGCTGACGATGCGGTTGTCCTTGATGTTGTAGGTCAACAGGCAACCGACGCCGCAAAACGGACACACGGAATCGACCTTCTTGTCGACCACCTGGGAGCCGATCTGGGTCTTGGGCGCCAGTGCGCCGGTCGGGCAGGCCTGCACGCACTCACCGCAGGCGACACAGCTGCTGTCACCCATCGCGTCATCCAGATCGAACACGATGGCGCTGTGCGAGCCGCGCATCGCATAGCCGATCACATCGTTGACCTGCTCCTCGCGGCAGGCACGCACGCAGCGGTTGCACTGGATGCAGGCGTCCAGGTTCACCGCCATCGCCGGATGCGACAGGTCGGCCACTGGCTGTTCGCGCCGCAGGGCTTTCAATGCCGGGCGCACCGCCACGTCGAGCCGCGCCGACCAGTCGCTGAGTTCGCCGTGCGGCTGCGCGCCCTCGGCGTCGTTCCACTTGTAGCCCTGCTCGGGCATGTCCGACAGCAGCATCTCCAGCACCATGCGCTGGCTCTTGACGGCGCGCTCGCTGTCACTGCGCACCTGCATGCCGGCACTGACGTTGCGGCAGCAGCTCGGTGCCAGCGCGCGTTCGCCGTCGATCTCGACCACGCAGGCCCGGCAGTTGCCATCGGCGCGATAGCCGTCCTTGAAACACAGGTGCGGAATGTCGACGCCGTGGCGCTTGGCAGCGTTCAGGATCGACTCGCCCTCGAACGCCTCGAGCGCCTGGTTGTTGAGCGAGAAGCGGATGGTGTGCAGCGTCACTTCGGCTGTCTTTGCGGGGGCGTTCATTCAGCGGATCTCCTGCGCAAAAAATTTCTGCACGCTGCGCACCGGATTGGGCGCCGCCTGACCCAGGCCGCAGATGGACGCATCGACCATCACCTGGTTCAGGTCTTCCAGCGTGTCGTTGTCCCACTGGGGCGCCTCCATCAGCCGCACCGCCTTGGCGGTTCCGACGCGGCATGGCGTGCATTGGCCACAACTTTCATGCGCGAAAAAACGCATCATGTTCAAAGCAGCATCGCGCGCCTTGTCGTGCTGGCCGAGCACGATCACCGCTGCCGAGCCGATGAAGCAACCGTGCGGCTGCAGGGTATCGAAGTCCAGCGGCAGGTGCGCCAGGCTGGCCGGCAGGATGCCACCAGAGGCGCCACCGGGCAGATAGGCATAGAGTTCATGGCCCTCCTGCATGCCGCCGCAATATTCGTCCACCAGCTCGCGCGCACTGATGCCAGCCGGCGCAAGCTTCACGCCGGGCGAATTGACGCGGCCGCTCACGCTGAACGAGCGCAGTCCCTTGCGGCCATTGCGCCCAAAGCCGGAGAACCACTCGGGGCCCTTTTCGACGATATCGCGTACCCAGTACAGGGTCTCGAAATTGTGTTCCAGCGTCGGCCGGCTGAAGAGTCCCACCTCGGCGATGTAGGGCGGACGCATGCGGGGTTCACCGCGCTTGCCCTCGATGCTTTCAATCATCGCCGACTCTTCGCCACAGATGTAGGCACCGGCGCCGCGCCGCAATTCGATCAGCGGCAGCGCAAACGGGGCGTCAGCTCGCAGGGCGGCGATCTCGGCCTCCAGAATGGCGCGGCAGCCATGGTATTCATCGCGCAGATAGATGTAGCACGCATCGATGCCCACGACGTGCGCCGCCACCAGCATGCCCTCGAGAAAGCGGTGCGGGTCGCGCTCCAGATAGGTGCGATCCTTGAAGGTGCCCGGTTCGCCCTCGTCAATGTTGACGGCCATCACCCGTGGGCCCGTTTGCCCGCGCACGATGCGCCATTTGCGCCCGGCCGGGAAGCCGGCGCCGCCCAAACCGCGCAATCCGGAATTCTCCATCACCTGAATCACCCGTTCAGCTTCCTCCTGGCCGTCCATCAAGGCCGCCGTGAGCCGATAACCTCCGGCGCTGCGGTAGGCCTGCAACCCCATGTAGGCCGGCGCCACGCTGGTATCGGCCGCGCCGCAGGACACACTGGTTTGAGCCTGTGCCGGCGCATCGAAACTACCGTCGCCGGCAGCGGCAGGATGCGTGCTGGCTCCTTCCTGCACGGCGCCCACAACCGACTCGACGCTGGCATGCGGCAACGGATTTTGGTGCACCACGGCCACTGGAGCCTGCTCGCAGCGGCCCACGCAGGGCGCCGCAATGACCCGCACATCGGCCCCGAGGACGGCGGGCAAGCGCGCCAGCAGATCGGCGGCACCCGCCATGGCGCAACTGAGACCATCACAGACGCGCACCGTCAGGCCGGGCGCCGCGCCATCGGCCTTGACGACCTCGAAATGATGGTAAAAAGTCGCGACCTCGTATACCTCGGCCATGCCGATGCGCATTTCAGCGGCCAGCGCCACCAGGTGGCGATCGTGCAGGCAGCGGAAGCGGTCGTTGAGCCGATGCAGGAATTCAATCAACAAATCGCGCCGATGCCCGTCCGCATCGGGCCTGCCGATCAATGTTTGCACCTCGGCGAGCGCCTGGGCATCGACCTGGCGCCCCTTGAGCTGGCGCTTGCGCCGAATCCGCTCACGCATGTCGTCCACACTACCCAGGGGGACGACGGTTGGTCGGGGGGATGGACCAGCAAGGCTCATGGTGTCTCACAAGAAATGCCGTGCTCGCGGCAGCAGCAACAAAAACTACGGAATCGGAACGGCCGGCAGCGCAACTGGCGGCGCACCGTCGCCAAAACGGTGGCGCGAAGCGTCCGGACCACCATGGCCTGCGTGGAACAGTCGCCAAGGCAACCATAGTGGCGCAAACGCACGGCGCTAGCATCTCCAAACGCGACCTCCGGCTTTCGCAAGCCGACCGCCCGCCCAGTGTCGTCGCGGGGCCCGATCAGGTCCAATTGAATCGGCACACAGGGCTATTCAAGGCCTGAATCCTGACCACAACCCAAACGGCCCGGCTGCTGCTGGCACGACCCACTCACGCTCGCCTGAACTCACGCCAAACTGCCACTGTTGGCCGTGACATGCTCAAGCCAGCCCGACTGCTGCGCCATCGCGATCGCCGCTGTCAGTGTGCGCGAGGGCTGGTCACTGGCCTGGACCATGAATCCAACGGGCGTGTGCAAGATCGGCTCGATCAGCGGCAAGGCCTCCAGATTGCGGTAGTTGCGAAACGCCGCCACCAGCGCGCCGGGCATCACGCTGCACACCTCGCCGTTGGCCGCGCTGAGCGCCAAGGTCACGATGGAATTGGTCTCCATCACCGGTCGCACGGTGACGCCCGCCTGTGCAAACGCGCCGTCGATCAAGGTGCGGTTATGCATGTCTGGTGTCAGCAGGCACAGCGGCAATTCGGCAGCCTTCGCCCAGGTGATCGGCTCGCCCAGCGGTAATTCATTCGCCATGGGCGTCGCGCTGCGACGCAGCAGGAAATAGTGTTCGGCATATTGGGGCAATACCCGCAGCCGCAGACCCAGAGCCGCCAGTCGGTCGGGGTATCCCAGCCCCAGATCCAGATCCAGGTTGTCCAGGCCGGTTTCGATCTCCGGCGAACTGAGCGACAACACGGCGGGCGTGATGCCGGGGTAACGCGCGTGCAACCGGGCCGCGAACCGGGCCGCGATCGGCATGGCGGTCGGGATTGAGCCGATCCGCAAGGCACCGCGCGGATTGTCGATGCCGGAGTCGAGGTCCTGGCGCAGCAACTCGCGCTCATGCAGCATGCGCCGCGCACTGGCCAACACCCGCTGCCCTTCGGGCGTCAGTCCCACATAGGTACGCCCGCGCAGCACGACGGCGCATCCGAACTCTTTCTCCATCGCTCGCAGCGCATTGGACAGCGCCGGCTGCGTAATGTGGCAGGCCTGTGCCGCGCGTCCGAAATGCTTGTGCTCATCCAGCGCAACCAGGTACCGGAGCGAGCCAAGCAGGTTCATGGAAATGCAGCGCGTGGCCTATTGGTGAGACGGAGTCAAGTTGGTCAGATGGGACCAGAGCCCGACATGGACGATATGTTATCGCCTGGGGGACACTGATGAGCGAATCGGGACCTGACCCCAAGTCTCAGGTTTCCTTCGATATCTTGATCGATGGGAACTTGGACGAAAAGTCCTTGTTCTTGGCCGCGATCGACAAGGCCACCTGGCGCGCCACCGAACGGTAGATGCCCGCGACCTCACTGTCCGGATCGGCGACCACGGTCGGCTTGCCGCTGTCGGCCTGCAGCCGGATCTGCATGTCCAGCGGCAACGCCCCCAGGTATTCCATGCCATATTCGGTCGCCATGTTCTTGCCGCCGTCGGCGCCAAAAATGTGTTCGGCGTGGCCGCACTGGCTGCACACGTGGACCGCCATGTTCTCGACGATACCCAGGATCGGAACACCGACCTTCTGGAACATCTTGATGCCCTTCTTGGCATCGAGCAGGGCGATGTCCTGCGGCGTCGTCACAATCACGGCGCCGGTCATCGGCACCCGCTGGCTCAATGTCAGCTGGATATCACCGGTGCCCGGCGGCAAATCGACGATCAGGTAGTCCAGCTCGCGCCAGTTGGTCTGGCGCAGCAATTGCTCGAGCGCCTGGGTGGCCATCGGCCCGCGCCAGATCATGGCCTCGTCCTGCGCCACCAGAAAACCGATCGACATCACCTGCACGCCGTAGTTCTCCATCGGCTCCATCGTCTTGCCATCCTCCGACTCGGGTTTGCCGCTGATGCCCAGCATCATCGGTACGCTGGGCCCGTAGATGTCGGCGTCCAGGATGCCGACCGCCGCCCCTTCCGCGGCCAGCGCCAGCGCCAGATTGACCGCCGTCGTGCTTTTTCCGACGCCCCCCTTGCCCGACGCGACCGCGACGATGTTCTTGACATTGGGCATCAGCTGCACGCCGCGCTGAACGGCATGCGCCACGATCTTCATGCCGACGTTCACCGACACATTGTCGACACCGGGCACCGTCCTGGCCGCGGCAATCAAGGCCTTGCGAAAATCCGGAATCTGGCTCTTGCAGGGATATCCCAGCTCGACGTCGAAGGCCACGTCACCATCGCCAAGGGTCACGTTGCGGATGGACCGCGTCGTGACGAAGTCGCGCCCGGTATTGGGGTCGACGACCGTGCGCAGCGCATCCATCAAAACCTGTTCTGTGACTACCATGCATCGCTCCTGAAGTTTTGGCTTGCGCAAAGCCGCTAGTCTATCGAACCGCCGCCGGGTCCCGGCCACTAGGGGTCTATCACGATGGCGAGTCCAGCCGGCGCATCCATAATGGTTCGATGTCCGACCCCCGCGATGCGCCTCCGGTAACCGGCCTCCTGCTGACCGGCGGAGGTGCGCGCGCCGCCTACCAGGTCGGCGTGCTCGAGGCCATTGCCGATATCAGGATCGCATGTGATGCCCACGGCCAGGCCAATCCGTTTCCGGTCATCACCGGCACATCGGCCGGCGCGATCAATGCCTCGGCTCTCGCCTGCGGCGCCGACGACTTCGACGCGGTGGTGCGGCACATGGTCGAGGTCTGGAAAAACTTCCATGCTGGCCAGGTTTACCGCGCCGACTCGATCGGCGTGCTGCGTACCGGTGCCAGCTGGTTGACGCTGATGTCGATCGGCTGGGTGCTGGCCCGCTGGCGCAAGCTCAAGCCGCGCTCGCTGCTGGACAACGCGCCACTGCTGGACCTGCTGCAGACCATGGTGCCACTGGACAATTTGCAGGGCCATGTCACGCAGGGTCACCTGCATGCGCTGGCGGTCACTGCGTCGAGCTACAGTTCGGGCGAGCATGTGACGTTTTTCGAAGGCGCCGACCACATTGCACCCTGGACACGGTCGCAGCGATTCGGCATCCGCCAACCCATCACCCACCAGCACCTGCTTGCCTCGTCGGCGATTCCGTTCGTGTTTCCGGCCAAGCCGCTGCCGATCAATGGGCGCGATGAGTTTTTCGGTGATGGCTCGATGCGCCAGTCGGCGCCGGTAGCGGCGGCCATCCACCTGGGCGCCAATCGCATCCTGGTCGTGGGCGCAGGGCGCCTGCACGAACCCAAGGTCGACACCACCGCCGGGCCACCCAACAAATATCCCACTCTGGCGCAGATTGCCGGACACACGCTGTCCAATATTTTCCTCGATGCGCTGGCGGTCGACGTAGAGCGGGTACGCCGCATCAACCACACCATCGGCCTGGTGCCAGCCCAAGCCCGGGCCGCCAGCGGCCTGCGACCGATCGACCTGCTGGTGATATCGCCATCCGAACGCATTGACGCGGTGGCGGCCCGCCACGTCAGCGAGCTGCCGCGGCCGGTCCGCGCCCTGCTCGGTGGTGTGGGCGTGACCACCGACACATCGGATTTTCGCGGCGCAGCGCTGGCCAGCTACCTGCTGTTCGAACCCGGCTACACGCGGGAACTGATAGCGCTGGGCCGGGCCGACACCCTGCGCCAACGCGCCGAAGTGACACGGTTCTTCGGTTGGGTCGACCCCTGCCCGGCCCCTGACGATGCGCAAGGTCCGGGACAGGCACCGCGATTGGAGCGCCGGCGCGACCCGCTACGGCTGCGCTAGGCGCCGCCGGCGCGACACGCCGACTAAAATCGGCCGCTCCCGACCCTGCCCACCGACCCGTTCCCCCATCCGCCCCGCCCGATGCCACGCCAACTGTTCGTCACCACCGCCCTGCCGTATGCCAACGGCAATTTCCACATCGGCCACATCATGGAGTACATCCAGGCCGACATCTGGGTGCGGCACCAGCGGATGCGGGGCCATGCGGTCAACTTTGTCTGCGCCGACGACGCCCATGGGGCACCGATCATGATTGCGGCCGAGAAAGCGGGCAAGACGCCACAACAATTCGTGGCGGACATTGCGGCCGGACGCAAGCCCTACCTCGATGGGTTCCACATTGCCTTCGACAACTGGCACTCCACCGACGCACCGGAAAACCATGCGCTGGCGCAGCAGATCTATCGTGACCTGCGCGACAACCCGCAGGGCTCGCTGATCGAGACCCGCACCATCGAGCAGTTCTTCGACCCCGCAAAGAACATGTTCCTGCCCGACCGGTTCATCAAGGGCGAATGCCCGCGCTGCCACTCCAAGGACCAGTATGGCGACAACTGCGAGGTCTGCGGTGCCGTGTACGCGCCGACCGACCTGATCGCGCCCTACTCTGCCTTGTCCGGCGCCAAGCCGGTGCTCAGGAGTTCAGAGCATTTCTTCTTCAAGCTGTCGGACCCGCGCTGCGTCGAATTCCTGCAACGTTGGACCCAGGACGGACGGCTGCAGCCCGAGGTGGCCAACAAGGTCAAGGAGTGGTTCAGCATCCGCAAAAACGCCGATGGCAGCACCAGCGAGGGCCTGGGCGACTGGGACATCAGCCGCGACGCACCGTATTTCGGCATCGAAATCCCAGACGCTCCTGGCAAGTATTTTTATGTCTGGCTCGACGCGCCGATCGGCTACATGGCGTCGCTGAAGAACCTGCTGGACAGGCGTGGGCAGGACTATGACGCCTACATGGCCGACCCGGCACTGGAGCAGGTCCACTTCATTGGCAAGGATATCGTCACCTTCCATACCCTGTTCTGGCCGGCGACGCTGCATTTCAGTGGCCGCAAGACGCCCGACCATGTTTTCGTGCACGGCTTCCTGACGGTGAACAACGGCGAGAAGATGAGCAAGAGCCGCGGCACCGGGCTCGACCCGCTCAAGTACCTTGCCCTGGGCATGAACCCGGAGTGGTTGCGCTACTACCTGGCGGCCAAACTGAGCGGACGCAATGAGGACATCGACTTCAACGCCGAGGACTTCATGCTGCGGGTCAATAGCGACCTGGTTGGCAAGTTCGTGAACATTGCAAGCCGGGCCGCCGGTTTTGTGCACAAGCATTTCGGTGGCTGCCTCACCAACACCGCCACCGAACTGACCGGTGGCGGCCACGCGCAGCTGCTCGCCCAGGTACGGGGCTCATCCGCGCAGTTGCAAAAGCGCTACGAAGACCGCAACTACCTGCAGGCCGTGATGGAAATCATGCGCCTGGCCGACTGCATCAACGGGTACTGGAACGAGCATCAGCCATGGGCCTTGGCCAAGAAGGCGCAAGGCGAACCCGATGCAGCGCCGAACCATCTGCGCACCCTGCACACGGTCTGCAGCACGACGCTGGAGGCGTTCCGGGTGCTGACCATTTACCTGACGCCGATTCTGCCGGCGCTGTCGGCCCAGGTCGAGCGCTTTCTGGCGACGCGTTGCAACACATGGGCCGTTGTCGACCATCCGCTGGGCGAAGGCCATGCGATCGCACCCTACCAGCATCTGATGCAGCGCGTCGACCCTCAGCAACTGGTGGCACTGTTCGAGCCCCCGCCGGCTCCGGCGGTAGCAGTGGTCCTGCCCGGCGGCGAAGCCATCGCGCCGGTGATTGGTATCGACGATTTCGCCAAGATCGACCTTCGTATCGCACGAATTGTCGCCTGCGAAGCCGTCGAAGGATCGAGCAAGCTTTTGCGCCTGACACTGGACGTGGGTGAAGGATCGACCCGCAACGTGTACTCCGGCATTGCCAACGCCTACCAGCCGGAACAATTGGTCGGCAAACTGACGGTGCTGGTCGCCAACCTGGCGCCGCGCAAGATGAAGTTTGGTGTCAGCGAAGGCATGGTGCTGGCCGCCAGCTGCGCCGACGAGAAATCGACACCGGGCATTTACGTGCTGGAACCTACTGCAGGGGCGCAGGTCGGGATGCGAGTGCGCTGACGGTTGCAGGGTCGTACAGGTCCGCACGCCCACGGCCCGCCTTCTTGGCGCAATACAGGGCGCTGTCGGCCTGTTCCAGCAAGGCGGAACGCGACGCCCCCGGAGATCCCACCAGGCTGGCCACGCCGACGCTGATCGTCAGCCATGGTGATACGGGTGAGTCGGCATGCGGGATCCGCGCGCTCTCCATCTGCTGTACGCAGCGCCGCGCTATTGCCATCGCCTCCTGCGTATCGGTTCCCGGCAACAGGATGGCGAACTCCTCGCCACCATATCGCGCCACCAGTTCGCCCGAGCGCTTGGCACACATCACCAGGATACGGCCTACCTGGCGCAGGCATTCGTCGCCGGTCTGGTGCCCGTAGTGGTCGTTGTAGCGCTTGAAATGGTCAATGTCGATCATCAACAGCGACAAGCTCGACCGGTTGCGCGAACAGCGCTGCCACTCGGTCAGCAGGCTCTGGTCGAACAGGCGCCGATTGGCGATGCCAGTCAAGCCGTCGGTGGTCGACAGGCGCAACAACTGCTCGTTGGCGCGCTCCAGGGCCAGCCCTTTTTCCACCATCGGAGTCATGTCCAGGCGCGTCATCACCAGGTAGCCCGATGGTGTTCGGATTTCGTAAAAATGCACCCAATGGCCATCGTCCGTGTGCCGCAGCAGTGGGGTGTCCAGCGCTCCCCGTCCAGCCATGCGCAGCGCCAGCCATTCCTCGTCGCGACCAACCGCATCGGCGATACGACCCTCGGCGAGCGCGCGGCGCATCAGGTTTTCATAGGTTTCCCCGATCACCGGCAATTGGCTGCGGTACGGATACTGGCGCGAGACTTCCTCGTTGAAGACCAGCAGCCGGTCCTGGTTGTCGTAGATGGCCAGCCCTGCTGGAACGGCGTCGATCACCTCACGCAGACGGGCTTCGCCGGCGCGCAGCTGCGCGCGCACGCCCTCCATTTCCTGCCGCAGTTTCTGCTCGTTGCCCGCCGCGTCGGGAAGCTTGCGCAGGCGCCGACCCGCACGCCACGACATCTGGGCCATCAGCGCACTGCCCGCCAGCCCACTGGCCCCGAGCACCACCAACCACGGTGCCGGCTCGGGCTGACCCCACAGGCCGACCATGATCACCGCCCCATGACCCAGGCACACCAGAACCAACCATGCCAGCAGCGGCATGCCACGCAACAGCCGTATCCGGTCAGCGCGTGCAGCCATGAAAATGGTCGCCCGGCGCCGCCATCACCGGGCCGACGACATCGTCGCGCCGCACGGGGCGCGCGTTTTTGCGGCAACCAGGTTCTTGAATCATGGCCTCAGGTTAATCGATTTACGGATCATCAGAACACGCTGGCCGCAATAGGAGCAACGTCGCCGCTTCAACGCCTCTCGCTCCGGTGTCGATCCGGGTCGTCGCCTGACCCTGTAGAAACCACACGCAGGTCATGGTCGAACACGACGCTGAAGATACGCGCGTCGCCCGCGTTGGGCCCATCCCGGTAGCGCCAGTCGTAATGGGTCTGGCGCTTGAGTTCGTAGCGGGTTACGCGCATCGGCTTGCCCAGCATGCGCCGTACATCTTCCATCATCATGCCGGGGACGACCTGCGCAAAATTGTGCGGCGCCAACACCTGGCGCAGAGCACGCATGGTGCCGTCGGCCCCAATGGTGATCATGTAGTTCTGGTAACCGGCGGGCTGCCGGTTGTATTCGAGTATGCGGTCGCCGCCTGAGGCATCCCAGATGTTCTCGGGCTCGCCGAAGAGGGCCCGCACGTCGGCCTCGGTCGACAGGCCTTCCTCCAGTTCGCGGATGCGCTGCGGGTCGCATGCCGCGATCGACAGCGCCATCGCCAGTACCACGCACAACCGCATAACCCCTGCCATTTCCACCCCTGTAAAATCAGCGCCATCGAGGGTCCAAGTCTATGTCCATATTTCGCCGCCCGGATTACCAGTCCGATACCACCCAGTTCATTGCCAGGCTCAAGGCAAACAAGCCCGGTCTCGAGGCAGAGCAACGCCAGGGCCGCGAGTTGCTGTGGGACCAGACGCTGGACCGGGCCGCGTGGCGCTTGTTTCGCAAGGCCGAAGTGCCGCAAAAACCTTACGTGTACCAGACCGACTCGCAATAGGCTCGTGCGCTGTTCCAGCGCGCGCCTGCGCGCCAAACTTCACCACGGGAGCGCTCACCCGGTACAACGCAATGGCGCTGCCGAGGGCCGTCCGTTGATGCAACGCGCAGCGCCAGCGGCACGCCGCGCACGTTGATCCGCATGACCACCACTGCCACCTGGCCCGACCCGTCGAGCGAACTCGGCACCATGCCGGACGTGGTCGACCAGGTCGCGCTGGCGCGGCTCTACGGCGAGCCGCTGTTCACCATACCGCAAGATCTATACATACCGCCGGACGCTCTGGAGGTGTTCCTGGAGGCGTTCGAGGGCCCGCTGGACCTGTTGCTGTATTTGATCCGCAAGCAGAACTTCAACATCCTGGACATTCCAATGGCCGGCGTGACGCGCCAGTATCTGGTCTACGTCGACGAGATTCGCGGACGCAACCTGGAACTGGCGGCAGAATACCTGTTGATGGCGGCGATGCTGATCGAGATCAAGTCGCGCATGCTGTTGCCGCCGCGCAAGACGGCCGAGGGCAAGGAGGCCGAGGACCCGCGCGCCGAGCTGGTGCGCCGACTGCTCGAATACGAGCAGACCAAGCTGGCAGCAGCGGCGCTCAATGCCTTGCCACAATCGGGCCGCGATTTTCTGCGCGCCCAGGTCACGATCGAACAGTCGCTGCACCCGCGCTTCCCCGAGGTCGAACTGGTCGACCTGCAGGAAGCCTGGCGCGACATACTGCAGCGCGCCAGACTGGTGCAGCACCACCACATCTCCCGCGAGCAACTGTCGGTGCGCGAACACATGGGCATCGTGCTGCGCAGGCTGCAGGGTCAGCGCTTCGTCGAGTTCGAGCAGTTGTTTGACCCGGCCAAGGGCAGCCAGGTGCTGGTTGTGACCTTCATCGCGCTGCTTGAACTGGCCAAGGAGAACCTGATCGACATCACCCAGGCCGAGTCGTTCGCGCCTATTTACGTGCGCCTGGCCTACAGCGTCGCGGCCGGGCAGGCGCACTGAGCGCGCTTCGACCCCTTGCCAGCCAGGCATGCGAGTCAGTTTTCGTCACGAGCCTGGCGCGCCATCAAGGCGGCGACCGCTTCGCGGGGATTGAGTCGGCCCTCGAGCAAGGCATCCACGGTACTGCAGATCGGCATCTCGATACCCAGGCCGGCCGCGCGTTGGGCGACCGTGCGGGCACAGAAAACGCCTTCCGCCACATGTCCCAGCGACTGCACCGCCTGCTCCAGGCTCTGGCCTGCCGCCAGTGCCAGGCCGACTCGCCGATTGCGCGAGAGGTCGCCGGTGGCCGTCAACACCAGGTCGCCAAGCCCGCTCAATCCGGTGAAAGTTTCTGCCTGTGCTCCCAGCGCCACGCCCAGGCGGGTCATCTCATGCAGGCCGCGGGTGATCAACGCGGCCCGGGCATTGAGGCCCAGGTGCAGACCATCACACAGACCCGTGGCAATGGCCAGCACATTCTTGACCGCACCACCCACTTCGACGCCGATGACATCGTCGCTGCTGTAGATGCGCAATTGCGGGCCATGCAAGGCCAGCGCCATCGCGCTGCGCACCTGCGGGTCGGCGCTGGCAGCCACCAGCGCAGTCGGCTGGCCCTGCGCAACTTCCTGCGCGAAGCTGGGGCCGCTCAATACACCGGTACGCAACAGGGGAGCCTCCTGTGCCTGAACCTCGTGCGCCATCAGTCCGATTGCGCCATCGCTCGACCCGCGTGCCGGCTCGAAGCCCTTGCACAACCAGGCGACCGGCGCCCGACAGCCCCGCAATTGCTCCAGCAGCGAACGCAACGCGGCCATCGGCGTGGCCACGACTACCAAGTCAGCTCTGTCGAGCATTGCGGCCAGTTCGCCTTGTGCACTGTGAGGAGCGGCCACACACGGCGGCCAGTCCCAGATAGTCAGGCTGCCCGGAAGCGGCGCCGCCGGCAAATAGCGCTGGTTCAGGCGGGTGCTGCGCATCGCCGCCGCCTGTGTTGCGTCGCGGACCCCTAGGCCGACCCGATGCCGGGCGGGCACTTGGGATGCGACACTGACAGCCAATGCCGTGCCCCAGGCACCGGCTCCGAGTATCTCGATGTCCATGTCCGAAGCCCTGCGCAGTCAACGCGCCGCTTTGAATTACTGGGTGACGATGGCGGGAGCCGCAGCTTGCGCAGCCTGGGCCTTCTGTTGCTCGTACATCGCCTGGAAATTGATCTCTGTCAGGTGCACCGGCGGGAATCCGCTGCGCTGAATCAGGTCCGCGACGTTGGCGCGCAGATACGGATAGACGATTTGCGGACACGCGATGCCCATGATCTGGCTCATCTGTTCCTGCTCGATATGGCGGATCTCGAAGATGCCGGCCTGCTTGACCTCGACCAGGAACACGGTCTTGTCCTTGATCTTGGTCTGCACCGTCGCGGTCACGCACACCTCGTAGACCCCGTCGGCGGCCGTATTGGCCTCCACACCGAGCTGGATATCGACCGTTGGCTGCTCTTTTTCGAGCAGGATGGCCGGTGAGTTGGGTTGTTCCAGCGAGGACTCCTTGAGATAGATGCGCTGGATCTGGAACGTGGGTGTGTTTTCTTCGGCCATGGGGTCACTTTCAGGTTAAGGGGGGGCGCGCCGAACACCGGTGGCGGATCGGCGAGCCGCCCGCCACGGCGCCGCGACACGGCATTATCTCAGGACGAAACCGGGTGTCCGGGCGGATCAAGCGGCATCGAGCAAGGGCAATAGGCCACCGCGGTTGTCCAGCGCCATCAAATCGTCACAGCCACCGACATGGGTCTGACCGACGAAAATCTGGGGCACCGTGCGCCGGCCGGTGATTTCCATCATGCGGGTCCGTTCAGCGTAGTCAAGATCCACCCGGATCTCCTCGATCTGCTCGACGCCACGCTCCTTCAGTAGTTGCTTGGCGCGAATGCAAAATGGGCAGATAGCGGTCGAGTACATCTTGACTGATTGCATGCGTTTGGCTTTCAACTTATGGGAAAAATTAAACGGAGACAAGCCCCTGGGAAACCGGGATTCAGGACTTTTCCACCGGCAGGTTCGCGGTCTTCCAGGCACCCAGGCCGCCCGAAATCGACTGCACCTTCTCATACCCCAGCTTCTTCGCAATGGCCACCGCGCGTCCCGACCGGGCGCCGGTCTGGCATATGAGGATTAGCGGAAGCGACTTGTTCTTCACTGCCGTGGGCAGTTTGGCTTCGAGTTGGTTGAGCGGTATGTTCTTGGCACCACCCAGGTGTCCGGCTGCATATTCCTGCGCTTCGCACACATCCACCACGACCGCCTTCTCGCGGTTGATCAGACGAACCGCAGCGGCGGTTGTGACGCCGGCATCGGTCGCGCCTTTGAGGGCCGGCACGAACAACATCACGCCCGACGACAGGGCAACCAGCAACAACATCCAGTTCTCTACGACAAAATTCACGGCGTTCCTCGGAAGTGGGTGGCGTGCGGCAAATGCGCGCACGAACGCATTTTAGAATGGTGGGCCAGCCTCTGGCCGAAGTGCGGTCTTTTGCAATCCGCTGGGGAGCCATCCACCGCGTGAATCTGCGCGGTTTTCTGTGCCCAACTGTTCATCCATCCTGCCTTTTTGCCATGCTTACACTTGTACTGATCCGCCACGGTGAGTCGACCTGGAACCTGGAGAACCGGTTTACCGGGTGGACCGACGTCGATTTGACTGCGACAGGCATCGAACAGGCCAAGAACGCCGGCCGGCTGCTGCGTGAAAGCGGCTACGAATTCGACCTGGCCTACACCAGTGTGCTGAAACGAGCGACCCGGACCTTGTGGCACTGCCTCGACGAAATGGACCGCACCTGGTTGCCGGTGGTGCACAGCTGGCGACTGAACGAGCGCCACTATGGCGCGTTGCAGGGCCTGAACAAGGCCGACATGGCCAAGCAATACGGTGACGAGCAGGTATTGGTCTGGCGCCGCAGCTACGACACGCCACCTCCGCCATTGGAACCGCAGGATCCGCGCTGTGAGCGCTCGGACATCCGCTATGCCAAGCTGGCGCCCGATCAGGTACCGCTCAGCGAATGTCTCAGGGACACGGTCGAGCGGGTACTGCCATTCTGGCAAGAATCCATGGCGCCCGCCATTCGCGCGGGCAAGCGCATCGTCGTCGCGGCACATGGCAATTCGATCCGGGCGCTGGTGAAATACCTGGACAAGGTATCGGACAGCGCCATCGTCGGTGTCAATATTCCCAATGGCATACCACTGGTATACGAACTGGACGCGGCGCTGGCGCCGATCCGCCACTATTACCTGGGTGACGCGGCGGCCGCTCAGGAAGCCGCCAACGCGATTGCGGCTCAGGGTCGGGCCTGACATCGGACGCGCAGATGCACTATTTCCGCAACGGCCGGGGACTTGCAGGAACCACCCCGCGCGGACTGCATCCAAGGTGTATATTTGGCTAGCTTAGGAATCATCATGGGTCACAAACTAAAAGTTGCTGGTTGGATTTCACTGGGCATCGTCGCGGGCGCCCTGACCACGGTGTCGCTGCAGACAGTGGCCCGCGGTACGCTGGCGCCGCTGCCGCTGGAGGAGTTGCAGCAATTGGCGGCTGTTTTCAGCATGGTCAAGAGCGACTATGTCGAACCGGTTGACGAAAAGAAGCTGATCACCGATGCGATTTCCGGGATGGTGGCCAGCCTGGATCCGCACTCGCAATACTTCGACAAAAAGTCGTTCAAGGAGTTTCGCGAAGGCACCAGCGGCCGGTTTGTCGGCGTCGGCATCGAAATCACCCAGGAAGATGGCCTGGTGAAGGTGGTGTCGCCGATTGAGGGCACTCCGGCCTTTCGTGCCGGCCTCAAGACCAATGATCTGATTACCAAGATCGACGACACGGTCGTCAAGGGCCTGTCGCTCAACGACGCCGTCAAGCGCATGCGCGGCGAGCCCAACACCAAGGTGACGCTGACCATCCTGCGCAAGGAGGAGAACCGCAGTTTTCCGGTGACCATCACGCGTGAGGAAATCCGCACCCAGTCAGTACGCAGCAAGGTGTTGGAGCCAGGCTATGCCTGGGTTCGCCTGAGCCAGTTCCAGGAGCGCACCGTGGACGACTTCGTGCGCAAGGTCGAAGAAATCTACAAGCAGGAGCCCAACCTCAAGGGCCTGGTGCTGGATTTGCGCAATGATCCCGGTGGCCTGCTCGACGCCGCAGTGGCCATTTCGGCGGCATTCTTGCCGGAAAACGTCAATGTCGTGTCGACCAACGGCCAGTTGCCCGAAAGCAAGTTCGTGTACCGGGCGGCGCCAGAGTCCTACCTGCGCCGTGGTAGCAGCGATCCGCTCAAACGCCTGCCTGCCGCCATCAAGAATGTGCCGCTGGTGGTGCTGGTCAACGAGGGCTCGGCGTCCGCCAGCGAAATCGTCGCTGGCGCACTGCAAGACCACAAGCGCGCCACCATCATGGGCCGCCAGACCTTCGGCAAGGGTTCCGTGCAGACCGTGCGCCCGCTGGGCCCCGATACCGGCCTGAAGATAACCACGGCGCGCTATTACACCCCCAGCGGCGCATCGATCCAGGCCAAGGGTATCGTGCCCGATGTCATGGTCGACGAGACCGAGGAAGGCAATGTCTTTGCCGCTCTGCGCACCCGTGAGGCCGATCTCGAAAAGCACCTGGGCAGCGGTCAGGGCGATGAGAAGAAAGATCCCCTTCGCGAAAAAGCCCGTGAAGTGGCACTCAAGAAACTCGAAGAAGAGAGCAAAAAGCCCGCCGTCGACCGCAAGGTGCCCGAGTTCGGTAGCGACAAGGACTTCCCGTTGGTGCAGGCCGTCAACCAGCTCAAGGGCCGGCCGGTGATGATCAGCAAGACGCTGACCGAGCGCAAGGAAGAACCCAAGTCCAATTGAACCGGCCCGGCGCGCCCGCAGGGTCATGAACGACGACCAGCTGCTGCGTTATTCGCGCCATATTCTGCTCAATGAGGTGGGGGTAGAGGGCCAGGAGCGCATCAGCAGTGGACGGGCACTGGTCATCGGTGCCGGCGGGCTGGGGTCCCCGGTTGTGCTGTACCTGGGTTCCGCCGGCGTGGGGCATATCACTTTGGTCGACCACGACATAGTCGACGTCACCAACCTGCAGCGCCAGGTCGCGCATACGATGGCCCGGGTTGGCACAAGCAAGGTCGAATCGGCAAGCGCGGCGATCACTGCCATCAACCCGGAGGTGGCCGTCACCACAATCGCCCAACGTGCGGATGCTGCGCTGCTCGCCCAACTGGTGCCATTGGCCGACGTGGTGCTCGATTGCAGCGACAACTTCGCTACGCGCCATCTGGTCAATGCCGCCTGCGTACGCCACGGCAAGCCACTGGTATCGGGCGCTGCAATCCGGTTCGACGGCCAGATCAGTGTCTATGACACGCGCGACGGGGCATCGCCCTGTTATGCCTGCGTGTTCCCGCCCGATGCCGGCTTCGAAGAAACCCGATGTGCAACGATGGGCGTGTTTGCGCCGGTCGTGGGCATCATCGGGACCATGCAGGCGGCGGAGGCATTGAAGCTGCTCGCCGGCACTGGAATGTCACTGGCGGGCCGGCTGCAGATGCTCGACGCCCGCGCAATGGAATGGAATGAGGTGCGCATACCGCGCAACACCAGTTGCAGCGTGTGCGCACAACGCGCGGCGCCGTGACCCTCGTGTCGACATTGCCGGGCGCGCCGAGCGACTGGATTGCTTCGGACCTGAGCAGCGCCATCCACGCACGCCGGGTATCGTGCCGCGAGGTGATGGACAGCTGTCTGGACCGGATCGACCGCCTGAACCCGCGCTTCAACGCCATCGTCAGCCGCGTCGACCCGGACCGCCTGCTGGCCCAGTCCGACGATTGCGACCGCAAACTGGCGCAGTGCCACAGCCGCGGCTGGATGCACGGTTTCCCGATCGCGGTAAAGGACCTGTGCGCCGTCGCCGCAATACCCTGGACCATGGGAACGCCGCTGTTGCGCCACGACATGCCGATGCACGACGACCTGATGGTGCAGCGGCTCAAGGCCGCAGGTGCCATCGTGATCGGCAAGATGAACACGCCTGAATCAAGTCTTGGCTCACAAACCTACAACAGCATATGCGGCGCCGCGCAGGCAGCCGGTGGCCGGCGGCAGCGACACGACGGGATTGTTGCGCAATCCGGCTGCGTTCAACAATGTGCTTGGTTTGCGCCCCAGCATGGGGCGGGTTCCGGACGGGCCGGCGCCCGACGGCTGGCTGGGCAACTTGCGGGGCTACTTGCCGCTGGGCATGCAATTGATCGGGCGGCCTCAGGCCGACCTGGCCGTGTTGCGCATGGCGCAGGCCCATGCCCATGCCCAACGATCAGCCGACATACTGGCCCGCCGACCCGGCGCGCTGTCGTCGCTGTGACCAGGCAGCGAGGCATCGGGGATCACGCCAATTGACACCGGAAACAGTGCCATTCCACATGCCGGCCCCGCTGATCATGCTGTTAAACTTTATTTTCGCCACCAACCACTAGCCTGTGACCTCATCGATCACCCCGTCCGTTGTCGATATCAGTGACCTTCGATTAGGCGATGCACGTGCGTTGCTGGAGCATGGTGCCACTGCGCCGCTCCCGGACTGTGATGCCCATCCGACTGCCTTCGTGCAAAGTGTCATCGACGGGCTGTGCGAGTTGTCGCTCAAGGATCCGTTGACCGGCCTGGCGAACCGACGCCATTTTCTGTCGGTGCTTGAAAGGGAGATCGACGGCGTGGCGCGATCCGGCGAACCGGCCCTGCTGCTGATGCTGGACATTGACTATTTCAAGCGCATCAACGATACGCACGGCCATATTGCCGGCGATCGTGTACTGCATGCGGTGGCCAAGTGCCTGTCACGGTGCATTCGGCCCATGGATTCATTGGCTCGGTATGGGGGTGAGGAGTTTGCCGTCGTTTTGCCCAATTGCCTGGTTTCGGTAGGCGAAGCCGTCGCCGAGCGGATACGGCTGACCGTCGAATCGCTGGAGATTGCAGTCAGCCCGATCAGCAGCGTGCGGGCCACCATCAGTGTGGGTGGCGCCTACGCACCGGCGTGGGTTCGTTCTACCGCTCCATTGTGGATCGAGCGTGCCGATAATCTGTTGTACCAGGCGAAAGCGCAGGGGCGCAACCGTGTCTGCATAGACCATCAACAGGCGATTGCCGTGAGTGCCGAGGAGAAGAATCTTTTGTTTGGTCATTTAGCCCTGGGCGAGCCGGCCTGGCTTGAACGTGTTGCGGTCGAACCGGCCGGCGGCGAAGCGAGCGGAGTCAAACCATGAGCGAATTGCTGCAATCGGGCGAGGCACCGGCCGCGGCGGAGCCTCATGTGCCGCTGACACCGCAGGGTAAGGTCATGGCGGTGACCAGCGGCAAGGGCGGCGTGGGCAAGACATTTGTGTCTGCCAACCTGGCCGCGGCACTGGCCAAGCGCGGCCAGAAGGTGCTGGTGCTCGATGCCGACCTCGGGTTGGCCAACCTTGATGTGGTGCTGAACCTGTATCCGAAGATCACGCTGCACGATGTATTCAGCGGCAAGTCCAAGCTCGAAGACGCCATCATCCAGGCCCCGGGCGGATTTTCAGTGCTGCTGGCAGGCTCCGGCATGGTGGAGTATTCACGCCTCACGCCGAAGATCCGCGCCGACTTCCTGCGCATCATCGAGGGCCTGATTCCCCACTATGACGTGGTTTTGCTGGATACCGGCGCCGGCATCTCCGACGTGGTTCTTTTCGCCGTTTCACTGGCCTCGGTGGTGCTGGTCGTCGCGACGCCCGAGCCAACCTCGCTGACCGATGCCTACGCAACGATAAAGGTGCTGGCCAGCCAGCAAAAGCGCGAAACCATCCACATGGTGATCAACCAGACCGCGCGGCTGGGCGACGGTCGCGCCATCACCGGGCAGTTGCAGCAGGTGCTGGATCGGTTCGTCGTAACTGAACCGGGGCGCGGTGTGCGACTGGTGCACCTGGCAGACATACCGGCCGACCCCTCGGTCCGGCAGGCCGTCATGCGGCGTCAGTTGCTGATGCAGACCATGCCGGGTTGCCCGGCGGCAATGGCAATGAGCCAACTGGCGCGCAAGCTGGAGGAAACGGTAATGCCGGGCGGGCGATAAGCGCGCTGGCACTGGTCGAACCGCCATAGCTGTGCTGCTGATGCCCGCAGTGGCGGTGCTCTTTACACCGCGCGAGGAAAAGTATCAATCGGCGCGTTGCGGCAATGCCGTGACGATCCATCCCTCGAGCGGATCCAGCGGCATCGGCAGACCAAAATCGGGCCAACCGCGCTGGAAACCCCAGGCCGCCTGCATCATGCATAGCGCGGCATCGAGTTTGTCGCCGCTGGGGTCGTCGACCAGCTGCGCGTGCTGAGCCGCGGTGATCTGCAACTGCAACCCAAGCCGGGTCTGGCCGGCCTGCAAGGCGTCGAGCAGCCGCTCACGCTGCGCTCGGCGCTGCGGCGTTTGCCGCGACCCATCGTCGCTCTTGTAGCTCACGCGCCCAATCACCTCTCGCGCGAGCAGGCCCGGGTAAGCCTCAAGCGCAATCCTTCGCGGCAAGCCCCAATCGTCAACGTCAGCCGCATCACCGCCATGCAGGCCCGGCAAGTGCACGCCAGCGTCGATCAGTCGCGGCACACCCGCATGCAGCATATAGGCGACCGGCGGATTGACCCACTTCATGGACGGGCTCGATCCGGCCCAGCGATCGGTCGCGCGGTGGGCGAACTTGCCGCCGACCGGCCTGCCCGCGCAGTAAGCGGCAAACTCATCCCGGATCTGATGCCGGCTCAGGGCGGCGTAGTGACGCATGCAGTCCAGCCAGTTGGCAGGCCAGCCCAGGTCCTGCACCAGCGCGCGCGGCAGGCCAAACGGGAAATCAAATCCGCCCACCCACGCTGGTTCGCGGCGCAGCCATTCGGAAAACGCATCCAGTGACTCCAACGCATGCAGCGATTCGAGCGTCACTGCGCCGGCAGTGGGCCGCCCGCAGGCAACCAGAATCGGCTTGCGTCGATCGGGCCGACTGCTGAAGTCACAACCGATCAGCAATGCCATTGCGAGTCGGAGGTGATGCCGCCAGGCAATGATGCCGTTCGTTGCCAGCGCACGAGTCGCAGCCGGCGAACCACGCGCGGCTGCGCCGGCATCACGGCAATGTCAGGCCCGACCCATGATGGACGCGGTGGCCATCAACTCCTCGAGCAGGGCCAGCGAGACCTTGCCGGACACCAGGTAAGGATCGAGCTCGGGTTTCTCGGCGTACTTGAGCAATATGGAGGTGTTGATGCGCGACATGTTCACCTGGCCCATGGTCCAGCCGCCAAATCGGCGCTCCGAGATTTCTTCGTAGTGCAGCAGCACGACGTCCTTGTGCCGCTTGTCCTTCTGGATATGGCCAAACAGGTCGCTCACGGCCATTCTCCCGCCTTCGATCGCCTGCAGAAATATACCGCCACCGTAACACAGGATACCGGTGATGCCGCAAGCCGGATTGGACTGCCGCGACTGCGAGAGGATGGCGTCGATCGCCTCCGCGGTCGTGTCGACGGCGCGGCTGGCATATAGGAGTCGAACCAGCATGGCGTCAGCCCTTTCCGGGGATGAGCGACAGGAATTCACGTCGCAGGTTGGAATCTTTGAGGAAAACACCACGCATGACTGAGTTGATCATCTTGCTGTCCATGTCCTTGACGCCGCGCCAGGCCATGCAATAGTGGCTGGCTTCCATGACGATGGCCAACCCGTCGGGCTGGGTTTTGAGCTGGATCAGATCGGCCAACTGCACCACGGCTTCCTCCTGGATCTGCGGACGGCCCATGACCCATTCGGCGAGCCGGGCATATTTGGACAATCCGATCACATTGGTGTGCTCGTTGGGCATGACGCCAATCCAGATCTTGCCGATCACCGGGCAGAAATGGTGGCTGCAGGCACTACGCACCGTGATTGGTCCAACGATCATCAGTTCGTTGAGGTGCTCGGCGTTTGGAAACTCGGTAATGACAGGCGCCTTCACGTAGCGCCCGCGAAACACCTCGTTCAGATACATCTTGGCCACGCGACGGGCGGTATCGTCCGTGTTGTGGTCGTTTTCAGTATCGATGACCATGCTCGCGAGCACCGACTTCATCTTGTTTTCGACTTCATCGAGCAAGCGTTCCAGCTCGCCGGGCTCAATGAACTCGGCGATATTGTCATTGGCGTGGAAGCGCTTGCGCGCGGCCAATAGCCGCTCGCGGATCTTCACCGACACCGGTGTGCCTTCATTCGAATCGTTGGCGCTCATGGGGGTGGTGGACTGCATCAACATCAACGCATCCTACCAGCGAACGATCCGCGGGGGAATTACAGGAATTGGCCGGCATTCAATAGCGACGGCCAATCAGGAACAGTCCGGCCCGCATCATTGCCAGCGCCAGCGCTTCCAGCATACGCTGGCGCCAGGAGCGGTTGGTGAATGCGGCCGCGTC
Source organism: Rhodoferax sp. (assembly GCA_031396205.1). Classification (GTDB taxonomy): domain Bacteria; phylum Pseudomonadota; class Gammaproteobacteria; order Burkholderiales; family Burkholderiaceae_C; genus CAISIP01. The sequence continues at coordinate 158,610 of JANNKH010000006.1, forward strand.
CACAAGCTGTCCACCCTGTCCCATCGCATGCTCCAGGCGCTCGCGCAGCAGCCCGGCAAATCCGGCGTCCCGCACGACGATATTGGCCTCACGCGCCAGCAAAAGACTAAGCGGGTCCAGGTTCGACGAGCCAACGGTTGCCCAGCGCGCATCGACGACGGCCACCTTGGCATGCAGGAAACTGGCCGCGTATTCATGGATCTCGATGCCGGCGATTAGCAAAGCGCCATAGATCGGACGCGCCGCATGGTATTGCAGGAAATATTCGTAACGACCTTGCAACAGCAGGCGCACCCGCACGCCGCGACGCGCGGCGAGAATCAGCGCCTTGCGCAGGCGCGCACCGGGCAGGAAATAGGCATTGGCAATGATGATCTCGCGCCGCGCCGTGCCGATCGCATTGAGGTAGGCCCGCTCGATCCGGCGCCGATGGCGCAGGTTGTCGCGCAGCACCAACTGTGCCCGGGCTCCGCGGCCCGAGTGCAAGCCAAACTCAGGCACGGGCTCATCCGGCGCCCGCGCCCTGGTTGTCAAGCGCTCGGCCATCGCCAGGCGCAGGCGCTCCTGCAGCACACGCCAGGCGGCAGGGAACTCACGATCGCGTACGTCGGAGGCGACCGTCATTCGCCACCAGAATCGGGTCATCGCCTCGTGCGCCTCGCACACCAGCGGGCCGGCGACACGTACCGCAAAATCCAGCCGCGGTTCCTGCAGTCTGCCGGCACCAGGGTCAACGTTGTCATCGAGGATGTTGATGCCTCCGCAAAAAACAAGCTCGGCATCGACGACGCACAATTTTCGATGCATGCGCCGCCAGTGGCCGGGAACAAATACACCCAGGCGACCGAGCGGCTTGAAAATGCGCCATGACACGCCGCTGGCGGCAAATCGCTGTTGCCATAGCGCAGGCAGCTGCGGCGTGCCGACGCCGTCCAGCGTCAGGTAGACCTGAACGCCGCGCATGGCGGCGCGTTCCAGCGCGGCCGCCACCCGTGTTCCCGAGTCATCGAAATGGAAAATATAGGTTTCCATGCGCACTTCCAGCTGAGCGCCATCGATCGCCCTGATCAAATCCGGAAACAGCTCACCTCCCCCCTGCAACAGCGCAATCTGGTGGTGCAGGCGCGGCCTGACCCGCAAGGGGTCAGGCACCGGGCCCGTCCGGCAACTGGAATTCGGCAACCAGCGGCAGGTGGTCCGACATGCGCCACCAGATGCGCCCGCGCGGCACTTGCAGGCCCAGCGGCACCATACCCCGCGCAAAGACCTGGTCGAGTTGCGCCAGCGGCAATCGGGACGGAAAAGTGGGCTGCATCGGTCCATCAAAACCCATGAGCCCCACAGCCGCCATCTCGCGCTGGACCGTCTTGCCCCAATCGTTGAAGTCACCTGCAACGATCAGTGGCGCTTGTGACGGAACCTCGCGAACCACGAAGCGCTGCAACTGCGCGATCTGGCGGACCCGGCTGGCCCGGATCAACCCCAGGTGCACCACCACGACATGCACGGCCTGCCCGTGCAGATGCACCTCGGAATGCAGCAGGCCACGTTGCTCGAAACGATGGTCCGACATGTCCTCGTGCTGGTGTGCCTGCACCGGCCAGCGCGACAGCATCGCGTTGCCATGTTCGCCATGGCGGGTGGTGGCGTTCGTTCGGTAGACCGCTTCATATCCCTGCGGCGCCAGGAACTCGGCCTGCGGCATCTCCGGCCAATGCGCAAAGAAGCGTGCTTCGCCCCGATGCAGCTTGCGCACCTCCTGCAGGCAGACGATGTCGGCATCGAGCTGCTCCACCGCATGGCCCAGGTTGTGGATCTCCAACCGGCGTCGCGGCCCCATCCCCTGCACGCCTTTATGGATGTTGTAGGTTGCAACACGCACGACATTCATTGCACGGTTCCCGGGTCGGCCCATTGCGGCAACATCAGGATGGCTTCCGCATTGGAGGGTGAAAAACAGGCCTGGGCCGCTTCGCGCCATGGCAACCATCGCCAGGCCCGATGCTCCCGGGAATTGAGTTGCACGGGCATCGATTGCCCAACCGTAAGACCAAACAGATGCTCGGTATTGCGCGTCACGCCTGGCGCGTACCGGTGACGCCAGCGTGGGTAGATTTCGTATACGTTCTCCAGGCCCCAATCAACCAGCGCATGCGCCAGCGCCGTGCCAGCGCGGCAATCAATACCGGTTTCCTCGAAAACCTCGCGCGCCGCCGTGGTTCGAAAACGCTCACCCGGCCGGTCCTTGCTGCCGGTCACCGATTGCCAGAAGTCGGCGACATCCGCACGCTGTATCAACAGCACATCGAGGGCCGGGGTGTGGATCACCACCAGCACGGACCGCGGAATCTTGTACGCGGTGGGCATGGGGGCAGTCGCTTGGCTACCATCCGCCGCATTCTGCAACATGGTCCGGGCACCAAGCCATTACGCGGGCTGGACGGTGCGCAGTCGGATGTGCAGTTCGCGCAATTGCTTTTCATCCACCGCCGACGGCGCATTGGTCAAAAGACACTGCGCACGCTGGGTTTTCGGGAATGCAATCACATCGCGGATAGACTCTGCGCCGGTCATCAGGGTAACGATCCGGTCCAGCCCGAAGGCCAGCCCGCCATGCGGCGGAGCACCATACTGCAGCGCGTCGAGCAGGAAACCGAACTTGAGCTGGGCCTCCTGCGGCGTGATCTTGAGCGCGTCGAACACCTTTTGCTGTACGTCTGCGCGGTGAATACGCACTGATCCGCCACCCATCTCCCAGCCATTGAGTACCATGTCATAGCCCTTGGAAATGCATTTTTCCGGTGCCGATACCATCCAGTCCTCGTGGCCGTCCTTGGGGGCGGTGAACGGGTGGTGGGTCGCGGTGTACCGCTGCGCTTCCTCGTCGAACTCGAACATCGGGAAATCCACCACCCACAGCGGACGCCAGCCGGCCTCGAACAGGCCTTGCTTCTTGCCGAATTCGCTGTGCCCGATCTTCAGCCGCAAGGCGCCGATCGCATCATTGGCCACCTTGGCCTTGTCGGCGCCAAAGAAAATCAGGTCACCGTCTTGTGCACCGGTGCGCGCAAGCACCGCGGACAACGCGGCATCGTGCAGGTTCTTGACAATGGGGCTTTGCAGTCCCGGCCACCGAGCGGACGACTCGCCGGGGCCGGCGGCGGCATCGTTGACCTTGATATAGGCCAAGCCCTTGGCACCGTAGATCTTGACAAATTCGGTGTACGCGTCGATGTCTCCGCGGCTCAGGCCGCTGCCGTCACGCGCGCCACCGGGAACCCGCAGGCCGACCACCCGGCCACCCTTGGCTGCCGCAGCGCTGGCGAAGACCTTGAAATCGACGCTCGCCATGACATCAGTCAGTTCGGTGAACTCCATCTTCACCCGCAGATCGGGCTTGTCCGAGCCAAAGCGGTACATCGCGTCGGCATAGGCCATGACCGGAAATGCGCCCAGGTCCACGTCCATCGTGTTCTTGAACACCGCGGTGATCATGGCCTGGGTCAGGTCGCGTATCTCCTGCTCCTCCAGGAACGAGGTCTCGATATCGATCTGCGTGAATTCCGGCTGTCGGTCGGCGCGCAGATCCTCGTCGCGGAAACACTTGGTGATCTGGTAGTAACGGTCATAGCCGGCCACCATCAGCAACTGCTTGAACAACTGAGGCGACTGCGGCAGCGCGAAAAAATAGCCGTCATGCACACGGCTGGGAACCAGATAGTCGCGCGCACCCTCGGGCGTCGACTTGGTCAGCATCGGTGTTTCGATGTCAATGAAACCCTGCGCATCGAGGAACTTGCGCACCTCCATCGACACCCGGTAGCGCAGCATCAGGTTGTTTTGCATGTACGGGCGACGCAAATCCAGCACCCGATGGGTCAGGCGCGTGGTCTCGCTCAAGTTGTCGTCATCGAGCTGGAACGGCGGCGTCACGGACGGGTTGAGTACGACCAGCTCATGGCACAGTACCTCGATCTTGCCACTGCGCAGGCCGTCGTTGACGGTTCCCGCCGGGCGTGCCCGCACCAGGCCGCGGACCTGCACGCAAAACTCGTTGCGCAGGCCTTCCGCGCGGGAGAACATCTCGGCGCGATCCGGATCGCACACCACCTGCACATAACCCTCGCGGTCCCGCAGATCGACAAAAATGACGCCGCCATGGTCGCGGCGCCGATTGACCCAGCCACACAGGCTGACGGTCTCTCCCAGCAGGGCTTCGGTCACAAGACCGCAGTAATGGGTACGCATGGTCATTTTCTTGGAGCTTTCATTGGCCGGCCAAACGCCGGCGCGGCTATGGGGTCAGGACTTTGGTCTGCCCAGGGATGATCCGGGGCGCCACCGAGCCCATGGAGATCACGTAGGTGAGGGCTTCGTCCACACTCATGTTGAGTTCGATCACATCCGAGCGCGGCAGCATCAAAAAGAACCCACTGGTCGGGTTAGGTGTCGTCGGCACATAGACGCTGACAAAATCCGGCCCCAGGTGCTGCGCGGTTTCGCCCTGTGGCACACCGGTCTGAAATGCGATGGTCCACACGCCCGCGCGTGGATACTGGATCAGCATCGCCGTTCGAAACGCCTTGCCGTCATTGGAGAACAAGGTATGGGAGATCTTCTTGACGCTGTTGTAGATCGACTTGATGAACGGAATATTGGCAAACAGCCGGTCCCACTGCCGAACCCACCAGCGCCCGGCGACGTTCGATACCAGCGCGCCGGTCACCAGCAAGGTGACGAACACCAGGATCACACCCAGCCCGGGTATCGCGCGCAACCGGTCGATGACCTTGTGCTGCCCATCGCCCGGCAGGAATGCCTCCAGGCCTGACAGGAAACCGCCAAATATGCCGTCCAGAATGCCGACCAGCCACAGCATCACCCACACGGTGATGGCCAATGGCAACCAGACCAGCAGTCCGGTGATCAGGTATTTTCGCAAGGGCATCGGGAACCAGCGCGGTACGTCGGTCAGCTACCCGAGCCAGCCGCCGGGGTGGACTCTTTTTTCTTCGCCGCCGGCGCCTCGGCGGGCTTGGTATCTGCCTTGGACGCGGGCTTGGCCTCGGTCTTGGCGGCAGGTGCAGCTTCGGCTCCGGAGTCCGCCTTGCCGCCAGACGATTCACCCGCTGTCTCCTCGGACTTGGCTGGCCCGGCGTTGTTGTTGCCGCCTTTGAAGTCCGTCGCGTACCAGCCCGAACCCTTGAGTTGGAAGCCGGCTGCCGTAAGCTGCTTGCGATACGTCTGCGCACTGCACGACGGGCATTGGGTCAGCGCCGAGTCTGACATTCGTTGCAACACATCCTTGGCGAACCCGCAAGAATCACATTTGTACGCGTAGATGGGCATGCTGGTAGAGCTCTGGATTGGAGGACCGCAAAGCCTTCAATTATAGGGCGCGCACCTGCGCGCCGCCTGCGCAACTGACGCTAGAACAGCCGGACCCGCACAATGAGTTGCATTGCCAGCAGGCCCAACGCAAAACCGATGCCACCATAGACAAGGCCCTGCAACAGCCGATTGGTGCGCTTTTGCTCGGCCAGCAGTTCCCGCACGTCACGGCGCAGGTCACCGGGCTGCTGGCGCAGGAAGGTGTCCAGCAGTCGCGGCAATCCGGGCAGCAACTTGGCGTAACGCGGAGCCTCCTCCTTGAGCTGTTCCAGCAGCTTTTGCGGGCCAACCTGCTCGATCATCCATTTTTCAAGGAAGGGCTTGGCGCTGTGCCACAGATCGAGCTCCGGATCGAGGTCACGCCCCAGGCCTTCGATATTGAGCAGGGTCTTTTGCAGCAGCACCAGTTGCGGCTGGATCTCGACATGGAAGCGTCGCGAGGTCTGGAATAGGCGCATCAGCACCATGCCCAGCGATATTTCTTTCAGCGGACGGTCGAAATAGGGCTCGCATACGGTGCGCACGGCCGCCTCGAGTTCGTCGACCCGGGTACTCGCAGGCACCCAGCCCGATTCAATGTGCAACTCGGCGACCCGCTTGTAATCTCGCCGGAAAAATGCAGTGAAATTCTGTGCCAGGTATTCCTTGTCGAATTCGGTCAGCGTGCCAACGATGCCGAAATCGAGCGAGATGTAGCGCCCGAACGTAGCCGGTTCGACACTCACCTGGATATTGCCCGGATGCATGTCGGCGTGAAAAAAACCGTCGCGAAACACCTGGGTGAAAAACAAGGTGACACCGTCACGCGCAAGCTTGGGGATGTCCACGCCGGCGGCGCGTAGCCGGTCCACCTGGCTGATCGGGATGCCACGCATGCGTTCCATCACGATGACGTCGGGACTGCAATAATCCCAGTGCATTTCCGGGATCAACACCAGGTCCAGCCCCGCCATGTTGCGGCGCAATTGCGCCGCGCAGGCCGCCTCGCGCACCAGGTCCAGTTCGTCGTGCAGATATTTGTCGAACTCGGCCACCACCTCGCGCGGCTTGAGTCGCCGGCCATCGCTGGACAGCCCGCCAACCCACGAGGCCATGGTGCGCATCAGGCCGAGGTCCTTTTCAATCGCCGGCAGCATGCCGGGCCGCAACACCTTGACCGCCACGTCGTGCTGCTTTCCATACTTGTCTATCAGGACGGCGAAGTGCACCTGTGCAATCGACGCGCTGGCTACCGGCTCACGCTCGAACGACGCAAAGATGTCTCGCAACGGCTTGCGAAACGCCCGTTCGATGGAGCGGATCGCAATGTCGGAGTCAAACGGAGGAACCTGATCCTGCAGTCGTGCCAGTTCATCGGCCACATCGAGCGGAAGCAGGTCGCGGCGGGTTGACAGCACCTGTCCAAACTTGACAAAAATCGGGCCTAGCCGTTCCAGCGCCAGGCGAAGCCGCACCCCCCGCGGCGCGTCCAGTCGTCGCCCAACCGACACGATACGCGCCACCACCCGCAGCCAGGGCTTCTGGAAACTGGTGAGCACCAGTTCATCGAGACCATACCGCAGTACCACCCAGATGATGAAGGTTCCGCGCAACAGGCGGGTCATGGCTTGGCACCACCCGGCGGGGCGGACGCCGGGGCGCTGCCTGCAAACTGGCGCAAAACCTGCGCGATCCGCCGAGCCGCCTGGCCCATGGCATGGGCCGGCGTGTCGCCGACGATGCGCGCCAGGTCGTCCTCGACGTCCCATCGCACATGGTCCACCAGCCAGTTGATGTCGGCAGCCAATTGCACGTCGCCCTCGATACGGATAGCCGGTTTATCACCCCGCAACAGCGACTGGGCAATATCGGAAGCAGACTCATCCGTGGCCGTCAAGCTCAGATCGGGCCGGGCCTCGGGCGAAGCCAGGTCCAGCAGACCCGCGGGTGTGATCAGCAGCCGGATAAAGAATGTTCGCCATTGCACCAGCACCACATTGCCATTTTGCCGCGCCAGTCGACTGGTGGCGGCGCTCTCTTGCAGCAGCACATGGTTCAGCAGCAGCACGATGCGCCGCTGCATTTCGCCGACAGCCCAGGTCGGCGGTGGAAATCGGGCCACAACGGATCGCGCCAGACTCTCGAACAATTGAAAAGGGGACTGTGTTGCCATAGTCCCCGATTATTCCCGCATTCACCCCGCTACCGGGGCGAGCAGGGCCTTACTGCAAGGCCTGTACGCCAGCCACCAGCCAGCCACTGTTGCCGGACTTGGGTTTGGTCATGTTCCAGACCTCGCGGAACGGGCTCGGTCCGGCCGATGGATCCTCCCGGATCATGCCGGAGAACTCGACGCTGGCCATGTAGTCGGACCCAATGTCCTCGATACCCAACAGCTTGGCATCGATCATCACGACGTCGGTGTGGTTGACCGGTCCACCGGTATGGGCCTCGCGCTCCATCAGCTGGGTCCGGATTTCGCCGAGCATTTCGTCGGTCATCATGGCCCGCAGCGACGCGATATCGGATTTATCCCACGCCGCCTGCAGCGTGACGAAATTGGCTTTGGCCGCACCCAGGAAGCCCTGCACATCGAAGCCAGCGGGCACGCCCCAGGACTGGGAGCCTGCGAGTGCGGAACCGATGATCGAGCCCCCGTGCTGGCCATCGGCCACCGGCTCGAACGGCATCGCATTGCTGCGCTCCCAGGGACGGGCCGACGCATCATTGCCGACGTTCTCCGGCCGATATGGCCGCGGATCCTGCACCGGAGCGCCGCCCGCAGCGCCCTGGAACGCAAACCGACCGGCTGCCGGGCCGTTCTGCGCTGGTTTTCGGCTGCGCATGATCCAACCGATGACGGCTATCGCCGCGACCGCGAACAGGATCAGCATCAGGACCTGCCCAAAGGCCTCGCCAAACCCCAGCGAATGTGCCAGCCATGCCAGCCCCAGGCCGGCAGCCAGGCCGCCGAGCATGGCGCCCCAGGGCCGCTTGGTTGCCGCCGCGGCGCCGGCCGTCGCCGGCTTGGGTGCCGCATTGGCCGCGTTCTGGGCCGGCGCCTGACGGTTAGTCACATTGCCGGACTGCTTGCCAAACGAGCCCCCGCCGCCCAATCGGCGTGCATCGGCATCAACACCGGCGAACACCAGCGCGACGCCAAGAACCAAAGTCCACAATTTCATATTGCCTCCGAAAAATCAAACCAGTACATCATTGAAAACCCCGCACCGCATTTCCATCCCACCGGCTTCAGCACTTGATCCCGACATGCAGTGCCACCAGGCCGCCAGTCAGGTTGTGGTAGTCCACGTGACCAAAGCCGCAATCGTGCATCAGCTTCTTGAGTTCGTCCTGGCCCGGATGCATGCGGATCGACTCCGCCAGATAACGGTAGCTGTCTGCATCACCGGCCACCCATTGACCCAACCGGGGCAACACCTTGAACGAATACCAGTCATAAGCTTTTTGAAGCGGCTTGGCAACACGGGAGAACTCCAGCACCAGCAATTTTCCACCCGGCTTGAGGATGCGGTGCATTTCCTTGAGCGCAACATCCTTGTGGGTCATGTTGCGCAGGCCGAACGCGACGCTGACGAGGTCGAAGCCGGCATCGCCAAACGGTAACTTTTCGGCGTCACACACCGTGCATTCCAAAGCGCTACCGGCATCGAGCAGTCGGTCGCGTCCGGTTCGCAACATGGCCTCATTGATGTCGGAAAAGATTACCCGTCCACTGCTGCCTGCGAGCTTCGCAAACGCCTTGGCCAGGTCACCGGTTCCGCTGGCAATGTCCAGCACCCTATCGCCAGGCTGCACATTGGCAACCATCACGGTGTACGCCTTCCAGGCTCGATGCAGACCCGCCGACATCAGATCGTTCATCAGGTCATAGCGCGGGGCCACCGAATCAAACACGCCACGCACACGACGCGCTTTTTCCGTCGCCTGGACGGATTCAAAGCCGAAATGGGTCGTTGTCATGATGTCCGATGCTAGTGCCAATGCCCCTCGGTGCCGGGACAACCCCGCTGGCACATGGGAAATCTGTCGCGTAATTGATGAATGCCCATGGCAAGCTGGTCAATGGCTCGCGCATCCTTGGCCCGCGGCAACCACCATCGGAGCATCGCGATCGACACCTGCGGTCACCAGCCGGTTGCTGTACTGGGCCCACAACTGCTCTTGCTGGGAGCCCAGGAAATACAGGTAGTCCCAGGAAAAGATGCCGGTGTCATGCCCGTCCGAGAACCGCGGCTGTACGGCGTAATTGCCCACGGGCTCAAGCGTCTCCAGTCCGACTTCGCGCTTGCCGGTCTGCAGTACCTCCTGGCCCGGACCATGGCCCTGCACCTCGGCCGACGGCGAATAGATCCGCATCAGTTCGAACGGAATACGGTAATGGGCGCCGTCCGAAAACCGCACCTCCAGCACCCGGGACTGGCCGTGGACCGTGATTGCTTCAGGTGTCGGCGCGCCAACTTGCAAACCTGCCATTGTGAAACCCTCTCAAAACTGCCTGTCCAATCGTCGCTGGCGTCCCGCGAACGGATTGACCGAGGCAACGTGCTTCGACAATAACTTACGCCATCACTAGCGCTCGAAGTTATCACGCCGGCCAAGAGGCGCCCGCCGCAAAGGGATTTAACCGGGATTCAACAAGGGTTACGCGCCTCGCCAACAGCCGTCCCATTCGATCGACAGCCCGCGCGCCAGACACGCCGCTACTAGACCAGAATGCGCTCGATCCCCCCGGCATTGGCCCGGGCCACATACTGTTCCATCCACTGCTCGCCCAGGATCTTCCGGGCCATTTCAACCACGATGTAGTCGGCCTCCAGCAGGCCGCTTTGCAGGTCGTCACGGTAGCGGCTCAAGCCCTGAAGGCAACTGGGGCAGGAGGTCAGGATCTTCAGGTTGGCCTGCGCAGCAACCGCGCCGGTCCCGCGCAGGCCGGCCTCGTCGCGCAGCAGTTCCTCTTCCTTGCGAAAGCGCACCTGGGTCGAGATGTCGGGCCGGGTAATGCCCAGGGTGCCGCTCTCGCCGCAGCAGCGCTTGCTCTCTCGCACGTTCTGCGGAGCATCACCACCGACCAGCGCCCTGACCGTCTTCATTGGCTCCTGCAACTTCATCGGGCTGTGGCAGGGGTCGTGGTACAGGTAGGCGTCCCCGGTGTCGAGCCGGATGTTCTTCTCGAGCAGGTACTCGTGGATATCGATGATGCGGCAGCCGGGGAATATCTCCTCGAATTTGTAGCCCTGCAACTGGTCATAGCAGGTGCCGCAGCTGACCACCACGGTGCGGATGTCCAGGTAGTTCAAGGTATTGGCCACCCGATGGAACAGTACCCGGTTGTCGGTGATGATCTTTTCGGCCTTGTCGAACTGCCCCGCTCCGCGTTGCGGATAGCCGCAACACAGGTAGCCCGGCGGCAACACGGTCTGTACGCCGGCATGCCACAACATGGCCTGCGTCGCCAGCCCGACCTGGCTGAAAAGCCGCTCCGAACCGCAGCCGGGGAAATAGAACACCGCCTCGGTCTCCGGGTTGGTCAGCACCGGGTCGCGGATGATGGGCACATACTGCGCATCCTCGATGTCCAGCAATGCGCGCGCCGCTTTCTTGGGCAGTCCACCCGGCATCTTTTTGTTGATGAAGTGGATCACCTGCTCCTTGAGCGGTGGTTTGCCGACGCTTGCCGGCGGATTCCGTGTCTGCTTGCGTGCGACCCGGCGCAGCAGGTTGTGGGCCAGGTGCTGCGCCTTGAATCCAACCTGTACCATGGCCAAGCGCGCTAATTTGATGGTCTGCGGATTGGTCGCGTTGAGGAAAAGCATCGCCGCCGAATGGGCCGGGCGAAAGGACTTCTGGCCCATCTTGCGCAGCAGATTGCGCATGTTCATCGACACGTCGCCAAAATCGATGTCCACCGGGCAAGGCGACAGGCATTTGTGGCACACCGTGCAGTGGTCGGCCACATCCTCGAATTCCTCCCAATGCTTGAGGCTGATGCCGCGCCGGGTTTGCTCCTCGTACAGGAAGGCCTCCACCAGCAACGAGGTGGCCAGGATCTTGTTGCGCGGGCTGTACAGCAGATTGGCGCGAGGCACATGGGTCGCACAAACCGGCTTGCACTTGCCGCAGCGCAAGCAGTCCTTGATCGAAGCAGAAATGGCGCCGATATCGGACTGCTGCATGATCAGCGACTCATGGCCCATCAGGCCGAAGCTGGGCGTATAGGCGTTGCTCAGATCGGCGTATATCGGGTCTGGCCCCTGACCATCGCGGGCGCCACTGCCCGCCGGTTCGCGTAACAACTTGCCTTTGTTGAATCGCCCCTCCGGGTCGACCTTCTGCTTGTACTGGGCAAACGGACGCAATTCGTCCTCGGTCAGGAACTCCAGTTTGGTAATGCCGATGCCGTGTTCGCCCGAGATGACGCCACCCAGCGCGCGGGCCAGCGCCATCACCCGCTTGACGGCGGCATGCGCGGTCTGCAACATGACGTAGTCGTCACTGTTGACCGGAATATTGGTGTGCACATTGCCGTCACCCGCGTGCATGTGCAGCGCAATCCAGACCCGGCCCTTGAGGACCCGCTTGTGGATAGCGCTGCACTCCAGCAATATGGGCTCAAAGGCGGCGCCGGAAAATATCTGGCGCAAAGGTGCGCGCAACTGGGCTTTCCAGCTCGCACGCAGGCTGTGATCCTGTAATTGCGGAAACAGGACATCGACGTCGTCCAGCCAGCCACGCCACTGGGCCTGTACCTGCAGGATCAGCTCGCGCGCCTGCGCCACCCGGTCCTCCATCAGCTCCTCGGTCGGCACCTGGGCATCGTCATCATGCCGACCCAGCGGCAACCGCGACTGGGCGAAGAAGGCCAGCAAGGCCTCGCACAGCGCCAGCTTGTTGTGCAGGCTGAGTTCGATGTTCATGCCCTCGATGCCGTCGGTGTAATCGGCCATGCGCGGCAGCGGAATCACCACGTCCTCATTGATCTTGAACGCGTTGGTGTGGCGCGAGATTGCGGCCGTGCGCTTGCGATCGAGCCAGAACTTCTTGCGCGCCTCGGCGCTGATGGCGACAAAACCCTCGCCGCCGCGCCGATTCGCCAGCCGCACCACCTCGGACGTGATGCGGGCTACTGCATCGGCATCATCGCCTGCAATATCGCCGATCAACACCATCTTGGGCAATCCCGAACCGGTACCGGCGGCGCGTTTGGACTTGGTCGCATAACCCACCGCCTTGAGGTAGCGGTCGTCCAGATGCTCCAGACCGGCCAGCAGAACCCCCGAACGTTTTTTCTCTGCGAACATGAAATCGATGATGTCGACGATGCCGGGAACCGCATCGCGCGGATTGCCGAAGAATTCCAGGCAAACCGTGCGGACTTCGGCGGGCATGGTGTGCACCACCCAACGCGCGCTGGTAATGAGCCCGTCGCAGCCCTCCTTCTGGATACCGGGCAAGCCGCTGAGGAACTTGTCGGTCACATCCTTGCCCAAGCCCTCCTTGCGAAAGTGCGAACCGGGAATCTCCAGCCGCTCGGTGCGCTCCAGCGTGCGGCCGTCGGCCTTGAAATACTGGAGTTCGAAGGTGGCGAGCGGCGCGTCGTGGATCTTTCCCAGGTTGTGGTCGAGGCGGGTCACCTCGAGCCAGGTCGCTTGCGGCGTCACCATGCGCCAGGACAGCAGGTTGTCCAGCGCAGTGCCCCACAAAACGGCTTTCTTGCCACCGGCATTCATCGCGATATTGCCGCCGATGCAGGAAGCCTCGGCCGAGGTCGGGTCTACCGCGAAAGCGAATCCTGCCTGGTCGGCGGCGTCGGCCACGCGTTGCGTCACGACACCGGCTTCGGTCCAGATGGTCGCCACCGGCTGCGCATGCCCGGGCAGGGAACGCATCTCGACGGCGGACATGGCCTCGAGTTTTTCGGTGTTGATGACGGCGCTTTTCCATGTTAGCGGACAGGCGCCGCCGGTGTAACCGGTGCCACCTCCGCGGGGAATGATGGTCAGCCCCAGTTCGATGCAGCCTTTGACCAGGCCGGCCATCTCGGCCTCCGAGTCTGGCGTCAGCACGACGAACGGATACTCGATGCGCCAGTCGGTGGCGTCGGTCACATGCGACACCCGGCTCAACCCGTCGAACTTGACGTTGTCGCGGGCCGTCAACCGGCGCAATACCCGCAACGTCCTGCGCCGCAAATCCTGCATCTCGACGAAACTGTGGTCGAAACGCTCGACTGCCGCCTGGGCCACCGACAGCAGCTGGCCCACCATCGTGTCGCGTTCCGCATCCTGGTCGGGCGTGCGCCGTTTACCGATCTCGCCCAGCCGATGCTGCAGCGCCTCCACCAGCAAGCGCCGGCGCTTGGGGTTGTCCAGCAGGTCGTCTTGCAGGTACGGGTTGCGCTGCACGACCCAGATGTCGCCCAGCACCTCATACAACATGCGCGCCGAGCGACCGGTGCGGCGCTCGTCGCGCAGGCGCACCAAGGTGCCCCAGGCTCTGTCGCCAAGGAGACGGATCACGATCTCGCGGTCGGAAAACGAGGTGTAGTTGTAAGGGATCTCGCGAATACGCTCGATCCCGGCGGCGCCCTCCTCAGCAGCGGGCAACAACTGGACGGGACGGATCGGAGCGTTCATGGACAAATCGGGTAGTGGCCATCACCAAAGGAAGCCTGGCCGATTTCGGAGCGCCCGGAACCCACTTTGTCGCCAGTTCGGCGCTACTGACCCGAACAATGTTACCGCAGTGCAGCATTTTCTGAACATGGAATGTGACAACCTATGGAAATCCCTCTATCCACGTGCGCTGTCATTCATATGTAATTCAAGGGTCACCATTCGCCGGTAGCATTTGCTCTTTATTCGGAAAGAAACACGATGAAATTCAAGCTTGCCTTGGTCGCCTGTGCGGCGGCTTTCTCACTATCGGCCCAAGCGCAGACCGAAATCCAGTGGTGGCACTCGATGACCGCTGTCAACGGCGAATGGGTCAATGATTTGGCCAAGGACTTCAATGCCAGTCAGAGTCAATACAAGATCGTACCCACGTACAAGGGCAGCTATACGGACTCGATGACTGCGGCCGTCGCCGCGTTTCGCGCCGGCAATGCGCCGCACATCCTGCAGGTGTTCGAGGTCGGTACCGCCACCATGATGGCCAGCAAGGGCGCGATCGTCCCGGTCGGCAAGGTCATGAAGGACGCCGGCGAAAAATTCGATCCAAAGGCCTACATTTCCGCGGTCGCCGGTTACTACACTGCGCCCAGCGGCGAGATGCTGAGCTTTCCGTTCAACAGCTCGACCACCGTGTTCTATTACAACAAGGACGCTTTCAAAGCCGCTGGCATCGACATGACCAAGGCACCGGGCACATGGCCCGAAGTCGCCCTCGCTGCGGCCAAACTCAAGGCGGGCGGTCATCAGTGCCCGATCTCGATTGCCTGGCAGGGCTGGACTCAGCTCGAGAGCTTCTCGACCTGGCATAACGCCGAATTCGCCACCAAGGGCAATGGCCTGGGCGGACTGGACGCTCGCATGAAGATCAACTCGCCGTTGCATGTGCGCCATATCGAGAACCTGGCGAACATGGCCAAGCAGGGCCTGTTTGTCTACAAGGGGCGGGCGAACACCCCGGAGGCCAGCTTCATCTCCGGCGAGTGCGCGATGATGACGACCAGCAGCGGCTTTTATGGCAACGTGGCCAAGAACGCAAAATTCGCCTGGGCTATCGCGCCGCTGCCGTATTACCCGGATGTGCCGGGAGCGCCGCAAAATACCGTCATCGGCGGTGCCAGCCTGTGGGTGATGTCGGGCAAGAAGGCCGACGAGTACAAGGGTATTGCCAAGTTTTTCAGTTTCATCTCGCAACCGGATGTGCAGTCGGCCAGCCACAAGCGCACGGGTTATCTGCCAGTGACGATGGCGTCGTTCGAGCTGACCGAGAAGTCCGGTTTCTACAAGCAGAATCCGGGTACCGATGTCGCGGTGAACCAGATGGTGCGCAAGACCACTGACAAGTCGCGTGGCATCCGGCTGGGCAACTATGTGCAGATTCGGACCATCGAGGATGAAGAACTCGAACAGGTCTGGGGCGGCAAGAAGAGCGCCAAGGAGGCTTTGGACTCGATCGTCGCCCGCGGCAACGAATTGCTGGAACGCTTCGAGAACGCGAACAAGAACAAATAAGTGGAAAAGCGGGTCGTATTCCGTTCCCGCTGGCTGCCTTGGGTGCTGCTCGCACCCCAGTTGGTCGTGATCACGGTTTTCTTCTTTTGGCCTGCGGTGCAGGCCGTGCTGCAGTCGGTGCAGCAGTCCGACGCGTTCGGCACCTCGATCGAATGGGTCGGAATGGACAACTTCCGCAACCTGTGGAACGACCCGACTTACCTGGCATCGTTCTACACGACCGCGTTTTTCTCAATTCTGGTCGCGGTTCTGGGCATCAGCATTTCCCTGCTGCTGGCGGTCTTTGCGGACCGCATCGTCAAGGGCGCGCTGGCTTACCGGACGCTGCTGATATGGCCTTATGCGGTAGCGCCTGCGGTGGCCGGCGTGCTGTGGCTATTCATGTTCGCACCCAGCGTCGGCGTGGTGTCCTATTGGCTGCGCGCAATGGGCGTCGACTGGAACCACCTGCTCAACGGCAACCATGCGATGACGCTGGTGATCATGGCGGCCGTGTGGAAACAGATCTCGTACAACTTCCTGTTCTTCCTGGCCGGGTTGCAGAGCATTCCCAAATCGCTGATCGAGGCCGCGGCGATCGACGGCGCGCAACCATGGCGCCGCGTCTGGACCATCGTGTTCCCGCTGCTGTCGCCAACCACGTTTTTTCTGCTGGTGATCAATATTGTCTATGCGTTTTTCGACACCTTCGCGATCATCGACGCGGCGACCCAGGGAGGCCCCGGCAAGGACACCTCGATCCTGGTCTACAAACTGTATTACGACGCCTTCAAAGCGATGGACAGTGGCAGTTCCGCTGCGCAGTCCGTCGTGCTGATGGTGATCGTCGTAGTGCTGACGGTGGTGCAGTTCCGTTTCGTCGAGAAAAAGGTGAACTACTAACATGCAGCTGCCCCCACGCTCACTGCGTTCGCTGCCCCCCAAGGGGGCCGTCAGTACCTTCGGAACGGCCGGGCGGTGCTGACATGGTCGAACGTCGTCCGCTGCTCGCTGCCTGGTCCCATCTGATCCTGATTCTGGGCGTATTGATCGTGGTGTTCCCGCTTTACCTGACCTTTGTCGCTTCAACCCACACATCGAGCGACATCGTCCAGGCGCCGATGCCCTTGCTGCCCGGCGGACACATGCTGGAGAACTACCGTGACGCCTGGAACGGCACCGGCAGCGGCAGCGGTTCCAATGCGCCGGTCGGCCGCATGATGGTCGTCAGCCTGGTGACAGCGCTCGTAATCGCCATTGGCAAGATCGCGATCTCCCTGCTGTCTGCCTTTGCCATCGTCTATTTCCGGTTTCCGCTGCGGATGTTCTTTTTCTGGGCAATCTTCATTACGCTCATGCTGCCGGTGGAGGTGCGTATCAGCCCCACCTACAAGGTCGTGTCCGACCTTGGCATGCTCAACACCTATGCCGGCCTGACCGTGCCCTTGATCGCCTCTGCGACCGCTACGTTTCTGTTTCGCCAGTTCTTTCTGACGGTTCCCGATGAACTGGTGGAGGCCGCGCGCATGGATGGCGCCGGGCCGATGCGGTTCTTCAAGGACGTGTTGGTACCGCTGTCGAGAACGTCGATCGCGGCGCTGTTCGTGATCCAGTTCATCTACGGCTGGAACCAGTACCTGTGGCCGCTGCTGGTCACGACCGGCGAGGACATGTATCCGGTGGTGATCGGTATCAAGCGCATGATCTCGGGCGGCGACGCACAGACCGAATGGGGCATCGTCATGGCCACGGCGCTGATGGCGATGGTGCCGCCGGCGCTGGTGGTGATGCTGATGCAGCGCTGGTTCGTCAAGGGTCTGGTCGATACGGAAAAATAGGGACGGGCAACAGCAAATGGCATCGGTACAACTCAAGGGCGTCATCAAGCGCTATGGCCGCGGAAAAACCGCCAACCAGGTGATCCACGGCGTCAATGCGCAGATCGCCGACGGCGAGTTCATCGTCATCGTGGGACCGTCCGGTTGTGGCAAGTCCACCTTGCTGCGCATGGTCGCTGGCCTGGAGGAAATCAGTGACGGCCAGATCCTGATCGGCGAGCGCGTGGTCAACGACCTCGAACCGGCAGAGCGCGACATTGCCATGGTGTTCCAGAACTACGCGCTGTATCCCCATATGAGCGTGTTTGACAACATGGCGTACGGCCTGAAGATTGCCAAGGTACCCAGCGACGAGATAAAGACCCGCGTTGACAAGGCGGCCGCGATCCTGGAACTGGGGCCCTTCCTGGCACGCAAGCCGCGCGAACTCTCGGGCGGTCAGCGCCAGCGCGTTGCGATGGGCCGCGCCATCGTGCGCCAGCCCCAGGTCTTCCTGTTCGACGAACCGTTGAGCAACCTGGATGCCAAGTTGCGCGCCCAGACCCGGCTCGAAATCCAGAAACTGCACCGGGAGCTTGGGATCACGTCGCTGTTCGTGACCCATGACCAGGTCGAGGCGATGACGTTGGCGCAACGCATGATCGTCATGAACGCCGGCGTGATGGAGCAGTTCGGCACTCCGGAAGAGGTGTATACACAGCCAGCGACCACCTTTGTCGCCAGCTTCATTGGCTCGCCGCCGATGAATCTTCTGTGGGACGCACCCAATGCCCGTGCCGAAACCATTGTGGGCATACGACCGGAGCACTTGGCGATCACGCAAACCGGTTGGGCACTGCGCGTGGAGGCGGTAGAGATGCTCGGCGCGGAGCGGCTTGTCTACGGCCGCTGGTCGCACGGATCTGGCCAGGAAATGGTGATCATCCGGACCAGCGAGTCCGACGCCATACCCGCGTTGGGCTCGACGATTCACGTCACACCGAGACAGGACCGGCTGCATGCGTTCGATGCCTCGACAGGCAAGCGGCTGTGACTCTTGCGCCTTGGCCTTACCCGCGCTGGATCGCGCACCGGGGTGCCGGCAAACTGGCGCCGGAAAACACGCTGGCGGCGTTCCGACACGGCGCCGGTCACGGCTACCGGATGTTCGAGTGCGACGTCAAGCTCAGCCAGGACGATGTGCCCTTCCTGATGCACGATGCAACGCTGGAACGCACCACCAACGGCTCAGGTCCGGGCGGCACACAAGACTGGCTGGCTCTTGCGCAGCGCGACGCCGGCAGCTGGCATTCGCGCCTGTATGCGGGTGAGCCGCTGCCCTGCCTGGAAAACGTCGCGCATTTTTGTCGGACCAACAGCCTGTTCCTGAACATCGAAATCAAACCGACTCCCGGTACTGAGCGCCATACTGGCGAAGTTGTCGGGCGACACGCGGAACGACTATGGGCAGGAGCTTACGCGCCACCATTGTTGACCTCGTTTGACATCGAGGCTCTTGAAGGCGCGCAGTCGACCGCGCCCAGTCTGCCGCGGGGGCTGTTGCTGCACAGTGCGCGCGCCGATTGGCTTGATGTGGCGCGACGCCTGCAATGTGTCGCGATCGTGTGCCACTACGGTTTGTGGGGAAGAGACGCCGTTTCGGCAGCGCACGACGCCGGGCTGCGCTGCCTGAGCTATACCGTCAATGACGAATCGATCGCGCAATACCTGCTGGACCTGAAGACCGACGGCATCATCACCGATAGGATCGACCTGTTCCCACCGGACTGAAGCCAGCGCGCCACGGGCCAGCGCGTTCCAGCCCCGTTTCACCGTGGACCGGCAATATTGCCCAAGTTCGGCCCGGTTGACTCCAATTGATAGCGCATTGTCCGGCGCCCGACACTGGGTCGGGGCCTTGGCGAATATGATTGCGCGATTCGACCATCCGACCTGAACGCGACGCCTCATGAATCTCGATCGGCCTTTAGCCAAGCACAACAGGCGCTCTCCGTGCGACCGGTGTCCATCGCGGCGAAGACCTACGATTCGGGCCTGTCGGACAAATCCATGACAGCCGGCCTGCCGCCCAACGCCGAAAACGTGGACTATCCGCCGCTTTTTCGGCGTTTTTCCGCAAGGGTAAGTCAGGCCGGCGCTTTGCGCGCCACCCTCCTGCTGGCCATGCTCAGTTCGTTGGCATCGATGGGCCTGACCTGGCTGATCTTGCGCATGCTCGGGCACGCCAGCATGGGCAATGCTTTCTGGATATCCCTGATTGTGCCGCTGCCATTGACATTGATTTTCGGTGGCGCATGCTTCTTTTTGGTCGCGTCTCTGGAACACGCATGGAGAACGGTCAACGAAATGGCCATGCAGGATGCATTGACCGGTTTGAGCAATAGGCGCCGGTTCATGCCTGCAGCGCAACGCGAACTGGACCTGGCACTGCGCCACCAACAACCACTGGCGATGCTGGTGCTGGACGTGGACCATTTCAAGGGCATCAACGACGCTTTCGGGCACCTGGCGGGGGACGAAGTGCTGGTCGAAGTCGCCCGTCGCTGCCAGCGCGCGCTGCGTACCACCGACCTGCTTGCCCGCTGGGGCGGTGAGGAATTCATCATGCTGCTGCCCAACACACCGTTGCCACAGGCCAAGCAATTGGCCGAACGTGTCCGCGAGGCCGTTTTCGCGCCGCCCCGGATCCGGATCAGTGGCCAGGAAGTGCAAGTAACTGCCAGCTTGGGCGCCGCCGCAGTGGCGCCGGGACAGATCGTGTCGCTGGATCAATTGATCAAGCGCACCGACATCGCGCTGTACCGGGCCAAGTCAGCCGGCCGCGACAGGGTGTCCATGTCCGAAACCGACAACCGGTCCGTCGTCGGTATGATGATGCCGCCGGCGCTGTAGGCGCTCCGAAAACCGGCACATGCAACCGCAGCCTCAGCTCCGCCAGGCTCCGACCATCAGGAACTGCGCCGTCGCACAGGCTGCCGCCATCGAAAGATAGCTGACCATCTTGCCGTCGCGACCGAAAAACAACAACCCGGCGACCAGCACCGCCATGTTGACCACGGCCAGGACAACAATTTGCGTCGCCGTGCCAGTCGCTGCGCCGCGACCCATCGGCATCCAGCGGCTCAAAACCGGCAAGACAACTGCCAATGCCAGCGCCGGCGCAGCAAAGTTCAGCACGTGATTGATAAATCCCAAAACACCCATGTTGCTGCGAATTTTATAATCCTGGCAAACACATTCTTATGGCTGTCTGGGCATTAGGCATAAACCACACCACCGCGCCGCTTGATTTGCGTGGTCGGCTGGCGTTCGCCAGTGAACAGATCGTCCCGACATTGCACGGTTTGCGCCAGGCCCTGGCCCATCCTCCCGAGGCAGCCATCGTCTCCACCTGCAATCGCACCGAGATTTACTGCGCCGGTGAATCGCCGGAGTTCGAGCCTGCACTGGATTGGCTGGCGCGCTCTGGCGGCGTGCCGGGTTCAGTGTTGCGATCGCATTGCTACACACTGGAAAACGGGCTGGTTGCGCGGCATGCGTTTCGTGTGGCTAGCGGCCTGGACTCCATGGTATTGGGTGAGCCTCAGATCCTGGGTCAACTCAAGGAAGCGGTGCGTGCCGCCCATCTGGCCGGCGCTCTAGGCGCCACGCTCAGCCAGATGTTCCAGCGTTCGTTCGCGGTTGCCAAGGAGGTGCGATCTTCGACCGAGATCGGCGCCCATTCAATCAGTATGGCGGCTGCGACAGTACGTCTGGCCGGCCAGCTTTTCGAGGATCTGCGCCAGGTCAAGGTACTTTTTGTCGGTGCCGGCGACATGATCGAGTTGTGCGCAACCCACTTCTCGGCGCGCCAACCCAAATCGATCACGGTTGCCAACCGCACGCTGGAGCGTGGCGAGAAGCTGGCGGCGCAATTGGCCGGCTCCGTGATGCGGCTGGCCGACCTGCCCGAACGTCTGCATGAATTCGACGCGGTGATCAGCTGCACCGCCAGTACGCTGCCGATCATCGGCCTCGGAGCGGTGGAGCGTGCGCTCAAGCGGCGTCGGCACCGCCCTATTTTCATGGTGGATCTGGCTGTCCCTCGCGACGTCGAGCCCGAGGTCAGGGACCTGCAGGACGTCTACCTGTATACGGTCGACGACCTGGCACAGGTAGTGCAAACCGGTCGTGCCAATCGGCAGGCCGCGGTAGCACAGGCAGAGGCCATCATCGACGCGGGCGTACAGAGCTTCATGCACTGGATCGACCAGCGTGGGTCGGTGCCGCTGATCCAGCAACTGAACGCCCAAGCCGATGAATGGCGTGCCAGCGAGATTGCGCGCGCCCGCAAGCTCTTGGCCAAGGGTGAGGACGTGGACGTGGTGCTAGAGGCCCTGTCGCGCGGACTAACGCAGAAGATGCTGCATGGCGCAATGGCCGAACTGCGTGCCGGTGACTCCGATGCGCGCAAACAGGCTGACTCGGCCGTGCGCCATTTTTTCCTGCGCAAGGAACGTTAGCTGCGCTCCCATGCCAATGCCCGGCCGTCGCCGGGCCGCTCGTCCCGGTAACGACCGGGCCTGGATCATCCGCCGCGCGAAGTCGCCAACCCTCGCCCGGCAAACCAAAAATCGACCACTATGAAGGCCTTTTTCCGACTGCAGCTCGACCGATACACGGCGCGGCTGGGCGAACTGGAGTTTTTGCTGTCACGCGAGGACATCATGCAGGACATGGCACAGTTCCTCGTGTTGTCGCGCGAACACTCCGACGTGGCGGCTGTGGCGGGACGATGGGAGCGCTACCGCCAGCGCGAATCCGATCTGGGACAGGGACGCGAGTTGCTCGGCAACTCGGCAAGCGATGCCGACATGAAGGCGATGGCCCAGGAGGAGATCGACTCGGCCGGCGCCGAGCTGGCGCAACTGGACGCGGAGCTGCAACGCATGCTGCTGCCCAAGGACCCGGACGATGCGCGTAACGCCTTCCTGGAAATCCGTGCCGGCACAGGCGGCGATGAGTCGGCATTGTTCGCTGGCGACCTGCTGCGCATGTATTCGCGCTACGGCGAGCGCCGTGGCTGGAAGATCGAGATCGTCAGCGAATCGGCATCGGAGCTGGGCGGCTACAAGGAAATCGTGCTGCGCATTGTCGGGCCGGGCGTCTATGGCGATCTCAAATTCGAATCGGGTGGCCACCGGGTGCAGCGGGTACCGGTGACCGAAACCCAGGGCCGCATCCACACCAGTGCCTGCACGGTGGCCGCGCTGGCCGAACCGGATGAATCGGTGGCGATACAGATCAATGCGGCTGATCTGCGCATCGATACCTATCGGGCCAGCGGCGCGGGCGGGCAACATATCAACAAGACCGATTCGGCGGTCCGAATCACGCATCTGCCCACCGGCATCGTTGCCGAGTGTCAGGACGACCGCAGCCAGCACCGTAACAAGGCGCGGGCCTTGCAGGTGCTGTCGGCACGCATCCAGGAGAAAGATCGTGCCGAGCGTGCAGCGCACGACGCGGCACAGCGCAAGAGCCTGATAGGCAGCGGCGACCGCAGCGACCGGATCCGCACCTACAACTTCCCGCAGGGCCGCCTGACCGATCACCGCATCAACCTGACTTTGTACAAGCTGCTGACCATCATGGAGGGGGACCTCGACGACGTTGTCCATGCGCTGCAGGCGGCCCAGGCCGCCGAACAGCTGGCGTCGCTGGAATTGGGCGCTACGGCCTGAGGACCACTAACTTTGCCGACGCTCGCTCAAATTCTGTCCACTGCCCGATCCGCCGGACTGGACAAGCTCGACTGCGACTTGCTGCTGTTGTTGGCGCTCGGATACCCGGCCCCGAAGCTGCACGGACATCGCGCCTGGTTGATGGCGCATGACGACGCGATCGTGTCGGACACTGTCCACACACGATTCCGCGCGCTGGTTGCGCGACGTGGTGCCGGTGAGCCACAGGCGTACCTCACCGGGTACCAGGATTTTTACGGGATGAGCCTGGCAGTCGACCCGCGGGTGTTGATACCCAGACCCGATTCGGAGACGCTCGTCGACTGGGCCGTTGCGCTGCTCGGCAGCGATCCCGGCAATGCCAATCCAACACCACGCCGACTGCTCGATCTGGGCACCGGCAGCGGGGCCATCGCACTGGCCCTCAAGAGGGCGTTGCCGACATTGTCCGTCGATGCGGTGGACGCCAGCGCCTCGGCATTGGCAGTGGCCCGCGTCAATGCGCGGGGGCTGGGTCTGGACGTCGCTCTGTTGCATGGCAGCTGGTTTGAACCGGTCACCGGTCGCTATGCCTGCATCGTGTCCAACCCGCCCTACGTCGCACAGGGCGATCCGCACCTTGCGGCGCTGGCGCATGAACCCGCTGGCGCCCTGGTTTCCGGGCCGGACGGCCTGAATGACATCCGGGCCATCGTGGTTGGCGCGCCCTCGCACTTGATGCCCGGCGGCTGGTTATTGCTGGAACATGGGTTCGAGCAGGGGTCGGCGGTCTGGGCGTTGATGGTCGCGGCGGGATTTCTTGACGTGTCCCATCGATGCGATCTTGCCGGCCATTGGCGCTGCACCGGCGGTCAATGGCCCGGCTAAGACCCGTGTTGCCCAAGGTCGTTCGCGCCACGCAGCGCGAGAAGGTGAAATAATCGGGACAACGCTGATCAAGGAGCATGGAAATGAGCGATACACAACAACGCATCGACGAACTGGTCAAATCCAGCCCGGTACTGCTGTTCATGAAGGGTAATGCCAGTTTCCCGCAATGTGGCTTTTCGGGCCGGGCGATCCAGATCCTGAAGGCCTGTGGCCTCGATGCGAAGGAGATCACGACGGTCAACGTGCTGGAAGACCCGGAGATCCGCGCCGGCATCAAGGACTACAGCCAGTGGCCGACTATTCCCCAGTTGTACGTCAAGGGCGAGTTCGTCGGCGGATCGGACATCATGATGGAGATGTACGAGAACGGCGAATTGCTGCAGGTGCTGACCAAACAAGGCTGAATCGGACCTGTCGCGGTGCGGCAGTGCCCGTAATGGCGCACCACAGGGTCGGGACTATGGCCATTCGCCAGGCAGCATCCCCAAGTGGATGTTTTGCATATTGGGTGGCAAGTTCACAACAAATGCACTGCTGACCGTCTATTTCCGTGTTTCCGCTGCAGGCGTACTGTGATTGAATGATCCCAGCACGATTGCACAAGGAGTCGGACATGGAATCAGACAAGCCCGTTTCCCGGTCGGCGGCATTTCGATTGCCCGTGGCACAGATGCGCCAGGTGTTCGAACCGCATCAGGTGCAACGCAAACTCGACGGGCTGGCCGACCGCGACTTCGACACGCTGCGTGCCACCTACCAGCGCATGCTCGAACGCGGTCCGCAGCGCTTCCAGGTCAAACCCTCGGGCGTGCCGGATATGGGCGACCTGTATGCGACATTGCCCAACTTCCACGAAGTACTGGACGATGTGAAGCGCCATGTTGCGTTGGCGCAAGACAGCCAGGACGGCCTGGAGGTGACCCCGATGCTGTTGCTCGGAGCCCCAGGTATTGGCAAGACCCACTTTGCACGCAAGCTGGCAGATTTGCTGGGTACGGGCATGACACTGGTGCCGATGAGTTCCATGACCGCGGGTTGGCTGCTGTCAGGCGCCTCCTCCCAATGGAAGGGCGCCAAGCCCGGCAAGGTCTTCGAGGCGCTGGTCGATGGCGAGTATGCCAACCCGGTCATCGTGGTGGATGAGATCGACAAGGCAAGCAGCGACGCGCAGTACGATCCGCTGGGCGCGCTCTATGGCTTGCTGGAACACGATACGGCGCAGAACTTCACCGACGAGTTCGCCGAAGTCGCCATCGACGCCAGCCAGGTGATATGGGTCACCACCGCCAACGATGAGCGCGCTATTCCCGAGCCGATCCGCAATCGCATGAATGTATTTTGGGTCGACCCGCCAGACGCCGATGCGGCGCGGCTGATTGCGCGCAATCTGTACCAGTCGATCCGCAGCGAACATGGTTGGGGCGAGCGGTTCCAGCCCAACCCCGGCGACGACCTGCTTGATTTATTGTCGGAACTCGCCCCACGCGACATGCGGCGTGCCCTAATGACCGGGTTCGGTAATGCGCGGTTAGGCAATCGCGATAGCGTGCGGCCAAGCGACCTGCCTCGGCCGGCGGGACGCAAGAGCAGCATCGGCTTCGTTCAGTAACATCGCCTGGGCGACCCTGTCCGGGTTCAGGCGGTGTGGTACTCCCACTGTTTGGTGGCGCCTATCACCGCCTGCGGATAAGGCGCCCTGCCCCGCGAACCGTTGTAGCGGCCCAGCGCCAAAAACAGGTTGCCGTCTTCCCGGTCGAGGTAGTGGCGCAGGATGACACACCCAAAACGCAAGTTGGTCTGCATGTGAAACAGCACCGACGGATCGCCGCTCCCCAGAACCCGGCTCCAGAACGGCATCACCTGCATGTAGCCGCGAGCACCGGCGCTGGACACCGCGAACTTGCGAAAGGCGCTTTCAACCTGGATCAGCCCCAGCACCAGGGTTGTGTCGAGTCCCGCGCGCTTGCTTTCATACCAGACCGTCTGCAGAAACTCGGTGCGGGCTTCCAGGTTCGCCGTGCGCCGCCGCAGCCGCGTACTCATCGCACCGAGCCAACGCAGATAGTCAATGCGGGACGGTGTATCGCCAAATTCCGGCGCCGGTGGCGCAGCACTGCTGATCGATGCCGTCAACGCGCTACGCACGGAATCGATCAGCGGCTCTTCCAGTTGCCCGCCAGCCTGTGCCGGCAGATGCATCCCGCCCGCCAGGCCAGCACCGGCCAATGCCGCCAGGCAACTACGCCGCGAGATGCCATCGGACGTGGCAATTGCGTCCGTAAATGCCAAACGCTTTGGCGAAACCGTCATTGCGCCAGCCTGGACATCACAAAATCGAACACGGCATTGAGCGCCACCTTGCTCGACTGCGCATCGCGCCGATGCTGGTATTCCACTTGCCCATCCTTGAGTCCGCGATCGCCAATGGTGACACGATGCGGCACGCCGATCAACTCCCAGTCCGCGAACATGGCGCCAGGGCGTTCGCCGCGGTCATCCAGAATCACGTCGACGCCCGCTTGCACGCACTGCGCGTACAACGCGTCCGCCGCGGCTTTTACATCCGGGCTGCGTTCAGGACCGATCGGGCAGATTACCAACGTGAAGGGCGCCAGTGCGTCGGGCCAGATGATGCCGCGGGCATCGTGGTTCTGTTCGATGGCCGCCGCCGGCAAGCGGGTAATGCCAATGCCGTAGCAACCCATCTCCATGAACTGTGGCTTGCCATTGGCATCCAGAAAGGTGGCATTCATGGCCTGGCTGTATTTCGTACCGAGGTAGAAGACATGGCCTATCTCGATGCCGCGTTCGATCGCCAGCGCGCCCTTGCCGTCGGGCGACCGGTCCCCAGCCACGACATTGCGCAGGTCCGCAACGATTTCCGGCTCGGGCAGATCGCGCCCCCAGTTGACTCCTGTGATGTGGAAATCCGGCTCATTGGCACCGCAAATCCAGTCCGCCATAGCGGCGACCTCGCGATCGGCAACGACACGTACCGGCTTGCGCATATTGATCAATCCCAGATATCCCGGCTTGCAACCGAAATGAGCGTCGATCTCTTGCAGGGTCGAAAACCGGAACCCCGCGTCCAGTCCTGGCAGCTTGTTGGCTTTGACCTCATTGAGGTCATGGTCACCGCGCAGCATCAATAGCCAGACCTGCGATTTGATCACCTTGCCCTGACCATCCGTCTCTTCCGTGGTCACGACCAGCGACTTGATGGTCTGTTGCAACGGCACGCCCAGGAATTGCGCCACATCGGCGCAGGTGCTTTTGCCCGGCGTGGCCGTCTTAGTCATGACCTGTGCAGGCGCCGGCCTGGACCGTTGCGGTGCCAGCGCCTCGGCCTTTTCCAGGTTGGCCGCATAGTCACTGTCGGGGCAAAACACAATCGCATCTTCGCCAGTGGCTGCAATCACCTGAAACTCCTCACTCAGGTCGCCACCGATGGCGCCACTGTCGGCGGCGACGGCCCTATAACGCAGGCCGAACCGATCAAAAATGCGGCGGTAGGCCTGCGCCATCACCTGGTAACTGACCTTGGCGCCCTCGACATCCTGGTCGAAACTGTAGGCATCCTTCATGATGAACTCACGCCCGCGCATCAGTCCGAACCGGGGCCGCCGCTCGTCCCGAAACTTGGTCTGGATCTGGTAGAGGTTACGCGGCAATTGCTTGTAGCTCTTGACGTCCTGCCGCATGATGTCGGTCACCACCTCTTCGCTGGTGGGTTGCACGACAAAGTCGCGCTGATGGCGATCGCGGATGCGCAGCAGCTCCGGACCATATTTCTGAAACCGCCCGGTTTCCTGCCAAAGCTCGGCCGGCTGCACGACCGGCATGGTCAGCTCTACCGCCCCGGCCCGGTTCATCTCCTCGCGCACGATGGCCTCTACTTTGCGGATCACCCGAAGTCCCATCGGCATATAGCTGTAAATGCCGGCGCTGAGCTTCTTGATCAGGCCGGCGCGCAGCATCAACTGGTGGCTGGCCACCTCGGCATCGGCCGGTGCTTCCTTGAGCGTGGATATGAAAAAACGGGAGGCTTTCATGGGTCTTGAAACGGTACCGGGTGCTTTGCCGCATGCTGCTGGCGGGGCATAATGGCTGCAGTTAGAAAATTGGGGTTTGATTATGCTTGACCGGGACGGCTTTCGGCCCAATGTCGGCATCGTTCTGCTCAACCAGAGGAACCAGGTATTCTGGGGCAAGCGCATTCGTACCCATTCGTGGCAGTTTCCGCAAGGTGGTATAGATCGAGGCGAGACGCCCGAGCAGGCCATGTTCCGCGAGCTCCATGAGGAGGTGGGGCTCCAGCCGGAGCATGTCTGCGTAGTTGCACGTACTCGCGACTGGTTGCGCTACGAGGTGCCGGACCGCTACATCCGTCGTGATGCGCGGGGCCACTACAAGGGTCAGAAGCAGATCTGGTACTTGCTGCAACTGATCGGCTACGACTGGGACTTGAATCTGCGGGCGACGGACCATCCCGAGTTCGACGCATGGCGTTGGAACGACTACTGGGTTCCCCTGGACATGGTCGTCGAGTTCAAGCGCGGCGTCTACGAAATGGCGCTGACCGAACTTGCTCGCTATCTGCCCCGCCATGAGGCGCGCAACCGTTACCTGCGCAGCGGCAACAGGTCTCGCGACCATGAAAGTTACGCTTCGGCGGGCGACGCACTACGCAGTGCGGGTTTTGCCCTGCCTCCGGGCGCAAGTTTCGAGCCCGATCCACACACCAACGTCGCAGTCAATGAAGCCGATGACCCGCATGTTCGCTAGGACCGTTCTTGGCCTTTCCATCGGACTCTTGACGACGTCCGGTTTGCTGGGCCAGATTGCCGATCTTGACCCCGACTGGAAGGAATTGGACGTCCGGCCGCCTGCCACATTCCGAGCCGACAACCTCGTGCCAATCGAGATGCCGCGTTATGTCTCGGTCAAGATCGGCATCGACCCGCAAACCCTGGTTATTTCCAGCGATGGCATCGTGCGCTACGTTGTCATCGCGATATCGACCAGCGGCAATATCAACGCCGCCTACGAAGGAATCTGGTGTCGCAGCGGCGAAGTCAAGACTTATGCGCGCGCCAGCAACGATAGAAAGTGGACTCCGGTTGCCGATCCGCAATGGAAAGCCCTGAGTGCCAGTCAGCCGTCCATGCACGCGCTGGCCCTGGCGCGCCAGGGCGTTTGCGACGGCAGATCGGCCGCCGCACAGTCGCCACAGGTCATCATCGGAAAGTTAAAGCAATCGATATCGGCTGGAATCCAGCGCTGACGGTGCGGCTCACGCTACCGCGTAATGACGAGGTTGTCGCGGTGTACCATTTCGGGCTCTGCCACATACCCGAGTAGCCGCTCAATTTCGCCAGACGGTTTTCGGCAGATCAGGCGCGCTTCGAAACTAGAGTAATTGGCCAGTCCACGGGCGATCTCTGCGCCAGAAGTCTCGCGTACCGCGATCACATCGCCGCGAGAGAACTCGCCCACGACGCTGAGCATGCCGATCGGCAACAGGCTCTTTCCCTCGGTTCGCAACTTGGCCGCAGCACCCGTGTCCACCATGATGGCACCACGCAATTGAAGATGGTCGGCTATCCATTGCTTGCGGGCCTGTGTCTTCTGGGTTTGCGCCACCAACAAGGTGCCGATCGACTCGCCCGCCATCAAGCGACGCAACACATCGGGCTCCCGGCCCCAGGCGATGATCGTCGAGGCACCGGAGCCTGCCGCCCTGCGCGCTGCCAGAATCTTGGTGATCATGCCACCTCGTCCGAGACTGGTGCCCGCGCCACCCGCCATCAGTTCAAGCGCAGCGTCGCCCGCCTTGGCCTCGTGCACGAATTGCGCATCCGCGCTCTTGCGCGGATCCGCCGTGTACAGGCCTTTTTGGTCGGTAAGGATGATCAGCAGGTCGGCCTCGACGAGGTTGGCGACCAGAGCCCCCAAGGTGTCGTTATCACCAAACTTGATCTCGTCATTGACAACCGTATCATTTTCATTGATCACCGGTACGATTCCCAGCTTGAGCAGGGTCATCAACGTCGATCGGGCGTTCAGGTATCGCTCCCGGTCCGCCAGGTCGGCGTGGGTCAACAGCACCTGGGCACTGCCCAGCCCATGCGCGCGCAGCTTGGACTCATACATCTGGGCCAGCCCCATCTGGCCAACCGCCGCCGCCGCCTGCAATTCGTGGATTTCATGCGGGCGGGTCTTCCAACCTAGACGTTTCATGCCTTCGGCTATCGCGCCACTGGACACCATAATCACCTCGCGCTTGTCGCTGACCAGCAAAGCTAGTTGGCGGCACCACTCCCCTATGGCCTCCTCATCGAGTCCTCGACCATCGTTCGTAACCAGGCTGGAGCCCACCTTGACAACAATGCGCCTGGACTGGCGCATCAATACGGGCGAAGCGCTCTTCATCATGTTGCAGTTGCCTGATCACACAAAAGCGATTCGCAATCCAATGCCGATGCCGAGCATCAGGTAGCGCCATAGAGCGAAAACCTCGGATCCACGACCGGCTCGGTATGCTCCAGGCTCTGTTGTGTCTGGACCTGCTTGAAGACGGCGTGGACGAGGGCTTCGCATCCGTCACGGGTCAGTGCCGATATTTCGAATACCGGACCTTTGAAACGCATCCGCCGCACGAACTCGGCCACCAGCGCTGCCCGCTTGTCATTTGGCACCATATCCAGTTTGTTCAGCACAAACCAGCGTGGCTTTCGAAACAGTTTCTGGTCGTATTTTTTCAGCTCGTTCACGATCGCCTTGGCCTGCACCACCGTGTCCACGCTGTCGTCGAACGGGGCCATGTCGACAACATGCAGCAGCAATCGTGTACGTTGCAGATGGCGCAGAAACAAATGACCTAGTCCTGCTCCATCCGATGCGCCCTCGATCAGCCCGGGCAGATCGGCCACGACAAAACTTTGCGACGGCCCAACCCGAACCACACCCAGATTAGGGTGCAACGTCGTAAACGGGTAGTCTGCGATGCGTGGCCTAGCATTGGAGATCGCGGTAATCAACGTCGACTTGCCGGCGTTTGGCATGCCTAGCAAGCCCACGTCGGCCAATACCTTCAACTCGAGCTTGAGGCTCTTTCTCTCGCCGGGCCAGCCCGGCGTCTTTTGTCGGGGTGCACGGTTGATCGCGCTCTTGAAGCGCATGTTGCCAAACCCGCCATCACCACCCTTGGCTATTGTGATGACTTCGCCGGGCTTCAACAGCTCAAAAAGCACGTTGCCGCTTTCGGAATCCGAAATGATCGTTCCGACCGGCACGCGCAGAGTGATGTCGTCCCCGGCAGCGCCAAACATGTCCGATCCCATCCCATGCTGACCGCGTTTGGCCTCATGTCGACGCGCATAGCGGAAATCCACAAGCGTATTCAACCCGACATCGGCGACAGCGAAAACATGACCGCCGCGACCGCCATCACCTCCATTGGGACCACCAAACTCTTTGTACTTTTCGTGGCGGAACGACACACAGCCAGCACCACCGTCGCCAGCGGCAACGTCGATAAATGCTTCATCGACAAATTTCATGGTGTGTGGCCTTAGATTAACGCAGTTCGAAACTAAGCAAGCAGGAATACCGCCCTTAACAAGCCGTCGGACATTTGTTCGGGCGCACAAACGAAAAACCCCGCGCCAGGCGCAGGGTTTGAAACTGGGTGAAATGCCGGGTCAGGCCGTTGTGACGTTGACGGTCTGCTTGTTCATCGCGCCTTTGACTGCAAACGACACCTTGCCATCCGCAAGTGCGAACAATGTGTGGTCCTTGCCAACACCCACATTGACTCCTGCGTGGAACTTGGTACCGCGCTGACGCACGATGATCGAGCCTGCCGAAACCGCCTCACCGCCAAACGCCTTCACACCGAGCATCTTGGGCTTCGAATCACGCCCGTTTCGCGTCGAGCCGCCGCCTTTTTTCTGTGCCATTTAGCTTCTCCAATCAGTTTGAAACAGTGCCAACCCTGTTTTCAATGTTCCATCAGGCTGCAATAGTGCCGATTTGCAACTCGGTGTACTGCTGGCGATGACCCTGACGCTTTTGATAGTGCTTGCGTCGACGCATTTTGAAGATGCTGACTTTGTCATGCTTGCCATGTGCCACCACTGTGGCCTTGACTGTTGCGCCGGATACCAGAGGCGTGCCAATCTTCATTTCAGCGCCGTTCCCGACAGCCAAAACCTGGTCGATGACAATCTCCTGGCCAACATCCGCAGCAATCTGTTCTACTTTAATTTTCTCGCCGGCAGCAACACGATACTGTTTGCCACCGGTTTTTATGACCGCGTACATGTGGACCCCTCATCTAAAGACTACAGGTGAGTCTTAAAAATAACCATGCAGACCAAATTCTGCACAGCCAAAAATTATAGCATCCAGAACGGAATCCAACCAGCCAGCCAGATTCGCGCGGGCCCTTTGCCCCGCTTTTTCTATAATGCGGGGCAAACACCACGTCCTCCCTGCCTTGCCGCCAACCCATTCCCATACCTCCCCGGGGCTTTCAGTGATCGCCGCGGACATGCGTGAAGTCGATGCGGCAATAGCACGCAGACTCGATTCCGGTGTGCCAATGGTTGGCGAGATATCACATTACATTATCGGCGCTGGCGGCAAGCGATTGCGTCCGGCCCTGCTGCTGCTGACCAGCGGTGCGCTTGGCTACACCGGAGTACATCGGTTCAACCTGGCGGCCGTCGTGGAGTTCATTCACACAGCCACTCTCTTGCACGACGACGTCGTCGATGACTCTGCGCTTCGTCGTGGGAATGCTACTGCCAACGAGAGGTTTGGGAACCCCGCCAGTGTTTTGGTTGGTGACTTCCTTTATTCACGGGCATTTCAGATGATGGTGGACGTGGGAGACATGCGCGTCATGGCCGTGCTGGCCACTGCCACCAACGTCATCGCCGAAGGCGAGGTATTGCAACTGATGAACATGCATAACGCCGAACTCGACGAAGCAGGCTACCTGCATGTGATTCGATCCAAAACGGCCAAGCTGTTTGAAGCCAGTGCGCGGGTCGGCGCGATCCTCGCAGGGGCTTCAAGCGAACTGGAAGAATGCTGCGCGACCTATGGTCAGGCTCTGGGAACCGCTTTCCAGGTGATCGACGACGTACTGGACTACACGGGTGACTCCGAATTGCTTGGCAAGAATCTGGGTGACGATCTACGCGAAGGCAAGGCGACGCTGCCATTGATCTGCGCAATGCAACGGGGCAACAGGGACCAACGTTCGCTGATATCCCAAGCCATCGAAACGGGCGCGATCGATATGCTGCAGCAGGTTGTGAACATCGTAAGGGAAACCGGCGCATTGGACTTTTCCCGCGAGGCCGCGGCGCGCGAAGCGAGGCGTGCCATTGCCGCCGCCAAGCAGCTTCCCCAGGGGCCGCATAGCGCTTGTTTGATACAATTATCGAGTCAGCTTTTGGAGCGCAACAACTGATATTTTCGGGTTGTGCGCCCGCAATCGGGGTGTAGCTTAGCCTGGTAGAGCGCTACGTTCGGGACGTAGAGGCCGGAGGTTCGAATCCTCTCACCCCGACCACGACAACGTCTGTTGTCATTCAGCCTCCTCATGGGCACCATTGGCATGCTTTCGATTTACATCGTGCAGGCAATCGGAGATGATTAGGTAATTGCCTCCCGCCGTAGTACATTTTGAGCCCATGTCCGTAGTCGATACAGCCGCTCGCGAATCCACTCCAATCGCCCTACCGGGGTTAGGCCGCGCGCTGATTCTTGCTGGAAAACTGGGCCAAAAATCTGCTGAAGACATCTACCGCAAGGCATCGTCCGGGCGCACTAGCTTTATTGCGGAGCTGACCGGGTCCGGCGCAGTCTCGGCCTCTGATCTGGCGCACACCATGTCTTCGGCCTATGCGGCCCCCTTGATTGACCTGGATGCAATCGATCAACAGCGGCTGCCCAAGGGCTTGCTTGATCCCAAGATCTGCCAGTCCTATCGCGTGGTGGTGCTCAGCAAGCGCAGCAACCGACTGACGGTCGCCACAGCCGATCCATCGGATCAGGAGGCGATTGAAAAGATCAAATTCGCAACCCAGCTTGGCGTTGACTGGGTCATCGCAGAGTATGACAAAGTGCTCAAGTTGGTCGATGCCACTTCCGCCTCGGCCACCGAAACGATGGAAGAAATCATCGGGGGCGAGTTCGAGTTCGATGAACAGGCAGCCGACGGTGTGGGAGACAACGATCAGACGACTGTCTCCGAGGTCGACGATGCGCCTGTCGTCAAGTTCCTGCACAAGATGCTGCTGGATGCATTCAGCATGCGCGCCTCGGACCTGCATTTCGAGCCCTATGAGCACACCTATCGTGTCAGGTTCAGGATCGACGGTGAGTTGAGGGAAATTGCAGCACCACCGATCGCCATCAAAGACAAGCTGGCTTCGCGCATCAAGGTGATCTCCAAGATGGATATCTCGGAGAAGCGGGTACCGCAAGACGGCAAGATGAAGCTGAAGATCGGGCCCAACAAGGTCATCGATTTTCGCGTCAGCACCCTGCCAACGCTGTTTGGCGAGAAAATCGTGATTCGAATCCTGGATCCGAGCAGCGCCAAGCTGGGTGTCGACGCACTAGGGTACGAACCGGAAGAAAAGCGCCGTTTGATGGAGGCAATCGGTCGTCCCTACGGCATGATCCTGGTCACGGGCCCAACCGGCTCCGGAAAGACGGTTTCCCTGTACACCTGTTTGAACCTGCTGAACAAGCCGGGCGTGAATATTGCCACTGCGGAAGACCCATCCGAGATCAACCTGCCAGGCGTCAACCAGGTCAACGTCAACGACAAGGCCGGTCTGACCTTTGCCGCCGCGCTGAAGTCGTTCCTGCGCCAGGATCCGGACATCATCATGGTCGGCGAGATTCGCGACCTGGAGACGGCCGACATCGCCATCAAGGCAGCGCAGACCGGCCACCTCGTCTTGTCCACGTTGCACACCAACGATGCGCCGACCACCTTGACGCGAATGCGCAACATGGGCATCGCTCCATTCAATATCGCCTCTAGCGTGATATTGATCACGGCCCAGCGGCTGGCGCGTCGGTTATGTTCCAGTTGCAAGGCGGTGGCCGACATACCGGAAAAAGCCCTGCTGGATGCTGGTTTCAAACCCAGTGAGATCGATGCCAGCTGGACCACCTACCGACCTGTCGGTTGCTCATCATGCAACGGCGGCTACAAGGGCCGCGTCGGAATCTATCAGGTAATGCCGATTACCGAAGAAATCCAGCGCATCATCCTGCGCGATGGCAGTGCGCTGGATATTGCACAACAGGCCGCGAAAGAAGGCGTTGAATCACTGAGGCGCTCGGGGTTGCACAAGGTAAAGCTGGGCCTGACTTCGCTCGAAGAGGTGCTCGCCGTTACCAACGAATAGAAACAGGGGTTCAGAGACCATATGGCTACTGCGAAGCCCAAGGGCACCAACGAGACCGTCTTCGAATGGGAAGGCAAGGATCGCAATGGCAAGCAGGTCCGAGGCGAAACCAGGGCCGTCGGCGTCAATCAGGTTCAGGCCACGCTGAGGCGCCAGGGTGTCACGCCCACCAAGATCAAGAAACGCCGTATGGGCGGCGGATCCCGCATCAAGCCCAAGGACATGGCGATCTTCACCCGGCAACTGGCCACGATGATGAAGGCAGGCGTGCCGTTGCTGCAGGCTTTTGATATCGTGGGGCGCGGAAATCCCAACCCGCGCGTAACCAAACTGCTCAGCGACATTCGTACCGACGTCGAAACCGGCACGTCGCTGAGTGTGGCGTTTCGCAAGTTCCCCCTGTACTTCGACAATCTGTATTGCAACCTGGTCGAGGCTGGCGAATCGGCCGGCATCCTGGACCAGCTGCTGGACCGATTGGCCGTCTACATGGAGAAGACGGAGGCGATCAAGTCCAAGATCAAATCGGCGCTGATGTACCCGATTACGGTCCTGATCGTCGCCTTTGTGGTCGTCTCGGTGATCATGATCTTCGTGATTCCGGCGTTCAAGGAGGTGTTCTCCAACTTTGGCGGCGAACTGCCGGTGCCGACACTGATCGTCATTGCGATGAGCGAGTTTTTCATCAAGTATTGGTATCTGATTTTTGGCGGTCTCGGTGGCGGTGTTTACTTCTTCATGGAGGCCTGGAAGCGAAACGAAAAAATGCAGAACGTCATGGACCGGGTGCTGCTCAAGCTTCCGATATTTGGCGTCCTGGTGGAAAAGTCCTGTATCGCCCGCTGGACCAGAACCTTGTCGACGATGTTTGCTGCGGGCGTGCCTCTGGTCGAGGCCCTGGACTCCGTGGGTGGCGCGTCGGGCAACTCGGTTTTCGAGCGCGCCACCGTCAAGATCCAGCATGAAGTGTCGACCGGCACAGCGCTGACGGTCGCCATGACCAATGTGAACCTGTTTCCGTCGATGGTGCTGCAAATGTGCGCAATCGGCGAAGAGTCCGGTTCCATCGACCATATGCTGGGCAAGGCTGCAGACTTTTATGAAGCAGAGGTCGACGACATGGTCGCGGGCATTTCCAGCCTGATGGAGCCCATCATCATCGTGATACTCGGAACCGTGATCGGTGGCATCGTAGTCGCCATGTACTTGCCTATCTTCAAGCTCGGGGCCGTGGTCTGATGCTGGTGTCGCCGGGGGTTGACGCCGCCCTGTTCGGCGTGTTCGGCCTGCTCGTGGGCAGCTTCCTGAATGTGGTGATCTACCGTCTGCCCAAGATGCTTGAGGCGGAATGGGCAGAGAACTGCGCGGAGATGGCGGGTACCTTGGCACCGGCGCGGGAACCGTTCAACCTGGCAAGACCGCGCTCCCGGTGCCACAACTGCCAGCACCAGATCCGCTGGTTCGAGAATATCCCGATCTTCAGTTATCTGGCCTTGCGTGGCCGCTGTGCCAAATGCAACACGCCGATCGGCGTTCGATATCCGCTGGTCGAACTGGCAACCGGACTTGTATTCGCGGCGCTGGCCAGTCAGCATGGACTGACGCCCATCGGCCTGGCATGGACCGCGCTGGCATGCCTGTTGCTGGCGCAGTTCTTCATCGACTTCGATACCCAATTGCTGCCCGACGACCTGAACTACCTCATCCTGTGGCTGGGCCTGATCGCCACGGCGATGGGATGGACCGGCATCTCGCTCCCGTCGGCTGTTTGGGGTGGCGTTTTCGGCTATCTCAGCCTATGGACGGTCTATCAGGTGCACCACCGCCTGACCGGCAAACATGGCATGGGTCACGGCGACTTCAAGCTTCTGGCCGGACTGGGGGCCTGGTTCGGCGTCGAATACCTGGTCGCAATGATCCTGTTATCGTCCGTCGTGGGCTCCATCATCGGCGGGGGGTTGTTGCTGGTGGGCCGACTGGCCAATCGCGATATCCCGATCCCGTTTGGCCCTTTCCTTGCTGGCGCTGGCATGGTGGCCATGCTGGTTGGGCCAGGCCGGCTGGAGAGCCTGATTCCATTCGCGTTTCCGTTCTCGCAGCTTGCGCGTTGACCCGATGGTGCGACTCGGCCTGACCGGAGGGATCGGCAGCGGCAAATCAACGGTGGCCGGATTTTTCCATGCCTTGGGCGCAATCGTGATTGATGCCGACGCGATTTCACGCCAGATGACCGCCCCCGCGGGCCCGGCGATCACGCCCATCGCCGAAGCCTTCGGTGCGGACTTCATCGCACCCGACGGTGCCCTGGACCGGAGCAAGATGCGCCAGGCCAGCTTCTCAGACGCGCAGATGCGCAGCAGGCTCGAGGCAATCATTCATCCCCTGGTGAGCCGCGAATCGATGCGGCTGGAGGCCAAAGCCGTGCTGGCCGGCGAGCGTTGTGTCGTGTTTGACGTCCCGCTGTTGGTAGAGTCTCGCCGTTGGCGTCAGAAAGTGGACCAGGTCGTGGTAGTCGATTGCCCGCCGCAGGTCCAAATAGAAAGAACCATGGCACGTAGCGCGCTCGCCCGCGCCGAGGTTGAACAGATCATTGCGAATCAAGCCCCTCGTATGCACCGCCTGCATGCCTCAGACATCGTGATCTTCAATGCCGGGGTTACCAAGGAAGAGCTTGCCTTGCAGGTGAAGCAGATCGCCATTCACTTCGGGCTATGATTGGTCGAACGAAAATAACAGTGTGATCCTGTACGAATACCCCTTCAACGAGCGCATCCGGACCTACCTGCGCATAGAGCACCTGTTTCGTCGCCTGTCGGAACTAGTGTCGCGTGACCACCCGCTTGACCACCACTACGCGTTGTCAACCATCTTCGAAGTGATGGACGTGGGAGCGCGGGCCGACCTTAAGTCGGACCTCCTCAAGGACCTGGAAAGGCAGCGCCAGACCCTTAACAGCTACCGAGGCAACCCGGCTATCTCCGAACGCGCGCTCGACGCCGTCTTGACCCAGATCGACAAATGCTACACCGGACTGGGCAACGTTCAGGGCAAGGCGGGGCACGCGCTGACGGAGAACGACTGGCTGATGAGCATCCGCAGTCGCGTCGGCATTCCTGGTGGCACCTGTGAATTCGATCTGCCGGCCTATTACGCCTGGCAACAGCAAGCCGGCGAGGTGCGGCGCGCTGATCTGCATCGGTGGGCGTCCACCCTGGCCCCTATGGCCGAATCGGTGATTTTGTTGATGAAGATGCTGCGGGAGTCGGGTGCGGCGCAGAAGGTGATTGCGCCGGCGGGGCAGTACCAGCAGAACCTGCCGCAGGGAAAGACCTTTCAACTGCTGCGCCTGTCGCTCGATCGAGAACTGGCCATCGTGCCGGAGATCAGCGGCAATCGCCTGATGGTGTCGATCCGGTTCATGCGTCAGGAGTCGGACCACCGTTTGCACGCCATCAGCGATGACTGCGCATTCGAACTGACCCTGTGCTCATGACACGCCGTCGGCCTGCCGCGGCTGGTCCCGACGCGTTGCAAGCGCGTGATGCCGACGCGACGCCGGTGCTCCGATGGGTCAGCTGCCCCCAATGCAAGGGCGATTCGCTTTACGCAGCGTCCAATCCGTACCGGCCATTTTGCGGCCAGCGATGCAAGGACATCGATTTTGGTGCATGGGCGGACGAGAACTTCCGATTGCCCGACCAACCGGACCCGGACGGCAGCATCGACAAACTGCAATAGGGCGTTGACCCTTGTCGAAAGTCCCGCACACGGGAGCAGCCACAAGTACTACCGCCAAGTTGCGCCCCTGACACACGGCGCCCCTCTCAACGTCAATGCGTCGGGCCGACGAATCCACGCTCTGAGGCGAACCAGTCAAGCACCGGGATCGTCCCCGGAAGAACCGGAGCAACGCAAACCGGCAGTTCCTGCCAGTTGCAGTGCTGTCCCTCGCGCATCTGCAGCGCACCCGACCATGCCGTGACCTTGCAAAAGTTCAGCCGCACCAGGGCGTGCGGATAGTCCACCACCGTAGAACGCCAGGGCACAAGCTCGTGCACGTCGATACCGAGCTCCTCGTGCAGTTCGCGTTGCAGCGCTTCTTGAACGCTTTCACCAGCCTCCAACTTGCCACCCGGAAACTCCCAGTAACCGGCATAGACTTTGCCTGGCGGACGGCTGGTCAACAAAAACCGACCATCAGGCAAAACCAGGATGCCCACGGCAACTTCCACCATCGGACGATCCGGCCCGCCTTCGCGCGCATGCTGCGGATCGGCCCGCAAAGGCTGCTCCCTCACAGTGGGGCAACCCTGCCACTGTAGTCACGCGCGAACTGGTAGGCAACGCGACCGCTGCGCGAGCCCCGCTCCAATGCCCATACCAGGGCATCGGCCCGCGCGGCCTCAATATCACCACGTGCGATACCAAAGGAGCCCAACCACTGCGCGACGATGGCCAGATATTCGTCCTGGGTGAACGGGTAGAAACTGACCCATAGACCGAAGCGTTCCGAGAGCGAAATCTTTTCCTCGACCACTTCACCTGGATGCACTTCGCCATCGTCGGTATGGGTATAGCTGAGGTTCTCCTTCATATACTCGGGCAGTAGATGACGCCGGTTGCTGGTCGCATAGACAAGCACGTTGGCTGTCGTCTCGGCAACCGAGCCATCCAGAATGGACTTGAGCGCCTTGTAGCCCGGCTCGCCATCGTCGAAGCTGAGGTCATCGCAGAACACGAGGTATTTCTCGGGCCGGTCCGACACTACATCGACAATGTCGGGCAGGTCCACCAGGTCGGCCTTGTCGACCTCGATCAGCCGCAATCCGCGTGGCGCAAATTCCCGCAGACAGGCCTTGATCAGCGACGACTTGCCGGTTCCGCGTGCTCCCGTCAACAAGACGTTGTTGGCGCTCTTGCCATTGACAAATTGCTCGGTGTTGCGGCGGATCTTGTCCTTCTGCACATCGATTTCCTGCAGATCGTCCAGGCGAACCACTCCCAGATGGCGCACCGGCTCCAGGGTTCCATGACCGGAACTGCGCTTGCGATACCGAAAGGCCATGCCAGCATTCCAGTCAGGCGCGGACAAAGGCTGGGGCAAAACTGCCTCAATGCGGCTGATCAGTTGTTCGGCCCGATCGATCAGGTGATTCAGTTTCTCGTGCATTGCGAATACCTTACGCAATCAGAACCGCCGGTCCATGACGCCGGGTCAGGAGCGGTAGTCCGCATTGATGGTCACGTAGTCATGGCTGAAGTCGCAGGTCCACACGGTGTCGGTCGCATTGCCGCGGCCGAGGTCGACCCGCACCGTGATCTCGCTTTGCTGCATCACCCTTTGGCCATCCGCCTCCTGGTACTGTGGATGGCGTCCCCCGCGGGTCGCGACATGGACTTCATCGAGGAACAATTCGATGCCCGTCTGCTCCAGGTCGTCGATACCGGCGTAACCGACCGCCGCCAGGATCCGCCCCAGATTGGGGTCGCTGGCGAAAAAAGCGGTCTTGACCAAAGGCGAATGGGCGATGGCATACGCCACTGATCGGCATTCGGCCGCGTTGCGTCCGCCCTGCACCACTACCGTGATGAACTTGGTCGCACCCTCGCCGTCACGCACGATGGCGTGCGCCAAAAACCTGGCGACTTCCAGCATGGCCGCCTGCAGCGCCCTCCCGTCGGCGCTGTCCAGCGAATCTACGGCAGCATGTGCCGCCTTGTTGGTGGCAATTACAACAAATGAGTCATTGGTCGATGTGTCTCCATCCACCGTGACACGGTTGAACGACGCATCCGCCAGTTCCTGTGCGAGCTGCTGCATCACCCGTGGCGATACCGTGGCATCGGTGGCCATGAAGCCGAGCATCGTGGCCATATTGGGCCGGATCATGCCTGCGCCCTTGCTCACGCCGGTGACCGTCACCGAGGCTCCGCCTATCGAAGTACGCACGCTGTATGCCTTGGGCACGGTGTCGGTCGTCATGATGGCCAGCGCCGCGCCGAACCAGTTGTCTTCTCGGGCATCGGCAATCGCCGCAGGCAAGCCCGCCTCGATACGCCCGACCGGCAGCGGTTCCATGATGACCCCGGTAGAAAACGGCAGCACCTGTTGCTCAGTCAGATCCAGTTTTGCAGCCAATGCGGCGGCACTCGCGCGCGCGCGCTGCAGCCCCTGCTCCCCCGTTCCGGCATTCGCGTTGCCGGTATTGATCAAAAGGGCCCGGATGGACTGGCCACTGGCCAGGTGCTCGCGGCAAACCTGTACCGGAGCGGCGCAAAAACGGTTGCGGGTGAATACCGCGGATACGCTGGAACCCTCCTCCAACAAGAAGACAGCCAAATCCTTGCGATTGGCCTTTCGAATACCGGCCTCGGCCACACCGATGCGAACACCGCGAACAGGGTGGAGATCAGCCGCGAGTGGTACCGATAGATTGACGGGCATCTTGTGCTTTCAAACCAATTTGCCGTGGCATTGCTTATATTTCTTGCCGCTGCCACAGGGGCAGGGCTCGTTACGCCCCACGCGCGGCACCGCGCCGCCCGCCACAGCAGCCGCCACGCCGGTACGTCGCGCAACGCTATCGGCATCCACCCGG
Organism: Rhodoferax sp.; assembly: GCA_031396205.1. Lineage (GTDB taxonomy): Bacteria > Pseudomonadota > Gammaproteobacteria > Burkholderiales > Burkholderiaceae_C > CAISIP01. The sequence continues at coordinate 200,635 of JANNKH010000006.1, forward strand.
GTCTCGACCTCGCCAGTCTCGGTAGGCGCTGAATAGGTCACGTTGATGATGCTCTCGGCGCGGTTCTCGATGTCCTGCGCGGCCTGATCGAGCTGCTCACCCGACTGGATTCGCACCGTCATCAGCAGTTTGGTGACCTCGTTCTTGACCGAGTCGAGCAACTGGCCAAATAGCTCGAATGCCTCGCGCTTGTATTCCTGTATGGGCAGCTTCTGCGCATCTCCACGCAGATGGATACCCGGGCGCAGGTAGTCCAGCGCGCTGAGATGCTCGCGCCAGTGGGTATCGATGCTTTGCAGCAGTACCATGCGCTCGAACGGAACAAAGTTTTCGCTTCCCACCAGCGCCAGCTTGGCAGCAAATGCGTCATTGGCTGCGGCTTGTACCTTCTCCAGGATGTCCTCGTCGGTGATCGCGCTGGCGCTCTGCACCACCTCTGCGAGCGGCAAGTCGATCTGCCATTCGTCAGCCAGCGCTTTTTGCAGACCCTCGATATCCCATTGCTCCTCGACCGATTCTGCGGGCACATGCTGACGCACCAGATCCGAAAAGCTACCCTCGCGCAGCGACGCAATCTGCGCCGACAAATCCTGCGCATCCAGAATGCCATTGCGCTGCTGATAAATGACCTTGCGCTGGTCATTGGAGACATCGTCATACTCGAGCAATTGCTTGCGCATGTCGAAATTGCGAGCCTCGACCTTACGTTGGGCACTTTCGATGCTGCGGGTGACGATGCCCGCTTCGATGGCCTCGCCGTCCGGCATCTTGAGCCTGTCCATGATCGCGCGCACCCGGTCACCGGCAAAAATGCGCATCAAAGCGTCGTCCAGGCTCAGATAGAACCGCGATGACCCCGGGTCGCCCTGGCGGCCAGAGCGTCCGCGCAACTGGTTGTCAATGCGCCGCGATTCATGGCGTTCGGTAGCGATGATGCGCAAGCCACCGACAGTCTTGACCTCCTCATGATCGCGTTGCCACTGCGCACGCAGATCCGCAATCTTCTGGTTGCGCGCCGACTCGTCCAGATCGGCATCGACCTCCACCGCTTGCACGATCTTGTCGATGTTGCCGCCAAGAACGATATCGGTCCCGCGCCCGGCCATGTTGGTGGCGATGGTGATCATCTTCGGCCGACCAGCCTGTGCAACGATGTCGGCCTCACGTGCATGTTGCTTGGCGTTCAGCACCTGGTGCGGCAGTTTTTCCTTTTCCAGCAGCTGCGCGATGATCTCGGAATTTTCGATCGACGTGGTGCCCACCAGCACCGGCTGACCACGCTCATGGCATTCGCGGATGTCCTGGATCGCAGCCTCGTATTTTTCGCGCGTCGTCTTGTAGACGCGGTCGAGCTGGTCCTCGCGCTTGCTGGGTCGATTGTGCGGAATAACCACGGTCTCCAGACCGTAGATCTCCTGGAACTCGTAGGCCTCGGTGTCCGCCGTGCCGGTCATACCGGCCAACTTGCCATACAGCCGGAAATAATTTTGAAAAGTGATGGAGGCCAGCGTCTGGTTCTCGGCCTGGATCGCAACCCCCTCCTTGGCCTCCACCGCCTGGTGCAGACCATCACTCCAGCGCCGTCCCGACATCAGGCGGCCGGTGAATTCGTCGACGATGACGATTTCTCCACCCTGCACCACATAATGCTGGTCCTTGTGGTACAGATGCCGGGCCCGCAAAGCCGCGTACAAATGGTGCATCAGCGTGATGTTCGACGGGTCGTACAGGGTCGCGCCCTGCGGCAAAAGCCCGTTCTCGAACAGCACGCGTTCGGCGTTTTCATGCCCCTGTTCGGTCAACACGATCTGCCGGCCTTTTTCATCGATCGTGAAATCGCCCGGCTTGGTCACGCCCTCCCCCGTACGGGGATCGGCCTCGCCTACCTGAACCGTGAGATGTGGCACGATCTTGTTGATGGCCACATACAGGGCCGTATGGTCCTCGGCCTGGCCGCTGATGATCAGCGGTGTCCGCGCCTCGTCGATCAGAATGGAGTCGACCTCGTCCACGATCGCGTAGTTCAATCCCCGCTGCACCCGGTCGGCTACCTCGTACACCATGTTGTCACGCAGATAGTCAAAGCCAAACTCATTGTTGGTGCCGTAGGTGATGTCGGACTGGTAGGCGGCCTGCTTGTCCTCGCGCGGCATCTGCGGAAGATTGACCCCGACCGTCAGCCCCAGGAAGTTATACAGCCGGCCCATCCATTGGGCGTCACGGCTCGCAAGGTAGTCGTTGACCGTGACCACATGCACACCTTTGCCGGTCAGGGCATTGAGGTACACCGGCAGCGTCGCGGTAAGCGTCTTGCCTTCTCCAGTACCCATTTCCGAGATCTTGCCGTTGTGCAAAGACATGCCACCCTGCAACTGCACATCGAAATGACGCATCTTCATGGCCCGCTTGGAGCCCTCGCGCACTACGGCGAACGCCTCCGGGAGTAGCTCGTCCAGTGTTGTACCTGCGGCAACCCGGCCTTTGAACTCGTCGGTCTTGGCACGCAACGCATCGTCGCTCAAGCCCTCGAGATCGACCTCCATCGCATTGATGCGCTTGATCGTGCTGCGGTACTGTTTGAGAAGGCGGTCATTGCGACTGCCGAATATCTTTGTCAGGAAATTGGTTGCCATGCATGCAAGTCCCCGTGGCCAACCACACATGGTCAACCAAGAGGCGCAATCCTTTGTTCAAACAGGATGTGAAAGTGGGGTCGCCCCGGCCGAACACAAGCATTGCGCTGTCTCGACCCGCAAGAAACCAATCGGCGATTTTACCTGCGCTCCGCCTTGGGCCTGGCCACCCGCATCGACGGCGCGGTGCGCGCCTGTTGCCGCGTATTCTGGCTGGCCAACTGCTGCGCAGCCAGCGAATTGCCGGCCGCCAGGAACTTCTGAGGATCTTGCGGAACGCCGCTCACCAGCACCTCAAAATGCAAATGTGCCCCGGTCGATCGGCCGGTCGATCCCACATAGGCGATTGGTTGTCCGCGCCGGATAAGATCGCCCTTCTTGACCGATACCGTCGACGCATGGGCATAACGCGTCACCAGGTCATTGCCATGGTCGATCTCGACCAAGTTCCCGTATGCAGAATGGAACTCCTGAACAACGACGATGCCGCCCGCTGCAGCGAGTATCGGTGTGCCGGTATCGGCCTGGAAATCGAGGCCGGTATGCAGCGCGGAGCGGCCGGTAATGGGATCAATACGCCAGCCGAAATCCGAACCAAGGTTGCCGTCCGAGACCGGCCTTTGCGTCGGCACCATCATATTGCGCATCTTCTGGTCGAAAAGGCGGGACTCCAACACCGTCAACAGGTCGGTGCGCTGCGCGGTCAGTCGGTCGAGGTCGGCCAAGGTTGACTGCAATTCGTCCATCGACAGTGGCCGACCGGTCACCAGGGCGCCACCCTGACCCGGCTTGGACTTGATGTCGCTGGGGTTGATACCCGCCAATCCCGACACGCGTTCGCCCAGGGACTCCAGTTGCGTCAGCTTGGCCTGCATTTCACCGAGCTGGCGCGCCAGGACATCCAGATTCTCGCGCATGAATCGGTCGCGTTGCTCGAACTCGTCCTGCACCACCAGACGTACCAGCGAACCCACGACCGGCCAGCGTTCCCGTGCTCCCTTGAGAAACACCCAGTGGTACATTGCGGCTGCCACCATCATCAGCAACAGTGACATTGCCAACGCGGACAACACGAGGCGGGTGCCCGACAGATGCATCGCACGGCTCTTGGCCAGCCATGCGTCCGTGATAATCAAGTGCATTCGAACCTCCGTTCATCGATCGGTACCATGGACCGCCGCGCCCATTCCCTCACATTGCAACAAGCCACCGAAGCGTCGCCAACCCTGGCCCGGCTGGCAGAGCTTGCCCGTGAATCGGTGGCACGGCTCAAAGGCGTGGAACCACTCATCCCGGCCCCATTGCGATCGGCAGTCAAGCCCGGTCCGATCGACGACAAGCAATGGTGCCTGCTGCTCGACAACAATGCCACTGCCGCAAAATTGCGCCAATTGCTACCTGCACTGGAAGCCCATCTGCGAGTCCATGGCTGGGAACACCGCTCTATCCGCCTCAAGGTACAGGACTCCAGAAGCCGTTGAATCGATTTCATGGCTGGCGCAAATGGTGCCGATTGTCGGAATCGAACTGACGACCTACCGCTTACAAGGCGGTTGCTCTACCAACTGAGCTAAATCGGCACGGGAAAATTCTACTAGATGCCCCTTTCGCAACTGCAGATGCACACATCGGGACCTTATTTGATGCGCGTGAGCTTGGGGCGCTTCGTGGGGCCGGGACGATGCGGTTCGGGCGATTCTCCGGTTGCTGCTGTTTCGGCCACCGCCGGCTCTACCAACTTGACATCGGCCTCAACGTGGCGTGCGGGGGCGTCGGCAGGCGGTTTGCCGACATCGACCGGCATCGCGGTGGTCGTCGAACCCGCCGGCCCCTGAACCACCGGTCGGGGAAACGCCATGCCCTGGCCGTTCTCGCGGGCATAGATCGCGATGACCCGGTCAACCGGAACCATGATCTCGCGCGCCTTGCCGGCAAAACGGGCACTGAAAACAATGAAGTCGTTGCCCAGCTCAAGTGCACTCGTTGCATCGAAACTGATGTTCAACACTATTTCACCGTCCTTGACGTACTCCCTGGGCACCTGCACAGAATCGTCAACCTGAACCGCCACATAGGGCGTCAGGCCATTGTCGGTGCACCACTCGTACAACGCCCGAATGAGATACGGGCGGGTCGAGCTGGTGCTTTGTGCATCAATCATCAGCAGATGGCGGCCGTCTACTTGCGCATGACCTTTTCCGACGGTGTCAGGGCCTCAATATACGCCGGTCGCGAAAAAATGCGCTCGGCATATTTGAGCAACGGAGCGGCGTTCTTGCTCAGATCGATCCCATAGTAATCCAGACGCCACAACAAGGGAGCAATGGCCACGTCCAGCATCGAGAAGCCCTCACCCAGCATGTACTTGTTCTTGAGGAAGATCGGCGCCAACTGGGTCAGCCGATCGCGGACGTGCGAACGGGCCTTTTCCAGCAGTTTCTCATTGCTCTTGGCCGCGCGGGACTCGAGCGTGGACACATGCACGAACAGCTCTTTCTCGAAGTTGAGCAGGAACAGGCGCACGCGGGCTCGGTCCACCGGGTCGCCCGGCATCAATTGCGGATGCGGGAACCGCTCGTCGATGTATTCATTGATGATATTGGACTCGTACAGTATCAGGTCGCGCTCCACCAGGATCGGAACCTGCCCATAGGGGTTCATCACATTGATGTCTTCGGGCTTGTTGTAAAGGTCAACGTCGCGGATCTCGAAATCCATTCCCTTTTCAAACAGGACAAAACGGCAACGATGGGAAAAAGGGCAGGTGGTTCCTGAATACAGCACCATCATGGTGGGAGCTCCTCAATGACAAAACACAGTTCCGAACCAAACCAGCCAGTCACCAGGCCAGTGCCGAAACGAAAAAGAGTGGGATGCACATATTGGCAAACCCACCCTGAAAACGCAAGCCCCACCCGACAGGGCGAAGCCAGGACGACGCGCTACTTGACGTCTTTCCAGAACGCAGCATTCAAACGCCACGTGAAGACAGTGAGCACGGCAAGGAACAGCAGCACCCAAACGCCCACGCGCTTACGGGTATTTTGCGAAGGTTCGCCCATCCATTGCAGATAGTTCACCAGGTCCCCCATGGCCTCGTCGTATTGCAGGGGTGTCATGCTGCCGGCGCTTTTCTGCTCCCAACCCTTGAACACCTGGACTTCGCGGCCATGCTCGGTCTTGACGTCGTACATTGGAACGCGGTTGCCCTGCAATTGCCACAACACATGGGGCATGCCAACGTCCGGGAACGCCAGATTATTCCAGCCAGTCGCCTTGGAAGGGTCCGGGTAATAAGTGCGCAAGTAGGTGTAGAGGTAGTCTGCACCACTGCCTTGACCGGCCGCAGCGCGTGAGCGGGCAATAACGGTCAGGTCCGGCGGGTTGGCCCCAAACCACTGCTTCGCTTCCCTTGGATCGATCGCCGCCACCATGTTTTCACCCACCTTGTCAGTGGCGAAAAGCAGGTTGTCCTTGATCTGCTCGACCGTCAAACCGATGTCCGTCAAACGGTTGTAGCGCATGAACGCGGCCGAGTGGCAGTTCAGGCAGTAGTTGACAAACAGTTTGGCGCCGTTTTGCAGAGCAACCAGGTCGTTCGTCTTGTTAGGTGCCTTGTCCCACGCGATGCCTGTGCTGACAGCATGGGCGCTGCCCGCCAACAGACCAACCGATGCGACGATGGCCCAGATGACCTGTTTGACTATTGCTGTTGTTTTCATTCTGGTTGTCTCCCGCTCTCAATGGGCGGCAAAGTTCACGCGCTGGGGTACCGGCTTGGACTCGCCCAGCGTACTCCACCACGGCATCAGCAGGAAGAACGCGAAATAGAACAAGGTGCCGACCTGCGACACACGCTCGCCGATCGACGACGGCGGCTGTACGCCCAGGTAGGCTAGAACGACGAAATTAAGCACGAAGACGCCGTAAAGGTACTTGTGCCAATCAGGACGATAGCGGATCGACTTGACCGGACTGAAGTCAAGCCAGGGCAAGAAAAACAGGATGATGACCGCGCCGCCCATCACGACCACGCCCCAGAACTTGGCATCGATCGCCAGCATCATTGCAGCCACCGCGAGCGCCGCAACAACAACGACCGGCTTGAGGAAGCCCGGCAGTTTGACTTTGAATACCAGCAACGCGGCGCCAGCCAGCACTGACGCTATCAGCGCGTACATCATCTCGTCGGTAATGGCCCGCAGCATCGAGTAGTACGGCGTGAAATACCACACTGGTGCAATATGCAACGGCGTCTTGAGCGGGTCCGCCGGAATGAAGTTGTTGTACTCCAGGAAGTAACCGCCAAACTCCGGGGCGAAAAATACGATGGCGCTGAACACCATCAGGAACATGCTCACCGCGAAGATATCGTGCACCGTGTAATACGGGTGAAACGGAATACCGTCGAGCGGATTGCCGTCCTTGCCTTTGGTCGCCTTGATCTCGATCCCGTCCGGGTTGTTGGAACCCACTTCATGCAGCGCGATGATGTGCGCCACAACCAGACCCAGCAATACGAGCGGCACCGCAATCACGTGGAAACTGAAAAACCGATTGAGCGTGGCGTCACCGACCACATAGTCGCCACGAATCAGCAATGCAAGATCGGGGCCGACGAACGGAATGGCGGCAAACAGGTTGACGATGACCTGCGCACCCCAGTAGCTCATCTGGCCCCACGGCAGCAAGTAGCCCATGAAGGCCTCGGCCATCAGACACAGGAAAATTGCGCAGCCAAACACCCAAATCAGCTCGCGTGGCTTGCGGTAACTGCCGTAGATCAAACCACGGAACATATGCAGATAGACCACCACGAAAAACGCAGAGGCTCCGGTCGAGTGCATATAGCGCACCAGCCATCCCCATGGCACGTCGCGCATGATGTATTCGACCGAACCAAACGCCAGTGCGGCGTCCGGCTTGTAATGCATCACCAGGAAAATACCGGTCACGATCTGGATCACCAGCACCAACAAAGCCAGCGAGCCGAAGATGTACCAGAAATTGAAGTTCTTGGGCGCGTAGTATTCGCCCAAGTGCTCGTTGTAGAGCTTGGACAGCGGGAAGCGGTTGTCAACCCAGTTCAGCAGTTTTTCAGATGCTGGCGCGTTGGGGGAAACTTCTTTCATTTCAGCCACGTTGTACTCCGGTACTGCGGTTCGTCATGGGTCTACGCCTTCTTGTCTTCACCGATGAGCAATCGGTTGTCGGAGAGATACATGTGGGGAGGCACTTCCAGGTTGTCGGGAGCGGGCTTGTTCTTGAAGACGCGGCCGGCGAGGTCAAACGTGGAGCCATGGCACGGGCAGAAGAATCCACCTTTCCAGTCATCGGGCAAAGACGGTTGCGGCCCGGTCTGAAAACGGTCCGACGGCGAACATCCCAGGTGGGTGCAAATGCCCACCACCACCAGCAGCTCGGGTTTGATGGAGCGGGTCACATTGCGGGCATATTCCGGCGTCAACTCACCGGGCTTGCGCTGTGACTTCGGGTCCGCCAGCTGCGCATCAATGGACGGCAACGCGGCAACTTCCTCTGGCGTGCGACGCATGATCCAGACCGGCTTGCCGCGCCATTCGACGGTCATCTTTTCACCTGGTTTGAGCGAGGAAATGTCCGCTTCGACTGCCGCGCCAGCGGCCTTGGCACGTTCAGATGGCTCGAAACTACGCACAAACGGGACGGCGACAAAGACGCCGCCCACAGCTCCAACACAGCCCGACGCGATGATCCACGTCCGCTTGCTGTTGTCGACTGGGGTGTCACTCATGGGAATCCTCAATGAAAACATCGCTCTTGGGTCAGCGCGGGATTGTAGCTGACCGACTCACCTCTCGCGGGCACAAGGACTAGCAGCTAGGCCGGCTGATTACGTCGACTTGACATGGCAACTCGTTTACATTTCGACCCCTGCCTGCGCCACTACACTGCGTCCCTGGACCACAAACCAAAGGAGATATGCCCATGAGCATGATGTCGGAGTTCAAGGAGTTCGCCCTCAAGGGCAATGTGATGGATCTCGCGGTCGGTGTCATCATCGGCGCGGCATTCGGGAAAATCGTCGATTCGATGGTGGCTGACCTGATCATGCCTCTGGTCGGTGCGGTCGTAGGCAATATTGATTTCTCCAGCATGTATGTGTTGCTGGGACAGGTGCCTGCTGGAGTCGGTGCAGGGCTTGCGGAGTTGAAGAAGGCGGGAGTGCCAGTATTTGCCTACGGCAATTTCCTGACGATCGCCGTCAACTTCATCATCCTGGCATTTGTCATCTTCGTGATGATCAAGCAGATGAACCGACTCAAGCGCGAGGAACCCCCTGCAGCGCCTGCACCAGCGGTCACACCGGAAGACATCCTGCTGCTGCGCCAGATCCGGGACAGCCTGAAGAAATAGTCGGGTCGCTCACAGCGCCCGATGGACGAAATCCAACGTCGGGCGTTGGCCATTCATTGTAGAAGGCAATGCCTAGCCAGCGGCCAGGGCGGCAAGCGTGCGGGCCATCCGAATAGCCTCGATCAGGCTCGAGGCGTTGGCCAGTCCGGTCCCTGCAATGTCAAACGCGGTTCCATGGTCGGGACTGGTCCGTACCAAAGGCAGCCCCAGCGTCACATTGACACCCTTGTCGACACCCAGGTACTTGACCGGTATCAATCCCTGGTCGTGGTACATCGCCACCACCACATCGAACTCGCCATCCTCGTCAGCACGCGCCCGGGCCCGCATGAAGACCGTGTCCGGTGCGAAGGGGCCGAAGACGTCCAAGCCCAGAATTCGCGCCGCGTTGATCGCCGGAATGATGGCATCGATCTCCTCCATGCCGAACAGGCCGCCTTCGCCCGCATGCGGATTGAGACCGGCTACGGCGATGCGCGGTCGCCGGCCGAGCAGCGCGCCCAATGCCCGGTGCGTTATCTGCAAGGTTTGCAATACACCTGCCGTCGTGACCGCGTCGATCGCATCGCGCAGCGCCATATGGATGCTGACCAGCACCGTGCGCAGCTCGTCATTGGCGAGCATCATGCGTACCGGCAGGTCGGACACTGCAACACCGGTCGCCAACGCAGCCCGGTATTGCAACATTTCGGTATGACCCGGGAACCGGCTATGCGGCATGCCGGCAGCAGCCAGCGACTCCTTGTGCAATGGTGCGGTCACCAGCGCCGCAACCTCGCCCCGCAATGCGGCGTCAGCGGCCCAGACGACGCACTCCGCTGCCATTCGACCCGCCGCAGCTGCGATCGACCCCAAGGCTACCGGACCATGTTCCGCCGTAGCCTGCAAAACCGGGATGCAGCGTGGAGGCGCATCCAGGGCATCCGCTGCTCGATCGATTACGGCCACTGGCAATAGCACCGAGCCGAATCCGCTAATGCAATGTGAGGCCCGACGCAGCGTTGCCACGTCGCCGGCCACGAAACAACCTCGGGTCGCATCGGGCCCATCGCGAAACGCTTTGGCCACGATCTCCGGCCCTATCCCGGCCGGGTCACCCATGGTGATGGCGATCGGCTTGTCCATCTGTGCCTTAAGCCGGATTGTCGATGTCGATGAATGCATGGGACAAGGACAACTGCTCTGCAACATGCCCCGCCAACGCCGGTGCGCCAAAACGCTCGCTCGCGTGGTGCCCACAGGCCAGGAACGCAACCCCGCATTCGCGGGCATAGTGCGCCTGCGGTTCCGATATCTCGCCGGTGATGAACGCGTCGGCGCCCGCGGCAATGGCGGCCTCGAAATAGTCCTGCGCACCGCCGGTGCACCACGCGATCCGCCGCAACGGTCGCAGGTCGCCGGCCACGACGGTGACCGGGCGATGCAGCACCGACTCCAGATGCCGCCCCAATTCGGACGCAGCAGAAAAAGCGCCGCCATCGTTACGCCCACCCAGAAAACCCAGTTCCTGGTCGCCAAATCGTTCGGTAGCCGTCAGGCCCAGTCGCATGCCGAGTTGGGCGTTATTGCCCCATTGCGGATGCGCGTCCAGCGGCAGGTGGTAGGCGAACAGATTCAGGTCATGGTCCAGCAGCAAGGCCAGTCGCCGCTTCATCCAGCCGGTGACGCGACCATCCTGACCGCGCCAGAACAGGCCATGGTGCACAAAAATGGCATCGGCCCGGGCGTCGACCGCTGCCTCGATCAGTGCCAGGCTGGCGGTTACGCCCGAGACGATCTTGTGTATTTCCGCACAACCTTCCACCTGCAGGCCGTTGGGTCCGTAGTCGCGAAAACGCTCCGGCTGCAACAACGCATCGAATGTCTGGGCGAGAACGAGTCGACTGGTCATGAAGGGTTGAGAGTAGCGGGCGCCGGCGCCGGATGTCCGCTGAGGCTGGTCGCGCCAGCGAGCTGCCATTGTCGGCCAGTTCTGGAGTCCGGCATGGCTCAGGGTGTCGGCCCGCGCTTGCGGACCGACACTTCCAGATCGCAATCGCATCCCATATCCAGCGCGATCGAGCGGCGAGCCAGAAATCGCAGGGCCGGTGCCAACATGCTGGCCCAGCGGCCGCGTTTGGCTGGCCACAGCGCATGCAATATCTGCGACGGCTGTTCAATCGCGCCGCACCGATAAACGCCGGAGCGCTCACTCCAGCGCAGCGCAACACAGGCCCCTGAACGCCGACCGGACAGCAGCATGCCAACAGGACATGGCTGTACCAGGCAGCAAACGCCACACCCATTGCATGGTGCACCCAACGCGGGTTTGGATGGAGCCAGTGGCTCGATATGGATGGTCCTGTGGCTGCTAGTCATGGCATTGAACACATTAAGTCGACAAGTCACAGCTTGCCGCTCTGGTCGTGCTGAAAATGACCGGGCATGCTACCGTTACGGATCGAGCGGCCTACAATTTACGCATGAAACGCCTGTGGCTGCTATTTTCCCAAACCGCAACCGTATTGCTGGCGGCGTATTTCGTCGTGGCAACCCTCAAACCGCAGTGGCTGGGCAAGTCTGCAGTGGGCACCGCCGCCGTGACGCTGGTTGAAGCACCGGCAGTGGCCAGTGGCAATCTGCCCGCCGGCAGTTTTCGGCTTGCCGCACAAAAAGCCGCTTCGGCGGTAGTCAGCATCAATACCAGCAAGGCCGCCATCCGGGACCCGCGCAGCACCGATCCCTGGTTCCGCTTCTACTTCGGCGATCAGGACCAGGAAGCGCGCGCCGGCCTGGGCAGCGGCGTGATCGTGAGTCCGGCCGGCTACATCCTGACCAACAACCATGTCGTAGAAGGGGCTGACGAGATCGAGGTCATCCTGAACGATAGCCGCAAGGCCCTGGCCAAGGTCATCGGCACCGACCCAGAAACCGATTTGGCGGTACTCAAGATCGACCTGGACAAACTGCCGGTGTTGGTAATCGGCAATTCGGACGCTGTGCAGGTCGGCGACCAGGTGCTGGCGATTGGCAATCCGTTTGGCGTCGGCCAGACCGTGACCGGCGGCATCATCAGCGCCCTGGGTCGCAACCAGTTGGGCATCAACACATTCGAGAACTTCATCCAGACTGACGCCGCCATCAATCCGGGCAACTCCGGCGGTGCACTGGTCGACACCCAGGGGCATCTGCTGGGTATCAATACGGCGATCTACTCGCGTTCCGGTGGTAGCTTGGGCATCGGATTCGCGATTCCGATGTCTACGGCCCGCCTGGTGATGGATGGGCTGCTCAAGGACGGGCAGGTTACCCGCGGCTGGATCGGAGTCGAACCCAACGACCTCTCGCCCGAGCTGGCGGAAACCTTTGGCGTGAAGGCGCGCACGGGAGTGATCATCACCGGCGTACTGCAGAACGGACCCGCTGCGCAGGCCGGCATCCGGCCGGGCGATGTGATCACTGCCGTGGCGGGCGACGATGTGCGCAATGTATCGGAATTGTTGACCCGCGTCGCCGGTCTGAAACCGGGCTTGCGTTCTCGATTCAACCTGCAGCGCCAGGACACGCAGATCGAACTCGACGTGGTTCCAGGCGTCAGGCCCAAACCGCGCCGATCGCCGCGGTAAGTCGGCAGGGCGGTGCGTTCACGAACCAGTCGATCCCGCGTCCTTGTTGCTGTTCTGGTCTTCGTCGTCGGTCGCTTTGGTATTTTTGATGAACCACCGGGCCGCAAATATGCCCGTTTCATACAGCAGACACATGGGCACCGCCAGCGCCAGTTGGGAAATTACGTCAGGTGGCGTGATGACGGCAGCGATCACGAACGACAACACGATGAAATAGCCGCGGAACTCCTTCAACTTTTCGATGCTGACGATGTTCATGCGCGCCAGCAGAACCACGACAATTGGCACCTGGAACGCCACGCCAAAGGCGATGTACAAGCCAAGAATCGCCTCGACATACGAGGCAATGTCTGGCGTCGCGGCCACGCTGGCCGGCGTCACTGCCTGGATGAATGCAAACATCTTGTCCAGCACAAATAACTGAACAAACGCGATGCCGATGTAGGCCAATGCGCAGCCAAAGAAAATCAACGGAATGGCCAGGCGCTTTTCGTGGCCGTACAGGCCAGGCGCGACAAAAGCCCAGGCCTGGTACATCAGCCATGGCAATGCGAGCAATACACCGGCCATCATCAGCACCTTGAGCGGTACGAAAAAAGGCGAGAACACACCAACGGCAATCAGCTTGGCTCCCGGCGGCATGTGGGCCCGGATCGGCGTGGCAATCAGGTCGATCAGGCCACTGGGGGATGGCCAGACCGCCAGCAATACCATGCATACGACCAGGCCCACCAGGCTGTACATCAGGCGGTCACGCAACTCCACCAGGTGCTGGACAAACGGCTGCTCGGTACCGGCGAGTTCGTCTTCTTTGTTGATCGGGTCGGTCATCGTGTCATGTGGGCCCAGCACCCAGCGGAACGCTCATTGCGGGGTGTGCAGAAGTTCCGGTAAGGTCAGTTGAGTTTTTGCGGCCGGAACCGGGCCACGCGCGCGGCGCCCGACAATGCACGCGTGCGAATGCCCGCGCGTGCCTTGTACCAGCTGGGCGTGGTGCCCTGCTTCACGCGCCAGCGCTTGTTCGGATGCCGATAGGCCGGATAGGTCACGGGCATTTCAAAGCCATCAGCCAGCTGCGAGTTGTCATCCATTCGTGTCGCATCGGCCCAGGATTTTTCGATCTCGCCGGCGTTGCTTTGGATCGTGTTGCTCATGTCCTTGGCTGCGTCGGTGACCGTTTCCTTCATCTTCTTGAGTTCGTCAAGGTCCATCGAACGGCTGACCTCTGCCTTGACGTCTGACACATAGCGCTGCGCTTTTCCCAACAGCATGCCAACCGTACGCGCAACACGTGGCAATTTCTCCGGCCCGATGACGATCAGCGCCACAACGCCAATCAGCGCCATCTTGGATATGCCGAGGTCGATCACGACGCCACCACCCGGCCGATCACGATTTCTGCTTGGCTTCCACGTCGATCGTGGTCTTTTCGGACGGTTGCGCGCCGTTGGATACCTGCGCCGTGGGGCCGGCCGGCTTGTCGTCGGCTGACGCAGTGGCATCCTTCATGCCGTCCTTGAAGCCCTTGACCGCGCCGCCAAGGTCACCGCCCATGTTCTTGAGCTTCTTGGTGCCAAAGACCATGACCACGATCAGCAGCACGATCAGCCAATGCCAGATTGAAAACGAACCCATTTTTAACTCCTAAGCAATTAGCCGAATTTTAGACCGCCGCACCGCCAGCGCGCCAATAGCCCTTTGGGATCAGCCGCGCAACCAGGGCCGCGGTCCACCCATGACATGCACGTGCAGATGCCGGACCTCCTGCCCGCCTTCGACGCCGGTGTTGCTGACTATCCGGAACCCACCGTCCGGATAGGGTCTGCAACCCTCCTGCAGAGCCAGTTTCGGCGCCAGCGTCATCATGTGACCCAGCAGGTCAGCATGCTCCGGCCCGAGTTGCGCGAACGACGGAATATGCTGTTTTGGGATCATCAGGAAGTGCACCGGCGCCCATGGATGGATATCGTGAAAGGCAAAAATCTGATCGTCTTCATGAACCTTGCGCGACGGGATCTTGCCCTGCGCGATCTTGCAGAACAGGCAATCTGGATCATGCACCACCGTGGAATCCCCCTGTCAGGCGCCAACGGCCTGGTTGTTGTTCATTGCCACCATACCTTTGACGATCCGGTACAGGAACCAGATCGACACCAGCAGCCACGCCAGCATGCCAGGCATGATGAACAGCAGGAATAATGGCGCCGTCAGCAGATACAGCAACCCGGCCAGAATGACCGAACGGATGCGCCAGGAAAAATGCGAGGCCTGCCAGGTTCCCTCCGCCTCGGGTTTTTTCACCAGGTCGATCACCAACGCGACCACCAGCAACAACGCACCCGCCTGCGCGCCGGGGATGATCGCCCCGACCGCGACGATCAGATGCAGCACATAGCTCAGCCACCCCACTGACTTGAGCGCCTGTGCCTGCTCCTCGCCCTTGGGCACTACATCGATCACATCCGTCATAACGCTCCTCCTTGGTCAGGCCCCGCCCACGAGCCTTCGCGCGCAATCGCCTTGCGCAGGGCCTTTTCCTCGATGCCGCTGGTTCCTTCACGATGGGCCAATTCTGCCAATACATCGGACGGCCGCAACCCGTAATGGGCCAGCGCCACCATGCAATGGAACCACAGGTCGGCCATTTCACCAACCAGTCGACCCTTGCAGGCGTCCACACCAACGCCGGTGTGCAGCGCAAGCTCCAGGTCCTTGGCTGCCATCACGGCCTCGGTGGACTCTTCGCCGATCTTCTTCAGGAACGCATCGGGCGCGCGGTGCAGCAGTCGCGCCACGTAGCTTGCGCCGGGATCGCCACCGCGATCGGGACGGCGGCTTTCAATGATGGTCGCCAACCGCGACATCACGTCGGTTGCGTACTTGTCGTGGTCGGTGGAAGCGTGGGGCATGTCGGGCTACCTGTAGATCGTTTCCGGGTCTTTCAATACCGCGTCGGTGATTTCCCAGCCCCTCTGATTATCAGTACCGACAAGGCGCTGAAAGAAGCAACTGTGGCGACCGGTGTGACAGGCGATGCCGGGCACATGGCCGGTCTGCGTCACCGTGAGCAGCACAACATCGTTGTCGCAATCGAGCCGTATGCCATGCACCTGTTGCACATGGCCCGACTCCTCGCCCTTGAACCACAATCTGGAACGGGACCGGCTGAAGTAAACAGCGCGTCCCGTGGCCGCCGTTCGCTCCAACGCCTCGCGATTCATCCAGGCAAACATCAGCACATCGCCCGTCGCCTGCTCCTGCGCGATCACCGGCACCAGACCCGCTGCATCCCATTTGACATGATCCAACCAGTTCATGGGACTATTGTCGGCGATCGACCACTGCCGTTGCGGCCGGTGCGCGCATTCGCGGTAGACCGGGCGGGGGTTTAGTCAGATCCGTACGGAGATGTTGCGCGCGCGCATGTGCTGCTTGGCCTGCAACACGCTGTAATCGCCGTAATGAAAGATGCTCGCCGCGAGTACGGCGTCCGCGCCGCCAAGTTGTATGCCGTCGGCCAGGTGGTCCAGATTGCCGACGCCGCCCGACGCAATGACCGGAACATCGATCGCGTCGCTGACGGCGCGGGTCAGTTCCAGGTCGAACCCGGACCTGGTTCCATCGCGGTCCATGCTGGTGAGCAGGATTTCCCCCGCGCCGCGGCGGGCCATTTCAGTAGCCCAGGCAACCGCGTCGAGCCCGGTGTTGGTGCGGCCGCCGTGGCTGAAAACATCCCATCCCGGCCCCACCGGCACGCCGTCGACCCCGCGGCGCTGCTCCTCGGGCGCGGTCCTGCGTTTAGCGTCGATGGCCACGACGATGCATTGCGAGCCATATTTGCCCGACACATCGTCAATAAGGCGCGGCCTGGCGATCGCAGCGGAATTGAAGCTCGTCTTGTCGGCGCCGGCATTGAGCAGACGACGTACATCCTCCACGCTGCGCACGCCGCCGCCGACCGTCAGGGGTATGAATACCTGGGCTGCCACGGCCTCGATGATGTGCAAGATCATGTCGCGTCCGTCGCTGGTGGCGGTGATGTCGAGAAACGTCAGTTCATCGGCGCCCTGTTCGTCGTAGCGCGCAGCGATCTCGACCGGATCACCGGCGTCTCTCAATGCCACGAAATTGACGCCCTTGACGACCCTGCCGCCAGTGACATCAAGGCAAGGAATGATGCGTTTGGCCAGCATCGGCGCCCTCGCGGCGTCAGCCGTTGAGTTCGTCAGCACGGGCCTGGGCCGCGGCGAAATCGAGGTCGCCACTATAAATGGCACGACCACAGATGACACCCTCGACACCTTCGCCTTCTACTGCGCACAAGGCTTCGATGTCGGCCATGTTGTACAGGCCCCCCGATGCAATGACCGGGATTGTCAGCGCCTGGGCCAGTTTGACCGTCGCTTCAACATTGATTCCGGATAGCATGCCGTCGCGTCCGATATCGGTGTAGATGATGGACTCGACGCCGTAGTCCTCGAATTTCTTGCCCAGGTCGACCACGTCGTGCCGGGTCAGCTTGCTCCAGCCGTCGGTGGCGATCTTCCCATCCTTGGCGTCGAGCCCGACGATGATGTGGCCGCCGAATGCGGTGCAGGCGTCCTGCAGGAAGCCCGGATTCTTGACCGCAGCCGTGCCGATGATCACGTAGCGCAGCCCGGCATCGAGGTAACGCTCGATGGTGTCGAGGTCGCGGATGCCGCCACCGAGTTGTACATCGACTTCGCTGCCGACCTCCTTCAGGATCCGGCGGATCGCCAGTTCGTTCTTGGGGTGACCCGCAAATGCACCGTTGAGATCGACCAGATGCAGCCTGCGCGCGCCCTTGCTGACCCAACTGCGCGCCATGACGGGGGGGTCCTCGCCAAAGATGGTCGACTGGTCCATGTCGCCCTGCTTGAGGCGAACACAATGGCCGTCTTTCAGGTCAATTGCAGGAATGAGCAGCATGGTGCGCGGATGGCTGGGAGGAATCAGGGCTTCCAGCGAAGGAAGTTTTGGTAAAGCGCAAGGCCTTGGTCAGCACTCTTTTCGGGATGGAACTGGGTTGCAAAAATATTATCGCGCGCAACCGCCGCCGTAAAGCGATCCCCATAGTCGGCCTCTCCCGCGCTGTGGCGCGCATCAGACGGTCGGGCATAGTAGCTGTGCACGAAATAATAGTAACTGGCATCTTCGATCCCATGCCACAACGGATGCACCTGCCCCCGATGCCGCGTCTGGAACACCGGGTTCCATCCCATGTGCGGCACCTTGAAACGGCTGCCATCGGCCTGCAGGCGGCCATGCAGATCGAATCGGACGACGTCACCCGGTATCAGCCCCAGCCCAGGCGTTCCGGCGCCATCGTCGCCGCGCAGCCCCTCCTCGCTATGGTCGAGCAGCATCTGCATGCCCACGCACACGCCGAACAGTGGCTTGGACCGGGCGGCCTCCAGCACCGGCACAAGCAGGCCGGAATCGCGCAACTCGCGCATGCAATCGGCTATGGCGCCCTGCCCGGGCAACACCACCCGCTCTGCGGCATGGATCAGTTCCGGGTCGGAGGTGACAAATACCTGATGACCGTCGCCTGCAGCCGCCACCTGCACCGCGTTGGCAACCGAGCGCAGGTTGCCCATGCCATAGTCGACGACCGCGACCGTCTTGTTGGTTGCCGATGCCATGGTGGTTCGTCAGCAGTCGCTGTGTCGGCACGCCACGGTTGTCAATGCAGCGCTCAGAGCGAGCCCTTGGTCGACGCGATGGCGCCCGCAGCGCGCGGATCGACCTCGACCGCCTGGCGCAGCGCACGCGCGAACGCCTTGAATACCGACTCGCACTGGTGGTGCGCGTTCTCGCCGCGCAGGTTGTCGATATGCAGTGTCACGAAGGCATGGTTCGCGAACCCCTGGAAGAACTCATGCGCCAACTGGCTGTCGAAGCTGCCGATCATGCCGCTCTTGAACGGCACCTGCATGATCAGGCCCGGACGCCCTGAAAAATCGATCACGACGCGGCTCAGTGCCTCGTCCAGCGGTACATAGGCGTGGCCAAAGCGACGGATGCCCTTGCGATCGCCCAGCGCCTTGTGCATGGCCTGGCCGAGTGTGATGCCGACGTCTTCCACGGTATGGTGGCCGTCGATATGCAGATCGCCATCGGCCTGAACGTCCAGATCGACCAGCGCGTGGCGTGCGATCTGGTCCAGCATATGGTCGAAAAAACCGATGCCGGTGTGCAGCGCCGACCGACCGCTGCCATCCAGAACGAGTCGCACCGCGATGCGGGTCTCGGCGGTATTGCGGGTGACCTGCGCGAATCGCGGCGCTGCACTGGACGCAATGGGTTCGGTAGTCACAGACACTCCTTCAATGCAGCCACCATGGCCCGATTCTCCTCTGGCAGGCCAACGGTCAGCCGCAGGCAGCCGGCCAGCAGCGGATGCAGGTTCGATACGTTCTTGATCAGCACACCGCGTGCCCGCATGCCGGCGAAGGCGGCAGCCGCGGCGTCACCACCGAGATCGCGATTGGGCAGTCGCAGCAAGATCATGTTGGCGTCGCTGCGGAACACCCGCACGCCGGGCAGCGCGGACAACTGCGCCATCAGCCACTCCCGCTGCGCGACGATCTCGCGCGCCTGCGCCGCAAAGACCTCGCGGTGCTCCAGCGCAAACAATGCGCATTCGGCGTTGAGTACGCTGACGTTGTAGGGCGGTCGCACCTTGTCCAGCTCGGCAATCAGCGCCCTGGCCCCGATCAGGTAGCCGATGCGCACACCGGCCAGGCCAAACTTGCTCATGGTGCGCATCAGCAGCACATGGCGATGCTGCGCAAGGCGGTCGATATAACTGCGGCCCGCGAATGGCTGGTAGGCCTCGTCGATCACGACAAAACCTGGCGCCGCGCAGATGATCGTTTCGATCACCGCGTCGTCCCACAGGTTGGCCGAGGGGTTGTTCGGATAGGCCAGATAGATGATGGACGGCTGGTGCTGGTGGATCGCCTGCAGCATCGCATCCCGGTCGAGCTCGAAGTCGTCGGAGAGCGGCACGCCAAAGAACCGCAGCCCCTGCAAATGCGCGCTCATCGCATACATGACGAATCCGGGAACCGGCGCCAGGACGGTCGCACCGGGAACGTCACAGGCCATCGCCAGCAGCGAAATCAGTTCGTCCGATCCGTTGCCCAGCATCAGGTCGAATCCCTCGGGTACCTGCGCGTAATCGTGCAGCGCGCGCCGCAGGTCCTGCGTCCGACGGCCGGGGTAGCGGTTGAGCGCCACCGCGCCCAGGCGCTGCCCCAGTTGCTGCTGCAGTTGCTCGGACAGGCGGTGCGGATTCTCCATCGCGTCGAGTTTGCGTAACCCGGCAGAGTCCTGTACCGCATAGGCATGCATGGACGTCACATCGGTTCGGACATGGCGCGCTATCAGGTCGGGCAGTTCGGCAGCGGTGTGGGACATGGGAAAACGGGTGCCGTGGAGTCAGGTATCTATGGTTATGGTGCGGGCCAGCTGCGAAGGGTGTCGGCTTCAGCAGGCGTAGGCCGCAATCAGCGCGTTGACCAACACCAACTGTACCGGCATGTCGGCCTCATACAGGCCGGCATTGCGCTTGAGTTCGCCGTCAAACAGTGGTTTGGCCATGCGCGGCTCCAGTCGGCGGCCGTTCAGGCACATCAGCGGCTTGGCGCCGGCGCGCACCACATGCGCGTGCGCTTCCAGAGCGCCTTCCATCGCGCCCACGAGGTAGTACTGCACGAAGATCTCGCCATGCTCCTTGTCCGTCGCCTCGAGTCCGCGCAATTCACGAATGCTGATGGCCGAGGAAGCATCGGCCAGCAAGGCCAGCGCACAAGCCGCCATGGTATTGCGCAGGGTCGTGGTTCGCCAGTCACGGCGTGACCGTTTCTTGGTGCTTGGTGGATACGTCATGTCAACCTCATTTCCGCTGCCAGCGCATGGGCTTGCAGTCCTTCGCCGCGCGCCAGTATCGATGCCACCCGGCCCAGGGACCGTGCACCGGCAGCACTGACCTCGATCAGGCTGCTGCGCTTTTGGAAATCGTAAACCCCCAGCGGGCTGGAGAAGCGTGCGGTGGCGCCGGTGGGCAGCACATGGTTGGGACCGGCGCAGTAATCGCCCAGGCTTTCGCTGGTGTAGGCGCCCAGAAAGATGGCACCGGCATGGTGCAGCAACGGTTCCCAGCGGTGGGGGTCCAGGCTGCTCACCTCCAGATGCTCGGGAGCGATCTGGTTGCTGATGGCACAGGCCTCCTCCATGGAACGGGTATGAACCAGCACACCGCGACCATTCAGGCTACTGGCAATGATGTCGCGACGCGCCATGGTCGGCAACAGGTGGTGAATCTGCGCCTGCACCCGATCGATGTAGCTCGCATCGGGACACAAAAGAATGCTTTGCGCCATCTCGTCATGCTCGGCCTGGCTGAACAGGTCCATGGCAACCCAGTCCGGCGGCGTGGTCCCATCAGCCAGCACCAGGATCTCGCTCGGACCGGCGATCATGTCGATGCCCACCATACCAAACACCCGGCGCTTGGCTGCCGCGACGTAAGCATTCCCTGGTCCGGTGATCTTGTCCACCTTGGGCACCGTCGCCGTGCCGTAAGCCATCGCCGCAACGGCCTGAGCGCCGCCGATGGTGAAAACCCGCGAAACACCAGCCACATGCGCCGCGGCCAGGACCAGTGGATTGCGCTCGCCCAGGCCGTCCAGCCGCCCCTTGGCGGCGGGCGTCGGAACCACCATCACGATCTGCGGCACACCGGCCACATGCGCCGGAATCGCGTTCATCAGCACCGACGACGGATAGGCCGCCTTGCCACCGGGCACATAGATGCCAACCCGGTCCAGCGGCGTGACTTTTTGTCCCAGCAACGTGCCCTCAGCGTCGCGATAGCTCCAGCTCTCGCCACTGGCACGCTTCTGGGCCTGGTGGTAACTGCGGATCCGGTCCGCGGCAAACAACACGGCATCGCGCTGCTCTGCCGGAATGCTGGCAAAGGCCCTGCCCAGTGCATCGGCATCGAGTTCCAACTCGGCCATCGATGCGGCACGTACGTGATCGAACCGCTCGGTGTACTCCAGCACTGCGGCATCGCCGCGATGTTGAACATCGGCCAGGATGTCCGCAACCCGCTGCTCGATGGCGGCATCGGCGGAGCTGGACCAGAAAAGCCGCTCGCGCAAGGCCGCGTCGAAGCCCGCGTCGGCCGTGGACAGGCGCAATGGGTTCGCAACAACGGTCATTGTTGTACCTTCGCCCCCGGCCCAGCGGCGCTCGTCGGTACACCTTCCCCCGCCTGGCGCTGAACAGCCGCATCGACGGCATCGATGATGCGGCGCAACGGCGCCTGCTTGAGCTTGAGCGCAGCCTGATTGACGACCAATCGCGCGCTGATATCCATGATGTGCTCAACCTCGACCAGATGGTTGGCACGCAAGGTGCCGCCGGTCGAGACCAGGTCGACGATCGCATCGGCCAGCCCGGTGAGTGGCGCCAGTTCCATGCTGCCGTACAACTTGACCAGATCGGCATGGACACCCTTGGCCGCGAAAAATTCGCGCGCAATGGCCATGTACTTGGTGGCGACTGTCAGGCGCGAGCCTTGCCGCACGCTGGAGACGTAGTCAAAGCCTTCACGCACGGCGACACTGATGCGACAGCGAGCGATCTGCAGGTCCAGTGGCTGGTACAGGCCATCGCTGCCGTGCTCAAGCAAGGTATCGCGTCCCGTGATGCCCAGATCGGCCCCGCCATATTGCACATAGGTTGGCACATCGGTCGCGCGCACCACGAGAACGCGCACATCTGCACGATTGGTGTCCAGGATAAGTTTGCGCGATTTCTCGGGGTCGTCCAGCACAACGATATCGGCAGCCCTCAGCAGCGGCAAGGCCTCCTCGAGAATGCGTCCCTTGGACAGCGCCAGCGTGATCATGCAAGCCACCGATCAGCCAGGCACACGTTCGATCTCGGCCGCCAGACCGGTAAAAACCAGGCTCGCAGATGCTCGAACCAGGTCGTCGTCAGCGACCAATGACTTATCCAAGTGACCTCCATTCGGCGTCGGTCATGGTTTTCATCGACAGGGCATGCACTTCGTCGGTCTGGATTTTTGCGCCCAGGGTGGCATAGACCATCTGGTGGCGCTGGATCGCCCGTTTTCCCTCGAATGCGTCGGACACGATGGTCGCGTACCAGTGGCGACCATCGCCCTCGAGCTCGCAATGGGTGCACGGCAACCCGGCAGTGATGATGGACTTGAGTTCTTCGGCTGTCATATCTGGGTCTTGGTCAACTGCGGATCTTGTATCCGGTGCGCAGCAAGTGCAAGGCCACGGCGCTTGCCATAGCCAGGGCCAGGCCGACAATGCCCAGGCTCAACCAGGGGGACACGTCACTCTGGCCAAAGAAGCCGTACCGGAACCCGTCGATCATGTAGAAAAACGGATTGAGATGGCTCACGCCCTGCCAGAACGGCGGCAGCGACTTGATTGAATAAAAAACGCCGCTCAGAAAAGTCATCGGCATGATGACGAAGTTCTGGAACGCCGCGAGTTGGTCAAATTTTTCCGCCCACAAACCTGCAATCAGACCCAGGGCACCCATCAAGGAGGCGCCCAGGACGGCAAACACCAGGACCCAAACCGCTGCCGCGAAGGGTGGCACGGCAAACCATAAGGTCGCCAGGAGCACGCCCGCACCCACCACGATCCCGCGCACGACGGACGAGGCCACATAGGCAGTGAACCAATGCCAGTGCGAGAGCGGCGTCAGCAACAGGAACACCAGATTGCCCATCACCTTGCTCTGGATCATCGACGAGGAGCTGTTCGCGAAGGCATTCTGCAGCACGCTCATCATCACCAGTCCGGGCACCAGGAAGGCGGTGTAGGACACCGTCTCGTACACCTTGACACGGTCTTCCAGCACGTGCCCGAACACCAGTAGATACAAAATGGCAGTGAGCACCGGAGCGCCCACGGTCTGGAAGCCGACCTTGCAGAAGCGCAGGATTTCCTTGTAGAACAAGGTGCGCCAGCCGGTCATCGCATGCCCGTCATGCTGGCCGGTCACGGGTAATGGCAGTCGGGGCGCCAGTTCACTGGACATGCTCGGGCGCTCCATCGTGGTGGCGAGCCATGACTTCCACGAAAACGTCCTCGAGGTCCGCCTTGCGAATCTCCACGTCCTGTGCCTGCAGACCGGCTTCGCGCACTGCGGTCAGGTAGTTTTCGATTTCCCGCGCGTCATGGGCTGGAAACTGGACAATGCGCCCGGTGATACGCGCCTGACTGGCCAAGCCCTCGGGCAACTCGGCATCGACCTTGAACCGCAGCACGTTGCCGGAGGCTGCCTTGAGCAGAACACTGGTGCGCTCCAGCGCCACGATGCGCCCTGCCTTGAGCATCGCCACACGGCCGCACAGGGCTTCGGCCTCTTCCAGGTAATGCGTTGTCAACAAGACCGTATGGCCCTTGCGATTGAAACCGGCTATGAACTTCCACAGTGTCTGGCGCAACTCCACATCAACGCCAGCGGTCGGTTCATCGAGCACGATGACCGGCGGCTTGTGCACCAGCGCTTGCGCCACCAGCATGCGCCGCTTCATGCCACCGGACAATTGCCGGGTATTGGCGTCGGACTTGTCGGCCAGGCCGAGGCTGGCCAACAGTTCGTCGATCCAGTCGTCGTTGTTGCGGATGCCGAAATAGCCCGACTGAAACCGCAACGCCTCGCGCACATTGAAAAACGGATCGAACACCAGTTCCTGCGGCACGATGCCCAACTTGCGCCGGGCTTGTGCGAAATCGGTCACCACGTCGCTGCCCAACACTGACACGCTGCCAGAGGTGGCGCGCACCAGACCCGCCAATATGCTGATCATGGTGGTCTTGCCTGCGCCATTGGGTCCCAGCAAGCCAAAGAACTCACCCTGCTCGATATCGAGGCTGACGCGATCGAGCGCCAAAAACGACTTATTGGAGGGGCGTGGCGACGAATAGGCCTTGGATACCGACTGGAAGGAGATTGCTGGCATGGGAGCCAGCGATTTTAGCCCGTCGAATCAGGCGGGGGACAGCAACTCCGCAATCCCGTATACCGAGGCCAGATCATGCAGGCGCTGCGGCAACGACTCGATGGACAGTCTCTTGCCGTGGGCCTGGCTTTCGCGGCGCAGTTCCAGCATTACCGCCAACGCAGAGGAATCAAAACGCGCCAGCGCGCTCGCGTCCACGACAACGGTTGTGCCGTCCTGGGCGCGCAGGCCTTGCACCAGCATCTGCAGGCATGCACTGGCCTGATTGCGGGTGAGATCGGCAGGTAGCACCAGCACTCTCAACCCTTGGCGACATTGGCCTTGTTGCGCTCGCTCAGCACCTTGATCAGGCCATCGATGCCACTATTGCCGATTTCGCGCGCGAACTGGCTGCGATAGGTTTCCACCAACCATACGCCCAGCACATTGAGGTTATAGATCTTCCAGCCACTGCCTTCGCCCGGCGTTTTTTCCAACCGATAGTCCAGTTGGATCGGGTCGCCGCGGCCGCGCACTTCCGTGCGCACGACCACCTCTTTGTCCTCTGGAGCGGAGCGCAGGGGCTTGATCAAGATTGTCTGGTCGCTAACCTGTGCCAGCGCACCGGAATAAACGCGCACCAGCAGGATTTTGAACTCTGCCTGCAACCGTGCCTGTTGCTCCGGCGTGGCCTGGCGCCATGCCGGTCCGATAGCTGCGGCCGTCATGCGCTTGAAATTGACGTCGGGCATGATCTTGGCGTCCACCAGCACCGTGATCCGTGACAGGTCACCATCCTTGATCGACTTGTCAGACCGGATCTCGTCCAACACCGACGTGGACAACCGCTGGATGATGGCATCGGGTGGCTCATCCGCGCCCAATGCCGACAATTGGAATCCGAGGGCCGCCCCCGCGAGCAAGCAGGCGATCAGGTTCTGGAACATTCGGCGGTGCATGGCTAGTCTTTCAAGGGCCTCTAGGCTCGGTCAAGCTGAAATGGAATACGCCCGTACAGGGCGCGTACGTCGATTTTGCCGCACCACGACGGGCGGCTCGGCTGCATGGTAACCGCGTCAGCGTCCGGACTTTGTAACTCAATCCGTATCCGGCGGGTTGCCGTCATAGACCGCATTGCGACGGCGCTGCAGGTACGCATCGCGGGTGAAACTGTATTTATCCAGCGCAATATCGTCTAGCGACGAACTCAGGCCCAGCAGGTTCGCGCGAACATCCAGCACATTGAGCACCCGCAACGCGTTGCGGGTCGCAACCGGATCGGCCTTGGACACGAGGTCACCCTGGAAGTCCACCGGCAATGCCGCTGCGTCGCGGATGCTCGACGGGCCAAATAATGGCAGGACCAGGTAGGGCCCCGAGCCAACGCCCCAGGAGCCCAGCGTCTGACCGAAATCCTCCGCATGCCGTTCGATCTGCATTTCAGCGGCCACGTCGAGCACGCCCAGCAGACCGAAGGTCGTATTGACCCCGACCCGAAAGAAGTTGTCCATCGCATGGCGACCTTTGCCCTGCAACACGCTGTTCACGAACGACCATGCGTCTTCCAGGTTGCCAAGAAAATTGCCGACCCCTGTACGAACCAGGCGCGGCGTAAGTTCCTTGTACACCGTCGCCGCAGGCTTGAAGAGCACCTGATCCAGCCCTTCGTTGAATGCGAAGACACCCCGGTTGAAGGACTCCAGCGGGTCCCGCCGATCGGGGTCGGGTACCGACGCGCAGCCATAGCCGGCTCCCAGCAACACTACGATAAACATAGCGCGACGCGCCCCACGCACGGCATGCGAACTCGACCTTAGGTTCATTTCTTGTCCTTCCCCGCCTGCGACCCATTGCCACTGGAAGCACTGTTGTACAAGAATTGTCCAATCAGATTCTCCAGCACGATGGCAGACTGGGTGCTTGAAATAATATCACCGGCGACCAGATTCTTTTCGTCCGCGCCCGGTTCTAGGCCCAGATACTGTTCGCCGAGCAACCCGCTGGTCAGGATCTTGAGCGAACTATCCTTCGGAAATCCAAAGCGGCTATCCATGGCCATCGTCACGCGCGCCTGGAACGTCTTGTCATCGAAACTGATCGCCTCGACCCGACCCACCAGCACACCCGCACTGCGCACAGCGGCCTTGGGCTTGAGTCCACCGACGTCCGAAAACTTGGCATCCAGCTGATAAGTGGGCTGAAAGCTCAGGCTCAGCAGGTTGGCTGACTGCAAAGCCAGGAACAGCACTGCTGCGGCGCCCAGCAATACAAACAGGCCCACCCACACATCGACTTTCGAGCGTTGCATTTCTTACTCCTTATTGCTGTATTCGACCGGCGAAGGCCGTGCAAGCACCGCCACCTTGGCACCCAACCGCCGCCAGACGCGCATCACAAGCTGAACATCATGGCTGTGAGGATGAAATCCAGACCCAGCACCGCCAGCGAAGCCATCACAACGGTTCGCGTGGTGGCCTTGGACACTCCTTCGGGCGTGGCCTGCGCTTCGAACCCTTGCAGCAGCGCAATGAATGTCACGGTGAAACCGAACACGACGCTCTTGATCAGCCCATTGCCGACATCCTTCCAGACATCCACGCCGCCTTGAATCTGGCTCCAAAACGAGCCCGCATCGACGCCAATCATCAGGACCCCCACCACCCAGCCACCGATGATGCCGGTTGCGCTGAAGACCGCGGCGAGCAAGGGCATCACGATCACACCGGCCCAGAACCGCGGCGCCAGCACCCGCTGCACCGGATCGACCGCCATCATCTCCATCACGCTGATCTGTTCGCCGGCCTTCATCAGGCCGATCTCGGCGGTCAGCGATGTGCCGGCCCTACCGGCAAATAGCAGTGCCGTGACGACCGGCCCCAGTTCGCGCACCAACGTCAGTGTCACCAATAGCCCCAGCGCCTCGGCGGAGCCATACCGTTGCAGCGTGTAGTAGCCTTGCAGCCCAAACACGAATCCCACAAACAGGCCAGATACCGCAATGATGGCCAGCGAATAGTTGCCCAGGAAGTGGATCTGGTCACGGATCAGGCCGAAACGCCGGAATGCAGGGCCAGCCAGCATCAACAGGCGCACGAACAAGCGTGCACCCAGGCCAAGATTGGCCAATTGCGAGCGCGCCGCGAAGCCGACATCGGACGGCCGATACCAGCTCAAGACCACTCTCCGGTTGCCGGCGCCAACGGAGACAGCGCGGCACCGAAATCCTGTTCTACCGAAGGTCCGGGATAGTGGAACTGCACCGGGCCGTCCGGTCGCGCATGCACATATTGCGACACCAGCGGATCGGCGCTTTCCCGCACCTGCTCCGGTCGGCCCTGGGCTGCGACCTTGCCGTTGGCCAGGATGATCACATGGTCGGCGATGGCGAAGGTCTCCTCCAGCTCATGCGACACGAAGATGCTGGTCAAGCCCATCGAGTCGTTCAGCTGGCGGATCAGGCGTGCAGCGGTGCCCACGGATATCGGGTCGAGGCCCGAAAACGGCTCGTCGTACATCACCAGCTCCGGATCCAGCGCAATGGCCCGCGCAAGCGCGACCCGCCGGGCCATTCCGCCAGAAATCTCGCTGGGCATCAGGTGGCGCGCTCCGCGCAGCCCCACCGCATTGAGTTTCATCAGCACAATGTCGCGCACCATGCCCTCGGTCAAAGTGGTGTGCTCACGTAACGGAAATGCCACGTTCTCGAACACGCTGAGATCGGCAAACAGGGCGCCGAACTGAAAAAGCATGCCCATGCGCCTGCGCGCCGCGTATAGCTGCTCCTGATTCAACACTCCGACATCCTCGAAGCGACCAGCACCGTACAGGCGCAGTTCCCCTTTTTGGGCCCGGTTCTGTCCGCCAATCAGCCGCAGGATCGTGGTCTTGCCGCCGCCAGATACGCCCATCAATGCAGTGACCTTGCCACGCGGCACCGACAACGACATACCGTCCAGAACAACGCGCTCACCGTACCCGAACGTGATGTCACGCAATTCAACGAGAGGATCGGGGAAGGATGAATCCATGAAACAAGCAGGGCACCGGGGAGCGTCCGGCTTTCAAATGATACGGGATTTCCCGTGCGCTACGTTGCCAATCCACAATGCCTGCAGGCAACCCGGCGACGGGGCGCCCGCATTCGGTCGCCCCAATTGTTGCTATCGAGGCAGGTCGCTGAATCCCATCAGGAATTCATCCACCGCGCGCGCGGCTTGGCGACCCTCGCGGATGGCCCACACCACCAGGCTTTGACCACGGCGCATGTCACCCGCTGCAAACACCTTGGCAACGTTGGTCGCGTAACCGTCGTCGAAGTCGGTTGTGGCGCGGGCATTGCCGCGACCATCCTTGTCGACACCGAACGCGTCCACCACACTGGCCACCGGCGAGACGAATCCCATTGCGAGCAGCACCAGATCGGCCGGCAGAACCTTTTCGGAGCCGGGAACCTCGGACATCTTGCCGTCCTTCCATGCAACGCGTACCGTCTTGAGTCCGGTGACTGTTCCCTTGGCGCCCACGATTTCCTTGGTGGATATCGCAAACTCGCGTTCGCATCCCTCTTCATGGCTGGAACTGGTGCGCAATTTGATCGGCCAATACGGCCAGGTCATGGGCCGATTTTCCTCCACCGGCGGCTCCGGCATGAGTTCAAACTGGGTCACGCTCTTGGCGCCATGCCGGTTGCTGGTGCCCACGCAATCGCTGCCGGTATCGCCACCGCCAATGACAATCACATGCTTGCCGTCGGCGCGCAACTGGTCGCGCACCTTGTCGCCCGCGTTGACCTTGTTTTGCTGCGGCAGGAATTCCATCGCGAAATGAACCCCCTTGAGCTCACGGCCCGGCACCGGCAGGTCACGCGACTGCTCGGCGCCTCCGGTGAGCACGACCGCATCGAACTCCTGCAGCAACCGGGCCGCCGGGATGCGATCCCTGGCCCCGTTGGTGACCTTGCTGTCCTTGGGCATCTCGCCCACCAGCACGCTGGTTCGGAACACGACGCCCTCCGCCTGCATCTGCACTACCCGCCGGTCGATATGCGATTTCTCCATCTTGAAGTCCGGAATGCCGTAGCGCAACAGGCCACCGACACGGTCGTTCTTTTCGAACACCGTCACATCGTGCCCCACCCGCGCCAGCTGCTGCGCCGCCGCCAGTCCCGCCGGGCCCGAACCGACGATTGCGACGGTCTTGCCACTACGGTGGCGCGCCTTGAGCGGCTTGACCCAGTCCTTTTCCCAGCCTTTATCGATGATGGCATGCTCGATCGACTTGATGCCCACCGCATCGTCGTTCACATTGAGCGTGCAAGCCGCCTCGCACGGCGCCGGGCAGATACGCCCGGTGAACTCCGGAAAATTGTTGGTGCTGTGCAGTACCGCGAGCGCATTTTTCCAATCGTCCCGATACACCAGATCGTTGAAATCCGGAATGACGTTGTTGACCGGGCAGCCGTTGTTGCAGAACGGCGTACCGCAGTCCATGCAGCGCGCGCTCTGTGTCTTGGCCTGGCTGTTGTCGAGTGTG
Source organism: Rhodoferax sp. (assembly GCA_031396205.1). GTDB lineage: Bacteria > Pseudomonadota > Gammaproteobacteria > Burkholderiales > Burkholderiaceae_C > CAISIP01. The sequence goes on from JANNKH010000006.1 coordinate 230,829, forward strand.
AGCACGAATTCGCGATACTCCTTGACCCTTTCCTCGACCGGGCGATAGTCTTCCTCCAGCCGCGGGTACTCCATGAATCCGGTTATTTTTCCCATGATCAATCCTGCATGTTTCAGACCCGGCCTTGCGGCAGTTACTTCGCGGCCACCGTGTTGCTGTTACGGCTGGCCTTGGCACGCGGCGTGGAATCTGGCTGCACGTCGGCCTTCGCCGTCTTGCGCGCAGCGATTTCACCGAGCGCGCGCTTGTACTCGATTGGAAAGACCTTGACAAAGCGCGACCGGGAAGCCTCCCAGTTGTCCAGCAGGTCGCGCGCGCGCTTGCTGCCCGTCCAGCGGTTGTGATCCTCCAGAAGCTTCTTCAGTTGTGCCTCGTCGGACTGTCCACGGTGCCACACCGCCGAGTCCACCATTGACTGCTGCTCGCGCGCCGGCAGCACGTTTTCCAGCGACACCATCGCCGTGTTGCAGCGCTGCGCAAACTGGCCGTCCTCGTCATAGACATAGGCGATGCCCCCGCTCATGCCGGCGGCGAAATTGCGCCCCGTCCGTCCCAGCACGACAACCGTGCCGCCGGTCATGTATTCGCAACCATGATCGCCGGTGCCCTCGACGACGGCGGTCGCGCCCGACAGGCGTACCGCAAATCGCTCGCCCGCCACACCACCAAAAAAGGCTTCGCCGTTTGTCGCGCCATACAGCGCGGTGTTGCCGGTGATGGTGTTGCGGGTCGGATCACCTCGAAAATCGATGCTCGGGCGCACGATGACCCGTCCGCCACTCAGTCCCTTGCCGGTGTAGTCGTTGGCATCGCCGATCAGGTACAGCGAAATGCCGCTTGCCAGGAAGGCCCCGAAGGACTGGCCACCGGTTCCCTCGAGCTGAATGCGGATGGTGTCATCCGGCAATCCCTGCGGATGCACCCTGGTAAGCGCACCCGACAGCATCGCCCCGACAGAGCGGTTCACGTTGTGCGCAACCTCGATGAACTTGACCTTTTCGCCGCGCTCGAAGGCCGGCTTGCAACGCTCGATCAGCAGGCGGTCCAATGCACGGTCCAGACCATGATCCTGCTCCTGCACATGAAAACGGGGAACATCGGCTGGCACATTGGGTTGCGCAAACAGTCGGCTGAAGTCGAGCCCGCGCGCTTTCCAGTGCCGTATGCCGCGCACGGTATCGAGTAGATCGGCGCGGCCGATCATGTCCTCGAATTTGCGGATGCCGAGCTGCGCCATGATCTGGCGTACCTCCTCGGCGACGAAGAAGAAATAATTGACCACATGCTCGGGCTTGCCCGCAAACTTCTTGCGCAACGCCGGGTCCTGGGTTGCCACACCAACCGGGCAGGTGTTGAGGTGGCATTTGCGCATCATGATGCAGCCCTGCACGACCAAAGGCGCGGTCGCAAATCCGAACTCGTCCGCGCCCAGCAGCGCGCCAATGGCCACGTCGCGCCCGGTCTTCATCTGGCCGTCGGCCTGCACCCGGATACGTCCGCGCAAACGGTTGAGCACCAGGGTCTGCTGGGTTTCGGCCAGGCCGATTTCCCACGGGCTTCCGGCATGCTTGATCGACGACCATGGCGACGCGCCCGTGCCGCCGTCATGACCGGCGATGACCACATGATCACTCTTGCACTTGGCCACGCCAGCGGCGATGGTGCCCACGCCGATCTCACTGACCAGCTTGACGCTGATGCTGGCCTGCGGCGCCACGCTTTTCAGGTCGTGGATCAGCTGCGCCAGATCTTCAATTGAATAGATGTCATGGTGCGGCGGAGGTGAGATCAGGCCGACGCCCGGCACCGAATAGCGCAGGCGGCCGATGTAGTCCGACACTTTCCCACCCGGAAGCTGGCCTCCCTCGCCGGGCTTGGCGCCCTGCGCCATCTTGATCTGGATCTGGTCCGCGCTGTTGAGGTACTCGGCCGTAACACCGAACCGGCCTGAGGCCACCTGCTTGATGCGCGAGCGCAGCGAGTCACCCGCATGCAGTGGGTAATCGGCCTCGACCACGTCATGGCCCATGATGTCGCCGAGCGTCTGGCCCTGGCGGACCGGGATCCCCTTGAGCTCCTGCCGATAACGCGCCGGGTCCTCACCGCCCTCGCCGGTATTGCTCTTGCCACCGATTCGGTTCATCGCCACCGCCAGTGTGGCATGTGCCTCGGTCGAGATGGAACCCAGGGACATTGCGCCGGTCGCAAAGCGTTTGACGATTTCACTGGCTGGCTCCACCTCCTCCACGGAAATCGCCAGCGACGGGTTGATTTTGAATTCGAACAGGCCGCGCAGCGTCATGTGCCGACGTGACTGGTCGTTGATCAACTGTGCGTATTCCTTGTAGGTAGTCCAGTTGTTGGCCCTGGCGCTGTGCTGCAGCTTGGCGATCGCATCGGGCGACCACATGTGCTCCTCGCCACGCACCCGCCATGCGTACTCGCCACCGGCATCGAGCATGTTCTCAAGCACCGGGTCGTTGCCGAATGCGGCGTTGTGCATGCGGATCGCCTCCTGTGCTATTTCGAACACACCGATGCCTTCGATCCGGCTGGGAGTACCGGTGAAATATTTCTCGATCGTGTCGCTGTTAAGGCCGATGGCCTCGAATAACTGCGCACCGCAATAACTCATGTAGGTCGACACGCCCATCTTGGACATGATCTTGGACAGACCCTTGCCAATCGCCTTGATGTAGTTGGCAGCGGCCTTTTCGGCGCTGAGGTCGCCGGACAAATGCTGGTGAATGTCCTGCAGCGTTTCCAGGGCGAGGTACGGATGCACCGCTTCGGCGCCGTAGCCGGCCAGCATCGCGAAATGGTGCACTTCGCGTGCGCTGCCGGTTTCCACGACCAGGCCGGCGGAGGTTCGCAGGCCCTCGCGCACCAGATGCTGGTGCACCGCGCTCAATGCCAGTAATGCCGGGATCGCCAACTGGGTGGCGCCGACCCGGCGATCGGTGATGATCAGGATATTCTTGCCGCCCCGGATCGCATCGACAGCCTCTGCGCAAAGCGACGCCAGCTTGGCCTGGATTCCTTCATAGCCCCAGGCCAATGGGTAGGTGATGTCCAGACCGCTGGAGCGAAATTTGCCATGGGTATGGCGTTCGATGTCGTACAGCTTGGCCATGTCGGCCAGATTCAGCACCGGCTGCGCCACTTCCAGCCGCATCGGCGGGTTCACCTGGTTGATATCCAGCAAATTCGGTTTTGGACCAATGAACGAGACCAGTGACATCACGATCGACTCGCGTATCGGATCGATCGGCGGGTTGGTCACCTGCGCAAACAACTGCTTGAAATAGTTGTACAGAGGCTTGTTCTTGTCCGACAGGACGGCCAACGGGCTGTCGTTGCCCATCGAACCAATGGCCTCCTCGGCGGCCAACGCCATCGGCCCCATCAGGAACTTGATGTCCTCCTGGGTAAAGCCAAAAGCCTGTTGGCGGTCGAGCAGCGAGGGCACTTCCAGAGCGCCGGCCAGCGCCGGCAGCAGTGCTGCAACGGGCTTGGACTTGCCTTCGGCATCGACGTCATCGAGCCGGATGCGCAGGTTTTCAATCCACTGCTTATAGGGCTTGATGCTTGCCAGGTTGGACTTGAGCTCCTCATCGTCGATCATCCGGCCCTGTTCCAGGTCGATCAGGAACATCTTGCCGGGCTGCAGGCGCCATTTGCGCACGATCTTGTTCTCGGGCACCGGCAGCACGCCCGATTCCGATGCCATGATCACCATGTCATCATCGGTGACACAGTAGCGCGCCGGGCGCAGGCCATTGCGATCCAGCGTGGCGCCGATCTGACGTCCGTCGGTAAACACGATCGACGCCGGGCCGTCCCAGGGCTCCAGCATTGCCGCGTGGTATTCATAGAACGCGCGCCGCCGTTCATCCATCGTGCTGTGTTGCTCCCAGGGCTCGGGAATCATCATCATCACTGCCTGGCTGATCGGGTAACCCGCCATGGTCAGCAACTCCAGGCAGTTGTCGAACGTCGCGGTGTCGGACTGACCGGCAAAACTGATCGGATACAGCTTGTGCAGGTCGGCGCCCAGAACCGGTGACGACATCACGCCTTCCCGGGCCTTCATCCAGTTGTAATTGCCCTTGACGGTATTGATCTCGCCGTTGTGCGCCACATAGCGATACGGATGTGCGAGCGGCCACTCCGGAAATGTATTCGTGGAAAAGCGCTGGTGCACCAGGCCCAGTGCGGAAACACAACGCGGGTCCTCCAGATCGCGGAAATACACGCCCACCTGATCGGCCAGCAACAGTCCCTTGTAAACCACGGTGCGGCTGGACATGCTGGGAACGTAGTATTCCTTGCTGTGCTTGAGCTTGAGCCGCTGGATCGAGCCGCTGCAGGTCTTGCGGATCACATACAGCTTGCGTTCCAGCGCATCCTGCACGATCACGTCGTCGCCGCGGCCGATGAAGACCTGGCGCATGATCGGTTCCTTCTTGCGCACTGCGGGCGACATGGGCATGTCGCCGTTGACCGGCACGTCGCGCCAGCCCAGCAACACCTGGCCTTCGGCCTTGATCGCACGCTCCATTTCCTGCTCGCAGGCCATGCGCGAGGCGTGTTCCTTGGGCAGGAATATCATGCCCACGCCATACTCGCCCGGCGCCGGCAACACCACACCCTGGGCCGCCATCTCCTCGCGGTACAACGCATCGGGCAACTGGATCAGGATGCCGGCTCCGTCACCCATCAGGCTATCGGCGCCCACCGCACCGCGATGGTCCAGGTTCTGCAGGATCTGCAGCGCGTTCTTGACGATGTCATGCGACTTCACGCCCCGGATATTGGCCACGAACCCGACCCCGCAAGAGTCATGCTCATGCTCGCCGCTGTACAGCCCGTTGCGTTGCAGATAGTCGATTTCGTCAAGAGTCGCCATGATTGTTCCTGTTCACTTCGCCAAGCCACGCCGGGCACCCGGTCGGGCACACAGTTTAGTGCACTGCAACATTCATGCCGGGAAAAATTAAATGGGGTCAGATTCCAATTAATTAATCCTGATCAGATGAACGAATTAAACGGGGACAGATAACCAAATTGACCGAACCCATTGTAAATTCTTGCGACTAGCGCGTTTGCGCCGCCGGCCCGGCAGGTCGTCCAGGCGAAGACTGGGTCAGTCTGCGCCTTGTGTTTCCCTGCAAGCGGGCCACGAATCCCTCGTCGCCCAAAACCCAGCCGCTGGTCACAGCGTGACCAAGTGCGATTCGCTGTTCTAGTGAAACGCCTGCCTGGACGAGTTCGCGATAACGCGATTCCCTGGCAAAAGGTGTATTGCCGAGCTCCCAGAAAAGCGGATGCGGCGTAATCAGCCGGTCGTTGCGCGCGCCAACATAGTGGGAGTAACTGGACCAGGCGTAGTCCTGCGCTTGCGCGACCATGCCGGCGCGCACCGGATTGAGATCCATGTACACCATACAGGCGAGCAGGTATCGCTCCGATTGCACCAACGCAGATTTGTACCGCCCCTCCCACAGCGTGCCGGTACGACCATGGGTGTCGTTGAAAAATCGCACATAGCGGCGTCCGACGGATTGCATCATTTTGGGCAATCCATCGGTTGTCCTGGGGCCGAGCAGCAGATGGAAATGGTTGTCCATCAGCACGTAGGCGTAGATGGCCACGTCGAACTCTGCTGCGTTTTCGGCCAGCAGTTCCAGCATCCTCGCCCGCTCTCCCTGCGACCGGAAAATCGGTTGCCGGTTATTGCCACGCTGAATGACGTGGTACGGATAGCCTGGAACGGAAACGCGTGCAAGTCGAGCCATGACACAGGTTGGCAGCGAAAGCCGCCACGACAATTGGAATCTGACCCCGATATCTTACCGAGACGCCCGCGTTACCCGCGCCTTGCCATCGGTCATCACGAGGATGACGGCGTCGCCCGGAAGCAGGGTCTCACTACCGCGGGCTTGAACGATCGCGCGTCGATCGCCGTTACGCATTTGCAGCAGGATTTCCACCGCACCCTCGCGGGTGGCGGATCGCTCGATCGCGTTGCCGGCCACTGCGCCGGCAACGGCACCTAGAACTCCGACGATGATGCCTTCGCGACGCCCGCCGACGCTGCCGCTGGCCACGCCGCCGACAACGCCGCCGGCAACCGAGCCAATGCCCGATTGTGTTCCTTCGACCGTTACCGGACGCACCGACAGAACGGTGGCGTCCTGCACCGTCGACAGGCGCTGCGCATCACTGCGCTGTACAACATCCGGGCTGGTGGTGGTGCATCCGGCCAGGGCCAACGCCAATATAAAAAATCCCAGTCGCTTGATAAAATTGCTCCCCTTCGCATGCATTGCAGGTATTCAGACATCATTCTTGCAGAAAGATTCTGACTCCCGCATCAGTTGGCAACAACTTGCGTCGCATCCGGCGGCGGAAGTCGAAACCGGTGCTCCAACAGCGTCTCCAGGCCGAATTGCGCCACCAGCGCCTGCAGCCTTTGCGCCGAACTGTGGCGCCGATGACCGCTATGGCGCGCGATGATCAACTCATTCTTGAGGCTGTGCTCCCATCCCACAAGTTCGGTCACAGTCACCTGGTAGCCCCAGGCCTCGAGGTACAGGCAGCGCAGCACATTGCTGAGCTGGCTGCCGATCTCCCGGGTATGCAGCGGGTGCCGCCACAACTCGGCCAGCGGCGTGCGGCGCAGATGCAGTGCCTTGCCCGCATTGAGCATGCGGGCCAACTCCGCCTGGCAGCACGGCACCAGAACCATGGCACGCGCCGACTTTTGCAGACCAAATGCGATCGCGTCATCGGTCGCCGTGTCGCAGGCGTGCAGGGCCGTCACGAGGTCGATCCGAGCGGGCAGCTCCGTCGCTGACGTGGAATCGGCCACGCTGAGGTTCAGGAACGACATGCGTTCAAAGCCCAAACGTTGTGCCAGTTCGCGCGACCGCTGCACCAGCTCGGGGCGAGTCTCGATGCCATAAATGCAGCCGTCGGCGCGTGCCCGGAAGAACAGGTCGTACAAGATAAAACCCAGGTACGACTTGCCGGCCCCGTGGTCGGCAACGGTCAGGCCGGGCGCTGCCGTGGCGCCCGAAGCAGGCCTTGTGTCGCTGGCCAGTTCGATCAATATCTTCTCGATGAACTGGTACAGATGGTGTACCTGTTTGAGCTTGCGCCGTGAATCCTGGTTGAGCTTGCCATCGCGCGTCAGGATATGGAGCTCCTGCAACAACGCGATCGACTCGCCCGGCCACAGCTCGGCGGCCACCGCAGGGTCTGCGCCGTCCGGACTGGCGGCCGGTATCCTTTTTTTCCTGATCATCACCGTATCCTGCCACGGCGATGGGCCGATCGATTGGCTGATGCAATGGGCAACGACCGCTGCACCCCCAGTGCATCCCACCCGGCCTGCCCCAGTCGCTGCAGGGTCGCAATGTTGGCGTCAAAGATCATCTCTGCCTGCGGAAACGCGGCTACTGCCCGGTCGATACTGGCCTCGCGCAGCAGATGCAGCGTCGGGTAGGGTGCCCGATTCGTCGCATTGCCGATGTCGTCGGCGGTGGTGCCGGCAAACTGGAACTGCGGATGAAAGCTGGCGATCTGCAACTCCCCCACCAAGCCAACTGATTCCAGCAATTGGTCCGCCTGGTACAGGAAATCATTGAAATCCTGGAATGACGTAAGGCAATTGGGCACGACCAACAAGGTGGTGTCTCGCACGCGGCAGTCCATGCCGGCCAGGTCGCGCAACTCCTGCTCCAGTTCCCGCGCCAACTCTGCGCGATCGCTCGCCCGGCTCACGACATAGTGGATTTGCCCTCGCACATGCACCGCCTTGGCAAAGGGGCACAGGTTCAGGCCAATCACTGCCTGCTCCAGCCAGTGCTGCATGTCCCGCAGCACGGCAGCTTGGGCATCGGCGGGATCAACGTCCGGCACGGGCAACCTCCACACCGATCCGTCGGGCCACCAGCAGACCCAGGGCACAACAGCTGGCGGTGGCAGCCCAGGTCCAGTGCCATCCACCCACGGCGGCGGCAATCCAGGCCACCACCGGTGGCCCCAGGAATTGGCCCATGGCCGAGCACTGCTGCATCCAGCCAACCGTCGTCGACACACTTGTCTCATCGGGCGCCAGGCGAACCGCCAGCGAGAACAGGGTGCCCGGAATCAATCCGCCCACCATCGAAAACAGCAACACACCCAAATATTGCACGACAGCGACCCCATCCGTTTTCTGACTCCACCCAAAATCGGCAAACGCCACGATGGCCCCGACGGCCATCGCGACAAAGCCCGCTGTCAACAATCGGTGCGCGGGCACACCCCGCTGCAACAACCGCCCGGAAGCCACGTTGCCGACCACGTTGACCAGTGCTGCCAGCGCCAAAAACAATGCCGCCGTGGCACCGATATCGCCATTGTGGGCCAGGACGGAGGGCAAGAACCCGATCACGGCCAGCCATTGGCCAGAATACAGCGCGAAACACAAAGCCACGAGCCAGGGGCCCCGCGCAGTCAGCGTAAGCCGCACGCGCTCCGTCCATGCGGCACCCAGACCGTGCGCCGGCCGAGTGGCCCGCGCAGGGGCGCCGATTGGCTGATCGGGTGTCACCGCCATCGCAACCCAGGCAGTCATGATCAGCGACAGCGCCGCCAGCAGCAACCACCAGCCGGGCCAGCCGGCGCTCCCGATCAGCAATGGCCCGGTGGCCAGCGCCATCGCGGTCCCCAAGGGCATATAGGCTCCCCACAAGCCCATCGCAGCCTGCATCTGTCTTGGTGGCGTGAGCCGACGAATCAGGCCGGGGCCAGGCATGACGGCGAGCAGAAAGCCAAAACCCTCACAGGCCCGCAGCAGCAACAAGGCATTGGGTTCCTTGGCCAGGGCGCCCAGCGCGCTAGCGAGCGACAACACGGCAAGGCCAAGCAGCATGCTGCGCCGAAGCCCCATGCTGTCGGCCGCCAGGCCGACAGCCAGGCCCAACGCCATGCCCGCGAACTGCACCAGCGACAGCAGAAAACCCGCCTGCAACAGACTGACCCCCAGAGACTCGCGCAGCACCGGAATTGCCGGCGACAACTTGCCGACGTGCAGTGCAGCCGCGACGCCAGCCAGAACGACCACCATTTCCGGGTGGCGCTGCAAGATCCGCACGGCCATCAGCGTCAGGCCAACAAACGCTGACCGGTGATCCGTTCGTGTTCACGCACGGCAAATCGATCCGTCATGCCGGCAATGAAATCGGCCACCACCCGTGCGCGAGCCTGCAGTTGGTCCAGGTCGGGCGGCACGGCTTCGCTGCGGGCCGCAAAACCCGGTTGCATGGCATGCGGCGCATTCATGTAGACCGCGAACAGGTCGCGGACAATTTTTCGCGCCTGGTGTGTCGTGGCCATGACCTGAGGATGCCGATACAGGTTGCGCAGGAGAAATTGCTTGAGCTCGATGGACGCGCGGCGCATCGGGTCGGAGAACTGCACCAGGGGCGGCGACGCGCGCACGGTCGCAACATCGCCAGGTGCGACTGCCTGCAATTGACGCCCGGACGCGTCGATCACATCGTAGACCTGCGCGCTGAGCATTTGGCGGATCGACTCATACAACAGGCGCCGGTCCTGCGCCGCATCCATCAGGTGCGGGTGGTGCGCGCGTGTCTGGGCCAGGTATTGGTTAAAGAGTGAAACCGACTCGAGCTGCTCGATCGTGATCAGGCCCGAACGCACACCGTCGTCGATGTCATGCGCGTTGTAGGCGATTTCGTCAGCCAGGTTGCACAGCTGCGCTTCCAGGCTGGGTTGGCTGTGCTCCAGAAAACGACGCCCAACGCCCCCGCCGCCATCGGCATAGGGCGGCTCGGCGCTCTCGATGAGCGCGGCATTGCGCGGCGCGCAATGCTTGAGAATGCCTTCGCGCGTTTCAAACGTAAGGTTAAGACCATCGAATTGAGGGTAGCGCTCCTCCAGCAGGTCTACGACGCGCAGACTTTGCAGGTTGTGTTCGAATCCGCCGAAGTCGGCCATGCAGTCGTTCAGGGCGTCCTGTCCGGCATGGCCAAAGGGCGTATGACCCAGGTCGTGCGCCAACGCGATGGCCTCAACCAGGTCTTCATTGAGGCCGAGCGATCGAGCGATCGAGCGCCCCAATTGCGCCACTTCGAGCGAATGTGTCAGCCGGGTGCGAAACAGGTCGCCTTCATGGTTCAGAAAGACCTGGGTCTTGTAGACCAGGCGCCGGAACGCCGAGCAGTGGATCACCCGATCACGATCACGTTGAAAATCGGAGCGTGTCGGTGCCGCGGGCTCTGCATGGCGCCGGCCGCGCGAACGGGCCGGATCGCAGGCGTATGCCGCCAGGGCCATCGTCAGCCGCAACAAGCGTCTATGACCTGGCGCACCAGGTCGTCCGGCGCACTGCGCAGCACGGCACTGCCCGGCCGGTCGATCACGACGAACTGGATGGCACCGGCCTGCGCCTTCTTGTCCCCCCGCATGCGCGACAGGTAGCGATCGGCGTTGGACTGGCCCTGCGTCTCACCATTTCCCGAAACTGGCAGCTGCGGACCGACGATCGGCAACCCCGCCCGTTCAATCAGCCGTGTCAGGCGCTGCACGAAGGCCTCGTTCACCAGCCCCAGTCGCCACGAGAGTTGTGCAGCCATGACCATGCCGCAACCGACTCCCTCGCCATGCAGCCATTGGCCGTAACCCATGCCGTTTTCGATTGCATGGCCGAAGGTGTGGCCGAAATTCAGGATGGCACGCAATCCGCTTTCGCGCTCATCCAGTGCCACAACCCGAGCCTTGATCTCGCAACTACGCTTCACGGCCAAAGCCAGCGCGGCAGGATCACGCGCCATCAATGCCGCAAGGTTGGCCTCGATCCAGTCCAGAAACGCCATGTCGGCGATCGGTCCGTATTTGATGACCTCAGCCAGGCCCGCACTCAGTTCTCGCTGCGGCAGGGTCTTGAAGGTGTCCGCGTCACACACCACCAGGCGGGGCTGGTAGAACGCGCCAATCATGTTCTTGCCCAGGGGATGGTTGATCGCCGTCTTGCCACCGACCGACGAGTCCACCTGGGCCAGCAAGGTGGTGGGAACCTGCACAAAGGGAACGCCCCGCATGAACGATGCTGCGGCGAATCCGGTCATGTCGCCGACAACGCCGCCGCCGAGCGCGAACAGCACCGTGTTGCGATCGCACCGGTGTTGCAGCAGAGCGTCAAACACCAGGTTCAACGTCTGCCAGGTCTTGTGCTCCTCGCCGTCGGGAAGCACTACGCGATGCAGCTTGCGAAAATGCGGTGCAAGTGCCTGACTCAGTCGCTCGGCGTAGAGCGGTTCGACGATCGCACTGCACACGATCAGGGCTGCGTCGGCAGCAGGCAGATCGGCATAGGTATGGCTGTCACCGAGCAGACCGCTGCCGATGAGAATGGAATAACTGCGCTCAGCCAGGTCAATGGCAACACGCTCGAAAGGCTGCAGGCGGGGCATAGGCCCTAGTTTAGGTGAAGCCCTGCCGCGCGCGTGTCAGGTTGCGCTGCTCCAGGACCCGTCGAGTTCGACCTGCATCACAATCATATTGACCAGCATGGCCACCGAAGGGCGCCCGGTTTCGATCGTGAAATGGGCGGTTTCCCGGTACAACGGGTCGCGAATGGCATACAGATCGCGCAATCGCGTCAGCGGATCATCGACCTGCAACAGCGGGCGGTTGCGATCATGACGCAGGCGCCGGTACAACTCATCGGGCGAGGATTTCAGGTATATGACCCGTCCCCGCTCGTGCAGGTGGCGCCGGTTCTCCGGACGCAGTACCGATCCACCGCCCGTGGACAACACACCACTCGGGCTCAGCGTCAACTCGTCAATGACCGACGCCTCCAGATCACGAAAACGTGACTCGCCATCTTGCTCAAAAAATTGTCGGATCGAATACCCCAGCCGCGCCTCGATCACCTGATCGGAATCGGTGAACGGCAATTGCAGGCGGCGCGCCAGCTGACGCCCGACCGTGGATTTGCCGGAGCCCGGCAGGCCGACCAGACTAAATATCACAATGGCTGGAAACCGCCGCTGGGCGGCATCGACCGGGTTAGGGCCTGTTAACGCACCGCGGCCTTGTCGGCAATCATCTTGGGTGTGATGAACACCAGCATTTCCTGCTTGTTGGCAATCCGCGAGCGGGTCTTGAACAGATTACCGACGCCCGGCAGATCGCCCAGCAGCGGCACTTTGGTCTCGCTGTCGTTCTCGGTCAGCTCGAAGATACCGCCAATCACGACCGTGCCACCGTTCTCGACCAGCACTTGCGTCTTGATGTGCTTGGTGTTGATCGCAAAACCCGCCGCTGTCGCCTGGCCCACGGTGTCCTTGTTGACATCCAGATCCAGGATGATGTTGCCTTCGGGCGTGATCTGCGGTGTCACTTCGAGCTTCAGGTTCGCCTTGCGAAACGCTATTGACGTCGCACCGCTGGAAGTTGCAACCTGGTACGGCAACTCGGTCCCCTGCTCGATCAGCGCCTTGATCTGGTCAGCAGTCACCACCCGGGGGCTGGACACCACTTTTCCCTTGCCATCTGCTTCCAGTGCCGACAATTCCAGGCTCAGGAATCGGTTGGCGGCAGCATTGAAAATCGATACGGCGAACGTCGCTGGGCTGTAACCGCTTTGGCCCACCGCCGGCAGGTTGACGAAACTGCCGGAAGTCGTTGTGGCTGCACCCTCGACATACGAAGAACCGAATGTCGTATTCAGCGTGTTGCCACCCTGGCTGATAACCTTGACTCCACCCGGCGGGTTGATTCCGCCACCAAGTTTGACACCCAAGGACTTGCCGAAGGTGTCGGACGCTTCGACGATTCGCGCCTCGATCAACACCTGGCGCACCGGCACATCGAGCTTGGCAATGAGTTGCTGCACCTGCTCGAGCTTGCTGCCAATGTCGGTCACGAACAATTGGTTGGTCCTTGCTTCGGCGATCACGCTGCCGCGTGTACTCAGGATTCGGGTACTGTTTGGACCGGCGCCACCTGCCGTCAGGCTCGCTGCAATTTCGGCCGCCTTGGTGTAGTTCATCTGGAACGACTGCGTCCGCAGCGGCTCGAGATTCTGCAACGCGACGACGGACTCCAGTTCCAGCTTTTCCTTGGCGCTGATCTCATCGCGCGGCGCTATCCACAATACATTGCCCGTTTTGCGCATGCCCAAGCCCTTGGCCTGCAAAATAATGTCCAGCGCCTGATCCCAGGGCACATCCTGCAGCCGCAATGTCACCGCTCCACTGACCGAGTCGGAGGTGATGATGTTGAAGTTGGTGAAGTCGGCAATAACCTGCAGCAGCGAGCGAACTTCGATGTTCTGGAAATTGAGCGACAGTTTCTGACCGGTATAGCCCGGTCCCTGGGTCAGCTTGGTCGGATCGACCTTCTGCGGTCTGACCTCCAGCACGAACTGGTCGTCGCTCTGATAGGCGCTGTGCTCCCACAGTCCACGCGGTTCGACCACCATGCGCACGCGGTCACCGGTCTGGAAGGTTGTGACAGTCTGCACAGGTGTGCCGAAATCGGACACATCCAGGCGGCGCCGCAGGCCCTCGGGCAGGGTCGATTTCAGGAATTCAACCACCAGCGACTGCCCCTGGACCCGCACATCGACGCCGACCTGGTTGTTTGGCAGGGCCACGACCACGCGACCGGCGCCTTCGGCGCCACGGCGAAAATCCAGGTCCTTGATCGGAAGCGTGTCGCGACCGATGTTCTCAGCGAATACTGGCGCCGGTGTCACAACCGGCGCCGCAGCGGCGACGCCATCGAGTACTACCAGCAAGGACTTGCCCTGCAACTGGGCCTTGTATGCGGTAGGCTGCTTCAAATTGAGCACGACCCGCGTACGATCGCCTGCCTGCACCACACTGATGGATCGCAGGTTACCCTGGTTGACGTCCACCGTGGAACGCCCCATCGCATTGGTCACACCGGGAAAATCGAGCGCAATGCGCGCCGGTGACTGGATCGCAAATCCGCTGGGAACGGCGGTCAAGGCCTGGGAAAGATCGATCCGGATCACTTCGGTGCCACCTTGCACAGATCCGGAAACTGATTCAATGGCCGTCTGAGCGAAGGAGGATATCGTGACCAGTGCCAGCGCCAGCCCCATGGAGAACCGCTTCCAGCCCGACATGCCGACGCGTCCGGTTTGATTAATCATTTTGCCCTCTCTTGAAGTTGCAGCGCAGCGGAGCGCTCGATCCATTCGCCCACAGCGTCTTGCACAATTTCTCGCAAGGCAACCTCTGTCTCTTCAATTTTCATCACACGTCCGTAGTTTTGACCCAGATAGTCGCCAGTACGCACCTGGTACAGAAGGTTGTTGACCCTGACCAGTGCAACCGGTTTACCGGCACGGACCATGCTTCCGACCATGGCCATCGCGTCCAGCGGAAACGCCTCCAGCGGCTGCTTGCGGCGCGCCAGTTCCGGCGCAACCAACGCACCATTGGCGACCGATTGCGCTCCATCACGCTTCAAGGCCTGCGTAAGCTTCTCTTTGTTGAACGGGTCGACAGCGCTGAGCTGATCATAGGTCTGGGGTTTGAACACCTTGGGCTCGGAAATGGGCTCGATCTTGGGTTTGATCAGATTGCGCTGATCGACCATCCACTGTTGCAGCTCCTCGCCGTTGGAGCCACCGCATGCGGTCAAAAAGCCCGAAAGCACAAGCACCAGGAACAACTGTAAGCGCATCATTTCTTGGCCCCGCCTGCCTTGCGCTGCGCCGCGACCTCGGCGGTGTCGAGGTAACGGAAGGTCTTCGCGGTTGCTTCCATCACCAGGCTGCCGTCGGGTCTGGGCGCAACCGTAAGGTTATTGAGCGTAACGATGCGCGACAGGTTCGCAATGTCGGATGCAAACGAGCCGACATCGTGGTATTTGCCAGTCACACGTATCGCAATCGGCAGTTCGGCATAGTAGTCGCGCACCACGACCTGACCGGGCCGGAACAACTCAAACTGCAGGCTGCGACCCAAACCGGCCTGATTGATGTCCGACAAAAGCGCATCCATTTCCGCCTTGCTGGGCAGTTGCTTCTCAAGCTGCGTCACATACTGCAGCACCTGTTCACGCTGCTTCCTGAGCACTTCCAGGTTGACTGCCTTGGCCAGCTTGACTTTGAAGTCCGCACGCAACGCGACTTCCTTGGCGCGCTCGGCCTCCAGTTCCAGTTCGGAATCGCTGAGCCAGGCAAACCAGAGACCGGTAACGACCGCCACGATCACGGCGGCAAATGTGCAATACCTCGGCAGCGCCGGCCACAGCGAGGGGTCCTTCGGGTCCAGTCCGCGAAACTGACCGAACAGCTTCTCCTGCAGCGCTACAAAATCAATCTTGTTGGAGGGTTTGCCTGCCATGTCCCTACCCCGTTATTGCTTTAGCGGCGCCGACGCGCTCGCCGCCGGTGCCTGTGCCACCTTCTGGGCATCACTGGCGCGGGTGAGTTGTACACGCATCGTGAAATTGGATACGCGTTTGACGTCCCGTGGTGACAGCGTCACGCTGCTAGCCACGATCTCTACCAGTTCAGGCTTGGAGAACCAGGGCGTACCGCCGGCCAGGTTTCGCAGCAGTTCTGACACGCGCTCGTTAGACTGCGCGACTCCTTGCAGCGTCACGCCTTGCCGCTCCTGCTTCATGCTGGTGATATACACGCCATCGGGAAACTGCCTGACCAGCTCGGTCAACAGGTGTACCGGAACATTGCGATCAGCCTGCAGGTCTTCCACCGCCTGTTGCCGGGCCCGCAATGCAGCAATCTCCGACTCCAGGCCGGCGATATCCTTGATCTGGCCTTCAAGCCGCTTGATCTCGTTGCCGAGCATGGTATTTCTGCCCTGCTGGTCGGTTATTCGCCCCTGAAACCAGAGGAAGATCATGCCGGCAATCAGGCCACCGACCAGAAACGCAACGCCCAGGCTGACATTGAACGCATCCCGGCGCTGCTTGCGGGCGGCTTCGCGGTGTGGTAGCAGGTTGATCAGAATCACTGCGAAAACCTCCGCAAAGCCAGGCCACACGACGTAAGGTAGGACGGGGCCTCTCGGGTCATTTTCTTGAGCCGGACACCGCTACCGATCTCCATGCCATCGAACGGGTTCACCAGTGCACTAGAGAAGGACGTGTGTTTCGTGACGGCATTGGTCAGCCCGGGCAACGCCGCCGAGCCACCGGCCAGCATGATGTGGTCGACCTTGTTATGGGGTGTGCTGGTAAAAAAGAACTGCAGCGCGCGACCGATCTCCTGCACCATGCTCTCCACGAACGGGCGCAACACATTGGCGTCGTAGTCATCGGGCAATTCACCGCTACGCTTCTTGCTCTCCGCCTCTTCGGGCGAGAACCCGTATTGGCGCACGATCAACTGGGTCAGCTGCGCGCCGCCGAAGGCCTGATCCCGGTCGTAAAGCACCTCGTCGTCGCGAATCACCTGCATGCGGGTGGTCAGGGCGCCGACCTCGAACAGGGCCACAATGATGCCGGCGCCTTTGTTGGGCAGGCTCTCGATCAATCGTGACGTCGCCAGTCGGGATGCATAGGACTCAACGTCCACAACGACGGGCTTGAGCCCTGCAGCCTCGGCCAAACCCTGAATGTCCTGCACTTTCTCTCGGCGCGACGCGGCAATCAGGACATCGAGGTCACCGACCGAAGCATTGCTCGGCCCCACCACGCAAAAATCGAGACTCACCTCATCAAGCGGGAACGGGATGTACTGGTTCGCTTCTGCCTCCACCTGCGTTTCGAGTTCCTGGTCAGTCAGGCCGCCAGGCAACACAATGCGCTTGGTAATGACCGCTGAAGGTGGCAGTGCCATAGCCACGTTCCTGGTCTTGGTGCCGCTTTTCTTGACCAGACGGCGCACCGCCTCGGCGACTTCGTCAAACTTCTCGACGTTGCCATCCGTAATCCAGCCGCGTTCGAGCGGCTCGATGGCGCAACGCTCCAGCACCAGATTGCCTAAACTGTCACGCCCCAGCTCAACCAGCTTGACACTGGACGAACTAATGTCAAGGCCCAGCAGCGGTGCTGGCTGACGACTGAACAACGACCCCAATGAGATCAAGGCTATCCCCTGGAACTGGCCGATCGAGAACCGGCGAAACTTAAGACTTCACTTGAATGCTATCAGTAAGCTCCTTGTCCCGCAAAGGTTTTTCCCATTTCAGGCCTTCCCAAACGTTGCCAAAAGCAGACGGTTACGGTTTCCGGCTCGGTGCAGTCCGACAATTGCCCCATGCCACGCGACCTGCGACTGCAGCTTCTGTGAGCCAATGGTGATAGCGGCGACGCCCCCGTTTTTATAATATCGGCGCGCCCTTACGAAGGTTTTATGTCACGAAAATCCAGTTCTCCCGCGTCTGACGACAAGGCGACAACACCACCAGGCCAAACCGGCACCCTAAGCACCGTCCTGCGGATCGTGCGCTGGCTGGTAGGTTTCGCATTGGCGGGAGCCGCGTCCCTTGCCTTGGTCATCGCGATCGCGCTGGCAGTGGCATTCCCGAATCTTCCGGATGTCTCGGCATTGTCGGACTACCGTCCCATACTTCCATTGCGGGTTTTTTCGGCAGACGGGCAACTGATTGGCGAGTTCGGCGAGGAGCGGCGCAACTTGACGCGCCTCAAGGACATGCCCAAGGTCATGACTGATGCAGTGCTGGCAATCGAGGACACCAGGTTCTACGAGCACCACGGCGTCGACTACAAGGGCATGATGCGGGCTGCAATTGCCAACCTGAGCAATCTCAAGAGCCAGGGGGCGTCGACCATCACGATGCAGGTCGCGCGCAATGTGTACCTGTCATCCGAGAAAACCTACACCCGCAAGATTTATGAGGTGCTGCTGACTTTCAAGCTGGAGCACTTGCTGACCAAGGATCAGATTCTGGAGATCTACATGAACCAGATCTTCCTGGGAAACCGGGCCTATGGGTTTGCTGCCGCCAGCGAAGCCTATTTCGACAAGCCGCTAAAGAGCATCACGGTCGCCGAAGCAGCCATGCTGGCCGGGCTACCCAAGGCACCCGGAACCAACAACCCGATCAAGAACCCGAAACGGGCGCGCGGACGGCAATTGACCGTGATCGAACGCATGGAGGAAACCGGATTCATCACCGCACAGCAAGCCCAGGCCGCGCGCGAGGAGAAACTCAAGCTCAAGGGCGGCCCTGACGGCATGCGTGTGCACGCCGAATATGTCGCCGAGACAGTACGCCAGCTCGTTTTCGCCCAGTACGGCAACGAAACCTATACCCGTGGCCTCAACGTCTATACGACGATCAATGCAGCTGACCAGGACGCAGCTTACAAAGCGCTGCGGCGCGGCATCATGGACTTTGAGCGGCGCCAGGTCTACCGTGGTCCGGAGAAGTTCATCGACCTGCCAAGCGACGGCACGCCGGCATTGGAGGAAGCCATCGACGACGCCCTCGAGGCCCACCCCGACAACGGCGACGTCATGGCGGCCGTCATTGTTGACCTCTACCCGAAACTGATTCGAGCCATCCGGCAAAACGGCGAGACGGTTGAAATCTCCGGTGATGGCCTCGAACCAGCCCGCTCCGGCCTGTCCGACAAGGCTCCCCCCAATATCAAACTGCGCCGGGGTGCCTTGATCCGGGTGGCACGCACACCCAAGAACGGCTGGGAAATAACCCAGTTGCCGGAAGTCGAGGGAGCATTCGTCGCCATGGACCCACGCAATGGCGCAATCAAGTCAATGGTCGGCGGCTTCGATTACGAAAAGAACAAGTTCAACCACGTGACGCAGGCCTGGCGCCAGCCGGGATCGAGCTTCAAGCCGTTCATCTATTCGGCGGCACTGGAAAAAGGTTTCACCCCAGCCACCATCGTCAACGATGCGCCCTTGTTTTTTGATGCGTCGGTCACCGGCGGCCAGCCCTGGGAGCCCAAGAACTACGATGGCAAGTTCGATGGCCCGATGACCTTGCGCACCGGGTTGGCTAAGTCAAAGAACATGGTCTCGATCCGGATCCTGCAGGCGATCGGACCGCAATATGCCCGAGACTGGGCGATACGCTTCGGGTTTGATGCGGAGAAACACTTGCCCTACCTGACCATGGCGCTGGGCGCGGGGTCGGTGACGCCCATGCAGATGGTCGGTGCCTACGCCGTGTTTGCCAATGGCGGTTTCCGGGTCAATCCATGGCTGATCAGCAAGGTGACCGAACAGACCGGGCGGGTGCTGATGGAGAACAAGCCGCAGCAACTGGATGATTCGGTACGGGCCATCGATCCGCGCAACGCGTTCGTCATGGCCAGCCTGCTCAATGAGGTGACGCGGGCCGGAACCGCCGCACGCGCGCAGGCCACGCTCAAGCGCACTGACCTGTTTGGCAAGACGGGGACCACCAACGACTCCATGGACGCCTGGTTCGCCGGCTTTCAGCCGACCTTGGTCGCAGTAACCTGGATGGGGTACGACACACCGCGCAAGCTGGGCAGCAATTCACTCGCTACTGGCGGCGGCTTGAGTCTGCCCATCTGGATTTCCTACATGGACCACGCGCTCAGGGGTGTTCCGGTTACCCAATATGGCGCGCCCGAAGGTGTCGTCAATACGGGTGGCGAATGGTATTACCGCGAATTCGCTTATGGTGGTGGCGTGTCCAGCCTGGGACTGGAAGATCAGCCGCCGGTCACCAACAATGGAGGCGCGGAGATCGCTCCGCCGGCGCAGGAGCGCAATCGGATCCTGGATCTGTTCCGCAACGGCAATAACAATTAACGCACCGAAAACTGCAGGGTCAGGCCACTCTGAACGCTGGCGTCCTGCGACAAGCGCTGGAACAACTCGCCCTGCCCCTTGGTGTCGAGCCACTGCCCAGCGCCAAAGCGGTAATGGTAACCACCGCTGCGCGCCGCCAGCCAGATCTCGTGCAGCGGCTTTTGCAGGTTGACGACGATCTCGCTGCCATTGCCAAACCGCAAGGTCACCATGCCGCCGACGCGCTGGTTGTCGATATCGGCGTCGGTAGCATCATTGATGCGGTCGCACGCCGATTCGATCGCCCCGAGCACCCGTTCGGCCTGGTCCATGAATTCTGGGTCGGTCATTACAATTTCACGATGTTGCGCATTTGCCAAATTCTAGTCAGTGTGGGTATCCTTGCGACCGCCGCGGTTGGTTTGCCGGCCTGCGGGCAAAAGGGCCCGCTGTTCATTCCGACCGAAGCGGCGGCCGCGCAGCGTGCCACGCTGCCGCAAAGCCTGCGCCCGGACTTCACTACCCCCGCCAGTCCCATCGCGCCTGGCGCGCGACCCGCGGCCTCCTCTGCGGTCGCACCATGAACCCGCCATCACTACCGGGCGCACCCCATATCGCATACCGCGCGCAGCAACTGTGCGTCGAGCAGGTACCGGTCGGTGAACTGGCCCGGCAACACGGCACACCCCTCTTCATCTACTCGCAGGCTGCCATACTCGATGCGCTGGCAGCCTACCAGCGCGGGTTGGCGGGTCGCAACGCGCAGATCTGCTATGCGATGAAGGCCAACTCCACGCTGGGCGTGCTGCGCTTGCTTGCCGATGCCGGTTGTGGTTTCGACATCGTATCGGGTGGTGAACTCGACCGGGTGATTGCCGCCGGCGCACCGGCCTCCTGCGTCATCTTCTCGGGCGTTGGCAAGACCCGCGGCGAAATGCGTCGCGCGCTGGAACTGGACATTGCCTGTTTCAACGTCGAAAGCGAAGCCGAACTGGAAGTGCTCAATACGGTTGCACTCGAGTTGGGCAAGCGTGCGCCGATCAGCATCCGGGTCAATCCCAACGTGGACCCGAAAACGCATCCTTACATCTCCACGGGCCTCAAAGGCAACAAGTTCGGGATCGCGCATGAGCGCACGGTGGCCACCTACCGCCGCGCCGTGGATCTGCCTGGATTGCAGGTGGTCGGGATCGACTGCCATATCGGATCGCAAATCACGCAGGAATCGCCCTACATCGATGCCATGGACCGTATGCTGGATCTGGTGCAGGCGATCGAGGCCGAGGGCATCACGATCGAGCACCTGGACTTTGGCGGCGGGTTGGGCATCAACTACGACGGCGACCAGCCGCCACGGGCCGACGTCTTGTGGCCCAGGTTACTCGAGCGGCTGGATGCGCGTGGCTTTGGCACGCGCAAGCTGATGCTTGAGCCGGGCCGCTCGCTGGTCGGCAACGCGGGACTGTGCGTCACCGAGGTGCTTTACCTCAAACCGGGAGAACAGAAGAACTTCTGCATCGTCGATGCGGCCATGAACGACCTGCCCCGCCCCGCCCTGTACCAGGCGTTTCATGCCATCGTGCCAGTACAGCGGCGCGACAGCCCTGTCACCACCTGGGAAGTGGTGGGACCGGTATGCGAGAGCGGAGACTGGATCGGACATGACCGGGCGTTGGCGCTGGAGAGCGGCGACTTGTTGGCCGTCCTGTCTGCGGGTGCCTATTGCATGAGCATGGCGAGCAACTACAACTCGCGCGGCCGTGCGGCCGAAGTGCTGGTCAGTGGTGGCGATTCGCGACTGATTCGCGCCCGGGAATCGATCGCTGACCAGCTGCGCAATGAACTGCCGGGCGTTCTGCCAGCCGCCGGACCAACGCCCTAGCCGGCAACGCGGGCGCGGATATCCATTCGCCGGTGGCGCCACGCCTGTACCACGCGCCATCCAAGCAATAGCGCCAGAATCGCGCCGTACAACGCCACGTCGGCATAATCGTTCTTGCCTGAGCGCATCCAGAAGAAGTGCAGGATCGCCAGCGCAGCCACAACATAGACCAGTCGGTGCAACTGCTGCCAGCGTCGTGCGCCGATGGCCTTGATGGCACGATTGAACGAGGTCGCGGCGAGTGCAGTCAGCAGTACAGCGGCCGAAAATCCGACCAATATAAACGGTCGCTTGGCGATATCGCGGGCGATGTCTGCGACGACAAACTCCATGTCGAGCCAGCTGTAGCACAGCAAGTGCAGCACGGCATAGAAATAGACGAAAAGCCCGAGCATGCGCCGCAACCGGGCCAACGCGGGCGTGCGGGTCAGCACCCGCAGAGGCGTTACTGCCAGCACCAGGCACAGGAAACGCAGCGTCCAGTCGCCGGTGGAACGGATCAGCGACTCGGCCGGATTCGGTCCGAGGTTTTGCGTCAACGCCCCAAAAAGCAACCACGCGAAAGGAAGCATCGCCAGCACGAATACCAGCGGCTTGGCGATCGGCAGGAGCGGCCATCCTCGGATCATGCAGCCACGTCCTAGATTGACATTGCCTGCCAAGCGCAGGACGGCCATCTCCGCGCCATGGCGATGCTCAGTAGAACTTGCGCAGGTCCATGCCCGCGTACAACTGTCCGACCTGCGGTTCATAGCCATTGAACATCAGCGTCGTGCGCTTCTTGGCAAACAGCCCGTCTTCGCCAATGCGCCGTTCGCTCGCCTGGCTCCAGCGCGGATGGTCAACGGCGGGATTGACGTTGGAGTAAAAGCCGTATTCGTTCGGCAAGGTCCTGTTCCACGCCGTCACCGGCTGCTTCTCGGTAAACCGAATCTTGACCAGGCTCTTGCCGCTCTTGAAGCCATATTTCCACGGTACGACCAGGCGTACCGGTGCACCGTTCTGGTTCGGCAGCACTTCACCATACATGCCGAACGACAACATCGCCAAGGGGTGCATTGCTTCGTCCAGGCGCAGTCCCTCGACATACGGCCACTCCAGCACCCGTGAACCAACGCCCGGCATGGTCTTGGGATCGGCCAGCGTGATGAACTCGACAAATTTGGCGCTGCCCAACGGCTCAACCTTGTTGATGAGCAGCGACAACGAATATCCGACCCAGGGAATCACCATCGACCAGCCCTCGACACAACGCAGGCGGTAGATGCGCTCCTCCTGGGCGCCCAACTTGAGCAGGTCTTCCAGCGCGATCTTCTGCGGCTTCTTGACCAGGCCCTCTATCTCGACCGCCCAAGGCGTGGTTTTGAGCGTATGGGCGTTTTCAGCCGGATCCGACTTGTCGGTGCCGAACTCGTAGTAATTGTTGTAGGTGCTGGCGTCCTTGTAGTCAGTGCGCTTTTCCATGGTCACCGCGCCTGCTACAGCCGAGCGTACGCCTGGCAGGACCGCCAGTTTGCCGGAACGCGCCGGCTGCGCCATCGCATCGCGCGCTGCCCATGAGGCCAGTGCCGCACCGGCAACGCCACCGGCCATTACGCGGATCAGGTCGCGCCGGCCCAGATAGGATGGGTGCGGTGTGATCTCGCTGGGCAGCGGGTGGTTGAACGCGTGTAAACGGGAAGGGATGATCATATGCATGTCCATGTAGTCTCTCAGGTCGTCTGAACCCAACAAAACTTACTAAGTTCCTGCAGTATCGGGTCGACGCCAACAACAGCAGGCCCGCTGGATCCCCGCACAGGGCCAAGGACTATCCGGTCGCCTGCACGACCGGCCGACGGGCGCCGTGGCTACCGCAAGCCCGCCATGTAATCGGCTACCGCGCGGATCTCGCGATCGTTCAGGCGCGCAGCGACCTGGGACATCTGCAAACTGTTCTTGCGCACACCATCCCTGAACGCGGAAAGCTGGGTTTTGCTGTAGTCGGCATGCTGGCCGCTCATCCGCGGGTACTGCGACGGAATGCCCGCTCCATTGGGGCTGTGGCAACCGGCGCAGGCCGCAATCTTGCGCTCGGCAATGCCACCACGGTAGATACGCTCACCCAGCCCCACCAGTTCCTTGTCCTTGGCGAAGCCGGGCTTGGGCTGCTTGCTGGCCAGCCAGAACGAGACGTTGACCATGTCGTCGTCCGACAGGGTGGTCGCAAAGCCCTTCATGATCGCATTATTGCGTTTGCCGGACTTGAACTCCTGCAATTGCTTGGCCAGATACTGCGGATGCTGGCCAGCAAGCTTGGGATTCTCCGGCGTGCCCGAGTTGCCATCCGCACCATGACAGGCGGCACAAACGGCGCTGTAACTTGCCTCGCCCTTGGCCAGATCGGGTTTTTTGTCCTGCGCGACGGCGCACAGTGAACTCAGGGCCAGAGTGATGGCAAGCGTCAGGCGGGCAATAGGCATCATGGAGATCGTTGTCTGAGGGGCAAAACAGCATGATTCTACAATGCGGGTCGCGGCCACATTCCCACGGATCCCATGACACGACGCCCCTCACCCGCTGCCGCAACGACCCAGACCGGTACGGTGGCGCCACCCACGCCAGCGCAGCGCGCCGCCGGATGGCTGCATACTGCCCGCTTCCTCACGACCGCGCCGGAGTTGCACTTCCTGCCGGCGCTGCAGGTTCCGGAGATTGCCTTTGTCGGCCGCTCCAACGCCGGCAAGTCCACCTGCATCAACACGTTGACGCAGCAAAAGCAGCTGGCCTTTGCATCGCGCAAACCCGGCCGTACCCAGCACATCAACTTGTTCGAATTGGGCAAGCAGGGCATCACCGATGCAGTACTGACCGATCTGCCGGGCTATGGCTATGCCGCTGTGCCGCGCCAGGACAAGATCCGCTGGCAGCAGGTCATGGCCAACTACCTGGTCACGCGTGAGAACCTGCGCGGCATCGTGCTGCTGTGCGACCCCCGCCTTGGGCTGACAGATCTGGACGAAATTTTGCTGGAAGTGATCCGGCCGCGCGTCGAGCAGGGACTGAAATTCCTGTTGCTGCTCACCAAGGCTGACAAACTCAACCGCGCCGAGGCCAGCAAGGCGCTGTCGATCGCCCGACTTCAGGCAGGCGGTGGGCAGGCGATGCTGTTTTCGGCCACCAAGCGCCAGGGGTTTGACGATGTGGCCCAGCATCTGTGGGATTGGGCCCATCCGCCGGGCGAGGCAGGCAATACCAACACGGCAGCGCCGTCGACGGCCGAAGCCGTTATCGCGAACAAGCCCAGCTGAACCAGGCCCGCCGGCAGGCCGCTTCGCAGCCTCTGGCTCAATACACCGAGGGCTCGTCGTCCGGGCGCACCTTGAAGCGCTTGTGCACCCAGTAGTATTGGTGGGGCATGCGGTCGATGTAGTCCTGCAGGCGGCGGTTCATCGTAGCCGCGTCAGCCCGCAGATCATCGGTGGGGAAATCATCCCAGGCGGGACAGACATGCACGTCGTAACCGGATGCGGTCAATTCGGTAATGACCGGCACCACCTTGGCCCGCCCCATCCGGGCAAAGCGCGACATCGATGTCAAAGTCGCGGTGGATACCCCATAAAACGGCACGAACACGGATTCCTGGCGGGTGATGTTCATGTCGGGCAACAGGTACAGCGGTTGACCGGCACGCAGCGCCTGAACCACTGGCTTCAAGCCGTCGTCGCGACCAAACAGCCGCGGCCGGCCAAACCGCTTGCGCCCTTGAAGGATCCAGCGGTCCAGCGTGGGATCGACCTGGTTCGAATAGATCGTCGTGAAAGCGCGGGGCAATTGCTGGGTCAGCGCCGTCCAGCCGGCATCGAGACCGACAAAATGGGGCGCAAAGATGACGGTGGGCTGATCGCCCTGCAATTCATGCACTGCACCACACAGGCGCAGCCTGCGCTGCAGCTGCAGCGTATTGCCATGCCATAACCAACCCCGGTCGAGCCAGGCTTGCGCGAACGCTACGAAGGTCCTGCGCGCCATCGACCGTATTGCCTCTGGCGGCAACTGCGGGAAACACAGACTCAGGTTGACCGCGACTACCCTTCGGCGTGAGCCGGCCACGGCGTACAAAAGCCAGCCCAGCAGCCAGCCCAGCGCACGCACCCATGTCAGCGGCAGATAGGCGAGTGCGCGCATGAAGCCGATGCCGATCCGGCTCAGCATGATAGTGACCGCGCCTTGATCATGCCGCGCCCTTGGGATGCTTGTAGCGCGCGTAGCCCCAAAGATACTGCGCTGGGCACTCCCGTATCAGTCGCTCCATTTCCAGGTTCACCTGACCCACGGCCGCATCCAGGTCTGGCGACAAGGGCCGCTGCAGTTCTCGAAAATGCAGCCGGAAACCGCGCCCCCAGGACAGCCGCTCACCCCATAACAGCAAAACGGTGGCACCCGTCTGTTGCGCCAGCCGGGCCGACAGCGTCATGGTGTAGGCATCGCGCCCAAAAAAGGGCGACCACACGCCCATCCCGTCCGGTGGAACCTGGTCCGGCAGCAGACCGACCGCCTGCCCGCTGCGCAAGGCACGGATCATCTGCCGCACGCCGGCCAGGCTGGTCGGCGCGGTCGCCAGGCCCGGCCGGTCCCGTGCGGCCAGCATCAGCCGCGCGAGCCAGGCCTGACGGGCCGGGCGGTACAGGACCGTGAGCGGACCATAGCGATCGGAGTAGCGTTGTGCCAGACCCTGCGCCGAGATCTCGAAACAACCCAGATGCGGCGTGAGAAAAATGACACCACGCCCGGCCCCGTAGGCCTTGTCGACACAGGCGTCGTTCTCCCACTGGCAACCCGTGGGCGCACCGAGCCACAAACGTGGCAGCTCGCCGACCATGCGACCGGTCGCGCCGACGGCGCCCCATACCGCGCCAAATCGATAACCGGCCTGCGCCGTGTTATCCAGGAACTTGCGCCGATATGCCGGGGAGAGCAGAAACGACATCCAGCCCAGCTTCCAGCCCAGGGCATGCAGCAACCACAACGGCAGCCGGGCGAGCCAGCGAAAGAGAAAAATCATCAGAGGGTAAGATACGCGGGTCGCCGAGTTACCGAACTACTTGCAGGGCGACACTCACCTTGGTCTGGCTATGAAAAGCGGCCATTGTGCCTTGTGAAACTGCTAAAGCGTTCGCCAGAGCACCACAAGCCCCGGCAACGCAACTTTCAATGTGTTGATGGAGCTTAAAGGAACCAATATGGCGAACGACTTTCTCTTCACCTCCGAATCCGTATCTGAAGGGCACCCCGACAAGGTATCGGACCAAATCTCCGATGCCATCCTGGACGCGATCTTCCAGCAGGATCCGCGCAGCCGGGTTGCGGCGGAAACCCTGTGCAACACTGGCCTGGTGGTACTGGCCGGCGAGATCACAACCAACGCGCATGTCGACTACATCCAGGTCGCGCGCGACACCATCAAGCGCATCGGCTACGACAACACCGAGTACGGCATTGACTACAAAGGTTGCGCGGTGCTGGTGGCCTACGACAAACAAAGCAACGACATTGCCCAGGGCGTCGACCATGCGTCCGACGACCACTTGAACATCGGCGCCGGTGACCAGGGCCTGATGTTCGGTTACGCCTGCGACGAAACCCCCGAACGCATGCCGGCGCCGATCTACTATGCGCACCGTCTGGTCGAACGCCAGGCCCAGTTGCGCAAGGACGGCCGCCTGCCGTTCCTGCGCCCCGACGCCAAGAGCCAGGTCACGATGCGCTATGTCGATGGCAAACCCCACAGCATCGACACGGTCGTGTTGTCGACCCAGCACCACCCCGACCAAAGCGAAACTGCAACCAAGCTCAAGGCCAGCTTTTACGAGGCCGTCATCGAGGAGATCATCAAGCCGGTGCTGCCCAAGGAATGGATCAAGGACACCCGCTTCCTGGTCAACCCCACCGGACGCTTCGTCATCGGCGGCCCGCAGGGCGATTGCGGACTGACCGGACGCAAGATCATCGTCGACACCTACGGCGGCGCCTGCCCGCATGGAGGCGGTGCATTCAGCGGCAAGGACCCGAGCAAGGTGGACCGCAGCGCCGCCTATGCGGCCCGTTATGTAGCCAAGAACATCGTGGCGGCCGGTCTGGCCCGCCAGTGCCAGATTCAGGTCGCCTATGCGATCGGCGTGGCCGAACCGATGAACATCACCGTCTACACCGAAGGCACCGGCAAGATCTCCGATGAAAAAATCGCCGCGTTGGTTCGCGCGCATTTCGACCTGCGTCCCAAAGGCATCATCCAGATGCTCGATCTGCTGCGCCCGATCTACGAAAAAACCGCTGCCTACGGCCACTTCGGCCGCGAAGAGCCCGAATTCACCTGGGAACGGGTGGACAAAGCCGCCGAGCTGCGCGCAGCGGCTGGCCTGTAAGGCCAGCGAACGCGCCGCGTTCCGGCAGATTGCCGGTTAGGCCTGGTCAACGCTGCGCAGCCAGCGTTGCAGGGCCCATGCACCCGCGGCGATCAACGCGACCGTGACGCCGACAAGCGCAAACATCATCGGCGTGGGAGCGCGCAACGCAGCGGCGATCTGGTCCACGAACAGCATCATCGCCAACGTGCCGGGGGTAATTCCGATCGCTGTTCCAAGCAACAGATCGCGCAAGCGAATATGGCTTGCACCGGCAGCCATATTGACGACGGCAAAGGGCGCCACCGGCACCAAGCGCACCAGGATCACGGCAAGCAGTCCGCGGCTGGCCATACGCTGGCTCAGCAGGTTGACGCGCGCTCCGGCCAGCCGCACCAGCACCTCATGCCCCAGGAATGCGCCCAGCCCGTAACTCGCAGCAGCGCCGACCAACGCCCCCCCCATGGCGCAACCAAACCCGGCCCAGGGACCATACGCGACCAGCGCAACCAGGGTCAGAAAACTGAGTGGTACCGCAAGGGTCATCGCCAGCGCGAAACCGGCAATGGCCGCGATCGGCCCGAACGCCTGGCCGAATCGCTGCAAGGCCGATACCACCAAGTCCACGTCGAGCCATTCACGCAGTGGCGTCCAGGTCCATGCGATCGCCAGGCCGATCACCATCATCACGGCGGCAACGAGCAGGGCTACGCGCCGACGCAGCGATCGCGATGGCAGCTTGCCAGGCATGATGTCCGCTGAAGGCATCACGGCGCGCGACGCACGATATCGTTCAACACCACCGCCAGATCCCGTACCTGCCCGGCACTGAAGATCGAACCATGCAGGCCGGCCACCTGGCGCGTCTGCAACCGGTCACCTTGCAGCTTCTTCCACGACCCGAACAGCGCATGTTCCCACCGCATCAGGCCCGACGTCGTAATCAAGGTGGTCTGACCGTTGAATGCCGCTGCACGGTACCCCCCCATGGACTTGACCTGCGCCACCAGACCCGCGTCGTTGACCATGGCGCCCAGGCGCCGCCCGTTGATGCTCAGTTCCTGCAGGCGCAGCAGCCGCACCAGAGCGGTGAACAGGCGCCAGTACAAGGTACCGCCCCACACGACTTTCGGATAGACCGTATCGATCAGGATCAGGCCGCGTGGCGGCGCGCCACGTTGCTCCAGCAGTCGCGCCGTTTCCAGCGCGGCGATGCCGCCAATGGAAAAACCGGCGACGAAGCCCGGCGCCGCGCCCTGCGCCTGGATGCTGTCGGCATACAGGACCGCCAACTGCTTGATGCGCGTGAAGCCGCCGGTGCCAGCCGGTGGCTGCAGCATCCGCAGATCGCAGTCGCCACCCAGCGTGTCCGCCAGCGTCCGAAAGCGCAACAGGTCGCCATGGCCGGACGCCGCAAGGTAGATCGTATGGTCCGCAATGCCCGGCCCCAGTGGTACCAGCAGTCCCGGCGGTACGTCCTCCTTGTCCAGTGCGGCTGCCAGCCGCTCGACGGTCGGGTTCTCGGTCAGCAAGTACAGCGGAATCCGGCGCCGCAGCATGCGTTCGGCTCCCGCCAGAATCGTGATGGCGGCCAGTGAATCGCCACCGACGTCGAAAAAATTGTCCTGCACCGACAGCGGTCTGCGCCCGAGTTCGGTCTGCCACAACGCGAGCAGGTCGGCCTCCCGCTGGTTGGCTGGCCCGCGACCCGCTGACCGCGCCATCACCGCGGGCGTTGCGTCCGGCAGCGCCGCGTAATCGATCTTGCCGCTGCTGCTGGTGGGCAACAGCGGCAATACACAGATGACCGAAGGCACCATGTAATCGGGCAACCGTATGCGCAAGGCCCGCTGCAACCGCTCAGGGTCACCCGACCGCGCAGGCGCGACCCACGCATGGATGGCGCTATGGCCGTCGCGCTCGACCTTGCTGGCGGCCGCCTGTGCAACGCCCTCCACAGCCAGCAATGCGGCCTCGATTTCTCCCAGTTCGATCCGGTATCCACGCAGCTTCACCTGTCGATCGAGTCGACCCTGGAAATGCAAGCGACCCAGGTGATCGAGCGCACCCTTGTCGCCGGTACGGTACATGCGCTCGCCCGGCCGGAATGGATCGGCCAGAAAACTGGCAGCCGTCAGATCCGGCTGATTCAGGTAGCCGCGCGCCAGTCCGCGACCACCGATGAAAACCTCGCCCGCCACGCCATCGGGCACGGGACGCAACTGACGATCCAGTACATAAATGGCGGTGTCGTCCACCGGCAGCCCCACCGGCAGCACGGCAGACCGGTCGTCCAGCACGCATTCCCAGGCAGTGGCAAATATGCAGGCCTCCGTGGGCCCGTACACGTTGAACAGCCGCGCGCGCGTTCCGGTGAGATAACGCCGGGCCAGTTCAGGTGCAAGCACTTCGCCGCCGCAACACGCCACCCGCAGGTCAAGCCCGGACTGGCCCACCGCCGCGTCGAGAAAGCCGCTGAGCGTCGACGGGACGAACGCCATGATCGTCACCGCATGGCGCAGCGCAAACTCGGCCAGTGACTGGGGCAGCAATCGGCCCGGCGGCGCCAGAGCGATGCTGGCGCCGTGTACCAACGGCAGGCACAACTCGATCAGCGAAGGATCGAACGTGGCCTGGGTCGCCAGGCCGGTGCGGTCCTGTGGTGTCACCCCATAGCTGCGCGACAACCAGGCCAGGCGCCGGGCCAGCACCGCGTGCTCGATCATGACGCCCTTGGGCCGGCCGGTGGATCCCGACGTAAACAGCACATAGGCCAGGTCATCGGGCGCGGGCGTTGCCGGCGCGGCGGCGATGGTCACATCCGCCAGGTCTGGCTGCCAGCCGCTGACCGTGGTATGCACATGCAGTGGAGCCAGCCGCTCCCAGTCCGATTGCTGCACCAGCAAGGCGACAGCGGCACTATCCTGCAACACCACCGCCAATCGGGCCAGCGGGGCGTCGGGGTCCAGCGGCAGGTAGGCCGCACCTGCCTTGGCAATGGCCAGCATTGCCACGACGAGGTCCGCACTGCGCGGCATGGCGACTGCCACGATCCGGTCGCGGCCCGCGCCCAATCCCGCCAGGCGATGCGCCAGTTGGTTGGCACGCTGGTTGACCGTGCCGTAGTCCATGCGTCCGCCGTCCCATACCAGGCAGACCGCGTTGGGCTGCTGTGCGGCATGCCGTTCGAAGGCGGCGACATAGGTCCTGGGTTGGGAATGGATCAGCACTTGCGCGTGCCGTCCATGCACGATCCGGTTGTGCTCTTCGTCCGGCAACACCGGCAGATCGGCGACCAGCATGTCGGGATGGGCTGCCAGCGATCGCACCAGATGCACTATCCGGTTCGCCAGGGCCGCGACCTCGTCGCGCGCGAAGTAGGCGGCGCTGCCTTCCAGCACCAGTTCGAGGTCCTGCCGGGCATGGAACTCGCATACGGTGACGCCCAACGGATAACGCGCGGTGCCGGAGAACAACTGGCGCGAGTCCGCCAGTTCTGCAGCGCCAAACGACACCTGGTAGTCCTGGCGCTCAAAGGACAGCAGCACGTCGAACAGCCCGTCGCGCCCGCTACGCACCACTTCCAGATCCCGGGCCAGTTCGCTGAGTGGATAACGCGGATGGCGCAACGCGCTGCGCATGAGGGCAGCGATGGATCCGACCAGCGTGGCGACGGTCATGCCGGGAGCGACGCGGACATTCACGCCCATGACCCCCACGAACATGCCCATGGTATCGCGGTAACGCCGCCCGCCACGGTTGAGCGTGGGCACGCCGATCAGCACCTGCTCCCGTTCGCCGACACGGGCGAAATACACCGCGATCGCAGCCAGGAAATAATTGAACGGCGTGAGCCCCAGCCCGATCGCATGGCGATTGAGTTGGTCGTAATCGGCGCGGGCGATGCGCTCCACCACCAGATGCGCAACCGGCAGCGCCCCGCTGCGGGCGTGCGCCTGGCGACGCTGCACCAGCGGGTCCGGCAAGGCCGGCAGCTGCGCGCGCCAGAACGCGGCATCCCGCGCAAACGCTTCGGACAGCCGGTAGGCATGCGATTCCCTGATAAACGTCAGGTAGGAATCGTCGCTGGGCTGCGCGCCAGCGTCGCCGCTGTCCATCCGGTTGTAGATGGCGCTCCAGCATTTCATGACCTGGGTCGTACCCCAGCCATCCATGATCAGATGATGAAACTGGATCGTCCCGCCATGCAGCCGGTCATGCGAGCGCAACAACGCGAACCGCCAGGGCGGAGTACCGTCCAGCGCGAACGGTTGGCGCATCCAGTGCTGCCACCAGTCGCGCATGGCCTGCCGGGGCTCGGCATGGCCGGTCATGTCGATCACCCGCAGCGCAGGCTCGTACGCCGGCAGCAGGCGCTGCGTGCCATCGGGTTGAATCACCAGCCGCAACGCGGCATGCTCCGCCACCAGCTGCGTCAGGGCCCGCTTGAGCCGTGGCAGGTCCAGCAGACCCTCGAAAAACGCGGTTCCACCCAGATTCAGGTGCGCGCTGTCCGGCCACGCAAGCTGGTCGCGCCACACTTCGAGCTGGCTGAGCGACAGCGGCTGGCTGCCCGACGTCAGCGCGGCGTCGCCGGATGGTCCCATCGTTCAATCTCTTTCACCGCGTAGCGGTACCCCACCTCGACAATCTTGTCAGCACGGGAGTATCCCATCAACGGAAACGACGCCACCGGCGGCTCGAGGTAGTGGTCCGCTTGCGCAATTGTGCGGGCGCGCTGGTGCAAGCCGCCAATGTGGCTGGCGCGGTACAGGATGTCACCGATGCCCGGAGACGACGGCTTGCCACGCTGGAAATAGCTTTGAATCGTGCTGCGCACCGACAAGCGGGCCAAGGCCGGGTCCACCCCCATATAGTCGCGCACATCGACATCGATGGCAATGATGGTCCCATTGCCACGGCGCTGTTCCAGCGGCGTGCCCAGGCGGGCCCGCATGGCGCCAACGGGCACATTCTCCAGAATCGCGCCGTCGACCAGCAGGTCGCCGTTGAGCAACACGGGCGGAAACAATCCCACCGGCGAATTGCTGGCCAGTACCGCCCGCCACAGCGGTCCGCTGTCCAGCACCGAGGTGCAGGCGCGGCTGAGGTTGCAGGCGGCGGCAAAGAATGGTCGCCACAGCTGGTCTACGGTCCGTTCGCCGAACATGCGCTTGAGGTCGCGTTCGACCCTGCGCCCGGACACGATGGAGATCACCGGCAAGGTCGGTCTTTCGCCACCGCGGGCGAACCGCACGGTGCGCTCGCGAATCTCGTCCAGCGCCACGTCGCAGGCATACTGCGCGCCCAATAGGGCGCCCATGCTGTTGCCGCCGATCAGGTCGATCACGATGCCGGCCTGTTCCAGCGCCCGCAAAATGCCCAGGTGCGCGAATCCGCGGGCGCCACCACCTCCGAGCACGATGCCCACCGCCGTCCCATTGAGAAAACGCGCCAGCCGCGCGAAGTCGCCCGGGTGGCGCGATCGGATCGGGTAGACACGTTCACAACGGCGCCCGTCCTGCCAACGCAGCAGTCCCGCTGGAGTTTCAGCCTGCTCCGGGTGCAACACCACCAGATGCTTGCGCTTCATGTCAAAGCCTGGCTCGCCGGACAGATTTTGCTCCAGTTCACCCACCTGCTCCGATGCGTTGGGGGTCGTCACGAAGATCACCTGATCGGCCTGCCGGAATGCCCGCTTGGTCCATGCCAGGGAGTCCAGGTCGGCCTCATAGATCAGGAAGTCATATTGCTCCTCCAATTCATCGTAGCGGTCCTTGCCGGCCCAGGTTCCGGTCGCGTTCGGGTCTGGCGAACGCTCCGCGGCGGGTGCAACATGGTGAGCCCGCCCGACCTGCGCGAATGCCCTGGTGAGGCCGATCGCGACCGCATGCGCCAGCGGCCCGGGCTCCAAGGGCACCACCACAAAAATCTGTGCATGCCGGCGCTCGACCACCTGCGTGGCATGGCGCAGATGGTTGTAGATGGCGCGCGCAAATACCCGGTTCAAGGCCAGCGGATGCAGCACCAACAGACGCTCGAAATCGGCCCGGCTGAGCATCGCCACCGTCGAGTCCCGCAAGGCGGTGATATCCGCCGCCCGTGGCTGCTGCAGGATCAGGCCCGCTTCGCCGACGCTTTCCCCCGGACGAATCTCGTTGTACAGCTGCAGCACGCCGTTACGGTCGCGCCGCGACACCCGCAGCCGCCCACTGATCAGGAAGAACATGGTGTTGGCCTGATCGCCCTCGCGGTAGACGATATTGCCGCCGGGGATCGACTGCAGATGCAACAAGCGCCCCAGGTCCTGCAATACCGACTCGTCCAGGCTGCCAAATACCGCGCTTGCGCGCAACACCTCGAGGACGCGCTCGTCGGGGTCGGTCGACTCAGCCATGCATCGAGTCTAACGGCGGCACTGGCCCGGACCGCATTTCGGATTGCAGCCATTGCACGAACGCAAGGACCGCCGCCGGCCGGCGCTTGCGTTGTGGCAATACCAACTGGTAGCCCAGGCGCGACTCCAGCGCATCATCACGCAAGCGGCACAACAGGCCCTGCTCCAACAGCGTATCAACCAGATGGCGCCAACCAAGGGCCACCCCCTGACCGGCCAGCGCCGCACCGATCACCAGGCTGTAATTGTCGAACGCCGGTGGCGACGCCGGCCCGCTGCCGTCCAGACCCCAGGCACTGCTGGCAGTCCGCCAGTCAAACCATTGTTGGCCCGGCGCGGACTTGAGATGCAGCCGCGGCGATGCGCTCAGCGTCATGCGCGGATCGCCACCATGGGCTTGCAGCAGCCGCGGGCTGCACACCGGAAATACCTGCTCGCGCAGCAACAGCTGCGACTCGCCACGCTGGATACGGCCGCCACCGAACACCACCGCCAAGTCGACATCGGCAGGCAGGCTGGGCAATGCGCGATTGCTGGTGACCAGGCTGACATCGATGTGCGGGTACAGCCGGTAGAACTGATCGAGCCGCGGCATCAACCAGTAGGTGGCGAACGCAAAGTCGGTCGCCACCGCCAGCAACTCACGCGCCGGCTCCGCCTTGGCTCGCTCAACCGCCTCGCGCATCATGCCCAGGGCCTCCTGCACCGGACCCAGCAAGGCCGAGCCGGTCGCGGTGGGCTCAATGCCGCGATGCACCCGTACGAAAAGCGGCGTACCCAGGGCCCGCTCCAGGCGCTGGATATGCTGACTTACCGCCGGCTGGGTCATGCCCAGCTCCGCGCCCGCCGCGGTGAAACTCAGGCAGCGTCCACAGGCCTCGAACACCTGCAGCACATCGAGGGACGGCAATGGTTCTGACATAAGCCAAGCTTATCAGCAACATTCGGTCTAAGCCCGTTTACCAAATGCGCGATTGGCATGATCATGTGCAATACACCTTTTCGACTCCCATAAGCAATTACTGTAGCAAGACCATGTCCACAGACACTCCCAATATTCTGTTCATCATGGCCGATCAAATGGCCGCACCCCTGCTGCCATTGCACGATCCGCACTCGCCCATCCGGATGCCGCACCTGGCGGCATTGGCCCGGGATGGCGTTGTCTTCGATTCCGCATACTGCAACAGCCCGTTGTGCGCGCCCTCGCGGTTCTCGCTGGTCAGCGGGCAACGGCCGTCGCGAATCGGCGCCTACGACAACGCCGCGGATTTCCCAGCCGACATACCTACCTATGCGCACTACCTGCGCGCCCTGGGTTACCGCACCGCCCTGTCCGGCAAAATGCATTTCTGCGGGCCGGACCAGCTCCATGGCTATGAAGAGCGCCTGACCAGCGACATCTATCCGGCCGACTACGGCTGGGCCGTCGACTGGGACCAGCCCGATGTTCGCGCCAGCTGGTACCACAACATGTCCTCGGTATTGCAGGCAGGGCCCTGCCTGCGCTCGAACCAGCTGGACTTTGACGAAGAGGTGGTGTTCAAGGCCAACCAATACCTGTTCGACCATGTGCGCAACACGCCCGATCGGCCTTTCTGTCTGACTGTGTCGATGACGCATCCGCATGACCCGTACACCATCCCGGCCGAATTCTGGAATCTGTACGACGATATTGATATCCCGATGCCCATCGTCAACATCGACCAGGCGCAACAAGACCCGCATTCCGAACGCATCCTCAAGGTGATCGACCTGTGGGGCAAGACGATGCCACCCGAGGCCGTCCGGCGGGCGCGGCGCGCTTATTTCGGCGCTTGCAGCTACATCGACGCCAACATCGGCAGGCTGATGCAAACGCTGACCGACTGCGGCCTGCGCGACGACACCATCGTCGTGTTCTCGGGTGACCATGGGGACATGCTCGGCGAGCGCGGCCTTTGGTACAAGATGCACTGGTTCGAGGCGTCGGCCCGGGTGCCGATGGTGGTCAATGCGCCAGGGCGCTTCGCGCCCGGACGGGTGGCGCAGTCCGTGTCCACCATCGACCTGCTGCCGACGTTTGTCGCCATGGCGGGCGGAAGTCTTGACAGTGGGCTGACCATCGACGGCCGCTCCCTGATGCCGCACCTGTCAGGCGGCCAAGGCCACGACGAGGTGATCGGCGAGTACATGGCCGAGGGCTCGCGCGAAACCGTGGTCATGATCCGACGCGGCCGCTACAAGTTCGTCCACGCAGCGCAGGATCCCGACCTGCTGTTCGATGTGCAGGCCGATCCGCGTGAGTTGAATAACCTGGCGCAGGCACCGCAACACCAGGCGCTGCTCGCGTCCTTGTTGGACGAGGTGGCCGAGCGCTGGGACCTGCCGGCGCTGAATGCCCGGGTGCTCGATAGCCAGCGCCGGCGCCGGCTGGTGTACGCAGCGCAGAAAAAGGGCAAGCGCCCGAGTTGGGATCACCAGCCATTCGTCGACGCCAGCGGACAATACATGCGCAACCACATCGACCTGGACGACCTGGAGCGGCGGGCACGTTTTCCGATTCCCTGACCGTTCAATGCCGCTAGCACCCGATTCCTGCGAAACACTCGATCGCAGAGTGATTCAGCCATGATTCCCCCGCAAGCGAATATCCTGATCCGCGCGGGCAGGATGCCAACCCCATCCGGGAAGACGTTCTGATGACGGCCAACGGAGAGTTCGCCGAGCGCAAACCTGGAGGCGCGCATATGGACCAGGTCGCAGAACAGGCGGGCGAGGTGCGGGGGCACCGGTATCGCCCGCCACCGCAGCGCGGTCTGACGCTTCAGGCCGGCGCCAGCCTTGTGCGTCGCACCCGGCGCACCCGAAACGCGCTGACGATCAGCACACCCTGGACGACTACCAGACCCAGCCAGATGCCTTGGTAGTTGCCCTGGTCCATCAGACGGCCGAAAATCAGCGGCGCGACCGCCTGGCCAATGTCGAGCCCCGCATACACCACGCCATACACGCGGCCGGTTGCGTTGTCCGGCGTCGACTTTTTGACCAGCAAATCCCGTGACGGGCCTGCGATGCCACTGGAAAAACCCATGACGCCGAACAACAGCGGAACCAGAAAACCCGGCACCGGCGCAAACCCGACGACCAGGGCCACGCAGGCGGCAATGCCGAACCCCGCACCCACGATGCGTTCGCAACGCGACGGGTCTGAGGCCAGGAATCCGCCCAGCACCATGCCGGCGGCCGCGCACACCATATACAGGGTCAGGCACAGCGCAACCTGCGTCAGCGGGAAGTCATGCAGATGCCGCGCCGCCTCGGGCGCAAAAGCCTGGATGACGCTCAGCGCCATGGCGTAGAAGAAAAAGAATGCGAAACACATCCAGACGGCCGGAATCCGCAGGAAATCCAGGTCGCCTTCCCGGCTTCGCGCGCCCGTATCGAGGCCGGCCACCGGGGCGGCAGGTGCCAACGCCAGTTTCTTGCGCTGCAGCCATACCAGCACAAGCACCGACCAGGCCAGCACGCCGGCGCACACGAGCGCCACCCGCCAGGACGCCAGCAAGGTAATGGGCACCAGCATTGCCGGCGCCAGGGCCCAGCCCAGGCTACCGGTGATGCCATGCACGCTATACGCATGGCCGAGCCGCAACGGATGGATCTTGCGGTTGAGCAGGGTGTAGTCGACCGGATGGAACACCCCGTTGCCGATGCCGCCCACGACGGCCGACAGGGCCAGCATCGCGTAACTGGTACTGGCCGCGTAACCCATCGCAGCCAGCCCGATCAGGCCCAGTCCGGCAAACAGGATCGGACGCGGGCCAAACCGGTCCACCAGGAACCCCGACGCCGTCTGCACCGCGCACGAGACGACGAAGAACAGCGTCATCAGGAAACCAAGTTCGGTGTAGCTGACCTGGAACGCCTCCTTGAGCCAAGGAAACAGCGGCGCCAGCAGCAGTTGGCTGAAATGGCTGATCAGGTGGGCCATGCCAACCAGGGCGATGACCGCGGCATCCTGCGGCAAGTTGCTGTCGGACACGCGGGTTGCGGCGGGCGCAGAGGCTGGATTCATGGCGTCTATCGTATGATCGCGCACACATTCCCGTATGCGATGAATGGCCAATCTTTGTCGAATACCAGCCAATCCCGATGGCCCGCCGACCGCAGACACCGTTGACCCCGGTGGGAGACACCGATCCGTTTCGGCCCAGCGCCGAGCGGCCGGTGCGGGTGCGCGCCCGTACCTTGCCGGCCGACACCCATTTCGAGCCGCACCAGCATCAGTGGGCGCAGCTTGCCTACTGCTCGAGTGGTGTGCTGCAGGTGACCGCGGCGCACAGCGCCGCAGCGCGCGACGAGATGACGTACATCGTGCCGTTCTCGCGCGCCGTGTGGATAGCGCCCGATTCGCGCCATGCGGTCAACGCACTGGAAGACGCGGCCTTTCGCACCTTGTATATCCACGCCCAGGCAGCGCCGGCCGGCTGGCAGACCTGCAGGATGATCGTCGTGTCAAACCTGCTGCGCGAATTGGTACGTGCGCTGGACGACCTGGGCCATGCGCTGGCAGATCCGGCAAACAACCAGACCCAGGCTATGGTGCGCGAGTCCCGGATCGCGGCGCTGGTGCTGGACGAACTGGAAAATGCGCCGATGCAGCAACTGGGTGTGCCGCTCCCGCATCCGCAAACCGGTGACAACCGCCTGCGCATGTTGTGCGACGCGGTATTGTGGGCGCCGGCCGAGCGTTCGACACTGGCCCAATGGGCGCGTGACGTCGGCGCCAGCGAACGCACCATCGCCCGGCTGTTTCGCAGCGAATTGGGGACCAGCTTTCAGCAATGGCGGCAACAGGTCGTGCTGGCGCATGCGCTGCCGATGCTGGCCCGTGGCATGCCGGTGGGACAGGTTGCAAGTGCAAGCGGATATGCCAGCGACAGCGCCTTCACTGCCATGTTCAAGGAGGCGATGGGGCAGCCGCCGAGCGAATTTCGGCGCTAGTGGCCCAGAGCCAACGTGCCGCGCCACGGAAACGCGCAGTGCGGCGCCGGACCAAATCCTGATCCAGACCAATGCCGCGCCCGCGCGCCACACTGTGGGTCGACATCACTGCGCGATGACGAGAAAAGCGGCTTGTGTTTGACATAACAAGTTGCTAGACTGGCGTCAAACTTTGTCAAGACGCACATGAGTCACGCTGGATTCGCCATCGTGAAACGACCAAACTGCGCCGACACTTCGGGAGCCATCCTCATGCGAAACTTTTCCTGCACGCCCGGCAACCTGCGGGCGATTGTTGGTGCCGCATTTTTGCTGGCAACCGTTCCCATCGCACATGCGTTTCCCTCGTTTCATCCGACCAATTGCGCAACCTCCAACTGCCATAACAGCCCGATTCTGGCGCCCACACCGGCTGACGGCGGAACACTGAGTTTTGGAACCAATGGGTTCACGCTGGTCGGCCAAAGCTCCCTGGCAACATGGACGCTTAAAAATAACCGCCCTGTATCGACCGGATCTGGCGCTGCAAACAAGGGCGGCGGATTCTCCGGCAGTTTCCCTGCCATTGCGGCGGGTAGCGACTTCTCTTCCGGCTTCCCGCTCGCCATTGTTGGAAATAACGGCTATCTGACGCCGCAGTTGTCCCAAGGCTACACCTATACGTACACGCCTGGAGCGCGCGGTACGGACAGCCGCAGCATTTCATTCACCCCCAGCAACGGCTTTAGCGGTACACCACCAACGGCGACCATCACGTTGCAGGGCCAAGGCGTGGCACCCCTGCTCAGCCTTGCAGGATCGCAGACCAACGCCGGCAATGTACGGCTGGGCGCCAGTGGAACTGCGGCCACGGTCGCGGTCACCAATGTCGGTGATGGCAACTTGTCCGGGCTGGGCGGTGTCAGCAATCTGCAGGGCAACGTTACTGCGGCAGGCGGAGCGTTCTCGGGCGGATCGGTCGCTTTCAATTTGGCCGACGCCGCGTCACAACAGGTGGGATTTACATTCACGCCAACCAGCCGCGGCCTGGCCTCTGCCGCGATCAGCGTTGAAGCCGGCAATGGCCACGGTGATGGATCGAATCAGGCGCAAACGGTATTGATGCAGCTCGAAGGGACCGGCGTCGGGCCGCAATACGGGGCTTCCGTGGTGCCGGATGGAACCATCAGTTTTGGCGACGTG
Organism: Rhodoferax sp.; assembly: GCA_031396205.1. Lineage (GTDB taxonomy): Bacteria > Pseudomonadota > Gammaproteobacteria > Burkholderiales > Burkholderiaceae_C > CAISIP01. The sequence continues at coordinate 271,436 of JANNKH010000006.1, forward strand.
GTGAGCCAGGGCGTCCAGATGCTGTCAATCACCAACACCACAACCGACGCCGAGCTTGGATCCCTCACCGGGTTGACGCTGCTGTCGTTCCAGATATCCGGCCTTGACGCCGGTCTGTTTTCACTCACGGGGTTTACCGCAGGTACGGTGCTGGGCAAGGGCGAGACCCTCGATCTCGGCGTCGTGTTCAATGCCGGCGCAGTGCCGGGCGCGCATGCGGCAACCCTGAGCCTGCTGACCGACGAAGCTGCCGCATTGGGCCAGACAGGCAATGGATTCAGCTACACGCTGTCGGCGGCAACCATTGCAGCTGCGCCGGTGCCCGAACCGGAAATGGCAGTGTTGCTGCTGGCCGGGTTGGGCGTCATCGGCATGCGCATGCGCGCGCGTCGACGTCTTTCCGGGGCCTGACACTGTCAGGAAATGCCGCCGCGACGGCCGTCGATCGCGCGGGCCGGCGTGCGAGAGTCTGCGCCGATGGCGCGGCGTTTCGCAACCCACGCAGAGCTCTTGTCCACGCGACGCGTCAGCCACGCCGTGCACGCGGAAATAGCGGCGATGATACGATCCGCGACCCACAACCGAGGACCTGCATGCATCTGAATCCACCCGCGCGCGCCGGCGCACGGATCTTGGCCTCCATGGCCCTGTCGCTGGGACTTGCCAGTTCCCACGCCGCAACGGTGCGCGTCGCCAACCAGGGCGATGTGTTGTCGCTGGACCCGCATTCTTTCAACGAGGCGGTGCAGCTGTCCTTCCTCAACAATGTGTTCGAGGCATTGGCCACCCGCGGCAAGGACCTCAAGCTGACGCCATCGCTGGCAACCGCCTGGAAAGCCACTGGGCCGAACAGCTGGCGGTTTGAGTTGCGGCGCAATGTGCAGTTCCATGATGGCGCGCCGTTCTCCGCTGATGACGTGGTGTTCTCGCTCGAGCGTGCACGTGGCGAAGGCTCCGATATCAAATCGCAACTCGCGTCGGTCAAGGCTGTGCGCAAGGTGTCGGACTTTGTCGTCGAGCTGGAGACATCGGCGCCGAACCCGATCCTGCCGGAACTGCTGACCAATGTGCTGATCATGAACCGCAAGTGGGCCGATGCCAACCAGGCCAGCAGACCCGTCGACCGCCGCAAAGGCATCGAAAACGCCGCATCGTTTCGCGCCAACGGCACTGGCCCGTTCCGGGTGCGCGAGCGCCAGCCCAGCGCGCGTACCGTGCTGCAGCGTTCACCGACTTGGTGGAACAAGTTCGAGACCAATCTGGACGAAGTCGTGTTCCTTCCGATCGAGAACAGCGCAACCCGGGTTGCGGCGCTGCTGTCGGGAGAGGTCGACGTGATCGACCCGGTGCCGCTGCAGGACATTCCGCGGGTTAACAGTTCGCCCAGGCTGCAAGTGATCGAGAACCCGGAATTGCGGGTGATATTTCTCGGTTTTGATCACAAGCGCGACGTGTTGCCAAATTCCAGCATCACCGACAAGAACCCGTTCAAGGACAAGCGGGTTCGCCAGGCCTTTTACCAGGCGATTGATATCCAGAGCATCAAGACGCAGATCATGCGCAACGCGTCGCGCCCCACCGGCGCGATGCTGGCGCCGGGCATTCAGGGACACGTACCCGACATGGATGCGCGTTTGCCGTTCGACCTGGCGGCATCAAAGAAGCTGCTGGCAGATGCCGGCTACCCGAATGGATTCGAGGTCGGCATGAACTGCCCGAACGACCGCTATGTGAACGATTCGGAAATCTGCCAGGCGGTGGCTGCCAACCTCTCGCGGGCTGGCGTCAGGATCAAGCTGCAGGCCGAGTCCAAAACCACCTATTTCCCCAAGGGACTCAAGCGCGAGATGGGTTTCTTCATGCTCGGCTGGTCACCGGCCGGCTACGATGCGCACAACCTGCTGTTCACCGTGATGGCCACGCCGACGGGCAACCAGGGCAGCTGGAATTTTGGTGCCTACAGCAATCCGAAACTGGACGAACTGACGACGAAGATCCAGTCCGAACTGGACCAGGGCAGGCGCAACACGATGATCAAGGAAGCGCTGCAGTTGCATGCCGACGACATCGGCCATATCCCGCTGCATCAGCAGACGCTGTCCTGGGGCATGAAGAAGAACATCGACGCCTACCAGCGCGCCGATGGCTTCATGCTGTTCAAGTGGATGAACGTCAAGTAAACGCCGCCTGGTCACCAATAGGTGCCGTTGCCGGTTGCAATGAACTGCGCCGGCGCGCCACGCCCGCCACCAGCGGCGCCCCGATCGCCAGCAATCGATCATCGATGGCTCGGGAACCGCACTGCCTCAACCCGGTTTCACCACGCTGCGCGTATTGCATGTGCTCGACACCATTTGTCGCCCGGTCGTGCACCCGGGTGCCGATCATGCCGGTGCACAGGAGGCATACGGCAAGTACCCCGCTGGGCAGGCTGGGGCGGCAGCGACGGTTTTGCTGCATGGCGGGCGACTCCAATTTTCCGGAACCGTGGCACGCTCTGGACCTGTTCAACCAACCAGGCGCGTCCACTATTGGTGGTATTACAGGCTGATCGCGCGACCATACGATGGATACACCTGCACAACAGGCCGGCCGACCAACGACGCTGGTGCAGGAGTTCAAACCCGAACGCCTGTATTCATCATCTCATCAGGGAGTCACCATGAAAAATCTGTTATCCGTACTGGCCATCGGTCTCGCACTGGGCTTTGGCTTTGCCGCCCAGGCCGAGGAAAAAACCAAAACCCCGCAACAAAACAAGATGGCCCAATGCAACAAAGATGCGGTTGGCAAGACCGGTGACGAACGCAAAGGTTTCATGAAGACCTGCCTGAGCGCGAAGAAGGTCGCGCAAGCGGCCAAGTCATAGACCCGAGCGGCGGGCGCAGGCCGGCACGCATGCGGTCGGGCCTGCGCCTTGCGTCAATGAAACTCCCGGCTGCGCGTTGTCAGCGCGCCGAGCAATGGCGTCAGGTCCTTGAGCCGCTTGGCGATCAGGTGGCGTACTTCGTCGCCGGTCTCGGCATCGCGCTGCCAGACACCGTAGACCGCCATAAGCCTTGAATACAGCAACTCATTGCGCTGTTGCTCGCGCAGGCTTTTCCAGACGATCACATTGACGCTGCCGGTCTCGTCCTCGAGCGTCACGAAGACGACGCCCTTGGCGGTCTGCGGTTGCTGGCGCATCACCACCAGGCCGCAGGCACGCACCAGGCGGCCATCGGGCAGATCGCGCAACTGCGCGGCGGTGAGCAGGTTCATTTTTGCCAGCTGCTCGCGCAGCAGCGACACTGGATGGCGACGCAGCGACAGGCCAGTGGACGCGTAGTCGAACACCACTTCCTCGCCTTCGGCGGCGGGTGGCAATTCCAGCCAGTCCTCTTCTACCGGAACAGCCTTGAGCAGCGGCGGCGCCGGCTTGAGCGCCGATGCATCCCAGACCTGCTGGCGCCGGTGGCCGGACAAGGCATGCAGGGCATCGGCACTGGCCAGCGCCTTGAGGTCGCCCTGGTCAAGTTCGGCGCGCAGGGCAAGGTCTTCGGTGGTGGTGAAGGGGGCATCGAAGCGGGCTGCGACGATGCGTTCGGCGGCCACAGAACTCAGACCGGCAACCATGCGCAAGCCCAGGCGGACGGCGGGATTTGAATCGGGGTCAGATTCCGATTTCGTCGCTTGTTGCCGGTTGGGAACTGGTTCCTCGCGCGCTCCGGCATTGGGGTCGGGGCAACCCTCTTGCCGCACATCGTCTGCGCGGTAGTCGCCAGCATCCTCCAGCGTGCAGTCCCAGTCACTGCACATCACATCGACCGCACGCACCTCGACACCGTGGCGCCTGGCGTCCTGCACCAGCTGTGAGGGGCCGTAAAACCCCAACGGTTGGGAGTTGAGCATCGCGGCCAGGAAACTGGCCGGCTCATGGTGCTTGAGCCAGCAGCTCACATACACCAGCAGCGCAAAACTGGCGGCATGGCTTTCGGGAAAACCGTATTCACCGAAACCCTCGATCTGCTTGAAGATGCCCTGCGCAAACTCCTCGGTGTAGCCATTGGCGACCATACCGTTGACCATGCGGTCGTAGAACTTGTGCACCCCGCCCTTGCGTTTCCAGGCCGCCATGGAGCGGCGCAGGTCGTCCGATTCGCCAGCGCTGAAACCGGCGGCCAGCATCGCGACCTGCATCACCTGTTCCTGGAAGATTGGCACGCCGAGCGTGCGCCCGAGTGCCTCGCGCAACCCCGGTCCCGGGAAATCGACCGGCTCCAGCCCCTGGCGGCGCTTCAGATACGGATGCACCATGCCACCCTGGATCGGGCCCGGGCGCACGATCGCGACCTCGATCACCAGGTCGTAAAAACAACGGGGTCTGAGCCGCGGCAGCATGCTCATCTGGGCCCGGCTTTCGATCTGGAACACGCCCACCGTGTCGGCGGCGCAGATCATGTCGTAGGTGGCCGGATCCTCGGCCGGAATGTCCTGCATCTGGAACATGGTGCCGCGCTGCGCGCTGATCAGGTCCAGGCAGCGCCGGATCGCGCTGAGCATGCCTAAAGCGAGCACATCGACCTTGAGCAGGCCCATGGCGTCGAGGTCGTCCTTCTCCCACTGGATCACCGAGCGATCCGGCATGGAGGCGTTCTCCACTGGCACAAGGCGGGTGAGCTTGCCCTGGGTCAGCACGAAACCGCCCACATGCTGGCTCAGGTGGCGCGGTAAACCGAGCAGCTGGTGCGTCAGATCCAGCCACTGCGCGATGCGTGGATCCTCAGCCGACAGGCCGGCATTGTCCAGCGTCTCGATCAGCGATTGCTCGAGCCGCATCACGCCATCGAACCAGCGGTGCTGCTTGGCAAACGCATCGACCAGCGACTCGGGAATGCCCAGCGCCTTGCCGACATCGCGGATCGCGCTCTTGGGCCGGTACGTCACCACCACGCCGGTGATCGCAGCGCGCTCGCGGCCGTATTTGGCGTAGATGTACTGGATCACCTCCTCGCGCCGCTGGTGTTCGAAATCGACGTCGATGTCGGGTGGCTCGTTGCGCTCACGGCTGATGAAACGCTCGAACAACACGTTCATGCGCGCGGGGTCGACCTCGGTCACACCCAGGCAATAGCAGACCGCGGAATTGGCCGCCGAGCCGCGCCCCTGGCACAGGATGTGACGCTCGCGCGCGAACCGCACGATGTCGTACACGGTGAGGAAATACATCTCGTAGTGCAGCTCGGCGATCAGGTCCAGCTCGTGTTCGACCTGCGCCTGCACCGCCGCCGGGATGCCCTGCGGATAGCGTTGGCTCATACCCTCGTAGGTGAACTGGCGCAAGGTCTGTGACGCGGTCAGCCCCGGCAACACCGTCTCTTGCGGATACTGATAACGCAGTTCTTCCAGGTTGAAGGTGCAGCGTGCCGCCACGCGCAGCGTAGCCTGCAGCAACTCCGGCGCATAGATGCCGGCCAGGCGCAGGCGCGCGCGCAGATGCGCCTCGGCATTGGGCTGCAGGTCGAAACCGCACTCGGCCACCGGCCGGCCCAGCCGTACCGCGGTGATCACGTCCTGCAGCGGCTTGCGCGAACGCACATGCATGTGCACATGGCCGGTCGCGACCAGTGGCACGCCGCTGTGCCGCGAGACCTGCTCCAGCTGGTGCCGCCACAAATCATCGTCCAGGCCATGCAGCAACGCCAACACCAGCCAGAGCCGAGCGCCAAACAGGCCCTGTGCATGGTGACAAAATCCCCATAAGGCCTCGAACGGCATGCCGCGCGGCGGCACCAGCAGCACCTCGCAGTTGCGCAGCGACGCCAGGTCGCTGCCGGCCCAAGTGACCTGGTAGTCGCCCTTGACCGCCTTGGCGCGCGCCGCAGTGATGAACTCGCACAGGTTGCCCCAACCGTCGAGGTTGTGGGGCAATACCACCAGCGTGATGTCGGCATGGCCCGGCAGACCCGTCAGACCTGGCAAGGGCGGCGTGTCCCGCCCCTGCCGCCCCAGCGCCTGCCCCACCGGCAGCGGCACCACCACATCGGCAGCACTACGCGGCAGTTCCCCCTGCACCCGGAACTCGGCACCGGGCAGCAGTTTCAGCCCGTGCTTTTTCGCCTCGGTGTGCGCCCGCACCAGGCCGGCAACCGAACACGCGTCGGTGATCGCCAGCGCCGAGTACCCCAGCGCCGCGGCGCGTGCGACCAGTTCCTCCGGCTGCGAGGCTCCGCGCTGGAAACTGAAACTGGAGAGGCAGTGCAACTCGGCGTAGGCCGGCAGAGGGGTCCACATGGGATGGCAAAGATATGGACGCGGACACGCGGTTTTGGGTCACATCCGACAAACTGTTTTTAAACACAGTATATGCTGGAGACCGCCTGGCATCAAGTCCTGGCCGGCACCGACCACCGTGTTGGCGGCCGCCGTGGAGGTTGTTGTCTTTGCACATGCGGCACTTCCTTTCTTCTGTTGAGCGCCCCCAGCCCTGGCTTGGCCAGGCCCCCCGAGGGGGTGCAAGAAAACTTGGGAGCGGCCCGGCGTTTTCTTGGGAGCCCCCAGCCCTGGCTTCGCCAGGCCCCCCGAGGGGGTGCAAGAAAACTTGGGAGCGGCCCGGCGTTTTCTTGGGAGTCTTTCATCCGCAATACCCGCGCTGGGAAATGAACGAACGCTCAAGTCGTACCCCCTCACCCGAACACCCCATGCAAATACCAGTGCCCCGCCGGTTTATCAACCTCCAGGCGGCCCGCCGTCAGCCGTTCGCGGTAAATCCAGAGCAGGCCGGCCTGCTCGCTGCGCGCCAGGAAATAGTCGCGCAGGGCCAGTCGGCCCGATGGCGGGGCTTCGGTCGTACAGGGTGTGTCCTGCGCCGGCACAGCCGCCGAACCAGCGCCGGATGAACCATCCTGCGCCCCCGTACGCGCCGCCGATGGCATGGCCATCACATCCCACCACGCCGCCTCCAGCCGCTGCGGGCCGGCCAGCAGGGTCAGCGGGCCCTGGTACAGCGGGCGGTCCTTGCGCACCACCAGTTGGAGCGGCGTGGCCAGCAGCCAGGTCGGATACAGGGCATCGGATGCCGCCGTCTGCGACGCGACGACCACGGACCGGCGCTTCCTGCTACTGCTACTGCTACTGCTACTGCTATTGCTATTGCCGGTGTCGCCAGCGTGTCCCCCCTGCGCCGCTTTGCTGCCACCACGACCGGACGACGCTGTGCCGGCCGCCGACAACCGGATAACGGCTGGTTCGTCCACCGCCTGCACCCAATCCTGCATGTGTTCGGGCCGGTGGTCGGCACGGGGCTCGGCCCGCAACACCTGATCCGGCCCCAGCCGCGCCGCCAGACGCTCGAGCAACTGCGTCAGGTCATCACCGCTGCGTTGTTCGTCCGGCAACAGGCTGGCAGTGGCACCCGACAGGGCGGCGGTCTCCACCGTGCGCAGGCGCAGGTACAGCACCGGCGCAGGCAGGGTGATGCGCTCCAGATTCTCGGCCAGCAGGCGCTGCAGGTGCCCCATGTCCAGCGTCGGCACGGCGGTGCGCACGACCAGAGAACCCTCGGTGGCGGTGTCGCGCCGCGCATCCATCTGCCACACCAGTTCCAGCGCCAGCACGCCGCGCTGGCGCGCCTGCAGCCAGACCTGCAGTTGCGCCAGCAGGCGGCGTGCGGCAAACAGCAGCGCCGGCGCGGCCTCCACCTGGGCCTGCAACTCCAGCGGCAGATCGAACACCTCGGGCAGCACCAGCCAGGAATACGCCTCGGGCCTCCGACCATAGGCCCGGTCGAGTGCGTCGAGCAGCGGCGCGCCAAAGCGCCGCACCACGCCGCCGCGCGGCAAGGCGCGCAGATCGCCCCAGACCTGGCAGCCGAGCCGCTCCAGCGTCGCCAGATGGGGGCGCGCGTCCATCAGGGTGTGCAAAGGCATCTGGTCGGGTGGCTGGCGGCGATCCGCGCCGTCCAGCTGCAGCCGGGCCAGGGCCAGCAGGGCGGTATCGGCCTGCGCCATCGCGAGATGCGCCACCGGGCGCTGCGCCGCCAGCAGCCGCGTGATCAGTTGCCGGCGACCGCCGAATAGCCGCTCGCTGCTGGAGACCTCCAGCAGCACCACCTGCTGCTGCAACGCCACCCGGGGCGTGAAGCGCAGCGCCCACCAACCCAGCGCGGCGGCGGCATCGACCAGCGCAGCGGGATCATCGGCATCGGCTCGCGCATCCGCTACGCCATCGGCGTCGCCCGGCCGCGCCGAGGCTTCATGCAGCAGCTGCAACGCGAGCCAGTGCATCGCCCGCCCCGATGGATAAGCTGCCGGCCACGGACAGGGTGGCTCCCTGCGGCAAGCCGGCCAGACCGGAATCTGCCGCGCCCGCCACCCGCAACCGGCTCGCCCCGCTGCACGCCAGCAACGCAGCCAGTCGCGCGGCGCGGGCCGGCAACTGCAGCGGTTGCGCGGCCGGTGGCCCCTTGCGCTTGAGAATCTCCAACTGCACGCCGTCGCCACCACCGGGTTGCAGGCTGGCCAGCAGGCGTAGCACCGCGGGCGACGACTCGGTCTGCACCCGGGCCGGGCGCATGACAAACAGCAGCTTGCCATGTTCACTGGCGGCCATCTGCAGGCGCCGCAGCTGGTCGGCGCGGGCCTGCGGCAACCAGGCCAGCACCGCATCGACCTGGGCACAGCGCAAGGCCTGCTCGCAGGCCCACATGCGTGCGGCCGGGGCCAATGCCCGGATCCACAACAAACGCTGCTGCGCCAGCCCCTGGGCCGACAGGCCGGGGCCGAACGGCATGTGCGGCGCGCCGACCAGCACCACGGGCCCGGTGCCGTAGCCGGCCAGCGCCGGCAGCAACAGGCGCCACTCGTTCTGCGCGCTGTGGGCCTGCAAAATTTCGACCAGCGCACCGACCGGCCAGCCGCCACCGGGCAGTTGCTGGTCGAGTGCCGCATGGCCGGTGGGCAGCACCCGGTTTGCCGGGAGGGCGAGCGTGTCGGCACGCCAGAGGGCGGAGTTTTCAGCAAGCGGAACCGGGTGGGGCATGGGGCTGGAACAGTCATCAATACTGTACACAAATACAGTATATTCCAATCCCTGCAACCAGACCACTGTGCCCTACTTGCCTGGCAACCAAGGAACAACAACCGAACCGCATGCGGTCGCGAGCCCGATCGCCGCGCCGGCACCGGAACCCGAGGCCGCCGCCATGCTGCTGGCCGGCCCTGCACGGGTCGGAGCGACCGCGTTACGCCGCCGCGGCCATGCGCTTCAGGAGTAGAACAGCCACACCAGCGTCAGCAACACCAGGTAGGGGAATGCCACTGTCGGCCGGATGGCGCTGACCAGGTATTCGCGCACCAGGCCGACGGCACCCTTGCGCTGCGCAAGCCAGCCGCTGTGCAGTGTGAAGGCATGCGCCGTGCCGCCCGTGGCGATGCCGCGCTCGATAGCCAGCAGGCGGTCCCCCAGGCGCGCCTGGTAGGTCTTGAAGATGCCTTCCTGCAGCCACAACACCGCAAGCAACAGCAACAACCAGGCGTCATGCAGTTCGATCACGATGCCACCGAAAAACAGCACGATCGCGGTGAGCTTGATGGTGAGCGCACCGAACTCGTATCGCTCGTACAAGGGTTGCAGCACGGCCCATTCCCGGGCCGCCGCGTCGTTGGTCTGCAATTCCATGCCCATGTGCTCCAGTGGTTGCGCCAGCATCTATCCGTCGACCGCCATGCCGACCCTGCCGGCGGGAGTGGCATCCTCCAGCCGCCCGATCAGCGGCCAACGCCGGCACACCGTGATCCAGGCGAACAGCCCGATCGACAGCAGCCCCAGCGAGGCCAGCGCCAGCGCCACCGTCGAATGCATCACAACGGGTGCAATCACGCCGGCCGTGACGCCATTGGCGCCAGAGCCGACAAACATCTGCAGCGAGGACGCCATGCCCCGGCGCGCGGGATGCAGGTCCAGCACCATCAGGGTCACCACCGGCACCATCAGCGCCCAGCCGAACGCAAATACGGTCAGCGGCAGCATCGCCCAGTACGCATGGGCCTTGAACAGCACATTGGCCAGCAGATTGACCAGCGCGGCGCAGACCATGAGGATGAACCCGATCCGGATTTGCCTGCGCGGTGCCACTTTGCCCGCCAGGCGCCCACTGAGCCAGGCCCCAGCCATGATGCCGCCGATGTTGAGCACGAAAAACCAGAAAAACTGTGTCGGCGCCAGCCCCAGGTGTCCGCCCAGGAACGCCGGCGCCGCCAGCACATACAGGAAGTTGCCATTGAACGGTAATCCGGCGGCCACTGCGAGCAGCACGAAACGTGGATCCAGTCCCAGCTGCCAGTAACCACGCAGCAGATTGCGGACCCGAAACGACTGGCGCTGTGCAGGATCCAGCGTCTCGGGCAGGAAGCGGTAATTGGAGATCCACAATGCGACACCGATCGCAGCCAGAAACCAGAAGATGCTGCGCCATCCCAGCCACACGAACAACCAGCCGCCAATCAGCGGCGCTATCGCCGGCGCGATCCCGAAAAAGATCGTGATCTGGCTCATCACCCGCTGCGCCTGCGAGGGTGGAAACAGGTCGCGCACCACGGCGCGCGAGACCACGATGCCGGCACCGGTGGACAGACCCTGCAGGATGCGGAAGAAAACCAGCTGACCAATGTCCTGCGACAACGCGCATCCGACCGACGACAGCGCAAATATCGCAACGCCCCACAACACCACCGGGCGTCGGCCGAAACTGTCGGAAATCGCGCCATGGAACAGGCTCATGAACGAAAAGCCGAACAGGTAGGCCGACAGCGTCTGCTGCATCTGCACTGGCGTGGCGCCCAGCGAGTCGGTGATGCCGGCGAACGCCGGCAGATAGGTGTCAATCGAGAACGGTCCCACCATGCCCAGCACCGCCAGCAGGATGGCCAGTGCCCAGCGCGGGCCGCGCCAGAGGGAGTCGGCTTGGGGATGCATGCGGATGGGACCGGTCAGATACGGGTATGGCGCTCGGGGACGGCAGCGCTGGTTTGCGCGGACCGGTCCTGCATTGTCGCCATAAACACAGCCGCATCAGGAGCGGGCGTGGTATCGGGTCCCTGCTGTCCATGCCGGGCTGATGCCTCGGCCAATCGCCTGCGGCCGGGTCAGCGCGCGAATGTGTAGTGGAACGGCGAATTGAGCGTGAATCGCTCTGCGAAACCGAGCGCCCGCAGGCACGCCAGGACATGCCGCAATTGCCGCGCGCCCTGGCACTGCACCAGTCGGCAAACGTCGCCCTGCGCATTGCTGATGGCGATCAACACGGATGCGCCATAGATCGGATCGCGCGCGCCGGCCCTGCGCAGCGCGGCCAGTACCAGCGCGTCGTCGCACAGGCGCTCTGCCCCGTCAATCAGCGAGATGATCATGGCTGCTATCTTACTGACGCGCGCAGGCGCGGTGGCCAGACTGCTGGCGCCGCCAGGCGGTGGTCGCACGCTCCGCTGGCGCAGGACGATCACCGCGCCAACCAGCGCGTTCGCAAGGTACAGCCCGCGCCGGCACTGCCAGCCGGGCTGGTTGGCCACATCTTTTTTATGGCGCCGGCTTGAAATAGCGCTCGAAGCCCTTATCATTAGCACTCGATGGAGATGAGTGCTAGCAACACCATCGACTCAAGTTATTGAGCACCAACTTTTGTGTTGCTGCTTTTTTGATGTCAACCCTGTTTCAAATCAAGGAGATCTTTTATGAAACTTCGCCCCCTGCACGACCGTGTGATCGTCAAACGCGTGGAAAACGAAACCAAGACGGCGTCTGGCATCGTCATTCCTGATAGCGCGGCTGAAAAGCCGGATCAGGGAGAAGTACTGGCTGTTGGCCCAGGCAAGAAAAACGACAAGGGCGAGATCAGCGCCATGGCCGTCAAAGTCGGCGACCGCGTCCTGTTCGGCAAATACAGCGGCCAGACCGTCAAGGTCGACGGCGACGAACTGCTGGTGATGAAGGAAGACGACCTGTTCGCAGTCGTCGACGCCAAGTAATCCACCCAGCCCATCCACTCATTTACTAGATTCGGAGAAATACTATGGCAGCAAAAGACGTCATTTTCGGCGGCGAAGCCCGCGCACGCATGGTCGAGGGTGTGAACATCCTGGCCAACGCCGTCAAGGTAACCCTGGGCCCCAAAGGCCGTAACGTGGTGCTCGAGCGTTCGTTCGGCGCCCCCACCGTGACCAAGGACGGGGTGTCCGTGGCCAAGGAAATCGAACTCAAGGACAAGCTGCAGAACATGGGCGCGCAGATGGTCAAGGAAGTCGCTTCCAAGACCTCCGACATCGCTGGCGACGGCACCACCACGGCTACCGTGCTGGCCCAGAGCATCATCCGCGAAGGCATGAAGTATGTCGCGGCCGGCATGAACCCGATGGATCTGAAGCGCGGCATCGACAAGGCGGTCACCGCTCTGGTCGCCGAGCTGAAGAAAGCCTCGAAAGCCACCACCACCTCCAAGGAAATCGCCCAGGTAGGCTCGATCTCGGCCAATGCCGACGAGACCATCGGCAAGATCATCGCTGACGCGATGGACAAGGTCGGCAAGGAAGGCGTGATTACCGTTGAAGACGGCAAGTCGCTCGAGTCCGAGCTCGAGGTCGTCGAAGGCATGCAATTCGACCGCGGCTACCTGTCGCCCTACTTCATCAACAACCCTGAAAAACAGGCTGCGATGCTGGAGAACCCGTTCGTGCTGTTGTATGACAAGAAGATCAGCAACATCCGCGACCTGTTGCCCACGCTCGAGCAAGTGGCCAAGTCCGGCCGTCCGCTGCTGATCGTCTCCGAAGACGTCGAAGGCGAGGCCCTGGCAACACTGGTGGTCAACACCATCCGCGGCATCCTGAAGGTTGTGGCTGTCAAGGCGCCCGGTTTCGGCGATCGCCGCAAAGCCATGCTGGAAGACATCGCCATCCTGACCGGTGGCAAGGTCATTGCCGAAGAAGTCGGCCTGACGCTCGAAAAAGTCACGCTGGCTGACCTGGGTTCTGCCAAGCGCGTCGAAGTGAGCAAGGAAAACACCATCATCATCGATGGCGCCGGTGCCGCTGCCGACATCGAGGCGCGCGTCAAGCAGGTGCGTGTTCAGATCGAGGAGGCCACCTCCGACTACGACAAGGAAAAGCTCCAGGAGCGGGTTGCCAAACTCGCTGGTGGCGTGGCCCTGATCAAGGTTGGCGCTGCCACCGAAGTCGAGATGAAAGAGAAGAAGGCCCGCGTCGAGGACGCACTGCACGCAACCCGCGCTGCAGTCGAAGAAGGCATCGTGGCCGGTGGTGGCGTAGCGCTGCTGCGTGCCATGCAGTCCGCCGGCAAGATCAAGGGTGACAACTCGGACCAGGACGCCGGCATCAAGCTGGTCCTGCGTGCGATCGAGTCGCCGCTGCGCGAGATTGTGTACAACGCTGGCGGCGAAGCCTCCGTCGTCGTCAATGCGGTGCTGGCTGGCAAGGGCAACTACGGCTTCAACGCCTCCAACGACACCTATGGCGACATGATCGAAATGGGTATCCTGGACCCGACCAAGGTGACCCGCACCGCGCTGCAGAACGCAGCCTCGGTCGCGTCGCTGATGCTGACCACCGAAGCCATGATCGCCGAGGCTCCTAAAGAAGAGTCCGGCGCTGGTGGCATGGGCGGCGGCATGGGCGGCGACATGGGTGGCATGGGCGGCATGGGCGGCATGGGCATGTAATCCGGCCCCTGGCCTTGAGGGCCGTCGGACACCGCGCCTTGCGGCCTGACAACCTTCAAGTCCCGTCGGGTCGCGTCGTCGCTGCCCGACCAGTAATCAGAAACCCCGCAGTGTGCGAACGCTGCGGGGTTTTTTTCTTGTGCGACGCAGCACCAGTCGACGAGGTAGCAGGGTTTGCCGGGCTTGGCGCGAACGGATGGGAATGAATGGTTCTCAGGCGGCAAGCGCGGCCGGCTGGGACAACACCTCATCATCGTTGGCCGCCACGACCTGCACATCGGTATGCACGACCTCGGTCATGAACCCGAGCAGCCGATTCTTGGTCGCCTGCCAGGCGTCCTTGGCGCCGGCCACATCCAGCGCCAGGATCTGGTGTGGCAATCCGCCGCCGCTGGCCAGCGGAACCCAGGCACCGCCCTCGAACACATCCTGGAATCCGAGGCTGCGGTAATTGCGGATCAGCGCCGCGGAACGGGCACCGATCACCATCCAGCGCACCTGAGTAGCCAGGCAATATTGGTAGCTGGCCTTCATCAACAACAGCTTGACCATGTTGCTGGCACCCGCTACGACCGCCAGCCGCGATACCTGGGCCCGCAATCGGCTTGTCAACCAGCCCGGCAGGTACAGACTCGACTCCAGCGTGAGCGGGCCAAAACCGCTTACCTGAATCCGGGCAGTCCCCACGCACTGGCCGCTGGATCGATCGCGGCACAACAGCACAACCGTGCCCTCCGCCGTGTCCAATTGCTCCATGTCGCCAAACCTGGGGCCGAGTTCCGGATCATGGTGCCCATAGGCAATGGCGCGCACCCTGCACGCATCGCGAAAATCCTGGTCGCTGTTGGCCAGCCGAACCGCAAATCCCAGACTTGCCGTTTCCATAAGTAGGATTCCTTTAAGGCGAAATAGTGAATGCCACCCCAGAATTGTCGCTCAGCGCATACCCGCCTCCACACTAGCATCGAGTTCACAAACCAATCAACTGAAAACCACACCATAAGCGCGACCGGCCGGTAGGACAGTCGGAAATTGGCCACAACCAGCGCCCGCCGATTCGATGTCGCACCAGCAGGCATTCGATCGGGAGCGGCCAGACCAACACGTTGGCAGATGCATCCAGTAGCGCCGGCGCACAGCCTGCGCGACTTCAGGCCAGTGCGCGGGCCAGCTGCAGCGCAGCCTGCTGCGGCGATTCGAAATGCACGCCGCGCCATCCCCGGGCCTGTGCCACCGCCACATTGGCCGCCAGGTCGTCGATGAATACCGTTTGCGCCGGCTCCAGTGCATACCGCGCCTCCAACAACGCGTAAATGGCGGGATCAGGCTTGATGAGTTGCACATCGCCGGAAAAAACACCGCCATCGAACCAGCGCAAAAACGCATGGCGACGCTCCAGCACCCGGGCGAACGGAGCCGGCATATTGGACAGGTAGAACAGCCGAATCGCGCCCGATCGTTCACGCCGTTCGCGCAACCGCGCCAGCAGGTCTACGGTATCGGGCATCGGCGCCAGCCGCTCTCCGATGCCCGACATGAAGGCCAACAAATCTGGCTGTGGCAGCGCCAGGCGCTGCGCGGTGCGCTCGACCACCAGCGGCAAGGGCAATGCGCCACGGTCGAACGCCTGCCAGTCATCATGGTGAAATATGTCCCGTGCCAACGCCTGCGCCGCATGCGGTGTTGGGGCCCGCTGCGCAAACCGTTCCGCAACCAGCAGGTCGGGACGCCAGCTGAACAGCACGGCGCCAAAATCAAACACGATATTGGTCGTCATGCAGGCTCCTGCAGGCACAGCCGCAGTGCGCGCCGAACGACCGGGGCGAGTGATGCCGGCGCAGTGCGCAGCAAACGCACCCGCCCGGCGCCATGCCAGCGCGCACAGCGCACGAGCGCCCCCGCCAGCGCCGACACCAATGTGGCATCGGCCACCACGCCGGGTTCCAGAAACAGCACCTTGACCTCGAACACACCGTCTACCCGGTGGGCCTTGGCATCCAGCCTGCCGATCAAGGCGCCGCAATGGAGCAGCGGCAGCACGAAATAGCCGTGCCTGCGCTTTTCCGCCGGCGTGTAGCACTCGATGCGGTAGTCAAACCCGAACAAGGTCGATACGCGTTCGCGGTCCCACACGATCGGGTCGAAAGGCGACAGCACCGTGGTGTGGACCGCCAGTAATCGGCCCCGCTGCGCCTGGCGCAGCAGCGACAGGTTGTCCACATGCACATACGCTGGCAATTCCCATCCGGCCACGGATGTGCGCACCAGCAGCCCCTGGGCCACCAGGTCATCCAGATCGGTATCGCGCAGGCGCGGTTTGGTCCTGAAATAGTCGTTCACCCAGCGCGCCTGCGTGATGCCCAGCGCCAGCACCGAGCGCTCGATGAATTCCCGGTGCACGACGGCGGGACCGGGCAGCGCCAGTTCCAGCACGCCCGGGTGCACGCGCTCGGCCAGGTCGTAGACACGCTGGAACCGGTCGCGAAGTGCCACCATCAGATCACCACGGGCGAACAAGGCTTCGAGCCAGGTTTTTTCATCCTTCCAGCCCCACCAGCCACCACTGCGCCCATCGATACGGGCAAAGTCGGCCGATCGCACCGGGCCATTGCTGCGCACATGGTCCAGCAGGCGCGCCAGATGGGCACGCTGCTGCGCGTCGGCACTGCGGCCCATCGCCAGCCCCCAATGCTTGCGCGTGTCCCGGTTGTGGCTGCGGTGCAGTGCAAGCTGATCGACCGGCACCAAACAGGCTTCATGGGCCCAGCTTTCGAACACATGGCCGCGGACCAATGTGTCATCGAGCCATTGCATCGGGTAGGCACCCAGGCGCGAAAACAACACCAGGTACGGGCTGCGTGCCACCACATGAATGGTGTCGATCTGCAGCAACTGCATGCGTTCGATGCATCGGCGCACGGCCAGCGGCGTGGCCGCGCGCGGCGCGGGCCGCAGCAGCCCCTGGGCGGCCAGATGCAGATTGCGCGCCTGCTGGAGTGAAAGCATGGGCGCGCGGCGTTGGCGGTCAGGTCGACGAAGTCGGCGTCGCGCGCAAACGGCGCAGCAACCCGGCGCTGGAGCCATCCAGGCCGCTGGCATCGCCACTGTGCAGGCGCGGCGCAATCGCCTTGGCCAGCACCTTGCCCAGTTCCACACCCCACTGGTCAAAACTGTTGATGCCCCAGATAGCGCCGCTGACGAAGACACGATGCTCCTGCAACGCGATCAACGCGCCCAGACTGGCCGGGCTCAATACGTCCAGCAGCAAGAAGCTGCTGGGGCGATTGCCCGGAAAATCACGATGGCCGCCGGCGTCCGGCTGGCCAATCATCAATGCCTGCGCCTGCGCAAGCACATTGGCCAGCAGCAGGTCGTGGTGCCCGTCCAGTGCATGTCGAGGGCTTTTCACCGCCACGAACTCGACCGGCACCACATCAGTACCCTGGTGCAGCATCTGGAAATACGCGTGTTGGCCATTGGTGCCCGGCTCACCCCACAACACCGGCGCTGTGGCGTAGGGCAATGGGTTGCCATGCCGATCCACCCGCTTGCCGTTGCTTTCCATTTCCAGTTGCTGCAGGTAGGCCGGCCAGCGCGCCAGCGCGCTGTGGTAGGGCGCAATGCTGCGGCTGGTATAGCCGTAGAAATTGCGATACCAGATGTCGATCAACGCCAGCCGTATCGGCAAATTGCGCTCCATCGGCGCCAGACGGAAATGCGCGTCCATCGCATGCGCACCGGCCAGGAAAGCGCGAAAGCCGTCGGCGCCAATCGCAATCGCGATTGGCAGGCCGATTGCGGACCAGACGGAATAGCGCCCGCCCACCCAGTCCCAGAACCCGAAGGTGGTGCTGATGCCAAATTGATTGGCCGCTGCGACGTTGGTCGTCAGCGCGCAAAAATGGCGCGCAATATCGGTGCCGCCCTGCCCCTCGAACCATTGCTTGGCCGACGCCGCATTGGTCATGGTCTCGATCGTCGTGAAGGTCTTGGAGGCGATCAGAAACAGCGTACTGGCACTTTGCAGGCGCTTGAGCGTCGCGTCGAGTTCGTGACCGTCGACGTTGGAAACAAAATGCAGCCGTTTGCCGGCCAGCGCGAAAGCGTCCAGCGCCCGCACCACCATCTGCGGCCCCAGGTCGGAGCCGCCAATGCCGATGTTCACCACGTCGGTGATGGCCGGGTCAGCGCGGACCTGCTCGGCGTAGGCGAGCATGGCGTCGAGCGTTTCGTGGGCGGCGGCCAGGTCGGCATCCTGCGACGCGAAGCCGCTTGCGGGCCTGGGCGCACGCAACACCACATGCCGGACGGCGCGTTGTTCCGTATTGTTGATCGCCTCGCCCGCGAACATCGCGTCCCGATACTGCGCGACACCGCATTGATGTGCCAGCTGCAGCAGCAGCGACTCCGTATCACGGTCGAGCAGGTTTTTCGACATGTCCGCGAATACATGCGGCGCGTCCTGGCTCAATGCCTCAAAGCGTCCCGGGTCGTTTGCAAACGCCTGGCGCAGGTCAAAACCGGCGCCGCGGGTCGCATGGGCGGTACGCAGTGCACTCCAGGCCGCGGTCTGGTCACAACGGGTGGTATCGATCATGGCGTCGTCCTGTCGTGGCGGCCTAAGCCGCGAGCATGAGCTTTTCGAGTCTGATCGCATCGGCGCAAAAGGCGCGAATACCCTCGGCGAGCTTTTCGGTAGCCATTGCATCCTCATTCAGCGCAAAGCGGAAACTGGCCTCGTCATGGTTGACCGCCGGCAGATCGAGGCCATGCGCGGCTTTCGGATCGAGCATGCGCGGCAATGCTGCATCCGACTGGGCCAACGTGGCCAGCAGGTCCGGGCTGATGGTGAGCAGGTCGCAACCCGCCAGCGCCTGGATCTGACCGACATTGCGAAAACTCGCGCCCATGATCTCGGTCTTGATGCCGAATTTCTTGTAGTGGTTGTAGATGTTGCGGACCGACTCCACGCCGGGATCCCTGGCACCGGCATGGTCGGCTTCGACCCAAGCTGCGCCGGCGGATTTCTTGTACCAGTCGTAGATGCGCCCGACGAACGGCGAGATCAGCTGCACCTTCGCCTGGCCGCAGGCCACCGCCTGGCAGAACGAGAACAGCAGCGTGAGATTGGTGTGGATGCCCTGCTGCTGCAGCTTGGCCGCCGCCTGTATGCCCTCCCAGGTCGCGGCGACCTTGATCAGCACCCGGTCGACATGGACTCCTTCGCCCTGGTACAGATCGACGATGCGCTGCGCCCGGGTGAAGGTTGCGTTGGTGTCGAAGCTCAAGCGCGCGTCGACCTCGGTCGAAACCCGGCCCGGCACCACCGACAGGATCTCGCAACCGAAACGCACCAGCAGCCGGTCCATGACGGCGTCCAGCGGCTGCCCGCGGTACTTTGCAACTACTTCCTGCAACAAATGCCCGTAGTCGGGCATGCCCACCGCCTTGAGGATCAGCGACGGGTTGGTGGTGGCGTCCTGGGGTTTGAACTGCCCAAGTTGCTTGAAGTCGCCGGTATCGGCCACGACGGTGGTGAATTGTTTCAATGCGTCGAGCTGGTTCATGGATGCTCCGAAAAATGCAAAAAAGGTTAGGCGCGCATGCAACATCGCCGCGCTGTTTGCTTGAATTATCGATGAAACAAAGTTACAGTATCAACGTCAATTTAAGTAACTTTTGAACATGTCCTTTGATTTAGTCCTATTTGGTGGCACCGGTGATCTGGCCTGGCGCAAACTGATGCCCGCCCTGTTCCAGGCATTTCGCCATGGCAGCCTGCCCGAGGGTGCCCGCATCATCGGCATCGGCCGCGACGACCACTCCGACGAGCAATACCGAGCGCTGATCCATGCCCGGTTTGAAAAGGTCGAACTCGACAAGCGCCCTACCGAAGATGAGTTTGCGCGTTTTGCCGCATTGCTGCATTTCCTGCGCATGGATCTGTCCGGCGCGCAGGACTATCCGCGCCTGGCACAGGTCCTGCGCGACCGCAACGCCGACACGGTGGTGATGTACCTGGCCACCGCGCCGGCGCTTTTCACGACTGTCTGCGAGCAACTCGCGGCGGTCGAGCTCAATACCCCGAACACCCGCATCGTGCTGGAAAAACCGCTGGGCCACGACCTGGCCTCCAACCGTGCCATCAACCGCACGGTGTGCGCCATCTTCAGCGAACGCCAGGTGTTTCGCATCGACCACTACCTGGGCAAGCCCGCGGTGCAGAACCTGTTCGCGCTACGCTTTGGCAACGCCCTGTTCGAACCCTTGTGGAAGCGCGAACACATCGCCAACATCCAGATCACGATCGCCGAGGAGCTCGGCGTCGAAAAGCGCGGCGCCTTCTACGACACGACCGGCGCGCTGCGCGACATGGTGCAGAACCATGCGCTGCAGCTGCTGTGCGCCATCGGCATGGAACCGCCGATCAACTCGCATGCCGACGCGATCCGCGACGAAAAACTCAAGGTGCTGCGCTCGCTCAAGCCCTGGACGGCGGCCAGCCTGGTCAGCGACGTGATCCGCGGCCAGTATGGTCCCGGCAAGATAGGCGGCAACGCCGTTCCCGCTTACCGCGCCGAGCAAGGAGTCGATCCCGAGAGCCATACCGAAACTTTTGTTGCGCTACGCACCGAGATCTCCAACTGGCGCTGGGCCGGCGTACCGTTCTACATCCGCACCGGCAAGCGCCTGGGCGGACGCGATGCACATATTGTCGTGAACTTCCGGCCCACGCCGCATGCGATCTATGACTCCCACATCGGCATGTCCAATCGCCTGGTGATCAATCTGCAGCCGCGCGATGGACTGGAGTTGCACCTGCTGGCCCAGGGGCGCGATGACCGCGGCAAGGCCCAGAGTCTGGCGCCGGTGCAACTCGACCTGGACTTTGACACCCGCTTCGGCGCCCAACGCGTGGGAGCCTACGAACGCCTGCTGATGGACGTTGTTGGCGGTCGCCTGAACCTGTTCGTGCGCAGCGACGAGCAAGAGGAGGCCTGGCGCTGGGTGGAACCGATCATGCGGGCCTGGAGCGCCGACCGCCAGGGCCCGCGGATATACGCCAGCGGGACCTGGGGGCCGAGCGCGTCCAGCGCAATGATCGCGCGCGATGGGTTTTGCTGGAGTGAGGAATCATGAGACTTCGTGTGTCAGACCAAGAATTGCGCAGCAATTTTGCTCTGACACCGACATTTCGTCGGATGTCGGATGTCATGCTTCGTGTGTCAGACCAAGAATTGCACAGCAATTTTGCTCTGACACCGACATTTCGTCGGATGTCGGATGTCCTGCTTCGTGCGCGGAACCTCTACTGAACAAGTAGGCCCGCCCATGCTCGAACGCATCAAAGCCTCCCTGCCGTCACTCGCGCCGGCCGAGCAACGGGTAGCCAGGCTGGTGTTGGCCAATCCGCGCGCGTTCGCCTCGTTGCCGGTCACCGAACTGGCCGACCGCGCCCATGTCAGCAAGCCCACCGTCGTGCGGTTTTGCCGCAGCGTCGGCTATGACGGACTGGCCGACTTCAAGCGAAAGCTGGTCGGCAGCGTCAGCGAAGGCGTGCCCTTCATCCACCGCAGCGTCGACGCCGACGACAAGACCGGCGACATCATGGTCAAGGTGATCGACAACACCGTGGCGGCGTTCCTGAAATACCGCAACGACGCCAGCTCGGGCGCAATCGACAAGGCGGCCCAGTCGATGGTCGACACCTACCGCAATGGCAAGCGGCTCGAGTTTTTTGGTGTCGGCAATTCCGGTGTCGTGGCGCAGGATGCGCAACACAAGTTTTTCCGGCTGGGGGTCAACACCATCGCCTACAGCGACGGCCACATGCAGGTCATGAGCGCGTCGATGCTGGGCCCGGGCGACTGCGTGGTGATCATCTCCAACTCTGGCCGCACCCGCGACCTGATGGACGCCTGCGACATCGCCCGGCGCAACGGCGCCACAACGATCGTTATCACCGCCACCGGCTCACCGCTGGCCGGCGCCGGTGATGTCCACCTGTCCGCAGATCATCCGGAAGGTTTCGACAACTACAGTCCGATGGTGTCGCGGCTGCTGCACCTGCTGATCATCGACATATTGGCCACCTGCGTGGCACTGCGGCTGGGCGGCGACCTGGTGCAGCCGCGCCTGCGCGAGATGAAGAACAACCTGCGCAGCAAACGCTACACCTGAGGACCGGGTCCCGGCCACACCGGGTAATTGCTCAGATGCGGCCTTCTTCTACCGCGTGACAGGCGATACGCAGAGCCTTGATCTGGCGCATCTGCGGCCGCTCGGCCATGCAACGGTCGTTGGCATGCGGGCAGCGCGGATGAAAAGCGCAACCGGTCGGCGGACTCAGCGGATTGGGTACTTCGCCCTGCACCGGCGTGCGCGCGCGACCGGTATCGTGCATCTTCGGGATCGCATCGAGCAGCATGCGCGTATACGGGTGGCGCGGATTGGCAAACAGTTCCTGCTTGTCGGCCAGTTCGACCAGCCGGCCCAGGTACATCACGCCAACCTGGTCGCTGACATGGCGCACCACCGCCAGGTTGTGCGAAATGAACAGGTAAGTCAGGCCCAGGCGGCGCTGCAGCTCTTTCATGATGTTGAGCACCTGCGCCTGCACGCTCACATCCAGCGCCGAGGTAGGCTCATCACATACCAGGAAATCAGGCTGGGTGGCCAGCGCCCGCGCGATGGAAATGCGCTGGCGCTGCCCGCCGGAGAACTGGTGCGGGTACTTGATGCGGTCCTGCGCCGCCATGCCGACCGACAGCAATAATTCCTCGACCCGCGCCTGCAGCGCGTCCTTGTCGGTGATCAGCCCATGTTCGGCCAAGGGCTCGCCAATGATGTCCTCGACCACCCAGCGCGGATTCAAACTGGCATACGGATCCTGGAAGATCATCTGGATACGCCGGCGCAACTGCAGGCCGGCAGCCCCGTTGTAGGTCACATGGGCATCGGCCCCATCGAACTGGAAATGGCCCCGGGTCGGCTGGTACAGCCCCACCAGCAGCCGTGCAACCGTGCTTTTTCCGCAACCCGATTCGCCCACCAGTGCCAGCGTCTTGCCCTTCTCGATCTCGAAACTGACACCGTCGACCGCATGCAGCAGCAGCCGCGGCGTGCGCTCGATTACCCGGTTCAGCCAGGGGGCCGAAACATCGAAATGCATTGCAAGATCGTCGGCTTGAACCAGTGCCATGGGTATGTTCCGAATCAGGCCGCCGCAGCGGCATGCAGCCAACAGGCGGCGCGGGTGGGCCCTGCATCCATCAGTTCCGGGCGCTCCCGGCCGCAGCGCTCCATCACCCGATCACAGCGGGGATTGAAGGCGCAACCGGCGGGTATCGCGTTGAGCCGCGGCATCGCGCCGTCGATCTGGTGCAGGTTCTCGCGGTCGACCGTGATGTCCGGAATTGCCGCCATCAAACCGGCGCTGTACGGATGGGCCGGATGGTTGATGACCTCGTGCACCGGCCCGATCTCGGCGATACGTCCGGCATACATCACCGCGACCCGGTCGCAGGTCTCGGCGATGACACCCATGTCGTGCGTGATCAGCATCACGGCGGCGCCGCGGTCCTTGCACACCGTCTTGAGCAGCGCAATGATCTGCGCCTGGATCGACACATCGAGCGCGGTGGTCGGCTCGTCGGCAACGATCAGCTTGGGTTCGGCGGCCAATGCGAGTGCGATCACGACGCGCTGGCGCATGCCGCCCGAGAACTGGTGCGGAGAATGGTCGATGCGCTGTTCGGCGGCGGGAATGCCGGTGTCCTGCAGCAGCGCGACCGCCCGGTCGCGCGCCTGCTTCTCGCTCATGGGCAAGTGCGCGCGGATGGTTTCGATCAGTTGCCGACCGATCGAATACAACGGATTGAGCGAGGTCAGTGGGTCCTGGAAGATCGCGCCGATGCGTCGGCCCCGGATATGCCGCATCTCCTCGTGGCCCAGGTTGTCGATGCGCTGGCCTTCGAGCAGGATCTCTCCCCCTGCAACGCGTCCCGGTGGTTCCAGCAAGCCGATGATGGCCGCGCCTGTCAGCGATTTGCCGGCACCCGACTCACCGACCACGCCCAGGATCTCGCCCGGAGCGATATCGAACGAGATTTTGTCGAGCGCGCGCAAGGTGCCGGCGCGGGTCGGGAACTCGACCACCAGGTCCTTGACTTGAAGAAGTTTCACCGAACTGCCCTCGTGCTGCGCACCGCGGGATTCGCTTTGGGAACGGCCCTGCTGCTCATGCGTGGTTTTCTCTAGCGCAGCCGCGGGTTGAGCGCGTCGCGCAGCCAATCGCCGAGCAGGTTGACCGACAGCGCAATGATGATCAGCATCAGCCCCGGGAAAATCGTGATCCACCATTCGCCCGAGAAAAGGTAGTCGTTGCCGATCCGGATCAAGGTACCCAGCGACGGCGAGGTCGGCGGTGCCCCGACGCCCAGGAACGACAGCGTGGCCTCGGTGATGATGGCCGTGGCGACCTGGATCGTGGCCAGCACCAGAACCGGACCCAGCACATTGGGCAGCACATGGCGGCGCATGATGCGAAGCGGCGCCACGCCGGTGACCCGGGCTGCCTGCACATATTCCTTGTTGCGCTCGACCATCGTCGAGCCGCGCACGGTGCGCGCATACTGGACCCAGCCGGTCAGCGTGATCGAGACGATCAGCACGCCAAGCGCCAGGTTGTCCGGCGCGTTCGGAAAGATGGCGCGCCCGACGCCCGCGATCAGCAGGGCCACCAGGATCGCCGGAAACGACAGCATCACGTCGCACAGGCGCATCAGCGCGGCGTCGACCCAGCCGCCCAGGAAACCGGCCAGAAGCCCGAGCACAACGCCGATGATCACCGACAGGACAACCGAGGCAAAACCAACCGCCAGCGAGATGCGGGCGCCGTACATCAGGGCCGACAGGATGTCGCGTCCCTGGTCATCCGTTCCGAGCACGAATTTCGCACTGCCGTCGGTCGTCCACGCCGGCGGCAGGCGGGCGTTGGCCAGGTCCAGCGTGGCCAGGTCGAACGGGTTGTGCGGCGCCACCCAACCGGCGAAAACGGCGCAGAAAAGGCACACGAAGGCGACCAGCATGGCACCGATGGCGACCGGCGAGTTGCGAAAGCTGTAGCCGACGTCGCTGTTCCAGATGCGGTGGAAACGGTTCATGGCACCGCCAATGCGCGATGCGCAGTACGCGGTAAGACCGAGAAAGCGACGGCCCGCCTCAAGACGCACCTTCGCCGGCCAGCGGCATCACATGCTCCGCCAGGCCGGCATGCAATGCCGCACCCAAAGGCAGGATCTCGTCGTTGAAGTCATAGCGGCTGTTGTGCAGCGAGCAACTGCCAACGCCGTTCTCGGCGCCCTGCCCCACCCGCAGGTAGGCGCCCGGCTTGACCTGCAGCATGAAGGAGAAGTCCTCCGCGCCCATGCTGGGCTCCAGGTCGCGCACCACATGCTCGCGCCCGACCAGACTGGTCGCCACGTCCGCGGCGATGTGCGCCTCCGGCGCGCTGTTGACCGTGGCCGGATACAGCCGCTCATAGTGCACCGACGCCGTTGCGCCAAAACCGATCGCCACGGAAGCACAGAGTTCCGTCAAACGGCGCTCGACCATGTCCTGCACCACCGGGCTGAACGTGCGCACCGTGCCCACCAGGGTGGCGGTATCCGGTATCACGCTCATTCCACCGAGGTCGCCGGCCTGCATGGCGCACAGGCTGACCACCGCGGAATCGACCGGCCGCACATTGCGCGACACGATGCTCTGCACCGCAGTAATGATGTGCGCCGCCACCAGTACCGGATCGACCGTGGCGTAGGCATGCGCGCCGTGCCCGCCGCGCCCGGTGATCGTGATCGTGATCCGGTCGGCCGCAGCCATGACCGGTCCGGCATTGACGCCGATGGTGCCGGGCCGCAGCAGCGGCTGGTTGTGCATCCCGTACACGCTATCGACCGGGAAACGATCGAACAATCCCTCCTCGATCATCACCCGGGCGCCGGCATACCCTTCTTCGCCCGGCTGGAAGATCAGCACGGCCGTGCCGTTGAAATGGCGGGTCTCCGACAGATAGCGCGCAGCGCCAATCAGCATCGCGGTGTGCCCGTCGTGGCCACAACCATGCATCAGGCCCGTGGTGGAGGACTTCCAGGCGAAATCGTTGTGCTCGGTCAACGGCAACGCGTCCATGTCGGCACGCAAACCGACCATGCGGCCACTGTCGCAGAGCCTGCCCCGCACCACCGCGACAACACCGGTCTTGCCGATGCCGGTATGGATTTCGTCGACGCCGCATAGCTTGAGCGCCTCGGCCACGCGCGCCGAGGTATAGCGCTCCTCGAACCCCAACTCCGGGTGCGCATGCAGGTCACGTCGAAACGCGGTCAGCTCGGGATGGAACCGGGCAATATGGGCAAATGCACGGCCTTTGGCGCGCAGCCGGGGTTCTTGCAGTGTCGTCATGGTCAATGCCCCTTCCCGCTGATGCGCAGGCGCGGATCCACCGCAAAATACAACAGGTCGACCACCAGGTTGATCACGACGAAGATCAGCGATATCAGGCATAGATAGGCGGCCATGACCGGGATGTCGGCGAAGTTCACGGCCTGGATGAAAAGCAAACCCATGCCGGGCCACTGGAATACGGTCTCGGTGATGATTGCAAACGCGATCAGCCCGCCCAGTTGCAGGCCGGTGATGGTCATCACCGGCACCAGCGTATTCTTCAGCGC
Organism: Rhodoferax sp.; assembly: GCA_031396205.1. Taxonomy (GTDB): domain Bacteria; phylum Pseudomonadota; class Gammaproteobacteria; order Burkholderiales; family Burkholderiaceae_C; genus CAISIP01. Next base: position 297,878 of record JANNKH010000006.1, read on the forward strand.
ATGGCCAAAATGGATCGTGCGGTCGCTCAGGCCACGGGCCCGTGCGAACTTGATGTAGTCGGTGCGCAGCACCTCGAGCATTTCGGCCCGAATCAGCCGCATGATCAGCGTGAGCTGAAAGATGGCCAGCGTGATCGCCGGCAACACGATATGGTGCCAGCCGTCGGCCGTCAGCAGACCACTTTTCCAACCCCCGACCGCCACCGTGTCGCCGCGGCCAAAACTGGGGAACCATCCGAGCCAGACCGAAAACACCAGGATCAGCAATATGCCGATCAGAAAAGTCGGCAAGGACACGCCCAGCAGGGAGAACATCATGAACGACTGGCTCAGGAAATTTCCGCGGCGCAGGGCCGCATACACGCCCATGGGCACGCCGACGGCCAGCGCCAGGCTGGCGGCAACCAGCGCCAGCTCCAGCGTGGCAGGCAAACGCTCGGCGATCAGCGCCGATACCTTGCCACCCTGGCGCAGGCTTTGGCCGAAATCGCCCTGCGCCGCATTGAGCAGAAAACTCCAGAACTGGACAATGAAGGAGCGATCCAGCCCCAGCGCCTCGCGCAGTGCCTGAACCTGCTCCGCCGTGGCATCCTGGCCCAGCATGAACAGCACGGGATCGCCGACAAACTGGAACAGCAGGAACGCGATGAACGCGACCGTGACCATCACAAAGACAGCCTGCAGCAGTCGGCGAAGGATGAAAACGAACATCGAATCCTGTTGGAAAGCGGCGAATGTAGCACGCCCTGCGTTTCACCATACCACGGGATATGGCTGGCGCGGGTTTCCCCTGTTGCCGGGGTCAGGCGTCGCCCATAGCATGATGCTCTTCATCATTGAGGGAATTGACCATGCGTCTAAAAATCGTCCTGGCCGCCGCTGCGCTGGTCGCAGGCCTCGCGGCAACACCGCTTCAGGCCACCACATTGAAGTGGGGTGCCCAGAACGACATCCTGACACTCGATCCCCACTCCCAGAACCATGCGACAACGAACGCGATTCTGATGCACTCCTATGAGGGCCTGACGCGTTACGGGCCCAAGTTCGATGTCGAGCCGGGCCTGGCCACCAGCTGGCGCTATGTCTCTCCAACCAATGTGCGTTTCGAGTTGCGCCGGGGCGTGAAATTCCGCGATGGCTCGACCTTCGGCGCAGACGATGTCGTCTTCAGTTTTGGCCGCATCAAGCAGCCGCAAGGCACGATGTCGATCTATGTGACTGGCATCAAGGACATCAAGAAGATCGACGATTTCACGATCGACATGACGCTGGACACGCCCAACCCGATGCTGTTGCGCAACCTGATCGACTTTCGCATCATGGGCAAGGCCTGGGCCGACAAGAACGGCACCACCAACGTGCAGGACTACAAGAACAAGGAAGAGAACTTCGCCTCGCGCAATGTCAACGGCACGGGCCCGTACGACATCACCGGATGGCAGCCCGACCAGAAGGTCACCATGACCATCAACAAGAACTGGTGGGGCAAGCACGGCGGCAACGTGACCGAAGTCATCTATACGCCCATCAAGTCCGACCCGACCCGCGTCGCCGCCTTGCTGTCGGGTGAACTCGACATGCTGACCGACCTGCCCACGCAAGACGTGGCCCGTATCCGCGCCGACTCCAAGCTCAAGGTCATGGACGGCAACGAGGTGCGCACGATCTTCCTGGCACTGGACATGTTCAGCCCGGAGCTCAAGTACTCCGACGTCAAGGGCAAGAACCCATTCAAGGACAAGCGGGTGCGCGAGGCACTGAACATCGCCATCGACCGGGAGCTGATCAAGCGCAGTACCATGCGCGGCCTGTCGCTGCCGGCAGGCATCATGGTGGCGCCCGGTGTCAACGGCCATTCGCCTGAACTGGACCAACCGATCAAGGCCGACGCCGACAAGGCCAAGAAGCTTCTCGCCGACGCCGGCTATCCGAATGGCTTCGAGATCCAGCTCAATTGCCCGAACAACCGCTATGTCAACGACGAGGAAATCTGCCAGAACATTGCCGTGATGTGGGCGCGCATTGGCGTCAAGACCAAGCTGGCTGCCGAATCGATGGCCACCTTCATTCAGAAAGTGCAGAACTTCGACACCTCGGCCTACCTGCTGGGCTGGGGCGTCGCCACGCTGGACTCTCAATACACGCTGCAGTCGCTGGTGCGCACCAAGACCACCGGCGCCGACGGTAACTTCAACTTTGGCCGCATCAGCGACCCCGAGGTGGACCGCCTGGTGGACGCGATGAAATCGGAGATCGACCAGACCAAGCGCAACGCGATGATCCGCGACGCACTGATCCGCACGCGTGACGAGGTGCTGTTGATTCCGCTGCACCACCAGCTGCGGCCCTGGGCCATGAAAAAAGGCGTGGACACGGTCTACCGCAACGACGATCGGCCCGAGGCGCGGTTTACCAGCGTCAAATAAGAACGCCCGCCTTCAGCACAATACCAAGGCCCGCTCCACGGGCCTTTTTCAGGCCTGCATGACTGGAATCAGGCGAGCGGGCAATCCACCACAAGGTGACCCGCCCGCACGACCGGTGCGTCGGCCCGCACCAGTTCGGCCTCGTGCCCGTCCGCCTGTTCATAGCGAGAGTCGTTGCGGCCATTGCCCGGATACTGCTGCTGATGCCACCGGCCAGGGCCGAGAGAGCCGGAACAAGCCACTGCCCACGCGCCAGCTTCAGTGGTAGTCCTGCTCGCGTTGGTGGCGCACTGCAAGTACGATGACCAGATCGGCCACCTCGTCATATTCATAGAGAGCCAGATAACCAGTTTTACCTCTTGAAATCACCAACTCGCGCAAGGCAGATTCGCACGGGCGGCCAATGCGCGGGTGATGCTCAAGAATATTCAGTGCGTCTGTGATGAGGTCGACGGTGTGCACCGCGTCGTCCGGGAATCGCTCCAGCAAGAAATCCACCAGGCGCTCGAGATCGACTGCGGCCGACGCAGCCAATACCCATCGTGTCATCCGTTACCCGAAATTACGGATTTCAGGCCAATGGCCCGGGGGCGTCGGGGATTTTGGCCTCGCACCTTGGCTTTTAAATAATCACCAAAGGCCTTGCCATCCAGAACCGTGCCAGAGGCAAGCACCTGCTCCCTTGACCGCAGCGCAGCCGCAACCAGAGCGTTTTGCTGTTCTGCCGTGGCAAGCGCTGATTCGATGGCGTTCACCATCACAGAATGCACCGTCGTCCCCCGGCTCTGCGCGATTAGCTGGATGCGCTGTTTTGTTGCTTCTGGAAGTTTGACAGACAGTGTGGGCACAGCGACTACCTTGGGTTTTATCGCCCGATGCTAACACTAACTTGGTAATACCTGGCGTGCAGCGTGCCTCCTGTAGCCACTGCATGATCGTCGAACCGGCATCGTCGGGCTCTAAACGCCGGCGCCGGCCGCATCGCGCACCGTCGTGAATCCCTGCGGCTGCACGCCGCGCAGCCTGTCTCCCGCGTGCCGGCTGGCGAGGATCCTATTCGGCCGGAGCCGGCCGCCGCGTGGCGCCGCCGCGCCGATGCTGCAGCGGCCCGTACCACGCCATCGCCTGCGAGCGGGTGTTGTCGGTATCGGTCATGATACCGATCAACAGCAACGCTCCGGGCGGTTCGCCAAAGGCCTGGATGAAATCGGCCCGCACATTGCGTTCATAGTCCAGCCACTGGCTTAACCGCAGGGCGCCCGACTCCATGACCAGTTTGCGGACACGGTCGGTGCGGGGGTTGTGCAGCACCGTTCCAGGCGCCCGGCCGTTGCTCCAGACATACATCAGCGTTGCATAGGGCAGCGGCTCACCGGTCAGCATCTCCGACAGCTCGGACAAGGCGGCGTTCTTGGCCGAGAACCGGGACCGGTCGCCTTCGAAAGCCAACACCAGGCGCACCGGCGAGTCATCGGCATCGCGCTGCGCCATGTCAGCGCCCGCGACCAATGCGGGAACCAGCCAGGAGAACCGCAGCTGCCCGAGTTCGGCAGGCTCGATGCGCACCCTCTGGCGCAACATGCTGGCCGAAGCCTGGGAGCGCACCATGATCGCGTCGCGGCCCTCCTTGCGCGCATGGCGATATTCGGTCGCACGTTTGCCGGGAAATGGCTGGTGCTGCCAACCGGTCGGGTCGACCGATGGCAGCGATGCAGCAGCCCAGGGGCTGCGCGCCAGTTTATCGTTGTCGTCACCCTCATTGGTCGTCGAGCAGGCCGACAACAGCGACAGGGCTCCAGCCAGACAGCCGACTGGGATGATTCGAAGTTTGGGGCGATGAGTCATTGCTTGCATGAAGTAGCAGTCAGTCAGTTCCGCTGACCGGCGGAAAAAAACCCGCTGTGTTTCCACAGCGGGTTTTCAAACTATCAGACACTCACACTGGCCAAATGCCAGCGCAATGATCAGAAGTTGTGGACCAAGCCCAGACCGTATTGCGTCCTCTTGACAGTAGCGACAGCGGCGGCGGTCGGGTCGGTCTCGCCACGAAGATAAGCAGCGTACACATAGGTGCGCTTGCTCAGGTCGTACCTGCCCAGCAGAGCGAATGCCTTGGCATCCGAGACCTTGGCGCCACCAATTTTCTGCTTCTCGGCAGCGTAACCTGCGGTCAGGCTGGCAGCGCCGACCGGAATAACTACGCCCACGCCATAACCGGAATCCTTGCCGTCACCCGCTGCACCGTTGTTCTTGTTCTTGCCGCTCTCCAGTTGCAGGAACAGCTTGGCAGCGCCCAGATCGTACGAAGCACCGAAGTTGGTGTCGGTACGCGCATTGCGGGCAGTGATGTCCTTGTTCGACTGCCAGCCCAAGCCAGCAGCGATCGGACCGTTGGCGTAGTTGGCCATGATGCCGTAGACCTTGCCACCGCTATACGGTGCGCCAGGCTGACCGGTAACAGCCTTGTCTTCGCCCGGAGCCCACATGGCGGCAACCGAGAAACCACCCATCGACGGGGTCGTGTACATGACAGTGTTGTCCTGACGGCCAACGCAATCACCGGTACCGCCGGTGCCGCAACCTACGTTGAAGGAGTAACCCATGGCGCTGTAGCCAGAGTAGCCAAACGGGTCATACAGGCCGTACATGTTGTCGGTCACGTCGTATTGACGACCGACGTTCAACGAACCCCAGCCACCCGACAGGCCGACAAAGGCTTGACGATGGAACTGGCGAGTAGCAGCGGAAGCGGTGCCGGTATCGACGTTGAAGCCCTGCTCCAGCACGAAGTTGGCTTTCAGGCCGCCACCGAGGTCTTCGGTGCCACGCAGGCCCCAACGGCTGCCGGTGTGGCCACCCGAACGGATCTGAACGCCTGGATCAGCAGTGGTCACGCCACCGGTGGTGGTCTTGACGCTACCGATGGAAGCGTCGATGCGACCATACAGGGTCACCGACGATTGAGCAGAAGCTGCGCCGACCACGGCCAGGGCAGCAATCGCTACGAGTGTCTTTTTCATTTCAATTTTCTCCAAGGTTAAACATAGGGCTCCGGTTCTGAGGTGTTCGGAACCCCGGGCCAACCTCCTGTTCAAGGAAGTTGACTGTATTGCACCAGACGAGCGCCGCTTTGGCAAAGGTATGACCCCAAAAATAATAGCGGCAGGCGGTTTTCGTTGCTGACGAGCAACAAACCCCGAAATTCTTGATATCTCCCCCTGAAAGACAGGTCTTGTCGGGCCAGGAAATCATCCGAAATTGTCCCGAAAACAACCTGGATTTGCAGCTCCGTTGCCGTCTGCTGCGGGGGTTTCTGCCATCATGGCGTCACGGCAGTGCGGACCGGATCCTAAGCCAGGGCGACCGGCCAGCCGAAAACGGCTCCAGTGACGCCCTGTTCGGCGACGCTCCTGCCCGTGTTATCGGGTTTCAGTACCCGCAACTTGAGTGTTTTTCCATGCCCACAACGCCGCCATTGCCGATTGACCGCCTGCTAGCCACCGCCGACGCGTCATTGCGCACGCTTTTTGCCACACCCAGGGCCAGACGCCCGTGCCCGACGCTCGCGCAAGATGCAGACGCGCTCACGCTTGCCGAAAGGTCGGAGGCCGGGGCCCTGATGCGTGTCAACCATGTAGGCGAAGTCTGCGCGCAGGCCCTGTACACGGCGCAGGCGCTGGCGACCCGCAATGAAACGCTGCGGGCCCATTTCATCCAGGCCAGCGCGGAGGAAACCGACCATCTGGCGTGGACCCGGCAGCGGCTGGACGAACTGGGAAGCCGCCCGTCGCTGCTCAATCCGCTGTGGTATGCCGGCGCCTTTGGCCTGGGCCTGCTGGCCGGGCGCCTGGGTGACCGGGTCAGCCTGGGTTTCGTCGTGGAAACCGAAAAGCAGGTCGAAGCCCATTTGGAGGGCCACATGCAACGCCTGCCCGCCGCCGACCATGCCTCGCGCGCCATCGTCGCGCAGATGAAGGACGATGAGGCGCGCCACGCCCGGGAGGCGCAGAGCGCCGGTGCCCTGGGCCTGCCGTCGCCGGTGCGCGCGCTGATGCGCGCCGCAGCCAAGGTCATGACCACGGTGGCGCACCGGATCTGACGGCTGCCGCCGAGCCGCATGCCATCAGGCCTCGGTCAGATCGAAACTCGTCGTGATGACCGCCGTCTTGCCCAGCATGATGCTGGCCGAGCAGTATTTCTCGTGGCTCAGCGCAATGGCCCGCTCGACCGCAGACGCAGGAATCGCCTTGCCGGAGAGGCTGAAATGCATGTGGATGGCAGTGAAAACCTTCGGGTCGACCTCGGCGCGTTCAGCCGTCAATTTGCAAGAGCACTGGTGCACGTCATGCCGACCGCGTTTGAGGATCAGCATCACGTCGTAGGCGGTGCAACCGCCGGCACCGGCCAGCAAGGTCTCCATCGGTCGCGGCGCCAGGTTCTGGCCACCGTTGTCCGGCTTGGCGGCGTCGGGCGCGCCGTCCATCACCAGCGTGTGGCCGCTGCCGGTCTCGGCCAGAAAACCCATCCCCGAGCGGGTACCCGCGTGTCCGGTCCAACTGACGGTGCATTCCATGGTGTGGTGGTCTCCAAAAAAACTGATGGGCAGCAACCGCTGCCGGGTCTTGCACGGCTGCATTTTCGCCCAAGGTCCACGCGCTTATCATCCAGGGCCAGTACTTGCGCGCTCATGAAGACCAAACATCTGACTCCCGCCGACTATCTCAAGAAGATCCTGACCGCCCGCGTCTACGATGTGGCGGTGGAAACACCACTCGAGCCGGCCAGGAACCTCAGCCGCCGGGTGCACAACAAGGTGCTGCTCAAGCGCGAAGACCAGCAGCCGGTGCGCAGTTTCAAGCTGCGCGGGGCCTACAACAAGATGGTCCAATTGAGCGCAGAGCAACTGGCACGGGGTGTCATCTGCGCCTCGGCCGGCAACCATGCGCAGGGCGTGGCGCTCAGCGCGCACAAGCTGGGCGCACGCGCGGTCATCGTCATGCCCACCACCACGCCGCAGGTCAAGGTGGACGCGGTCAGGGCGCTGGGCGGCGAGACGGTGCTGGTGGGCGACAGCTATTCCGACGCCTACGCGCACGCACTTTTGTTGCAAAAACAGCAGGACCTGACCTTCGTGCATCCGTTCGACGATCCGGATGTGATCGCCGGCCAGGGCACGGTGGCGATGGAGATCCTGCGCCAGCACCAGGGAGAACTGCATGCGGTGTTCGTCGCCATCGGCGGCGGCGGCCTGATCTCGGGCGTGGCCAACTACATCAAGGCGGTGCGGCCAGATGTAAAGGTAATCGGCGTGCAGATGAACGACTCGGACGCGATGATGCGCTCGGTCGCGGCAAAGAAGCGCGTATCGCTGCCCGACGTAGGGCTGTTTTCCGATGGCACAGCGGTCAAGCTGGTCGGGGAAGAGACCTTCCGCATCGCGCGCAACCTGGTGGACGGCTTCATGACGGTCGACACCGATGCGGTATGTGCCGCGATCAAGGATGTATTTGTCGATACCCGCAGCATCGTCGAGCCGGCTGGCGCGCTGGCCGTGGCGGCCATCAAGCAGTATGTGGCAACCTACAAGACCCGCGGCGAGACCTATGCCGCCATCCTGTGCGGCGCCAACATGAACTTCGACCGGCTGCGCTTCGTGGCCGAACGCGCCGAGGTGGGCGAGGAGCGCGAGGCCCTGTTTGCGGTGACGATTCCCGAGGAGCGCGGCAGTTTCCGGCGTTTTTGCGAACTGATCGGCAACCTGCCGGGCGGACCGCGCAACGTGACCGAGTTCAACTACCGCATCAGCGACGCGGCGCAGGCCCATGTGTTCGTCGGCATGACCACGCATGGCAAGGGTGAAAGCGGCAAGATCGCGACGAATTTCGGCAAGCATGGCTTTGAGGCGCTGGACCTCACCCACGACGACCTGGCGCAGGAACATATCCGCCACATGGTCGGCGGCCATTCGGCGCTGGCCCGCGACGAACGCCTGCTGCGCTTCATCTTTCCCGAGCGTCCCGGCGCGCTGATGAAGTTCCTGAGCCTGATGCAACCGGGCTGGAACATCAGCCTGTTCCACTACCGCAACCAGGGCGCGGACTACGGACGCATCCTGGTCGGTCTGCAGGTGCCCAAGTCCGATCAGAAAGCATTCACCCGTTTCCTGGGTGAACTCGCCTATCCGTACGTGGAAGAAACGCTCAATCCGGCCTACCGGATGTTCTTGCGGCAGCAGCAGACATGAACCGCAGGGCCGCTCCCAAGGTGAATGCCGCAGCGCGCTGCGCGAAGGCCTCGTCAATTCTCCGCAGGGCCGCTCCCAAGGTGAATGCCGCAGCGCGCTGCGCGAAGGCCGCACCATGAGCGTCTCTCTCGAAGGCAAGCTGGTCGTGGCGATCTCGTCTCGCGCGCTGTTCGACTTCGAGGAAGAGAACACGGTGTTCGAACAGGGCGAGGGACAGCACCGCGACCGGGCCTACATGCAACTGCAGTTGCAACGCCTGGAGGAACCCGCCAAGCCCGGCGTCGCGTTTTCGCTGGTGCGCAAGTTACTGGCGTTCAATCAGGCGACTGACCCAGCGCTGATCGATGCGGCCGCGCGGCCGGCCTCGCAACCGGTCGAGGTGGTCATCCTCTCGCGCAACGACCCGGTCTCGGGCATGCGGGTGTTCCGCTCGGCCCAACACTATGGCCTGGCGATCCAGCGCGGCAGTTTCACCCGCGGCCAGCCGCCCTGGCGTTATCTCAAGCCACTGCATGCCAATCTGTTCCTGTCGACGCACCTGAGCGACGTGCGTGCCGCGCTGGCGGCCGGCGTGCCGGCAGCCCAGGTGTATCCGCAGTCGGCGCACGCCAGCGAAGCGCATCCGCATGAGGTGCGGATCGCGTTCGACGGCGATGCGGTGTTGTTCAGCGACGAGGCCGAACGGGTCTACCAGGCCCAGGGACTGAGCGCCTTTCAGCGCCATGAGACCGAAAAGGCGGCCCAGCCACTGCTGGCCGGCCCGTTCAAGCCGCTGCTGCTGGCGCTGCAGCGACTGCAACAGGAAGGCACGCCGACGATGCGCATCCGTACCGCGCTGGTGACCGCGCGCAGCGCGCCGGCCCACGAACGCGCCATTCGCACCTTGATGAACTGGAACATCGAGGTCGACGAAGCGATGTTCCTGGGCGGTCTGGCCAAAGGCGAATTCCTGCGCGAATTCGAGCCCGACTTCTTCTTCGACGACCAGACCGGCCATATCGAATCGGCCGCGCGCCATGTGCCCTCCGGCCACGTGGCCAGCGGCATATCGAATCCCCTTGCCTGACGCCAGCGTCCTGCTGGCATTTTTTTGCTTGCTTGCTTGACGAGGTCCGCCATGGGCATGAGTGACAAATTTGCCGGTTTCAAAGCCTTCACGACCCGGGTACTGCAATTGTCGGCGCCCTACTTCCGATCCGAGGAGAAGTGGCGCGCGCGAGGGCTGTTTGTGGCCATCGTCGCACTGAACCTAGCGTCGGTGTACATGGCGGTCTTGTTCAACGACTGGTACGGCTTGTTCTACGACGCGCTGCAGAACAAGGACCAGCCGGTTTTCTGGACCCAGATCGGGCGCTTTGGTTACCTGGCGTTCATCGCAATCATCATCGCGGTCTACCGTTTTTACCTGACGCAACTGCTGGAGATGGAGTGGCGGCGCTGGATGACCGGCCACTACCTGCAGCGCTGGCTTGGCGGGGATGCGTTCTACCGCATGGAACTGGCCCGCTTCGCAAACCAGAACGGCATCATTGCCGACAACCCGGACCAGCGGATATCGGAGGACGTGAACCAGTTCACCGCCCAAACCGTCGGCCTGACCATGGGCATACTCAACGCCACGGTGACCCTGGTCAGTTTCGTCGGCATCCTGTGGGGACTGTCGGGTGCGTTCAGCTTCCAGCTCGGCGGCCAGGCGGTCACGATCCCGGGCTTCATGGTCTGGATGGCGGTGCTGTACTGCCTGGTCGGCAGCGTGCTGACCCACTACATCGGCCGGCGCCAGATCAAGCTCAATTTCGAGCAACAGCGGCGCGAGGCGGACTTCCGCCACCACATGGTGCGGGTGCGCGAGTACAGCGAGGCCATTGCGCTGGACCGGGGCCAGACGGTGGAAAAGGAGCACCTGGGCAATCGTTTCGTGTCGGTGCTGGCCAACTACCTGGCACTGATCAAGGCGCAAAAAAACCTGATCTGGTTTACCAGCTTCTTCGGCCAGGCTGCCGTCATATTTCCGATGATCATTGCCGCGCCGCGCTATTTCAGCGGCGCCATCATGCTGGGCGACCTGATGAAGATCAACTCGGCCTTTGGCCGGGTGCAGGACTCGCTCAGCTGGTTCGTCGACAACTACAGCTCCCTGGCGGCCTGGCGCGCCACCACCGACCGGTTGACCGGCTTCGACGACGCGATCGCGGCGGCCGAAGCTGGCAACCAGCACTTGCAGCAGAGCGAGGGCCACGCCCTGACCATCCGCAACCTGGACGTGAACCTGCCCAATGGCACGGCATTGCTCGCCTCGACCATGCTGCAGGCGTCGGCTGGTGACCACATCCTGTTGCAAGGCCCATCGGGCAGCGGCAAGTCGACACTGTTTCGGACCCTGGCCGGTATCTGGCCCTATGCCAGCGGCCAGGTGCAGCGCAGCCGCGATGCGATGTTCATCCCGCAGCACCCCTATTTCCCCAATGGCAGCCTGCGCGAGGCATTGGCCTACCCGGAGTCAGCCGGGCGATATCCGGATGCGCAAATGCAAGCCGCGCTCAGCGAGGCCTTGCTGCCACATCTGGCCGGCGAACTGGACCGGGTCGACGCCTGGAGCCAGAAGCTCTCGGGCGGCGAAAAGCAGCGCCTGGCGATTGCGCGGGTACTGCTCAAGCAGCCGCAATGGGTATTTGCCGATGAAGCTACCAGCGCGCTGGACCCGGCGGCAGAGGAAACGGTGTACAAAAAGCTGCTGGCCATGGTCGACCAGGCCGGTGGCGGCATCATCTCGATCGCCCACCGTGCGTCGGTGGCCGCATTCCATGACCGCCGCTGGGAGTTGCAGGAGACAGCGCCGGGTGCGCCGGCGCGCTACACGCTCAAGGCGAGCGCCATCTAGCCGCTTGTGGCCGGTGCAGCCTGACCTGGCTGCGCCACAAACTGCGCGAAACCGCGCGCGCGCAGTTCACAGGCCGGACAACTGCCGCAGCCATAGCCCCAGGCATGGCGCTGCGACCGATCGCCGAGGTAGCAGGTATGGGTATGTTCGATGACCAGGTCGACCAGTTCCTGTCCGCCCAGCTGGCAGGCCAGCGTCCAGGTCTGTGCCTTGTCGATCCACATCAGCGGGGTCTCGATCAGCAAGCGCCTGTCCATGCCCAGCGACAAGGCCAACTGCATGGCCCTGACGGTGTCGTCTCGGCAATCCGGGTAACCGGAGAAATCGGTTTCACAAACACCCGTCACCAGCACCTGCAAGTCGCGACGGTATGACAAGGCAGCGGCCAGGGTCAGGAACAGCAGGTTGCGGCCCGGCACAAAACTGTTGGGTAGGCCGTTGGATTCCATGCGCACCGCAGTATCTCTGGTGAGCGAAGACTCACTTATCTGGCCTAGCACCGCCAGATCCAGCACATGATCGTCACCCAGGCGTGCGGTCCAGTGCGGGAACTGGCTGCGCAACTGCGCCAGCACCACCGTACGCATCTGCATTTCGACGTGGTGTCGCTGTCCGTAGGCGAAACCGATGGTTTCGACCCGCTGGAATTTCTCCAGCGCCCATGCCAGGCAGGTAGTGGAATCCTGGCCGCCCGAAAACAAGACCAGCGCGCTTGGTTGCATGGCGCGATGGTAGGCCAGGTGGGAGGATCAGCGCGTCAAACGATCAGATGTTTTCCGGCTTCTTGATCTTGCTGGGCCGATAGGTCAGGTTTTCCCTGGCTATCTCGCCGCCCGTAACGTTCGGGTTGGCCGGGTTCACCAGCAGATTCTGCTTCTGGGCCTGAGCCACCTCAACCGCCATGCCGCTGGCCTGCCACATGGATTTGATGAAGTCCAGCAGCAACTGGTGTATTGGTACCGGTGGCGGCTCCTCGACTTTTTCGGGCTCAGGGCGCTTGATCGTCCAATCCTGCGGATCGGCGGCGCTCTCCGTGCCGCGTCGGATCGGATCCGCGACGCTCTGGTGCACGGCGTTGTAGACCGGGTTGTCGACCACCGCACTTTCGCCGATCTTGTTGACCACCCCGGCAGGATTGGCAGCTGCGGCGGGACTGGCGCTGACCGGAGGATTCACAGGCGCCACCGGGATCACCTTGTGCCCGTTGGACGACACCAGGTCAACGCCGGCAGGGCGCGTACCGGGTTGTCGATCGACGGATGGCAATTGCATGATGTTCCAGGGCCTTTGGTGAAACGGCAGACCTATCGGTGCTCGTTGACTCTTTAACGGCAGAACTGAGGGTCAATTTAGGCCTATTTCTGCTGATTGCGCAAAAATTTGCGAAAAATTGCCGTTTGCGGCTGGTCGAAGACCGGCTGGATGCGCTTTCGGGTGCTGCACAGCGGCAATCGCCTTGGAGACGGACCGTCAGCTTGAGCAACTGCAAGGCCGTTTCGCAATGCACGTGCACCCCGCAGGTCCAGACGCATCTGCATGCGCACTGCGTGCCTGCGCCCGGCGTCGACTCTCACCCTGCATTGACTCGCGCAGCGGTTGTCCATACACTTGTGTATTGAAAATGGATGTTGCTGATGACCGACCTCGTTGTACGACGCCTGCTGATCGACCTTGAAACCCCGTTTCCGGCGCGCTGGAACGGTGGGGACGCCTTCAGTTCAGCTTTTTTCAACGCGTTGTCGATGAGTTTTCCGTCGGGCGAGCAATACTTCATCGACTCGGTGCGCGCCGGCCTGAAGGCCTTGCCACCTGACAAGCAGGCAGCGATGGCGGTTGAAATCCAGGGATTCATCGGGCAGGAAGCCACGCATCGGCGCATTCACACGCTGTTCAACACAAACCTGGAACGCCTGGGTTATGACAACGAAATCGAGCGCCGTACCCAGGCGCGACGCCAGGCGCACGCTGGCGACGACCTGCGCAACCAGGTAGCGGCCACCGCAGCCACCGAGCACTTCACCGCCATTTTCGCCAACTGGCTGATGCAGCATCCGCAGGTGCTGGCAGGCGCCGAGCCGCGCCTGCAGACCTTGTGGCAGTGGCACAGCGCAGAAGAGTCGGAACACCGCAATACCGCCTTCGATCTGTACCAGGCACTGGGCGGCAGCCAGCGCTGGCGGGTCCGGGTGTTCAAGTACATCACCGCCGTCTTCCTGCACGACGTGCTGCGCCAGACGGTGCGCAACCTGTGGCACGACGGCAGCCTGTTTCGCTGGAGCACCTGGCACAGCGGCTGGCGGCTGCTGCTTGGCAAGGACAGCATGATCCGCGGCAATGTCCCGTTGTGGCGTGACTACATGGCGCCGGATTTCCACCCCAGCCAGCATGCGGCCGACCTGGCGCAGCGCTGGCTGCAGGACAACCCGGACAAATTCAGCGTGGTCGCACAGGCGGCGTAGCGCATGGCATCGGTCGCGCTCCTGGCAGCGTTGCGGAGCGCGTTGTCCAGGCTCGCCTGGCGCGGTGCGGTGGTCCGCGCAGGGGCCGCGGTTTGCGAGAATCCGCCAGAGAATCCCCGATGAAGACTCGCAGATACCTGGGCGCCGCAATGCTCGCATTGCTCGGACTCGGCGCCCTGGTGTACGCCAATCGCCTGGTGGTCATGCAATACACGCTGGGTTGGCTGACCGACATCCGGCATCCCCGGGACGCCAATCGCCCGGTGCCGTGGATGCGGGGACCTTCAGTCGCAGACAAGCCGATCGGCCAGCGACCACCCAACATCGTCATCATCCTGGCCGACGACCTGGGCTACAACGATGTGTCGACCTACGGTGGCGGCTACACGGCACTAGGCGCCGGAACGCCGAACATCGATTCGATCGCTCGCGATGGGGTCAGTTTCGATCGGGGCTACGCCGGCGCGGCGATATGCACGGTGTCGCGAGCGGCGTTGATGAGCGGGCGCTATCCCTGGCGTTTCGGGGTCGAGTTCACACCGACACCGGGCGCCATTGCACGGGTGGCGCCCCTGCTGTACGACGATCCAAGCCGGATCCGTCCGGTGCTGGTGGACCAGGACAAGGCTGCTGCTTCCAAGGTGTTCAATGATCTGGGCATGCCCGGCTCTGAAATCACCTTCGCGGAGTTGCTCAGGGGGCGCGGCTACCACACGGTGCATATCGGCAAATGGCATCTGGGAGGTACGCCGGAACACCCGCAGATGCGGCCCAACAGCCAGGGTTTCGCGGAAAGCCTGTACATGGAAAGCGGCCTGTACCTTCCGCAAACGTCGCCCGACGTGGTCAATTCCAGACAGGACTTCGACCCGGTCGACCGGTTCCTGTGGCCCAACATGCGGTTCGGCGTGAGCTACAACAACGGCAGCTGGTTCGAACCCGCACGGTACCTGACGGACTACTTCACCGACGAGGCCCTCAGCGTCATCCGCAACAACCGGAACCGGCCATTCCTGCTGTACCTGGCGCACTGGGGCGTGCATACGCCGCTGCAGGCCAGCAAAGCCGACTACGACGCCCTGCCTGGCATACCAGACCATCGGCGCCGGGTCTACGCGGCCATGGTGCGCTCGGTCGACCGCAGCGTGGGAAGGGTCCTGCAGACGCTGCGCGAAGAAGGCCTGGACGAGAACACCATCGTGATCTTCACCAGCGACAACGGTGCGCCGGGCTACCTTGGACTGCCCGAGGTCAACCAGCCATTCCGGGGCTGGAAATTGACCCAGTTCGAGGGCGGGCTGCGGGTGCCGTACATGGCCAGGTGGCCCGGCCGCATTCCGGCCGCAAGCCGATACGGCGCGCCGATGTCCAACATCGACATACTGCCTACCTTGGCAGCGGCCGCCGGTGCCGCCTTGCCGACCGATCGGCTAATCGATGGTGTCAACCTGCTGCCCTACCTGCGCCCGAACGGCCCAACGCAGCCCGGGCGCGCACTGTTCTGGCGCGATGGCCCGTACCGCGCGGTGCAGGAGTCGGGCTGGAAACTGATCGTCTCCGAGAAGCCGGCGAAACAGTGGCTGTTCAACCTCGACCAGGACCCGACCGAACGGCGCAACCTGGCGGCCGAGCAACCGGCCAGACTGGCACACTTGCAGGCCCTGCTCAAAGCGCACCATGCAAGCATGCCGGCGTCACTGTGGCCCTCGTTCCTGGAGTTGCCCGTGTCCATCGACAAGACGCTGGACCAGAAGGAAAGCGCGCAGGACGAATACACCTATTGGATCAACTGAGGCCATGACCGACACCTGGCTGGCAGAACTGAACCGCAGCCGAGCGCCCCGGGGCACCCTGCGCATCGAGCGATTGATCACCGTCACATGCATCGTTCTGGCCGGCGCAGCGGTGTCCGGCATCTGGCTTTGGCGCCATGGCGCGCGACAGGCGACGTCCCTGCCGCCAGACACGATCCTGCGCTGCGATCGTGGGCCGCAGTTCGCCGGCGCGCGCCACCCGGACATGGTCTGGGTCCCAGGCGGCGCTTTCCCATTCGGCGATACCGTCTACCCGGAGGAGCAACCGGTGCGCACGACCACGGCGCAGGGGTTCTGGATGGAACGCACCGAAGTCAGCAACGACGCCTTTGCCGCTTTCGTCCAGGCCACTGGCTATGTGACCGTTGCCGAGCGACCGGTCGATTCCGCGCTGCATCCGGGCCTGCCGCCTGACATGCGCCAACCCGGCGCCGTGGTGTTCACCATGCCCAACGCGCTCGACGCCGGTGGCTCGTTGACCCGGTGGTGGCGCTACATCCCCGGTGCCAGCTGGCGCCATCCGGGCGGACCGGGTACCGGCATTGAAACGCGCGGCGCATTTCCAGTGGTGGCGGTGGCGATCGAGGATGCGCGTGCCTATGGGCGCTGGAGGGGCCGCGAACTGCCCACCGAGGTCCAGTGGGAATGGGCTGCCCGCGTCGACCAGGCCGACACCGGTACCACCCCCACGCAACCAACGACCGCCAATACCTGGCAAGGCCTGTTCCCGGTTGCCAACTCCGGCGCCGACGGTTTCGTGGGGCTGGCGCCGGTCGGCTGTTATCCGCCGAACCGGCAAGGGCTGTTCGACATGATCGGCAATGTGTGGGAACTCACCGCCGACCGCTGGACACCATCGCACGGCAGCAATGGCGATGCCCATGACCCCGCGGCGCCGTTGCTGCGACCCGGCGCGCCAGCACAGCGGGTGATCAAGGGCGGCTCCTACCTGTGCGCGCCCAACTACTGCATGCGCTACCGAGCCGGCGCGCGTCAACCGCAGGACGACGACCTTGGGGCCAGTCATCTGGGTTTCCGCACCGTGCTGAACGCGCCGGGGCCATGACGCGGGCCTTTCTGCCACCGGGGATGTCCCGGCGCCGGCCAAGCGCTTAGACTGGCAGCCAACGTTCTTGCACCATCCGGAGCTCTCATGCAGGCACTCAGCCCCACCGACTCGGCCTTCCTGTGGATGGAAACCCGTAACCAGCCGATGCATGTGGCGGGGCTGAACATCTATACCCCGCCGGCCGGTGCGGGTGTCGATTTCGTCGCCCAACTGCTGGAGCAATGGGGCCGCCAGGTGTCGGCGCAGCCGCCGTTCAACCTGCGGCCAGTGCTGCGTATGGGCCTTTGGCACTGGGAAGAAGACAAGGAATTCGAACTCAATTACCACCTGCGGCATCTGGCACTGCCCTACCCCGGGCGTATCCGGGAGTTGCTGATCATGGTGTCGCGCCTGCACGGCAACCTGTTGGACCGCAATCGGCCACTGTGGGAGGCCTATGTCATCGAGGGCCTGCCCGAGGGCCGCTTTGCCACCTACATCAAGATACACCATGCGCTGGTCGACGGGGTGACCGGCGCCCGGATGATGGCCAGCGGACTATCGCGCAGCGCGACCGAACAAAAGCCTCCGCTGTGGACGCAGACCTACAAGGCCCATCCGGCAGGCAACAAGCCGGTCGCCGCCGCGGGACTGCTACAACAAATCAGTGACGCGGCCAAAGCGGGGCGCGACATTCTTCCGGGCATCGGCGCCGGCCTGTGGGACATGCTGCGGGTCGGCGCCGGCGCAGCGCAAGGCGATGCGGCCCTGCCGTTCCAGGCGCCTGCCTCGCCCTTCAATGTAGAGATCTCCGGTTCGCGGCGCTTTGCGGCCCAATCCTATGCGCTGTCACGGCTGCGCCGCATTGGCGCGGCCGCTGGCGCCACCATCAACGACGTGACGCTGGCGATTTGCGCCGGCGCGCTGCGCAGGTATCTTCAAGCGCAAAAAAAGCTGCCGGCAAAACCGCTGATTGCGATGGTGCCGGTCTCCCTGCATGGCGAAACCGATGCCGGTGGCAACCAGGTCACGTTGTTGCTGGCCAACCTGGCAACCCATCTGGACGATCCGGTCCAGCGCTTGCAGGCCATCGTGCGCAGCACGAGCGAGGCCAAGCAGCGCCTGTCCACGATGCCGCGCCTGCAGAAAATGGCCCATGGCATGACCACCATCGCCCCGCTCGGGCCGGGCATGGTGACCGGCAGCGCACGCAAGCGCCCGGTCTTCAATGTCGTGATCTCCAATGTGCCGGGCCCCAAGGAAACCCTGTACCTGAACACCGCGCGACTGGACGAGGTCTACCCGGTGTCGATCGCGACCCACTACCTGGCACTGAACATCACCATCAGCGGCTATGGCGACAAGCTCGGCTTCGGCTACACCGCCTGCCGCCGTTCGGTACCGGCGCTGCAGCGCATGCTGGACTACACCGACGAATCCATCGCCGAACTCGAGGCCGCGCTGCTGCCCGAATCCGGCAAACCTGCAGGCGGTAGCGTCCGACGCCCGGCCAAGCCGCGTGCCGCTGCGGCGCGCAAACCGGGTGAGGCCAAATCGGTCGCACGCGCAGCCCGCGTCAAAAAAACGCAACCGACGCCAGCCAAACGCGCACCAGCCAAGCGCAAGGCCAGCGCAACCGGCAAGACAGCTTGAGGCGGGCGGCATGCCGCCCGCCTCAAGCACGCGAACTTCCTATCCACCATGACGAGGACAACACGCCCATGAAGACCCGCATCACCGAACTTTTCGGCATCGAACATCCCATCATCCAGGGCGGCATGCATTTTGTCGGTTTTGCCGAGCTGGCCGCTGCTGTGTCAAACGCTGGCGGCCTGGGCATCATCACCGGCCTCACGCAGAAAACGCCGGAACTGCTGGCCAGCGAAATCCGGCGCTGCCGCGAGATGACCGACAAGCCCTTCGGGGTGAACCTGACCTTTCTGCCAGTGCTCAAGGCGCCGGACTACCCGGGCTACATCCGCGCCATCGTCGAGGGCGGCGTCAAGATCGTCGAGACCGCCGGCAACAACCCGCAAAAATGGTTGCCCGGCCTGCATGAGGCCGGCGTCAAGGTGATCCACAAATGCACCTCGGTGCGCCATTCACTCAAAGCCGAGGCGATCGGCTGCGACGCAGTCAGCGTCGACGGTTTCGAGTGCGGCGGCCATCCGGGCGAAGACGACATTCCCAATTTCATCCTGCTGCCGCGCGCGGCCGAGGCCTTGAAGATTCCGTTCGTGGCCTCCGGCGGCATGGCGGACGCACGCTCGCTGGTCGCCGCGCTGGCGTTGGGCGCGGACGGCATGAACATGGGCACCCGCTTCATCGCGACCAAGGAGGCGCCGGTTCATGAGAATGTCAAGCAGGCCATCGTCGCTGCCAGCGAACTCGACACCCGACTGGTGATGCGCCCGCTGCGCAACACCGAACGCGTACTGACCAACGCCGCAGTGGAGCGGCTGCTGGACAAGGAACGCAAACTGGGCGCCAACCTGAAATTCGAAGACATCATCGATGAAGTCGCCGGAGTCTATCCGCGCATCATGCTGGAGGGTGACATGGAAGCCGGCGCCTGGTCGTGCGGCATGGTGGCCGGGCTGATCCATGATGTGCCGACAGTGCGCGAACTGGTCGACCGCATCATGCGAGAGGCCGAGGATCTGATCCGGCAACGGCTGGCTGGGCTGCTAACGGCATAACCGCAGGTCAAGTTGCCGGCCCCGACCGGCAAGGACGATCTCGCTCGCGCACCCCCCGGCAGGACTCCTTGGTATGTACAGATCGTGTTCGCTGACGATCGACGCTATGTCGGCCCCTGCTCCGCGATCAGATACCGCGCAATGATGCCCCGCATCATCTCCTTGATCAGCGGCGGGTTCTTCGGCCGGCTCAGCGCCTGGTAGCTGCCCACAATGGCCAGGTAGAACAGCAGCGCCAGTTCGGCGGACTTGTGCTCGTCGCCGGTGTAACGCAAGAACTTGTCGGTGAACAGTGCCATGCGCCGGGCATCGACATCAGCCAGCATCGTCGCCACCGCCGGGTCACGCCGGCCCTGGCCGCGCAGCGCGAGTTCGAAACGCATGTTTTCCAGGTCGGCTCCGGCATGCGCGAGCGCGTTTTCCAGCAATTGCTCCAGATCGATGCGCGCATCGGGCGACGACGGCGTCGACATGGCCCGGTTGGAGGCGAGCTCCTGCACGTGCCAGCGCGCCAGCAAGGCCGACACCAGGTCCGCACGGTCGGCGAAATGCCAATAAAAGCTGCCGCGGGTCACGCTCAGCGCATCGGCCAGCAGCAATACCCGGACCTTGTCGAAACCGCCTTCCACCACTGCCTGAAAAGCCGCATCCAGCCAGTCGTCCCGCGTCAGGCGCGACGACTCCGCGGGTTTGCCGGGCTTGCCTGCTGGCTTCATTTTCAAGGACCGTTCTTGTCGGGCTGGTCAATGTCCACGGCGCCCGACGGCTGCAGCAACATTGCATATTCAGCGCCACCATTGGATTGACAGTACACAAGTGTATGGTAAATTGCGGGCACCTGATGACCCCGTCGTTCCGATGCGGCAACGTCCGGCCTGCAACTCCACCTCTACCAGTACGACCAGCGCCGATGTCGATCAAGAGCCTGCTGATGCCTGCGATCACCGCGCACCTTTTCTCGCGCGAGCGCGTACTGGCACAGCGCGCGAAAGCCGAGCGCCTGCGCATCACACGCGGCGAGCCGCACCGATTACAGTATTTCCACCAGGTCGACGATCCCTACAGCGCACTGGTGGCGCAATGCCTGCCGCAGCTGCTGGCGCGGTACGACATCGAACTGCAGCCGCATATGGTCGGCGCACCAGCCGACAGTGCAGCGCCCGAACGGGACAAACTCATCGCCTACAGCCGCAGAGACGCGGCCTTGATGGCGCGGCACTGGAAGCTGGAGTTTGTCGACATCGGCAAGCAGCCAGCCGACTCCACCATCGATCGGATCCGGCGCCAGCTGATGGCAGCCAGCGCGAACGGGCGCTTTGCCGCGGTGGCCGGGCCGCTGACCCGATGCCTGTGGCGCGATCCTGCGGCACTGGACAAACTGCAATTGCCCGGTGGGCCGCAGACCGAGGTCGAGGCAGCCGCTGCGGCCAGCCACTTGGCAGAGGCCGGACTACTGCGCCAGCGCCTGGGCCATTACCTGGGCGCAACTTTCTACTATGCCGGCGAATGGTATTGGGGCCTGGACCGGCTCCACCACCTGGAGCAGCGCCTGCAGGCGCTCGGAGCGGCCCGGCCAGGCACCACCGGTGTGCTGTTCGCGCCCGATGCGGACCTGGACAAATCGACACCGGTAGACGATGCGCCAGTGATCGATTTTTTTCTGTCCCTGCGTAGCCCCTATACCGCGATCGTCACGCCGCGGGTGTTTCGCCTGTCGCAGTTGACCGGCGCGCCGGTACGTCTGCGTCATGTATTGCCGATGGTGATGCGCGGCCTGCCAGTGCCGCGCGAGAAACGCCTGTACATCATGCGCGACGCCGCGCGCGAGGCCCATGCACGCGGCATCCCGTTCGGCCGCCTCAACGACCCGCTGGGCCGACCCACCGAACGCGGCATGGCGCTGATTGGGCTGGCCGAGCGCGCCGGTCTGGGTCAGGCCTATCTGTTGTCGTTCATGCGTGGCGTCTGGTCGGAGGGCATCGACGCCGGCAGCGACCGGGGCCTGCGGCGTATTGCTGAACGCGCCGGCCTGTCCTGGACCGATGCCCAAGCCGCGCTGCATGATGAAACCTGGCGCGCATTGGCCGAGGCCAACCGCGCGGAGATGTTTGCGCTTGGCTTGTGGGGCGTGCCCTCGTTCCGGGTCGGCCATACCGCGGTATGGGGCCAGGACCGTTTGTGGGCCGTACAGCAGGCCGTGCTGGGAGGCTTGGCGCATGCCGCGCACGGCCAGGGCGAGTCGAACGCGCATGCCTGATGCCGCCTGGTCCCGGTTGGCGGCACACATCGGTTGGGCCTGTGCCTGCCTGGTGGCCGACGCTGCACAGGCACAGGCAGCAGCGCCGATCGGCCGGCCCAACATCGTCGTGCTGGTGGCCGACGACTGGGGTTTCACCGATGTCGGCGCCTACGGCGGCGAGATCGCGACGCCGCATATCGACGCACTGGCGCAGCGCGGCATGCGTTTTTCGAATTTTCATGTGGCGGCCTCCTGTTCGCCCACGCGCGCGATGCTGCTCACTGGTGTGGACAACCACCGCAACGGTCTCGGCAACCTGCGCGAGGCGATGCCACGCGGGCATCTTGGCAAGCCGGGCTACCGGGGATCGCTCGACAGCAATGTCGTCACCGTGGCCAGCCTGCTGCAGGATGGCGGTTACCGCACCTACGCGTCCGGCAAATGGAACGTCGGCTCCGAGCCGGACAACCGGCCAAACCGGCGCGGCTTTGAACGCTCCATCGTGCAAGGCGATACCGGCGCGGACAACTGGGAGCCGACGAAACGCTACCTGCCGCACTCGGCCCAGGTCGACTGGTTCGAGGATGGTCAGCCGGCCCGGATGCCGGCGCAGTTTTACTCCTCGGAGTACTTCGTGGACCGGGCCATCGACTACATCGACTCCGGTGCAGGCAGCGGCAAACCATTTTTCGCCTATGTGGCCTTCCAGGCCAACCACGTGCCGGTGCAGGCGCCCCGGGCGTTCATTGAAAAGTACCGTGGCCGCTACGACGCCGGCTGGGATGTCTTGCGCCAGCAACGCCGCGACAAGGCGGCAGAACTCGGCCTGGTGCCTCGCGGCGCGCCCACCACCACGATGACCACCAGCGCGCGCTGGAACACGCTGGGTGGCGACGACCGGCGCTACCAGGCACGCCAGATGGAGGTCTACGCGGCGATGGCCGACGCGATGGATCACCATGTCGGTCGGCTGGTTGCGCACCTGAAGGCCAAGGGCCAATTCGACAACACCGTATTCCTGTTCCTGTCCGACAACGGGCCCGAGGGCTCGGACTATGCCCAGGCCCAACTCTGGCTGATGACCCAGTACAGCCAGGATATCGAGCGCCTCGGCGGCAAGGGTGCCTACGGCATCCCGGGCCCCGGCTGGGCCAGCGCGTCGGCGTCGCCTTTGGCCGGCTTCAAGTTCTATTCCGGCGAGGGCGGCATCCGGGTGCCGTTGATCATCGCCGGTGTGCCGGGCATGGCTGCCAACCAGATCCAGCGCAGCCTGGCCCATGTCAACGACATCGTGCCCACGCTGCTGGATCTGGCCGGACTGCGGCACCCGGGCTCACGCTACAAGGACCAGGCCATCGAACCGCTGATCGGTCGTAGTCTGCTGCCGGTCCTGACGGGCCAGGCAACGGCCGTGCACCCTGACGACAAGCCGATCGGCTATGAACTGGCGGGCAACGCGGCCTTGTTCAAAGGCCGGCTCAAGCTGGCCAGGAACCTGCCGCCGGTGGGCGACGGGCAGTGGCATCTGTACGATATCGATGCCGACCCCGGCGAGACACGCGACCTGCGTGCGGGACTACCAGCACAATTCCAGGCCATGCAGGCAGACTATGCGGCCTATGCCAGCGCCAATGGCGTGCTGGCCATGCCCAAGGGGTACGACCCGGCCTGGCAGGTCGCGATCAACAGCATGTTCAGTTACTGGATTCCCGCCTACCGCAACCATGCCGTGGTCGGTTTCATAGCCGTGGTCACCATCGCAGCGCTGCTCTGGCATAGAAGCCGCCGGCCGGCCCTGCAACCCATTCGCGATTCTTGACTGCAGGCGGATCGTCACGACAACCCTGTCGGCCAACCATCGGCCATCGAGAGCGTGATCAACGCAAATGGCAAGGACCACGGCATGCTGGCGAAGCTGATCAGCCGCATCCCTCAGGGCAATGGCAGCAAACCGGGCCCGGGCGACATTTTGCGCGCGACCAGCACGATGTCGCGGTGAAACCGGCGCGGAACACAGCGATAGGCCAGACCAAGGAGCCGCTTCTTGCGGCTTCGGTTGGCCGGATCATAGCGAAAGTCGAGCCGCTCAAGGGCGAAACCGGACGCCTCGACAAAGCGGCGCACCTCGCGCGCCGAATACTCGCGGACATGGCCCATGTGTCCGAGTGCACGCAGCTTGCCGAACTCCGACCACGGGTCGGCCACGCTGCGGCCCAGCAGAAAACGGGCCAGGCTCGGCAGCGAGTACACATTGGGAGTGGTCAGCAAGAGGAAACCACCCGGCGCCAGCACGCGGCACGCTTCCGACAGCACCAGGGCGGGATCGACGCGCAGATGCTCGAAGGTCTCGCACAGCAGCACGCCGGCGAAGTGGCCGTCGGCAAACGGCATGGCCTCGCGCTCGACGTCACAGCGCCGCACGTCCAGGCCCAGATCGCCGATCAGCGGCGCGACCCGATGTGGTGCCAGATCGAGCCCCACAACCGCATGCCCCGTCAATTGCAGCAGCGCCGTCATGTGGCACGGCGCCGATCCGATGTCAAGCAATGGCCCGGCCGGTGCCAGACTTGAAACGATGTCCAGATCGGCGCGGTAACGTCGCCCATGCACGTCCAGGTTCGACCAATGCCATTCGCGCGCGGCATCGGTCTGCGCGGACACGACAGCCTGCAGCGAGTCGAACGCCTGGCGCACGCGCGCGTCGGTATCGCGGCCCGTCATCGTTGTCGGCCCGCCTGCGATGCCATCCACTTGCCCTTGTAGCGCCTGCCCATCATGCAAACCCTGTGAGAACGGACTCGTTACCGCATCTGTCCGTGGTTGATGCGAACCAGTATCGCATCGGCCGCACGCCAGGGACCGCGCTCCGTTACGATCAGCGCATGAAAAAATCCAAAGGCAAGACGCCCGGCGCGGCAGCCACAGCCGATAAGCTGGGCAAGGGTTCCTACGCCGAGCTGCTCGAGCCGCTGCAACTGCAGCTCAACGACATGGCCCGCTGGCTGCAGCACACCGGAAAGCGACTGGTCGTGGTGTTCGAAGGGCGCGACACCGCGGGCAAGGGCGGCGTCATCGGGGCCTTTTCCGAGACGCTCAATCCACGCCAGTGCAAGGTCGTGGCGCTGGCCAAGCCGAGTGACCGGGAACGCACGCAGTGGTATTTCCAGCGTTACGTGGCGCATCTTCCGGCGGCCGGCGAGATCGTGCTGCTCGATCGCAGCTGGTACAACCGCGCCGGCGTGGAACGCGTCATGGGCTATTGCAGCGAGGCTGAAGCCAAGCTGTTTCTGAAGCAGGCACCGGTATTCGAGCAACAGCTGGTGGATGACGGCATCGTGCTGTTCAAATACTGGCTGGCCGTGGACCAGGTGCGCCAGGAGGAGCGATTTGCCGAGCGCGTCGCCGACCCGCTCAAGCGCTGGAAGCTCAGCCCGGTCGACCTGCAGGCGCGCACCAAGTACGCCGAGTACGGGCAGGCCCGCGACGCGATGCTGCGGGCCACGCACACCAGCCATGCGCCCTGGACGCTGGTGGACTTCAATGACCAGCGCCGTGGCCGTATCACGCTGATCCGCCATCTGCTGGACCATCTACCCGAGCACCCGGTGCCGGAACCGTCGATCGTGTTCCCGCCGCTCCCGCATGATCCGTTGCGCGAGCGCTTCGGAACTGCGCAAAAGCCCATCCCATCGGCAAGCTGACGCTGGCCCGCCCCGCGCGGCAGCCTGCCGCAGCCGCTCCACCGGACACCGTAACCCACCATGCAGGAATCCTCCATCTCCGCGCGCCAGGCCGCAATGCCATTCATCATGGTCACGGTGCTGATCGACATGCTGGCGATCGGCCTGATCATCCCGGTGTTGCCGGCACTGGTGGGCTCATTCAGCAACTCGCAGGCCGACCAGGCGTATTGGTATGGCGTGGTCGCCTTTACTTTTGGCATCGCCAGCTTCTTCGGTTCGCCCTTGCTGGGGGCGCTGTCTGACCGTTACGGTCGGCGGCCGGTGCTGCTGCTCGGTTTTTTTGGCCTGGGCATCAATTTTTTCCTTACCGCGTTCGCGACCCAGATCTGGATGCTGATCGCCGCACGGCTGATGGGGGGCGCCATGCAGGCCAATGCCGCCGTCGCCAATGCCTATGTCGCCGACATCACCGAGCCGCAGGACCGGGCCCGTCGCTTCGGACTGCTCGGCGCGATGATGGGCCTGGGCTTCATCATCGGGCCGGTCATGGGCGGGCTGCTCGGAGCGGTCAACCTGCAACTGCCGTTCCTGGTTGCCGGCGGCCTGACCATGCTCAACTTCCTGTATGGCTATTTCGTGTTGCCCGAATCACTGCCCGTGCAGCGGCGCAAGGCTTTCCAATGGAGCGCCGCCAATCCGCTGACCGCATTGCGCAAGCTGACACAGCTGCGAGGCGTAGCGCCTCTGGTGGGCGTGGTGGCGTTCAGTGGCCTGGCGCAGTTCGTTTTGTACACCACCTGGGTGCTGTACACCACCTTCAAGTTCGGCTGGGGTCCATTGGAAAACGGCTGGTCGCTGGCGGCGGTGGGGGTGTCGTCCGTACTGGTGCAAGGATTCCTGATGCGCCATTTGCTGGCCTGGTTCTCGCCCCAAATACTGGCCGTGATGGGCCTGTTGTCGTCCGCCCTGGCCTATGCATTGTGGGGCGCCGCCACGCAGGGCTGGATGATGTTTGCCGTGATCGGCGTGAACCTGCTCGGGGGCACGGTGACCGCGGCGGTCAACAGCATGATCTCATCGGCCGCCGACAGCCGCAGCCAGGGCCAGACCCTGGGCGCCGTCAGTTCGCTGGGCAGCCTGATGGCGGTGCTGGCGCCGATGATCGGGGCACCGCTATTGGCCATCGTGTCGCACCTGCCGCAAGGTGACTGGCGCATCGGTGCACCGTTCTATTTCTGTGCGGTGTTGCAGACTGTTTCGCTGCTGCTGGCCTGGTGGCATATCCGCCGCAACCACATTCCCGTTGCCGCCTGACGCCATGCCCGAGCCCGGCGCGGCCCGATCGCGCAAGGTCGTCGCTCAGGAAGACTCCTTCACCGTGATGCGCCACAACGTGCGCGCATCGGTGCGATCGGTCAGCGGGGCCGCGTGCAGCAGTTGCGCGTTGTCCCACACCACCACGTCGCCAATGGCGTAATGGTAGGTGTGCCGATACCGAGGCGCGGTGGCGTGCTCCTTGAGTTGATCGAGCAAGACCACAGCCTGCGCATCGTCCATGCCCTCGATGCCGAACGAACTGCCCGATACGCCGTACAGGGACGGCACGCCGGTATGCGGATGCGGCCGCACCAGCCGATGGCGAACCCAGTCGACCTTTTGTTTCTGGCTTGCGCTCAGCACCGATGCGACGGTGCGCGAGCGCTCGTTCAGATCGTCGCGGTTGCCGTAGTGGTGGCGTACCACCATCGTGTCGATGCGCGCGCGCATGTCCTGGGGCAGGTCGGCATAGGCGCGGGTCTGATTGGCAAACGTGGTGCCGCTGTTGGCCCGCGGCATCTGGATCGCATACAGCATGGTGCAGCGCGCCGGCACCGTGAGGTAGGAATAGTCGGTATGGAAATAGGTGCCCGCGTCGAGCAGGCCGATCGGCTTTCCGTCCCGCGACACGTTCGACAAGATCAGGATATGGGGGTCCTGGGGGTGGTGAAACGTATCGATCACATGCGGCTCGGGCGCTCCCCAGTGCTTGGAGAATGCAACGAACTGCTGTGGCGACAGGGTCTGGCGCGGGAACACCACGAAGCAGTGGGTGTGCAAGGCCTGTTCGATCTGCGAAAGAACCCCGGCATTCAGGTCAGCGCAAAGATCAAGCCCGGTGATGCGCGCACCGGCAATGTCCGAGACGGGCTCGATCGTCAACATCGCCTGCTGCTGTCTACAGGCCGGTGGCCAGGAAGCCGCCGTCGACAGCAATCGACTGCCCGGTGACGAATCCGGCCGCGGCGCTGGCCAGGTAGATCGCTGCGCCGACCAGTTCGTCGACCTCGCCGAAGCGGCCCGCCGGAGTGCGCGCCAGCGCCAGTGCCTTGCGCTCGGGTGCCATCTTGTCGCGGTTGAGTTCGGTCATGAAGAAGCCGGGAGAAATCGCATTCACCCGCACGCCACGCCCGGCCCATTCGGCGCCCAGCGTCTGCGTCAGGCTGAGGACGCCGGCCTTGGCGATGGCATACAAGGCACTGCGCGGCCAGCCGCGGTGCGACGCGAGCGAAGCAATGTTGATGATCGCGCCGCTGCCGCGACCCAGCATGTGGCGGCCCACCTCGGTGCAGGCAAAGAACACGCTCTTGAGGTCAGTATCGATGATGGCATCCCAGTCGGCCGTAGTGAATTCCTCCGCCGGTTTGAGCAGCGTGATACCCTGGCAGTTGACCAGCACATCGATGTGTCCGCCATGCGCCAGCGTGATGCCGACCAGGCCGCGCAGCCCCTCCTCGGTGCTGACATCGGCCTGGTAACCCGACACCGGACCATCGCCGGCAAGTTCGGCCAGCGCCTGGGCGAGCTTGTTGGCGTTGCGCCCGGCGATCACCACCTGCGCGCCGGCCTGCAGGTAGCCGCGCGCGATCGCCTTGCCGATGCCGCTGGTGCCGCCGATCACCAATGCGTGCCGGCCATCCAGGCTGAAGTTGGCTGGCGTTGTCATACGGCCCTCATTTGACAAGTTCGGGTGAAATCAGCTTGGGCAGCAACAACGTGATCCCGGGCCACAGGATGAGGCCCACCAATACCAGCAGCATCGGTATCAGCATGATCATGGTGTCCTTGAGCGCATAGCGCAGGCGCACACCGGCCACCGAACAGGCTATCATCAGGCACAGTCCGTACGGCGGCGTGACCAGGCCAAATGCGAGCGAGACGATGCCGATGATGGCAAATTGGATCGGATGCATGTCGACCGACTGCACCAGCGGCTGCAACGTCACGCCGACGATGATGATGGCCGGGATCGCATCGAGAAAGCAACCGGTGATCAAGAACACGGCTGCGATGAAGAAGCCCACGCCGGTAATGCCCAGGCCCCAGGACGTGACGCCCTCGAGCAGCGCCTTGGGTATCTGGTAGTACGCCAGCAGCCAGCCGAATGCCGACGCCGTGCCGACACAGAACAACGCGATCGCCGACAGGCGACCGGTCTCGGACAAGGCCTCGACCAGGCGCTGGAGGTCCATCTCCCGATAGACGATGGCGGTCAGTGCCAGCGCATAAAGCACCGCGACGGCGGCCGACTCGGTCGGTGTGAACCAGCCCAGCAGGATGCCCCCGACGATGATGAAGGGCGTCATCAGTGCCGGAATCGACTGAAACGCCGCCGTGATGAACTGGACAAAGGTGGCCCTCGGATGGATCGGGTATTTACGCCGCACTGCGTACACATGCACCGTCGCCATCTGCGCTGCGGCGATCAACAGGCCCGGAACAATACCGGCCAGGTACAGCGCACCGATCGAGGTTGAAATGACGCCGCCCCACACCACCATCAGGATCGATGGCGGAATCACCACCGCCAGTGTTGCCGAAACGGCGGTGACGGCGATCGAGAACGACAGGTCGTAGCCTTCCTTGGTCTGGGCGTCGATGAAGATCTTGCTCTGGCTGGCGGCGTCTGCGGTGCTGGAGCCCGAGATGCCGGCAAAGAACACCGACAGGACCACATTGCACTGGGCCAGCGCACCGGGCATGCGCCCGACAAGGGTACGCGACAACACCACCAGGCGATCGGTGATGCCGCCCACGCCCATCAGGTTGGCCGTGAGCAGGAACAACGGAACGGCCAGCAGGATGAACGAGTTGTACGACTTGAAGGTCTCATTGAACAGCATCATCGGCGACAGGCGCGGTTCGTAGGCCAGGATGGGCAGGCAGGCCAGCCCCAGCGCGAATGCCACCGGAACCCGCATGGCCAGGAAGAAGAAGAACGCGCCAAACAACACCAGCGAGGCCATCGCCGGGCTGAGCATGGATTGCATCATGCGGTGTCTCCCGCTGCGATGGTACGCAGGTCGGCAAAGAATTGCTCGCCCAGGAACAGCAACCAGGTGACGCCGGCCAGCGGCCAGGCCATGAAGATATAGGTCATCGGCAGTTCGGCCAGTTCGGAGCTCTGGTTCCAGCCAAACTGCACGAACGCGATACCCCAGTACACATAGACCAGCGCAAACACCAGGATCAGCAGGTTCGTGACGATGCGCAACATGGCGTTGGGCCGTGGCTTGAGTGTCGGCCAAACGTCGACATCGAAATGCGTACCGTCGCGCACCGCGATCATGGCGCCGAGCATCACCATCCAGATGAACACGAAGCGGGACAACTCCTCGGTCCAGATGTAAGACGGAATGAGTTGTGTGTAGCGCGATATCACCTGCATCGTGATCGGCACCATCAAGGTGGCCACCGCGGCCACCATCAGCCAACGCAGCAGGGCCTGGTATCGGTCCAGAATCTTTTTCATCGCACGCTCTCGCAAAAAAGGAACGCGCCGCTCCAGCATGGCCGGGGCGGCGCGATGGCTAGGGAAGTTACTTGATCGCGAGAATCTGGGCGTGGATGGCGTCGGCGCCGATTTCCTTGGCGTAGCCCGCCATCACCGGATCAACCATGGCCTGCATCTTGGCGCGGTCGGCAAACGGAATGCGCTTGAGCTTGCCGGCTTTCTCCATGACGTCGAGCTTGGCCGTGTCTTCGGACGACTCGAGTTGGCGACCAAAGGCACCCGCCTCCTTGCCCGCCTTGAGAACGGCAGCCTGCAGGTCCGCTGGCAGCTTGGCGAAGGTCTTGCCGGAAAAACACAGCGGACGGATGGTGATCGCGTGCTGCGTCATCACCAGGCTCGACGCCACCTCGTAGAACTTCATCTGCTCTACACCGGCGGCTTCGTTCTCGCCCGCCGCAATCACGCCGTTCTGGATCGCGTTGTAGACCTCGTTGTAGGCGATCACCGTCGGAGCCATGCCGGCCGCAGCGAAGGTGCGGCTCCAGATCGGCGCGCCCTGCACCCGCACTTTGAGTCCCTTGATTTCCGCCAGGTCTTTCAGGGGCTTGTTGACAAAAAGATTGCGGGTCCCGCCGCCGGCGTAACCGATCAGCATGACCTCGGCCTTTTGCGCGACCTCGTCGGCAATCGGCTTGAGAATGTCGGCGTCCAGCACCTTGTTCCAGTGGTTCAGGTCGCGGAACAGGAACGGCGCGTCGATGAATGGTGCCGCCTTGGAAAACGTCGACATGTGGGCCGGCGACACGATCGCGAAATCGACCGCCTTGCCCTGGTTCATGTAGGCGAAATAGTCTTTTTCCAGACCCAGTTCGCTGTTTTTATGCAGCACGAAGTTGACCGGTTTTCCATAATACTTGTTGACCAACTCGCCGAACTTCGCCAGCGACTTGGTGAACGCATGGTCATCATTGAATTGCGATGCACCGTGCAGGGTGATCACCTGTTGTGCACCTGCTGTAGCGCTGATTACCGCCAGCGCCAATGCAGCAAAGCCCGCGCGTAGCTTGCCACTGAAAACATGTTTGTTCATTGGAGTCTCCTGCTGCGACGGTCGTGCGTCTGATAGTTGAATTGCCGCTCATCCGGCCCCGACCGTGCAACTTTAGGGGTCTCGGACCCAGCTGTCAAACATAATATGATAGGGTGAACCCTAGGTCGCAGCGTCGCCAAACCGTCATTTGCTGACGATGATTTTCCAGGCTGCATCGGCTTGCGCCTGGAAACTTTTCCAGTCACCCGCAAGCCAGCGCTGGCGCCCCCGCTCTGCGTAGAACAGGTGCAGGCGGTCACCGAAAAACTCCCAAATCGAGCCGTCCGTCGCAATCAGGCCCTCCCCCAGCGACAGGGCATTGGCGCAATGGCCGTTGTAGCGTGGCACATATTGCGCTGGATCGGCAGCAAACCGGTTCGCACTTTCCCGGGAGGCAAAGCGCCAGGTGGCACCCCGGTACTGGACCTCGAACCGCTTGTCGCCGGCAAGCACCTTGTGTGCCCTTTGCACCTCGGGTGCGAAATATGACACCGTATCCTGGCCGCCGATGGCGGTGTTGCCAAAAGCGCTGGTGCTGACCGGTTCCGCGGCATGGCCCAGTCCCGCCAGCAGAAGCAGGAACAGCGCCAAGATAGCCGACAACGAGGTGCGTGACATGGAAGATCCTCTTGCAATGGTGGAAACGGCGCGGGTCATCGGCCGGGATTGCGCATCTCCAGCGGGTCCGACCTGCACGATCTGTCGACGGGCCCCGGCATTGCTTACAGCGTCCCTGTTCCCTGTCAACGTTGGCGACCAATGTCGGTTCAACGCGACCAATCCAGAGCGACCCCAATTGCACACCAGGTGTTACAAAAAAAGGCCGGTCCCGGTGCGCCGACAATACGCCGCTTTGGCAACCCGCCACATCAACCCGCAGCGAAAGGCAATTAGTGTTCAAGAACCTCATGGTGTACCGCATGGTATCGGCCTGGACGATGGCCCAGCCACAACTGGAAGACGCACTCGACAAGGCCCGATTCGTGCCCTGCGGAGCGTCGCAGGAAAAATCGGTCGGATGGGTCGAACCCCGTGGCCAGGCCCACGGCCCGCTGCTGGAACTCGTGGACGGCCAGTGGTTGCTCAAGCAGATGGTGGAAACCAAGTCGGTCCCCTCCTCGGTCGTCAAGCGCAAGGTGCAGGAACGCGCCGACCAGATCGAGGCCAGCACCGGGCGCAAGCCGGGCAGGAAGGAAAAACGCGATCTGGCCGAAGATGCGCGCCAGGCTCTGCTGCCGATGGCATTCACCAGGCAGTCCGGTACGTTGGTGTGGATCGATCCCAAGGCTGGGCGCCTGGTGCTGGATGCCGGCAGTCAGGCCAAGGCCGACGAAGCAATGACGGCACTCGTTGGTGCGATCGAGGGCCTGGCAGTGCTGCTGATCGACACCCAGACCTCGCCGGCAGCGGCGATGTCCGAATGGTTGTCGACACAGGACGCGCCGGCAGGATTCAGCGTCGACCGGGAATGCGAGCTCAAGGCGCCCGATGAGTCGCGTGCGGTGGTGCGCTACACCCGGCATGCACTGGACACCGACGAGGTGCGCCAGCATATCGCCATGGGCAAGGTGCCAACCCGACTTGCGATGACCTGGAACGATCGGGTCTCGTTCGTGCTGACCGAGGCGATGCAGCTCAAGAAGGTGGCGCTGCTGGACGTGGTGCTGGAGAACAAACCGCAGGCCGCCGGCGACGCAAAGGATGACGGATTCGACACCGACATGGCCCTAGCCACCGGCGAACTGCGCCAGCTACTGCCGGCACTGCTGCTGGGGCTCGGCGGCGAGGTTGCCGTGCCGCAATAGGCCGGCAGCGTGCCTACCGGATCCACGCTCGACTTTCACCGGCTGCCGCCACAGCCTCAAACCGGGCGGTTGTCGCGCCAACGGTAGTAGGCCACCGACGGCGCCAGGAACCAGGGATTGCCGCTGTAGAACGGCCTGGTTTCAAAGGCCAGCCCATCGAGTGCCGTCCGGCCTTCTTTCTGCCCCAGCACCTGCTGACCCAGTCGCATGCCGAAGTAGCTGGAAGTGCCCACGCCAGCGCCGCAGTAGCCCATGGCGTAATGCAGGCCATCGTGCTTGCCCAGGTGCATCAGTTCATCGAAGGTGTAGGCGACGAAGCCGCACCAGGAGTGGCTGATGCGCGTCGCGCGCAGCTCCGGAAACAGGCGGACCATGTCGGCATGCAGCCTGGGCCCGCTGACGCGCGGGTCGGTTTCCTGGTGCGAGACGCGCCCGCCAAAGAGAATGCGGCGGCGGTCGGGCGAGGACCGGTAGTAGTACACCACCTTGCGGGTATCGCTGACGATCCGGTTGGTTGGAAACAGGCGCTCCATCATGCCGTCGGGCAGTGGTTCGGTTGCGATCATGTAGCTGCCGATCGGTATGACGCGGCGTTGCAGCCAGGGCGTCAGCTTGCCGGTATACCCGTTCGTTGCAATCACGACGTCGCGCGCCAGTACGGGTCCGCGCGCCGTGGCAACCAGAAACGCCGCGCCCTGCCGGGTGATACCCTGCACTGCGCAGCGGGGCACGACCTGAACGCCCGCCGCCAGGGCTCGCTCGAGCAGTCCCTGGTGGTAACGCGCGGGATGGACGGCGCAGTGCTGCGTATATACCGCGCCACCGCAATACAGGTCCGAGCCGAGTTCCTTGCGTTGCTCTGCCCGCGGCACCATGAAGGCGTCGACCTCCAGGCCCTTGGGTTGTGACAGAACCCGGGACGCCAGCGCCTCGTACTGCGCGGCATTGTGCGCGGCATGGAAGCGCCCGACCCGAGCGAAGTCGCAGTCAATTTTCTCGGTGCGGATGAAGTCGCCGATCCAGGCCAGTGATCGCTGCCCCTCTTGCAGAATATCGAAGGCACGCTGCTTGCCGTGGCGACGCGCCAGCTGCTCGAAGGCGGGCTTGATGCTGGTGGAAACCTGTCCGCCGTTGCGGCTGCTGCAGCCCCAGCCCGCTTCCTCGGCATCGCACACCAGGGTCGAGCGACCGCCGCGTGCGGTTTGCAAGGCCGCGTGCAGGCCGGTGTAGCCCGCCCCGACTACCAGCACATCGACTGTCGGCGGCAACGGCGTATCGGGCATGCCGGGGCGCGGCACGTCATCCCACCAATAAGGCGCCAGAGTACAGGCCTGCATCAAGTCAGCGTCGTTCATGGCAAAGTCAGTGTGGTGATGATGCCAGTACCAGGTCTGCGCCTTTTTCGGCCAACATCAGGGTGGGCGCATTTGTGTTGCCGGACGTGAGCGTGGGAAAAACCGATGCGTCGATCACGCGCAGCCCCTGCACACCGTGGACGCGCAACTGCGCATCTACCACGGCCAGGCGCGGATCGGGCCCCATGCGACAGGTGCTGACCGGATGAAAAACCGTGGAGGCACGCTGCGCGATGTCGTCAACCAGGTCCTGGTCGGTCGTTGCCGCAGCGCCTGGGAGGATTTCATGCGCAATGATCTGCTGCAGGGCGGGCACCGCGGCTAGCTTGCGCAGGAAGCGACTGGCCTGGAGCATTTCGTCGCGGTCGTGCGATGTGCTCAATGAATTGGCAACGATGCGTGGCGCCTGCAGGGGGTCGATTCCGCGCAGCTCCAGGTAGCCCCGGCTGGTTGGTCGGCAGGGTTGCGCACTGAGCGAGAAGCCGGCAAAGCGGTCGGGCGCAGTCAAGGCCCGGCGCCCGGGCACGGCGCGCATATAGCTCAGCGGCGAAAAATATAGTTGCATGTTGGGATGCGCTAGGCCATCCCGGGAACGGAAAAATCCGCCACCCTGATTGATGCTGAGCGCCAAAGGTCCACGGCGCAGCAACAGGTAGCGGATGCCGGCCCATAAGCGGCCGCGCCAACTGCCCAGGTCTGCATTCAATGTCGGCACGCGGGACCGGTACACATGGTCGATGCACAGGTGGTCCTGCAGATGCTGTCCCACCGCCGCACGGTCCACCACGACGGGAATGCCCAATGCCTGCAAGGTCGGCGCCGGGCCGACGCCCGACAACTGCAGGATTTGCGGCGAATTGATGGCGCCGCCGGCCAGAATCACTTCGCGGCGGGCGCGGCAGTGCGTTTCCACCCCGGCCTTTAGGTAGGCCACGCCATCGGCACGCAGGCCGTCGAACAACACCCGGGTGACATGGGCGCCGGTTTCCAGACGCAGGTTGTCGCGTTTGAGCGCCGGGCGCAGGTACGCGGTGCTGGCCGATTCGCGCAAGCCATTGCGGGTCGTGATCTGGTTGATCGCCACACCCTCGCTCGACGCCCCGTTGATGTCGTGGTTGCGCGCAAGGCCGAGTTGCTCGCCAGCGTGCAGGTAGGTTTCACACAACGGATGAACCTGCGCCGAGACATCGCTGACATGGACCGGCCCGCCGACACCGCGCAGGGCGCTGGGGCCAAACGGGCTGTCTTCGAGCTTGCGGAAATAGGGCAACACGTCGCTCCAGGCCCAGCCCGGATTGCCCAATGCGGCCCAGTCGTCGAAGTCGCGCGGCTGACCACGTATGAATACCATCGCGTTGATGCTGCTCGAGCCGCCCAATACCTTGCCGCGCGGCCAGTAGCCCTGGCGACCGGCCAGTCCCGGGTCGGGTTCGGTGCGGTACATCCAGTTGACCCGCGGGTTGTAGAACGACATGCCGTAGCCAATCGGCGTGCGGAGCCAGAAGCGCGTGTCGCTGCCGCCCGCCTCCAGCAGCAAAACCGTATGCCGGCCGCAGGCCGTGAGCCGGTTTGCCAGCACGCATCCCGCGGAACCGGCGCCCACCACAATGAAATCGAACTCTGTCACAAGCGGCCCCAAGACACAACGCCGGCAAGCTTCGCACGGTCAGCGGGTGCGCGCACAGGTCCGCTCTGGATCAAATGTCAAACCACCACAGCCCTGGCCCTGGACCGGCGCGCGACCGACGGCGCCACGCGGTTCTCCAGCACCTGGGCCAGCACCTGGGCGCCAGCGTCGATCAGCTTGGGCGACACGCCGCCGAATCCCAGCACCAGACCGTTGACCTGCACCGGCGACAGCGCAAATCGTCCGATCGGCGAGGCGCTGACCTGGCGCTGGTCGGCGTCGCGCGCGACCGCCGCTTCCGATATCGCAGAGGACAGGTGCGCAATGGTATGCAGCCCGCTGTGGGTGGGCACGACGTCCAGCAAGCCGGCCAGATGCCGATCGGAGGCCGTGACCAAAGCCGCATGCCGCTCCTGATAGACATGCCGCATGCGCCGCACATGGGCCGAAAAGTGCCCCTCGTCGATGAACTCCGCCACGACACTCTGCGTATGCGACGGCACACCCTGCAGATATTTGTTCATGATGGTCCGGAAGGTGTCCACCAACGCCGGTGGCGCCAGCAGGTAGCCCAGGCGCAAGGCCGGAAAAAGCGACTTGCTGAACGTGCCAACATAGATCACCAGGCCAGTGGTGTCGACACTTTTGAGCGTGGGCGGCGGCCTGCCGCCGAAAAAGAACTCGCCGTCGTAGTCGTCCTCGATCACCCAGGCGCCAGCCTGCTCGGCCGCGTGCAGCAGTGCGAAGCGGCGCTCCAGGCTCATGACGCAGCCCATCGGTTGCTGGTGCGAGGGGGTGACGAAGGCGAGCCGGAACTGCGGACTCAGGCGCAGGGCCTCGTCCACGCGCAGGCCTTCGCCATCCACCGGCACCGGCACCAGTTCCGCGCCACAGGCGATCAGGCTGTTGCGCGCGCCGATAGCGCCGGGGTTTTCGAACCACACTTTCTCGCCTGGATTGAGCAGTGTGGAGCCGATCAGATGGAACGCCTGCTGCGCGCCGCCGACAATGAACAACTGCTCCGGATCGCAGCTGATGCCGCGATTGGCACGCAGGTGCGCAGCCAGTGCCCGGCGCAACTGCGGTGAGCCGTATGGATCGCCATAACCCATGATGTCGTCGCGCGCGCCGCGCAGGTACTTGGCGGACAGCCTTGCCCACTGCGCCATCGGGAACACATCGAATGCCGGCAGCGCGGTCGTGAACGCGCGCGGCAGGTGCGGCAGCCGTTGCCGATCACCAAAGCGGCTGACCGCCTGTGCCATCAGGCGCGACAACGTGGGGGCGACTCGCACGACCGAAGTTACGTCGGGCTGGGGCGGCTTGGGTCGGCTCGATCCCAGCACCTGGCTGACAAACGTTCCCGAGCCGGTATGCGACTCCACCAGGCCCTCGGACACCAGCCGGTCGAAAACCTCGATGATCGTGGTGCGCGACAACCCGAGTTCGCGCGCCAGCGTGCGGCTGGCCGGCAGCCGCTCGCCGGCACGAAAGGCGCCCTCCAGGATCAGATCGCGCAGCGCGACGCACAACTGGGTGCTCACCGGCTGGTGCGATTTCCGGTCGATCTTGATCGACAACAACAGCGAACCACCCGCGCGCTTGACCATGCTTATCCCCGTGAACGCCTCAAAATAATGGTATCACCCATTGTTCAAAATGGACCTGTCGGGCAGTCCATTGTGGCGCGACCATCCAGACTCCGATCGACCACCGCGCGCTGCGCCACCACCATGAAGATTCAGCGGATCGAGACTTTCTGCAACGAATTCGTCGGCTTTGTGCGTGTCACCACGGATGAAGGTGCACAGGGCTGGGGGCAGGTATCGACCTACAACGCCGATATCACGGTCCAGGTGCTGCATCGGCAGGTGGCGCCCTGGTCACTCGGCCAGCAAGACATCGATATCGACGCATTGATGGACCGCATCAGCGAACGTGAACACAAGTTCCCCTCCTCTTACCTGTACCGCGCCATGTGCGGCCTGGATACGGCTCTGTGGGATATGCGCGGCAAACGCGAAGGAAAGCGGGTGGCCGAATTGCTGGGCGGCGCGGCGCGGCCGATCCGCGCCTATGCCTCGTCAATGAAGCGCGACATTACGCCTGCGGACGAGGCATCGCGACTCGTGGCATTGCGCGACAAATACGGTTTCGATGCCTTCAAATTCCGCGTCGGCGCCGAATGCGGCCACGATGTTGACGAATGGCCAGGCCGCACCGAGGAGATCGTGCCGACCATGCGCCGCGCCCTGGGTGACAACGTGGAGCTGCTGGTGGACGCCAACAGCGGTTATTCACCCCAACGTGCGATCGAGGTTGGCAAGATGCTGCAGGACCACGGCGTTTGCCATTTCGAGGAGCCCTGCCCCTACTGGGAACTGGAGCAGACACGCGCGGTGCGCGAAGCGCTCGACCTGGACGTGACCGGCGGCGAGCAGGATTGCTACCTGCCGATGTGGAAACACATGATCGCGATGCGCGCCGTCGACATCGTGCAACCCGACGTGTGTTACCTGGGCGGCATCGCGCGTTCGATGCGGGTCGCGACGATGGCCCATGCGGCCGGCCTGCCCTGCACACCCCACAGTGCCAATCTGTCGATGGTCACGCTGTTCACGATGCACCTGCTGTGCGCGATTCCCAACCCGGGCAAGTACCTGGAGTTGTCGATCGAAGGACCAGACTATTACCCCTGGCAGGAGGGTCTGTTCATCCAGTCGCCCTACCAGGTACGCGATGGCAAGGTGCACTTGCCCGATGGGCCGGGATGGGGCGTGGACATCCACCCGCAATGGCTCGAGCGCGCGACCTACCGGGTCAGCGAGCGCCCATGACCGGCGCGGTGGACGGCGTTCTCGGCGCGCATCGCCTGGTGTGCGCGGAAATCGCAAATGGTATGGCGATGTTTCG
This sequence comes from Rhodoferax sp., assembly GCA_031396205.1. Classification (GTDB taxonomy): domain Bacteria; phylum Pseudomonadota; class Gammaproteobacteria; order Burkholderiales; family Burkholderiaceae_C; genus CAISIP01. Next base: position 336,932 of record JANNKH010000006.1, read on the forward strand.
AGAATGGCCCTACTATCGCGACCATCTGGTTCCTACAGTGCGGATGGGGAGACAACCCGAACAAGTTCCGGCCATGCCGGCTATGTGCAGCATCAACTGGAGATTCTCATGATCAACAAGCGCATTCTGGGACGGGTCGCGAACCTGGCGGCCCTGGTTCTGGCGGTCGGTTTTTCGGGTCAAGCCACAGCCCAATTGACCGTCGTGTCATTCGGAGGTTCCTACCAGGAGGCCCAGAGCAAGGCCCTGTTCCAGCCGGCGGCCAAGGCGATGGGCATCACCGTCAAGGAGGAAACCTACTCCGGCATTGCCGATCTGCGCCTGAAGGTCAAGGCCGGTGCGGTCGCCTGGGACGTTGTCGCCAGCGGCTCGGGCAGTGCCGCCCGGGCAGGCGCCGAGGGCCTGCTGGAGTCGCTCGACTACAAGGTCATCGATGTGTCGAGTTTTGCACCGGGGCTGGCGCAGGAGCATTGCGTGGGCGGGGACGTGTTTTCCACGGTACTGGCCTGGAACACCAAGACCTATGGCGACAAGGGCCCACAAAGCTGGGCCGACTTCTGGGACGTCAAGAAATTTCCGGGCAAGCGCTCCTACCGCAAATCGGTCGCCGGCGCTTTGGAGCCGGCGCTGATGGCCGACGGCGTGCCAGCGAACAAGGTGTATGAAGTGCTGTCCGCGCCTGGTGGCATCGAACGCGCGATCAAGAAGATCAAGGAGCTCAAGCCCCACGTCGCGGTGTGGTGGGCCTCCGGCGCACAACATGCGCAACTGATGAAGGACGGCGAGGTCGACATGGTCACCGGCTGGAACGGCCGCTTCGACGTGGCGGCCAAGGATGGCGCCAAGGTCGCCTATACCTTCAACCAGGCCCTGCTCGACTACGACTGCTACGGCATCCCAAAAGGCGCGCCCAACAAGGCGCTGGCGATGAAGTTCCTCAACGAGATCAGCAAGCCGCAGTACCAGGCCGAGTTCACCAAGTACATCACCTATGGCCCGACCAACAAGAAGGCCTACGAAGGCGGGGCCATCAGCGCGGCCTATGCCAAGACCCTGCCGTCGTACCCCGACAACGCGGCCAAGCAGTTGCCGGTCGACCTGGCCTGGTACACCAAGAACGAGGCCCGCGCCTCCGAGCTGTACCAGAACATGTTGACCGAGTAGCCTGAGCCCCCCAGGCCCGCCCCGGTGCGCAACGCGTCGCTACCGATCAGCATCGCGCAGGTCACCAAGCGTTATGGCAGGACCTGTGCGCTGGACCATGTGGACCTGGAGATACGCAGCGGCGAGTTCCTGACCCTGCTCGGGCCCTCGGGCTCGGGCAAGACCACTTTGTTGACCGTGCTGGCCGGCTTCACCCGACCCGACGGCGGCAGCCTGAAGTTCGGTGACACCGAGATGGTGTGCGTGCCGCCGCACAAGCGCGACGTTGGCATGGTATTTCAGAACTACGCGCTGTTCCCGCACATGAGCGTGGCCGACAATGTCGGCTTTCCGCTCAAGCTGCGCGGCGTCAAACCACCCGAAATGGCACAGCGGGTCGAGCGTGCGCTCGCCATGGTGCGCCTGGGTGGTTTCGGTGGCCGCGGTGTCGACCAGCTCTCGGGCGGCCAGCGGCAGCGTGTCGCGTTGGCACGTGCGATGGTGTTCGAGCCCCGCATCATGCTGATGGACGAGCCCCTGTCGGCACTGGACAAGCAGCTGCGCGAACATATGCAGATCGAGCTGCGCCAATTGCATGACAAGCTCGGCATGACAACCGTCTATGTCACGCACGACCAGCGCGAGGCACTCACCATGTCGGACCGCATCGCCGTCATCAATAGCGGGCGCATCATGCAGCTTGACACACCGCGCACGATCTACGAGCGCCCGAAGAACCGGTTTGTGGCCGAGTTCATCGGCGAGTCGACCTTCCTGCCGGTGAGCGTGGCAAACGGCCGCGTGATCCTCGGGAACCAGGTGCTGCGAACCGCCACGCCACCGCGGGCCGATGGCCAACAGCTGCTGATGCTGCGGCCCGAACGCCTGCGCCTGCTGGGCGCTGACGACGTAGCCGACCCTGCCTGCAACACCATCGACGCCGCACTGCTCGCGACGGTCTACCAGGGAGACAGTTCCTTGTTCCAGGTGGCACTGGCTGATGGGGCTGAGGTCGGCGTGCGCGCTACCTCGACGGTGTCGCTGGCGCCGGGCACGCCGTTGCGGCTGTCGGTGAGCGTCGCGGACACGGTGCTGCTCGAGAGGGAACCCACGGCGTGACCGCGCTGCCCAATGCCCAGGCATTGCGCCGCAGCGCGATGTTCGAGCGTCTGGGGCTGCTGGGGCTGGTGGCTCCCGCCCTGCTGCTGATCACGGTCACGATGCTGCTACCCGTGGGCTGGCTGTTCTACCTGTCGCTACTGTCCGACCAGGGCACGTTCAGCATGGAACACTACCAGCGCATGTGGGATCAACCGTCCTACCGACGCACCTTCCTGACCACCTTCCAGGTCAGCGCCCTGACCACAGCCATCTGCATCCTGCTGGGTTACCCATTGGCGTATTTTCTGTCCGAGATTCCGAAACGCGCGGCCAACCTGTGCATGATTGCCGTGCTGTTGCCACTGTGGACCTCGTTGCTGGTGCGTACCTACGCCTGGCTGGTACTGTTGCAGCGACGCGGTCTGATCAACACCTGGGGTATCGAGCTCGGCCTGTGGAACGAACCACTCGCACTGGTGCACAACCTGACCGGCACGCTGGTCGGGATGGTGCATGTGATGCTGCCGTTCCTGGTGCTGCCGCTGTATTCGGCGATGCGTGCCATCGACCGCAACTATCTGCGCGCCGCCGCCAACCTGGGCGCTGGCCCGCTGCGCAGCTTCTGGCTGGTGTTCTTCCCGCTGGCGAAGCCGGGCCTGGTGACCGGCATCTTGATCGTGTTCGTTCTGTGCCTGGGCTTTTACGTGACGCCTGCCGTGCTCGGCGGCGGCAAAGTCATCATGGTGTCGAGCCGGATCGCCAACGATATCGAGCTGTTCTTCAATTGGGGAGCTGCCAGCGCCCTGGGCGTGGTGCTATTGGTGTTGACCGCCTTGCTGGTGCTGGGGGCCAGCCGGCTCGTGCGGATGGACGGCGTGATGGGCGGGCGGGGCAAGGCATGACGGTTACCTTATGAGCTGGCTAAGGAACCCGGCGACCGAGACCCAGATCAGCCACGGCGCTCGGCTGTGGCTGTACGTCGTGGCTATCGTCGTCATGGTGTTGCTGGTGTTGCCCACTCTGCTGGTGATTCCGATGTCGTTCTCGGCCTCGCAGTACCTGGAGTTTCCACCGCGCGAGTGGTCCTTGCGTTGGTACCGCACCTACTTCGAATCGAGCGCCTGGATGCAGGCTACCGGCACCTCGCTCAAGGCAGCGGTCCTGACCGCGCTGGTGTCCACACCACTGGCGACCATGGCGGCCTACGGCTTGCACGTATCGCGCCTGCGTCATACCAACGGGATCATGATGCTGCTGCTGGCACCGATGGTGGTGCCGGTGATCCTGATCGGTATCGGCGTCTTTTACTCCTACGTCCAGCTCAAGCTGGTCAACACCTTGCTCGGGCTGGTACTGGCGCACAGCATGCTCGCCATTCCCATTGTCATGCTGGTCGTGGGTTCAGCCCTGCGCACCTTCGACATGGACCAGGAACGCGTGGCGCGCAGTCTGGGTGCCTCGCCACTGCGCGCTTTCATGATGGTGACGCTGCCACAGATCAAGTTCTCGTTGGTCACGGGCGCCGTACTGGCGTTTCTGACCTCGTTCGACGAGATCATCGTGGCACTGTTCATCTCGGGCGGTGACAACTCGACGCTCACGCGCAATATGTTCAACGCCCTGCGCGACCAGGTAGACCCGACCATCGCCGCGATCTCGACAATCATCGTCGCCGTGACCGCGCTGTTATTGGTGTTGACCCAGTTTGCCGGTCGGAAGAAGGAAGACTGATGGCTACGCTGCGATGGCCGCAGGCCGCGGCCCGGCCATGAGCAGCCGCCGCCGGGCCGTCGTGGTGGGTGCCGGCATTGTCGGCATCTGTACGGGCATCGAACTGCAGGAACGCGGCTGGGCCGTGACCATCGTCGATCGACTCGAACCGGGCATGGGCTGCTCGTTCGGCAACGCCGGCATCGTGGCTGCATCGGCTGTCGTGCCGGTCGGCATGCCTGGTTTCGGGTGGCAGGTGCCGCGCATGCTGCTGGACCCTGGCGGTCCGCTGGTGCTGCGCTGGGCTTCGTGGCGGCGCACGCTGCCCTGGCTGCTGCATTTTCGGCGCGCAGCAACGCAGCAACGGGTGCGGGTGACGGCCGATGCGATGAAGGCACTGTATGGCAGCGCGCTGGAACTGCACTACGCATTGGCGCATCGGGCAGGCGTGCCGGAACTGGTGCAGGTAAGGCCCGGCCTGTATGTACATCGGGATGCAAACGCGATCGATGTGGTCAATGGCCTGGCCTGGCAGCTACGACGTGAGCGCGGCGCCGAGATCGAGGTGCTGGAAGGGGCTGCGCTGCGCGACGCCGAACCAGAGTTGTCTGCGCAGTACACACGCGGTGTGCGCATGGGACCGATGGGGCACACCGCGAATCCATTTCGACTGACCCAGGCCTACGCGAGCCTGTTCGCACGGCACGGCGGAACCTTGCTGCGCGCCGACGTGCGGCAGCTGCAACCGCAGGGCGCCACCGTTGTCCTGCAGACCTCCGGGTCTCCGGTCGAAGCCGACGCAGCGGTGATTGCGGCAGGTGCCTGGTCGCGTGCGCTGACCGAGCCCTTGGGCCTGGCATTGCCGCTGATCGCAGAACGCGGCTACCACATGACCTTCGCCGAACCTGGCATCGCGTTGCGCCACGTGGTCAGCGAACTCGAGTTGCATTTCGCGGTCACCCCGATGGAAATGGGACTGCGCGTGGCCGGCACCGAAGAACTGGGCCTGGCCGACGATCCGCCCTCCTGGCGCCGGGCCGAGAACCTGCGCAAACATGCGCTGCGCATGTTTCCTAATGCCAAGCTCGACAAGGGCTCCCGGTGGATGGGTCCCCGGCCGGGAATGCCCGACAGCCTGCCGGCAATCGGCGCCTTGCCGAACCATCCCCACATATTTGTCGCCGCGGGGCATGGGCACCTTGGCCTCACGGGAGCGCCACATACGGGACGGATCGTGGCGGCGCTGGCATCCGGCGAGCCACCCGGCGTAGCCATGCAGTGGTTTGCGCCTGACCGCTTTGGGCGCGGCGCGGGCACCAACGGGCATTAGCGACCCCACTGCCACTGCGGGTGGCGACGCCGTCTGCCGTCGCGTGCCTTCGTATATGCTGAGCCGACCCGCACAAGCGCCAGCCCCATGGACTCCACGCCCTTTGCACAGCCAACGCTGCTGATCGTCTACCATTCTGCTACGGGCGGCACCGAGCAGATGGCGCGCGCCGCCCATCGGGGGGCCGCGCGTGCCGACGGACTTGCGGTGCGCCTACTGCCGGCCCGGGACGCCGGCCCGCACGATCTGCTGGCTGCCCAGGGCTACCTGTTCGCAACCCCCGAAAACCTGGCCGCCATCGCCGGTGTGATGAAGGACTTTTTCGACCGTTGCTATTACCCGGTGCTGGAGAAGATCAACGCCAGGCCCTATGCCCTGCAGGTCTGCGCCGGCAGCGACGGCAGCAATGCGGTGCGCCAGGTGGAGCGCATCGCAACCGGCTGGCGGCTGCGCAAGGTGGCCGAGTCGCTGATCGTCTGCACCCATGCCCAGACTCCCGATGCGATTCTCGCGCCCAAGACGATCGGGCCGTCCGACCTGCTGGCTTGCGAGGAAATGGGAGAGGCGCTGGGCAACGGGCTGGTGTTGGGCCTGTTTTAAGGTCGGTATCACCCTGTTGCGGGCTCCATGCCATCATTGCACCATGCTCAGAACGCTCAAGGACCTTTTCGATAGTCTCAATCCGCTGACCGCGACTGCCGACCCGCGCGCCGAGGAGCATGCGCTGCAACTGGCCACCGCGGTCATGTTGGTGGAGGTGATGCGATCCGATGCCAGCTTTCACGCTGGCGAACGCGAGGCCGTGCTGGCCGCCTTGCGCGACAAGTTCGCCCTTGGCGTCGACGAGGCCGACCGGCTTGCCGAACTGGCCCAAACCACCGCCAAGCAGGCGACCGACCTGTTCAGCTTTACCTCGCGCATCAACGACAACTTCGACATGTCCAGGAAACTGCGCATGATCGAACACATGTGGCGGGTCGCCTACGCAGACGGCCATCTGAGTAACCATGAGCGCCATGTGATGTGGCGGGTGTCCGACCTGCTGCACATACCCAAGGGCGCGTATGTGCATGCGAAGATCCGGGCCCGGGAAGAAGCTGGCGCATCCTGATCTGCCAGCGAAAATCCTGTGACGCGCCCGAGTGCGTCCGCAATTTCCGGGCACAATCGCACTCCCATGACACCAAGCTCCCCTGCCCGTACCCATGGCGATGCCATCGTATCGGTGCGCGATGTCAGCAAGACCTACGCCGACGGGTTCGAAGCCCTCAAGCATGTCAACCTGGAGATCCGGCGCGGCGAGATTTTCGCGCTGCTCGGGCCCAACGGCGCCGGCAAGACGACGCTGATCAACATCATCTGCGGCATCGCCAATGCCAGCGCGGGCAGTGTCATCGCCGGCGGTCACGACACGCTGCGCGACTATCGCCAGGCGCGCGCCGCCATTGGCCTGGTGCCGCAGGAACTACACACCGATGCATTCGAGTCGGTCTGGGATACGGTCTGTTTCAGTCGCGGCCTGTTTGGCAAAGCGCCCAATCCGGCCCATATCGAAAAGGTGTTGCGCGACCTGTCGCTGTGGGACAAGCGCAAGAGCAAGATCCTGACGCTTTCGGGCGGCATGAAGCGGCGGGTGCTGATCGCCAAGGCCTTGTCCCACGAGCCGTCGATCCTGTTCCTGGACGAGCCCAGCGCCGGAGTCGACGTGGAGTTGCGCCACGACATGTGGCGCATGGTGCGGGAACTGCGTGCGCGCGGCACCACCATCATCCTGACCACCCACTACATCGAGGAGGCCGAGGACATGGCCGACCGCATCGGTGTGATCAACCAAGGCGAGCTGATCGTTGTCGAGGACAAGCAGGTGCTGATGCGCAAGCTCGGCAAGAAGCAGCTCACGATCAGCCTGCAGCGCGCGCAGACGTCTTTGCCGCTGGGGCTGGCCGGCCAGGCGCTCGCGCTGTCTGGCGACGGGCTCACGCTGACCTATACCTTCGATACGCAACAGGAGGAAACCGGTGTTGCCGGCCTGCTGCGCACGCTGGGTGAACAAGGGATCGAGTTCAAGGACCTGCGCACCAGCGAGAGTTCGCTCGAAGACATCTTCGTCAGCCTGGTGCGCAAACCCGCGGAGGCCCCGGCATGAATTTTCACGGCATCCGCGCCATCTACCGCTTCGAGATGGCGCGCGCGTTTCGCACCGTGGGCCAGAGCATCGTCTCGCCGGTGCTGTCAACCTCGCTGTATTTCATCGTGTTCGGCACCGCCATCGGCTCGCGCATGGGCGACATCGACGGTGTGAGCTACGGCGCCTTCATCATCCCCGGCCTGATCATGCTGTCGCTGCTCAACGAGAGCATCTCCAATGCCTCGTTCGGCATCTACATGCCCAAATGGTCCGGCACCATCTACGAGCTGCTGTCGGCGCCGGTGTCCTGGATCGAGGTGTTGATCGGCTATGTCGGGGCTGCAGCCAGCAAGTCGGTGCTGCTGGGTGTGCTGATCCTGGCCACCGCGCGCATCTTCGTACC
>JANNKH010000016.1:0-64871 GCA_031396205.1 Rhodoferax sp.
GGGGGAGCGGCAGCTCGCATGGCAAGGGCCATTGTCCCGCTTTTTTGTCCATCGAAGCTGATGAACGGCGCAAAATGACCAATGGTTACCGACTGACCGCAGCCACCGGCATCCACAAGGGTGATCGCGACTACCAGCAAGTTCGGGTGGATCTTTTGACGCACGCGGGGGTCAACGGCTGCGTGTTGGGCATGGTGGCCGATGGCATGGGTGGACGCAGTGGCGGGCGCAAAGCGTCCGACCAGGTCATCATGACGGCGCGCCAACTGTTCGAACGCTATGCCCCTGCTGTCGACGATGCCGCCGCCATGCTGATGCAGGTCGCGCGCGAAGCGCATGTGGTGATCAAGCTAACCGCCATCTCCGCCGAGGAGGAGCCTCACAGCACGGTGGCGGCGTTCCTGATCAACGCCGGAGGCGACTGCCACTGGGCGCACTCGGGCGATTCGCGCATTTACCACTTTCATGCCGGCAAGCTGATGCGTCGCACGATGGATCACTCGTATGTGCAGATGCTGGTCAAACGCGGCGAAATCACCGAGGAGCAGGCCAACGTACATCCGCAGTCCAATATCCTGATGGGTTGCCTGGGCACCGAGACCGAACCACCGGTGGACATCCACTTCATTCCCCGCCTGCGTGCAGGCGACAGCCTCGTCGCATGCAGCGACGGCGTCTGGCACTATTTCAATGACGACGAAATGGCAGACGTGTTGGACCGGCTGTCGGCGCGCGATGCGGCTGAGTTTTTGGTGGACAAGGCGCGCGGACGTGCGCAGGGGTCGGGCGACAACCTGTCGCTGGTGGTGGTCAAGCTGGAGCAGCTCGAGAGCTGAGTCTGCGGGCCGTGCCAATCAGGTAACTTGCGGTGCGTGGTCGGCCATGCACCTATGCGGGGAATCTGCAGGCTCAGGGGACGTTGTGCAAGCGCAAGTCTGATCGCAGTATCTGTTCGGCTCCGCGCCGCTTGCGCTGCGTATCGTTGATCAGGATTTCCTGGCGGCGCAGGTCGGCCATGACTTCGCGCTCCGTCTTGCGGCTGTCGATCAGGCAGTTGTTGACCGCGAACTTCTGATAACAGGCGATTTCCTGCGCCTTGAATTGCGCCTGGTGCTTGGCCCGGGTACCGGCGATCCAGTCGCGCTGCTGCGACTCGTGCAGGTCCAGCACGCGATCGGCTTCGGTTTGGGCTGCCGCAGGCGCAACCAGCAGCACCAGGCACAGGGCAACAGCGGTCAATCTCATGACCGTACTGCCCGGCCGTTTCGACGGTACTGACAGCGCGTTCGGCAGGCAGTGAACGCATTGAGCATGGGGACCAGGTTCATATCAGCGAAGTATCGACCATACGGCGCTCCTGCGCCATGAAGGCGCGGGTTTGCATCTCACGCAGCCGCGATACGGTGCGCACGAACTCATGGGCCAACGGGCCCTCGGTATAAAGCAATTCTGGCCCTACTGCAGCCGACAGAATCAACTTCACCCGCCGGTCGTACAGCACGTCGATCAGCCAGGTGAATCGGCGCGCCTCGGAAGCCATGCGCTGTGGCATCTGAGGCACGTCGCTAAGCAGTACGGTGTGGAACTGGGTCGCGATCTCCAGATAGTCGTTCTGGGAGCGCGGGCCCCCGCACAGCACCTTGAAATCGAACCATACGACGCCACCCGCGCGCCTGCGCGCCTGGATTGTCCGCGCTTCGATATGCAGTACCGGGTCCTCATCATGCGACTCGGCCAGGCTGTTGAAGGCCTGCTGCATGGCGGCGTCGGCCTGCGGCCCGTTCGGCACATGGTAGAAGGTGACATCCTCCAGCGCACGCAACCGGTAGTCGGTGCCGTCGCCGATCGGCACCACAGCCAATTTTTCGTTCAGCAGCGCAATGGCCGGCAGGATCCGGTTGCGGTGCAGGCCGTTCGGATACAGGTCATCCGGGCGAAAGTTCGATGTGGTGACAAATCCGACGCCCTGGGAAAACAGCGCATCGAGCAGGCGATGCAGGATCATCGCGTCCGTGATGTCCGCGATATGGAATTCGTCAAAACAAATCAGACGGAACTTGCCCGCCATTTGGCGCGCAAGTTCGTCCAGCGGGTCGACCATACCTTGCAAGGTCGTCAGCTGGCGGTGCACTTCGCGCATGAACTCGTGAAAGTGCAGTCGCGTCTTGCGCTTGACACCCACTGCGTTGTAGAAACAATCCATCAGGAAGCTCTTGCCGCGGCCGACTCCACCGTACATGTACACGCCACGCGGAATCTCCGGCCGATTGATCAGCTTCTTGAGTCTGCTGGAGCGCTTGGCAAGGTACTCGGACCAGTCCGAGGCGCAGCGCTCCAGTTCGGCGACGACAGCCAACTGCCCCGGGTCGCTGCTGTAGCCTCGCGACGCCAGCTCGCGCGCATAGGCCTCACGCACTTGCGTCACGGACGCGATCCCACGGCGCCTGCGCGGATAGTGCCCACCGCCAGCGTCAGAAGTTCAACGCACGCTTGTCAAGCGCCAGGGCCGCTTCCTTGGTGGCCTCGCCAAGCGACGGATGCGCGTGGCAGATGCGCGCGATGTCCTCGCTGCTGGCGCGAAACGCCATCGCCACGACACACTCGGCGATCAGTTCACTGGCCATCGGCCCGACGATGTGCACACCCAGGATCTCGTCCGTGGTCTGGTCGGCCAGCATCTTCACCATGCCGGTGGTGTCGCCTAGCGCGCGTGCGCGACCATTGGCCAGGAACGGAAAGCTGCCGCTACGGTAGGCGCGGCCTGCTTGCTTGAGCTGTTGCTCGGTCTGCCCCACCCAGGCGATTTCGGGGCTGGTGTAGATCACCCACGGAACGGTATTGAAGTCGACATGGCCGTGCTGTCCGGCAATGCGCTCGGCCACGGCAACGCCCTCTTCCTCCGCCTTGTGCGCCAGCATCGGGCCGCGCACGACATCGCCCACCGCCCAGACATTGGGCAGATTGGTCCTGCAATCGTCATCAACGGTGATGGCACCGCGCTCGTCCAGCGCAAGCCCGACCGCAACGGCGTTCAGTCCCTGCGTGTTGGCAACCCGACCGATCGATACGATCAACCGGTCTACTGCCAGACTGTGCTCTGCGCCCTTGGCGTCGGTGTAGGCGATGCTCACGCCCTTCGTGGTCGACTTGATTTCGCCGACCTTGACGCCGAGTTCAATCGCCAGGCCCTGCTTGACGAAGGCCTTGTGCGCCTCCTTGGCAATTTGCTGATCCACCGCGCCCAGGAACGTGGGCAAGCCCTCCAAAATGGTGACCTCCGCACCCAGCCGGCGCCACACCGAGCCCATTTCCAACCCGATCACGCCGGCCCCGATCAGGCCCAGCTTGCGCGGAACCGCACCAAGGCGCAGCGCGCCATCGTTGGACAGGATGCGGTCTTCGTCGAAGGGCACGCCCGGCAGCGCACGGGCGGTCGAACCGGTGGCGACCACCACATGCTTGGCAGTCAGGGTCTGTTTCTTGGCGCCTGCCACGGCGATCTCGTAGCGGCCATCCGACGCGCCAACAAAGGATCCTCGGCCATGAAAAAACGTGACCTTGTTCTTCTTGAACAGGTACAGGATGCCGTCGTTGTTCTGTTTGACGACATTGTCCTTGCGGCCGATCATCTTGCCGATGTCGACCGACAGGCCCTTGACCGCGATGCCATGGTCCGCGAAATGCAGCGAGGCGTGCTCGTAGTTCTCGGACGACTGCAACAGCGCCTTGGAAGGAATGCAGCCCACATTGGTACAGGTGCCTCCCGGCGCCGGCCCACCCTCGGCGTTCTTCCATTCGTCGATACAGGCGACCGAGAAGCCCAGTTGCGCGGCGCGTATGGCGGCGATATAGCCACCTGGGCCGGCTCCGATGACGATGACGTCAAATTCTTGCGACATGTCTACCCTTAGATGTCAAACAGCAGACGGGCCGGGTCTTCCAGCGCTTCCTTCATCGCCACCAGGCCGAGCACGGCCTCGCGACCATCGATGATGCGGTGGTCGTAACTCATCGCCAGGTAATTGATCGGTCGCACCACGACCACGCCGTTCTCCACCACTGCACGATCGCGGGTCGCATGCACGCCCAGGATGGCCGATTGCGGCGGGTTGATGATCGGGGTCGACAGCATGGAGCCAAATACGCCCCCGTTGGAGATGGAGAAGGTGCCACCGGTCATCTCTTCCATGCCCAGTTTGCCGTCGCGCGCCTTGATGCCGTACTCGCTGATCTTCTTCTCGATGTCTGCGAATCCCATCTGATCGGCATTGCGCAGGATCGGAACCACCAGGCCACGCGGGGAACCGACCGCGATGCCAATGTCGAAATAGCCGTGGTAGACAACATCGGTGCCGTCCACCGACGCGTTGAGGACCGGAAATTTCTTGAGTGCGTGCACCGCCGCCTTCACGAAGAAACTCATGAAGCCGATCTTGACGCCATGCTCCTTCTCGAACTTCTCCTGGAACCGCTTGCGCATCTCCATCACCGGAGCCATGTTGACCTCGTTGAAGGTGGTCAGAATGGCGGCGGACGATTGCGATTGCAACAAGCGCTCGGCGACCCTTGCCCGCAGCCGGCTCATCGGCACCCGCTGCTCTGGCCGATCGCCCAATTCCAGTTTGGCCGTCGGCACCTGCGGCAACGCTGTTGGCGCAGGCCTGGCTGTCGGGGCCGATGCGGCAGCCGGCTTGGCCATCGCGGCCACCACATCCCCCTTGGTGATGCGACCGTCCTTGCCGGTACCGGTGACCGTCGCAGCGTCTACCTGGTTGTCCGCCATTATTTTCCCGGCTGCCGGCATCGCACTGCGCGCCTGGGCGGGCACTTTTGTCGCTGCAGCAGCCTTTGGCTGCGCCTCGGCTGCTGGCTCTGGGGCCGGTTTGCCTGCGGCGGCATTCTTTGAGCCGGCCGCTGCGCCACCACTGGTGTCGATGCGTGCGATCAACTGCTCGGCAGCGACCGTAGCGCCGTCCTCGACCAGCAGCTCGGACAAAACACCCGAGGACGGTGCGGGTACCTCCAGTACCACCTTGTCGGTTTCGATTTCGATCAAGATCTCGTCAGCGGTGACGGTGTCGCCAACCTTCTTCTTCCATTGCAGCATGGTCGCCTCTGCAACCGACTCGGACAACTGGGGTACCTTGACTTCAACGATGGCCATATTTTTCTTTCAACTACGTACGGTGAAACATTCGGAACGAACGGGTCGACCTCAACCTCATTTGGTAAGGACAAATCCCTTGAGCTTGGCGAACGCACCGTCGACCAACGCCTTTTGCTGCTTCTGATGCAGATGTGCATATCCGCTGGCGGGCGACGCCGCCGAGGCTCGTCCCGAATATCCGAGCCGCTGGCCCTCCACCATGTTCTCGTGGATATAGTGCTGCACGAAAAACCAGGCGCCCTGGTTCTGCGGTTCGTCCTGGCACCAGACAATCTCAGTTGCGTTGGGATACTTGCGCAACTCGGCGGAAAATACCTTGTGCGGGAACGGATACAGCTGCTCGACACGGATGATGGCCACGTCCTCGGACCCGCGCTCCTCGCGCTTGCGCACCAGGTCGTAGTAAACCTTGCCACTGCAGGCGATCACGCGCTTGACCTTGTCGGTTTTCAGGTCGCCCCTGTCCGCAATCACGGTCTGGAAGCTGCCGTTGGTGAATTCCGTCAACGGCGACGCCGCATCCTTGGCCCGGAGCAATGACTTGGGTGTCATGATGATCAGCGGCTTGCGCAGATTGCGCACCATCTGGCGACGCAGCACATGGAAAATCTGGCTGGCTGTCGTCGGCTGCACAACCTGCATATTGGTGTCGGCACTGAGCTGCATGAAGCGCTCCAGCCGCGCCGAGCTGTGCTCCGGGCCCTGGCCCTCATATCCATGGGGCAGCATCAGCGTGATGCCGTTGACACGTCCCCACTTGACTTCGCCCGAGGCGATGAACTGGTCGATCACGACCTGCGCGCCATTGACGAAGTCGCCAAACTGCGCCTCCCAGATCACCAGGGTGTTCGGGTCGTTAGAGGCATAGCCATATTCGAAGGCCAGCACCGCCTCTTCCGACAGTATCGAGTCGATCACGACGAACGGCGCCTGGCCGTCAGCCACATTCTGCAGCGGCGTGTAGGTACCTTCGTCAAATTTTTCGCGCTTCTGATCGTGGATCACCGCATGGCGGTGGGTGAACGTGCCACGCCCGCAATCCTCGCCACTGAGCCGAACCGGATAACCGCTCGCCACCAGCGATGCAAACGCCATGTGTTCGCCCATGCCCCAGTCCACCGGCGACTCTCCGCGACCCATGGCAGCCCGGTCGGCATATACCTTCTTGACAAGCTGGTGCGGCGTGACGGTGTCCGGAATGGTCGTGAGGCGCTCCGCCAGGCGGCTCCACTCCGCCATCGGAATGGCGGTGTCACCGGCGTCCGTCCATTTCTTGTTCAGGTACGGCATCCAGTCGACGGCATACTTGCTCTTGAAATTGGTCAGCACCGGATCGAAAGTGTTCTTGCCCGCTTCCAGCGCCGCCCGGGTCGCCTTGACCATTTCGTCGCCCAGGTTCGCGTCGAACCCCTGAGCAGCCAGCTTGTCGGCATACAGCTTGCGGGTGCCAGGATGCTGCGCAATCTTGCGGTACATCAGCGGCTGGGTCAGCGCCGGCGTGTCCTGCTCGTTGTGGCCCAGCTTGCGAAAGCAGATGATGTCGACCACCACGTCCTTGCGAAACTCCATGCGGAACTCCAGCGCCATCTGGGTCGCCAGCACCACCGCTTCGGGATCGTCACCGTTGACGTGCAGCACCGGCGCGTCGATCATTTTGACGACGTCCGAGCAATACAGCGTCGAGCGGCTGTCGCGCGGGTCGCTGGTGGTAAAACCTATCTGGTTGTTGATCACGATGTGCACCGTGCCCCCGGTCGAGTAACCGCGCGTCTGTGCCAGCGCCAGCGTCTCCATCACCACGCCCTGACCTGCAAACGCGGCATCGCCATGCACCAGCACCGGCAGAACCTGCTTGCCCAGCGGGTCGGCACGGCGATCCATGCGCGCGCGCACCGAGCCTTCGACGACAGGATTGACGATCTCCAGGTGCGACGGATTGAAGGCCAGTGTCAGGTGCACCGGGCCGCCGGGCGTGGAAACATCGGAACTAAAGCCCTGGTGGTACTTCACGTCGCCGCTGGCCAGGTCTTCCGGGGCTGTATGGTCGAACTCGGCAAACAGCATGGCCGGCAGCTTGCCCAGTGAATTGACCAGCACGTTGAGGCGACCGCGGTGCGCCATCCCAATCACGATTTCCTGGATGCCCACCATGCCGCCGCGCTGGATCAGTTCGTCCATCGCATTGATGAAACTTTCGCCGCCTTCGAGCGAGAAACGCTTCTGGCCCACGTACTTGGTGTGCAGGAATCGCTCCAGCCCTTCGGCCGCAGTAAGCCGGTCCAGGATGTGGCGTTTCTTGGCCGCGTCGAAGTTCGGCTTGGAACGAATCGATTCGAGCTTTTGTTGCCACCAGCGCTTTTGCACCTGGTCGGTCAGGAACATGTACTCGGCGCCAATACTGCCGCAATAGGTCTCGAACAGAGAGTTGCGCAAGTCGCGCAAACTCATTGTCTCTTTGCCAAAGAACGTGTTGCTGATGTTGAACACGATCTCCTGGTCGGCATCGGAGAACTCGTAGAACGACAGTTCGAGCTCAGGAATCTTGTCGCGTTCGTGCCGCTTGAGCGGATCCAGGTCGGCCCAGCGCGCACCGACGTTGCGATAGGCGGCAATCAACTGTTGAACGGCAACCCGCTTGCGGCCCATCTCCTGGTCGCTGCTGCCGTATACCACCTTGGTGCCACCCATCTTGGCGCGCTCGGCGAATGCGTTGACGACCGGTTGGTGCGCCACATCCTTTGCATTGCTGCCGTCAACCGCCGGCACATTTTGCAGCGCATCGAAATACTCGCGCCAGGAATCGGGAACGCTGCCCGGATTGGCCAGGTAGTTCTCGTACATCTCCTCGACGTACGGCGCATTGCCACCAAACAGGTAGGTATTGGACTGGTATGCGTGGTAGACCGAGGGCGGGGATGCCGCGTTGGACGGGATTTGGCTCATGGTTCGCTGTACTCCGTTTCCCTTGGGGAAACATATGTCGGTCGTAACTGTTGACTAACCTTCCGCGGCACGGCTGGACCGGATGGCGGATGCGACTGTGGCTTGGGAAGGGCCTGGTGACCAGTTGATTGTGCCACCGAACCACGGGGCGCCCGTTGTGCCTGCGCATCAGGTCGTCGTTATTGCACGCCAGCCCGGCTCGGAAATTCACGGCCATCTCCTTGATCGCCGAGCGGCGCCAAGGCCGCTCTTGATGGTCGATCCGCAGAGCTTCGGCCAGTGGATGGAGACGCTTTGGGCCCTCCCACAATCCGTGCTGTGGCCGCCCGCCTATGTGCCGGTGGCGCGCAACAACCTGATGGCGGCGGCAACTGCCGCGGGGATTGACAACTGCCATCTGGTATTGCAGCAGCGCGCAAGCCGTGCCCAGGCGCTGGCCCGTTTGCCATTGGCCGACTTGTCTATCGACACCGTCTGCCTCGATGCCAACCAGGCGCTGGTCGACACCTTGCGCATGGGCGTGCCGGCGCTCAACTGCACCGGCCAGAACATGGCATCGCGCCTGGGCGGCTGCATCGTGCGCGCCGCCGGCCTGGCCGAATGCGTGGTGTCGTCACCATCGGCAATTGTCAGGGAAGTGGTGCGGCTCGGGTAGGACCCCACCGCATTGGCAGGGCTGCGGGAACTGCTGGCCAGGCGACGCGCGTCGGCACCGCTATTTGACCCGCAAGCCCGTGTGCGGGAGTGGGAAGCGGCTTGGCAAACCATGGTGCAGCGCCATCGCGCCGGCCTGCCGCCGGCCGCTTTCGATGTACCGGCCCAGCCACCGACGGCGCTGCCAGGTGGCGTCAGCGGCTGAACAAATCGCGGATCTGCTGCAGCGCCGCCGGATCTTCCATGGTCGTGAGGTCACCCGGGTCGCGACCCTCGCACACCGCGACGATGGCGCGGCGCAACAGCTTGCCGCTGCGCGTCTTGGGCAGCAGCGTCACGAACTGCACCCGCGACGGGCGCGCCACGGCGCCCAGGTCCTTGTCGACGAGGCGCATGATTTCACCCTCCAGGCGCAATCGCGCCGCATCGTCGGTCAACAGCGTGGCGTCCTTGACGATGGCAAAGGCCATTGCTGCCTGCCCCTTGAGTGCATCGGCCACGCCGACGACCGCCACTTCCGACACATTCGGATGGGCCGATATGCTTTCCTCGATCTCGCGTGTGCCCAGGCGGTGGCCCGCGACGTTGATCACGTCATCGGTGCGCCCCAGGATGAAGTAATAGCCGTCGTCATCGCGGATGCCCCAGTCGAATGTGTTGTAGATCTGCTTGCCCGGAATGGTCTTCCAGTAGGTGTCGACGAAGCGCTGGTCGTCGCCCCACACGGTCTGCATGCAACCGGGTGGCAGCGGCCCCTCGATAGCGACCACGCCTTTCTGGCCGGCCCCCAGCAATTCCTCGCCGCTGTTCTCGTCGAGCAGCTTGACGTCATAACCGTAAATTGCCTTGCCCGGGCTACCGAACTTGCTGGCAGCGTGCTCGACGCCGTTGGCAAGACCGAGGATCGGCCAGCCGGTCTCGGTCTGCCAGTAGTTGTCGATGATGGGCTTGCCCAGGCTCGTCGATATCCATTGGGCGGTTGGTTCGTCCAGCGGCTCGCCGGCCAGGAACAGCGCGCGCAGTGAAGACAGGTCGTACTGGGTGAGCAGGGCCGGGTCCAGCTTCTTCAATACCCGGATCGCGGTCGGCGCACTGAACATAACGCTAACTTTGTACTTCTCGACCAGGCTCCACCAGATGCCGCCGTCGGGTCGCGTCGGCAAGCCTTCGTACAGGATGGTGGCCATGCCCGCGATCAACGGGCCATAGATGATGTAGCTGTGCCCCACGACCCAGCCGATGTCGCTGGTCGCAAAATAGGTTTCACCGGCATTGCCGCAGAAGATGTGCTTCATGCTGGCCGCCAGAGCCACCGCATAACCCCCGGTGTCACGCTGCACGCCCTTGGGCTTGCCGGTGGTGCCACTGGTGTACAGGGTATAGCTCGGATGGGTCGCGTCCACCCATTCGCAGGGCACCGAGGCATGCATGTGCTGCGTGCGCAATGCGGACCACAAATGGTCCCGCCCGGCCTGCAGGGGCATGGGCGACAACTGGCGATCGACCAGCAGCAGGGCCTCGGGCTTGTGGCAAGACAGACGGATCGCCTCGTCCAGCAGCGGCTTGTAGGCCACCACCTTGCCGCCACGAGAGCCGGCATCGGCACTCACAACCAGCCGTGGCGACGCGTCCTCGATGCGCGAGGCCAGCGCACCCGACGCGAACCCACCGAATACCACGCAATGGATAGCCCCGATGCGCACACAGGCCAGCATGGCAAAAGCGGCCTCGGCCACCATGGGCATGTAGATCAGCACCCGGTCTCCCTTGCGTACACCCAGCGCCTGCATGCTGGCGGCCATGCGTTGAATCTCCCGATGCAGCTCGGCAAAGCTGTAGCTTTGTTCCTGCCCGGTCTCGGTGGAAACGGCAATCAGCGCCGGCTGATCGGCGCGCTCTGCCAGGTGCCGGTCAACTGCGTTGTGGCACAGGTTCGTCGAGCCGCCGGCAAACCAGCGCGCGAACGGCGGGTTGCTGTAATCACAGACCTGGCTCGCGGGTTCGCGCCACTCGATCAGGCGCGCTTGCTCGGCCCAGAACGCGTCCCGGTTCTGGATCGACTGGCGGAAAAAATCGGTATATGACGGCATGGCGAGCGCTCCCATTTTTCGGATCATCGACAGCATTGATTGTGGCCTCTGAACTTGCAACAGCCTGACGCACCGGCGCAGGGGCCGGTCGCCGTCAGGTGATT
Organism: Rhodoferax sp.; assembly: GCA_031396205.1. Taxonomy (GTDB): domain Bacteria; phylum Pseudomonadota; class Gammaproteobacteria; order Burkholderiales; family Burkholderiaceae_C; genus CAISIP01. The sequence continues at coordinate 10,959 of JANNKH010000016.1, forward strand.
GCAGCGGCGACGATCGACGACATGCACGGATCCACTTTCCCCATTGAACCGGGTAACTGGCAATTTTCACCGCATTGCCGCACGGCCCGATCGCGTCCGATGCGCAACGACGTCAGCGGCCCGACGCTGGGCGATGGCTCGCGTTATGCCTTCTTCGCGCTGTGCACATGAAAGACTGCCGCTGGGTCACGGTGGCAACAGCCGGATCAGGCTGCCGGCGGAAGAATCGGTCAAGACATACAACAGTCCGTCCGGTCCCTGGCGCACATCCCGGATGCGTTCGCCCAGACCGACCAGCAGACGGCTTTCGCGCATCACCTTGACTGCGGAACCTTCGTAGCGCCATTCGATGCGCACCAGATGGCGGCCGGCCAGCGCGCCGACGAACAGATTGCCCTGCCACGCGGGGCCGTAGCGGGTGCCGCTCAGAAATGCCATTCCCGAAGGTGCGATGGACGGCACCCAATAGTGCACCGGCTGTTCCATGCCGTCCTTGCGATTGATGCCCTCGCCGATCTGGCCGCCGCCGTAGTTCTCGCCATACGTGATCACCGGCCAGCCATAGTTGCGTCCGGCGGCCGGAAGATTGATTTCATCACCGCCCTGGGGCCCATGCTCATGCACCCACAACCGGCCATCTGGCGCCAATGCCGCACCTTGCAGGTTGCGATGGCCATAACTCCAGATCTCCGGCAGGGCGCCACCGACGCTGACGAACGGGTTGTCTTTGGGCACACCACCGCTTTTGTCGATCCGCACGACTTTGCCGTGGTGGTTGTCCAGCGTCTGCGCATCGGCCATGCGCCGGAACCGGTCACCCAGGGTGAGATACAGACTGCCGTCCGCCTTGCCGTCGCGCCGCCCCTCGACAATCCGGCATCCGAAATGGGCACTGCTGGCATACTTCGGACGCTGGCTGAAGATCACCTTCACATCTTCCAGACGGTCCAGTTCTTGTGCCAGGCGGGCTCGGGCCAGCGCCGTGCTGTTTCCGGCGCCATCGGCCGCGGCCTGTGCAAAACAGAAATAAATCGTTCTGTTGGCCGCAAAGTCGCTGTCGACGATGACATCGAGCAGCCCACCCTGCCCTTGCGCAGCGACGTCCGGAACGCCAGAGACGGGCGGGCGCAGGGTCCCGTCCTTGTCCACGACCCGCAAACGTCCCGGCCGCTCGGTGATCAGCATCTGGCCGCCAGGCAGGAAGGCCAGCGACCAGGGATGGTCCAGTCCATACGCAACCCGTTGGGGGCGCAGGTCCTGGGCATGCAGGCCAGCCGATGCCAGCAGGCTGACCAGCGTGCAGAGCCACACTCGGAGAATCGTCAATGGCACGGTAAAAACCCCCTCACATGTTGGCCTGTTCCCAGGCAATCGGAATCAGGCGCCGGTACGAACGACGACGCGGCCCCGCACCTTGCCGTCCATCAACGCATGCGCCTTGGCGATAGCGCCGGTCAGCGGTATCTCGTCCATCATCGTCTCCAGCAACGCCGGATCCAGATCACGCGCCAGTCTTGCCCAGGCTCGCTGACGCCGAGCCAACGGCGCCATGACCGAGTCGATACCGGCCAGTGTCACGCCACGCAAAATGAATGGCAACACGGTCGTGGTCAGATCCGTTCCCTGCGCCAGGCCGCAGGCCGCGACGACGCCGCCATAACGGGACTGCGCAATGGCGTTGGCCAGGGTACAGGAGCCGACCGCATCGACGACGCCAGCCCAGCGTTCCTTCTGAAAAGGCTTTCCCGCGACGGACAAACTGTCGCGCGCAATGATCGATGCGGCTCCGAGACGCTGCAGGTATGCCTCTTCCGAGGCCTTGCCGGTGGCCGCAACCACGCGGTAACCCAGGCGGCCCAGCAGGGCGACCGCCACGCTGCCAACGCCACCGGTCGCGCCGGTGACCAGCACTTCGCCCGATCCTGGCCCAACGCCATGCTCTTCCAAAGCCATCACGCACAACATCGCGGAATAGCCCGCCGTACCGATGGCCATGGCCTGGCGAGCCGTGAATGCGTCGGGCAAGCGGACCAGCCAGTCGCCCTTGAGCCGGGCTTTCTCGGCCAGGCAACCCCAATGGGTTTCGCCAACGCCCCAGCCGTTGTGTACGAAGCGGTCTCCTGCCTTCCATGCGGGATGGCTCGAATCGGTCACCGTACCGGCGCCGTCGATGCCAGCGACCATGGGCCATTGACGCACCACCGGGGACCGGTTCGTGATGGCCAACCCATCCTTGTAATTCAGCGTCGAATACTCGACCCGTACCGTCACGTCACCCGGCGGCAACTGCGATTCGTCGAGCTCCGTCAGCTGCGCCGCGAAGGCATCCGACTTGGTGAGGTGGATGGCATTGAACATCGCGATCTCCGGTTCGGGTCACGGTTGAGGGAGGCTGAGCGGTCAGGAGGCCGCAGGGATAGTCTGACCTTTTCAGCACATGGTAGCCCAAGCCCCACGACAGCACCATGGGCATGGCGGACCCAGCGGGCATGCCCATGCCGGTGATCGCGCGTCCGCCGTTCGGTGTCGCGCATGCGCCACGAAATCATTTAAATCAAGCACTTAGAAACGGAATCGGCTTGACGCGATCACCAGCGGCCGGTAAGGTCCGCCGATGCGTGTGATTTACCCACTGATAGCGCTGGCGTCGGCCGTGCTGCTGGCAACCAGTGCCAACGCCGCCCCGGCAACTGCGGGCAGCGACGATATCGACAAACTCCTGGCCGAGCGAGGACTCATTCGCCAGATCACCCAGGTTGGGCAGACGGTCGGCAGCAAGGCCTCCGAGCTGGTCATTAGCGCCATGGGATTTCTCGGTGTGCCGTACAGACTGGGCGGCAATTCACTGGAAACCGGATTTGACTGCAGCGGTTTCGTGCGCGCGATGTACCAGCAGACCATTGGGCTCATGCTGCCACGTACGGCCGACCAGCAGGCCGCGGCGACGCAGGAGATCGCCCAGAGTGAGTTGCAGCCCGGCGACTTGGTTTTTTTCAACACGCTGCGCCGCGCGTTCAGCCATGTAGGCATTTATGTCGGCGACAACAAGTTCATCCATTCCCCAAAACCCGGTGCGCAAGTGCGGGTGGAAGACATGCGGGTCGGTTACTGGAGCAGCCGGTTCAACGGCGCGCGCCGGGTTGAAGCCTCCGCGACACGACCCTGAACCAGACGGGGTGCGCCAGCTGCGCGGCGCCAATACCCGGCGCGTACTATTTCTTGCGCCGCAGCCACTTGCCCTTGATCAAGCGCGCAGCCCGCACCACGCCGATAACTGCCTTGATCACCACGTCGGGGCGATCCATGTGCACATTGTGTCCGGCGTTACCGACAATCTTGATTCGCCCCAAGGCCGACATGCCCGCCATCCGGCGCTGACTGTCCGCCCAGACCTTGCCCAATGATTTTGGCCACCGGCTTGTCGAATTGCTCTGGGTCAGCACGATCAGCGGAACATCGGGGAAAGTTCCCGCACGGCGCGCCTGCTTGAGCGTCAGTGGCGCGGCCAGCAACTCCGCGCGCGGCACCGCAGGCAACATGGACACGAACGCCTCTGGTGGTTCATAGAGCAGCCGGTGCACGCCGTTCTGGCGACATCGTTGTGTGAACTCCTCGTGCCGCGCATCGACCAGCACCACGCCTGCGACCTCGTTCGGAAAGGTTTTCGCGAACAGCTTCACCATAGTTCCTCCCAGCGAATGGCCCACCAGCACATACGGCGGCGCGATGCCTTCGGTCCGCAACATGTCGCGCAACTCCAGCACGATCTGCAGGCCATCGCGCGGCAGCTCGGACGCCTCGCTTTGTCCGTAGCCGGCGCGATCGTAGGCCACGACCTGGGTCACGTCGGACACCTTGTTGAATACCGGAGCCCAGTTGCGCTTACCCTGCCCAATGCCCGATTCGAACACCACGGTCGGGCTGCCGACGCCAGCCACGACCAGCGAACGGATACCGAATGTGGTGGCGCTGAATCGGGCATGTGGCAACTTGTCCTCGGGCGCCGCTTTGCGTCGCATCAGCTGCAGCAGGGCCGGCAGACTGCGCAACGCGCCCTGCTTGCCCGGCTTGACTGGCTTGACTGGCTTGTCAATCGGTTGGCTGGATTTTCGGGCTGCCCGGGCCTGCGCCCTGCCCTTGGCGCCAACGTCCGGCTCTTGGGCGTCAGACTTGGCTGTCATGGCAGACAGGCAGGCCGACATGCCGGCGGGTTGGACGAAACACTACCCGACTTGCACATTTGCATCGCAAAGGTGCGACCACCCGGGTTGGCTGATCCAACCCGATGGTAGTGCAGCCTGAGGCGGGCAATCAACGCCGTGCCGGTGGCAAATCGGTGCAACTGCCGTGGGCTACTTCCGCCGCCATACCGATGCTCTCGCCCAGCGTCGGGTGTGGGTGGATGGTCTTGCCGATGTCGACCGCATCAGCACCCATTTCAATCGCCAACGCGACCTCGCCGATCATGTCGCCGGCATGGGTACCGACCATGCCACCACCAAGAATCTTGCCGTGGCCGTGCGCTGCGGGCGAATCGTCGAACAGCAGCTTGGTGAAACCTTCGTCGCGGCCATTGGCGATCGCACGGCCGGAAGCGGTCCACGGGAAAAGCCCCTTGCGGACCTTGATGCCCTGTGCCTTGGCCTGGTCTTCAGTAAGGCCGACCCAGGCCACTTCGGGATCGGTGTAGGCAACACTGGGTACAACCCGGGCATTGAACGCGGTGCTGGCCAGCTCCTTGTTGCCCTGTTGCTCCCCGGCGATAACCTCTGCGGCGACATGGGCCTCATGTACCGCCTTGTGGGCCAGCATGGGTTGTCCGACGATATCGCCAATGGCAAAGATATGCGGCACGTTGGTGCGCATCTGCACATCCACCTCGATGAACCCGCGTTCGGTTACCGCAACGCCCGCCTTGTCAGCGGCAATCTTCTTGCCATTGGGCGAGCGCCCGACGGCCTGCAGCACCAGATCGTAAACCTGAGGCTCGGGCGCCTTGCCACCTTCCTGCGCCGCGGCAAAGGTGACTTCGATACCGGCGGAAACAGCCTTGGCCGACACGGTCTTGGTGTTGAGCATGATGCTGTCGAAGCGTGGCGCATTCATCTTCTGCCAAACCTTGACCAGGTCGCGGTCGGCACCTTGCATCAGGCCATCGAGCATCTCGACCACATCGAGCCGCGCGCCCAGCGTGCTGTAGACCGTGCCCATCTCCAGCCCGATGATGCCGCCGCCCAGGATCAGCATGCGTTTGGGCGCATGCGCCAGTGCCAGCGCACCGGTGGAGTCGACGACCCTCGGATCATCGGGCATGAATGGCAAGCGAACCGACTGCGAGCCCGCAGCGATGATGCAGTGCCGAAAACCGACGGTTCTACTCATGCCGGTCTTGTCCTGCGCGTCACCGGTGGTTTCCTCGACAGTGACATGGTTCGGACCGGCGAACGAACCGTAGCCCCGCATGGTGGTGACCTTGCGCATCTTGGCCATTGCAGCCAGACCGCCCGTGAGCTTGTTGACGACCTTGTCCTTGTGGGCGCGCAGTTTGTCGATATCGACCACCGGCTCCGGATAATGCACCCCCAGGTCGGTGAAATGGCGCACTTCGTCCATCACCGAGGCCACATGCAGCAATGCCTTGGACGGTATGCAGCCCACATTCAGACACACGCCACCCAGCGACGCATAACGCTCTACCAGCACCACCTTCAGGCCCAGGTCGGCGGCGCGAAACGCGGCCGAGTATCCACCCGGCCCGGCGCCCAGTACCAGAAGATCACATTCCATGTCGACGGACCCTGCGAATGCAGACGCCGCTGCCGGCGCAGTGGCACCGGCAGGCGTGGCCGTGGGCATTTCTGCTTCAGTGGCTTGCGGCGTCGCAGCGGCAGGCACCGGACCGGCCGCCTTCGGCTCATCGGCCACATCCAGCGACAGGATCACGGACCCTTGGGCCACCTTGTCACCCAACTTGACCTTCAACTCCCGCACTACCCCGCCGTTCGAGGCCGGTATCTCCATCGACGCCTTGTCGCTCTCGACTGTGATCAGTGACTGCTCGGGGGCAACGGAATCACCCGGCTTGACCATCAACTCGATCACCGTGACCTCGGCGAAATCACCAATGTCGGGAACCTTGATCTCCATCTGCGCCATAGGAACGCCCCTCTCGTGTTCGTTTGTCAGTCGGCTCTCGAACGGTCAACCTGCACCGCCCGGGTCGGCCGCGTTACAGCAGGACCCTGCGCAAATCACCCAGGATCTGACCCAGGTAGACGTTGAAGCGGGCCGCGGCCGCGCCATCGATGACGCGGTGGTCCCAACTCAGCGACAAAGGCAGCATCAGGCGTGGCACAAAGGCCTTGCCGTCCCAAAGCGGCTGCATCGTGGATCGACAGACGCCGAGAATCGCCACTTCCGGCGCATTGATGATGGGGGTGAAATAGCGTCCACCGATGCCGCCCAGCGACGAGATCGTGAAGCCGGCACCGGACATTTCTGCCGGGCTCAGCTTGCCATCGCGCGCCTTCCTGGCCAACTCGCCCATTTCCTGCGAAATCTGCATGACGCCTTTCTTGTCGGCATCCTTGATCACCGGCACCATCAGGCCGTTGGGCGTATCCGCCGCAAAGCCGATGTGGTAGTACTGTTTGAGCACCAGTTGATCGCCGTCGATCGACGCATTGAACTCGGGAAACTTGCGCAAGGCAGCAACGCAGGCCTTGATCAGGAACGCCAGCATCGTGACCTTGATACCGGATTTTTCGTTCTCCTCGTTGGTCGATATCCGGAAGGCCTCCAGATCGGTGATGTCCGCGTCATCGTGGTTGGTGACATGCGGAATCATGACCCAGTTGCGATGCAGGTTGGCGCCGCTGATCTTCTTGATGCGCGACATGTCCTTGCGCTCGATCGGACCGAACTTGGTGAAATCCACCTTCGGCCATGGAATCAGACCCAGCACTGCACCGTCGGCGCCACCACCCGCAGCGCCCTTTGCCGCCGCGGACGCCCGGGTCTGGCTGGCACCGCTCATGACGGCGCGGGTAAACGTCTGAACATCCTGGGCCGAAATGCGCCCCTTGGGTCCGCTGCCCTTGACTTCGTCCAATGGCACGCCCAGTTCGCGCGCGAGCTTGCGCACCGAGGGAGAGGCATGTGGCAAACCGGCCCGTATGGGCGCCGCAGGATCATGGGCCACCGTTGGCGAGGCGGGTCGGTCCGCTGCCGCTGCGGCGGGTGCGGGCACTGCATCCGCCTTGGCATGCGCTGCAGGTTGGGCTGCCACTGCCGGGGCCGCCGCAATGGGCGCTGTGGTCGGTCCGCCTGACGATTGCACAACAGCCAGCAGGTCGCCGATGTTGATCTTGTCACCCAGCTTGACTGCGATCTCCTGAACCACCCCCGCCACGCTGGACGGGATTTCCATCGATGCCTTGTCGGATTCGACCGTGACCAGCGATTGCTCGATCTTGACGCTGTCGCCCACCTTGACCAGCACCTCGATGACACTCACATCCTTGAAGTCGCCGATGTCTGGCACCATCACCTGCACCGCGCCTGGGGTCGTCGCAATCGCAATCGGAGCTGCAGGCGCAGCCGCCGGCGCTGCGGCGGGCTCTGTGGCAACCGCCTTCGAATGCGCGGCCGCTGGCTGCTCGGCTGCCGGCGCGGCAGCAGCGCCATCGCTTTCCATCCGTGCAATCACGACCCCCTGTTTGACCTTGTCGCCCAGCTTGACCAGGATCTCTTTGACTATGCCAGAGCCGCTGGAAGGTATCTCCATTGACGCCTTGTCGGACTCGACCGTAATCAACGACTGTTCGATCTTGACCGTATCCCCGGGTTTGACCAGTAATTCAATCACCGCCACCTCGTCGAAATCGCCGATGTCGGGTACCAGTATGTCTACCAATGCCATGTTGCTGCCTCCAGATTCTTGTGTCGACCTGCCGCCGCTGTTGCCGGCCGGATGGGCTCCGTCCAGCCGCGATCGAACGTCAAGCGTACAACGGGTTGACCTTGTCGACGTCCAGCCGATAGGACTTGATGGCCTCGGCCACCTTGGCAACCGGCACCGTTCCCTCTTCACTCAAGGCCTTCAGTGCCGCGACGACGATGTAATGGCGATTGACCTCGAAATGCTCGCGCAGTTTGCTGCGAAAGTCGCTGCGCCCGAAGCCGTCAGTACCCAACACCTTGAAGGTGCGGCCCTTGGGCAGGTACGCCCGGATCTGTTCGGCAAAGGCCTTCATGTAGTCGGTTGAAGCGATCACCGGCCCGATATGTTTGTCCAGCTGCTGCGCGACAAACGAGACCCGTGGCTTTGCTTGCGGGTGCAGCAGATTGTGGCGCTCGCAGTCCTGACCGTCACGCCCAAGCTCATTGAAGCTGGGGCAACTCCAGACATCGGCTGCAACGCCCCAGTCCTTGTCGAGCAACTCCTGCGCCGCGATCGACTCTCGCAAAATCGTTCCCGAGCCCAGCAACTGGACCCGCGGCGTGCGCTTGGCGCCCGCCTTGCACAGGTACATGCCTTTGATGATCTGCTCTTCGGTGCCGGGGGTGAGGCCGGGCATCGGGTAGTTTTCATTGAGCAAGGTAATGTAGTAGTAAACATTGTCCTGCTGCTGGACCATGCGCTTGAGGCCATGGTGCAGGATCACACCCACCTCATGCGCGAACGTGGGGTCGTAGCTGACGCAATTGGGAATGGTTCCGGCCAGGATATGGCTGTGACCGTCCTCGTGTTGCAGTCCCTCACCGTTCAGCGTCGTGCGCCCCGAGGTTCCGCCCAGCAGGAAGCCGCGCGCTTGCATATCGCCAGCCGCCCAGGCCAGATCGCCGATGCGCTGGAAGCCGAACATCGAGTAATACACATAGAACGGGATCATGATCCGGTTATTCGTCGAATACGACGTTGCCGCGGCAATCCAGCTGCTCATGCCACCGGGCTCGTTGATGCCCTCTTGCAGAATCTGCCCGCGCTTGTCCTCTTTGTAGTACATGACCTGATCCTTGTCGACCGGGGTGTACTTCTGCCCTTCCGGGTTGTAGATGCCGATCTGGCGGAACAGACCCTCCATGCCGAAGGTACGCGCCTCGTCAACCAGGATCGGCACCACGCGAGGACCCAGTTCCTTGTCACGCAACAACTGTGTGAGAAAGCGCACATAGGCCTGCGTTGTGCTGATCTCGCGGCCCTCTGCCGTTGCGTCGATCACCGCCTTGAATGTCTCCAGCGGCGGGATCGTGAACTTTTCGTCGGACTTGGCACGGCGCTTGGGCAAGTAACCGCCCAGCGCCTTGCGCCGCTCATGCAGGTAGCGCATTTCCGGGGTGTCATCAGCCGGTTTGTAGAACGGGATCTTCGGCAACTCGCTGTCCGGAATAGGGATGTTGAACCGGTCACGGAAATAGCGGATGTCCTCATCAGACAATTTCTTGGTCTGGTGCGCGGTGTTCTTGCCCTCACCCGCCTTGCCCATGCCGTAGCCCTTGACGGTCTTGACCAGCATCACCGTGGGTTGACCGACGGTCTGGTTGGCACGATGGAATGCCGCATAGACCTTGTGGGCGTCATGGCCGCCACGGCGCAGGTTCCAGATGTCTTCATCGCTCATGCCGGCGACCATCTCCAATGTGCGCGGATCACGCCCGAAGAAATTCTTGCGCACGAAGGCGCCATCGTTGGCCTTGAACGCCTGGTAGTCTCCGTCCAGCGTATCCATCATGATCTTGCGCAGCGCGCCGTCCTTGTCGCGGGCCAGCAGCGGATCCCATTCGGAGCCCCACAGCAGCTTGATCACGTTCCAGCCGGAGCCGCGGAACTCGCCCTCCAGTTCCTGCACGATCTTGCCATTGCCGCGCACCGGACCGTCGAGTCGCTGCAGATTGCAGTTGACGATGAACACCAGGTTGTCGAGCTTTTCGCGTGCGGCCAGGCCGATCGCTCCCATGCTTTCGGGTTCGTCCATCTCGCCGTCGCCGCAAAACACCCAGACCTTGCGATTGGCGGTGTCGGCAATGCCGCGCGCATGCAGGTATTTTAGAAAGCGCGCTTGGTAGATGGCCATCAACGGGCCAAGACCCATCGATACCGTGGGAAACTGCCAGAAATCGGGCATCAGCTTGGGGTGCGGGTAACTCGACAGGCCCTTGCCTCCCACTTCCTGGCGAAAATTCAACAGTTGCTCTTCAGACAGACGCCCCTCCAGGAATGCGCGCGCATAGATGCCGGGTGCCGAATGCCCCTGGATATACAGCAAATCGCCGCCATGGCTCTCACTCTCGGCATGCCAGAAATGGTTGAAGCCAGAGGCAAACATGTGCGCCAATGACTGGAAGGAACTGATGTGCCCGCCCAGATCGCCGCCATCGTCAGGATCAAGTCGGTTGGCCTTGACCACCAGCGCCATGGCGTTCCAGCGCATGTAGGCGCGCAGGCGGCCTTCGAGTTCCAGGTTACCCGGGCTGCGGGCCTGCTCGCCGGGTTCGATCGTATTCACATAGCCGGTGGTGGCAGAGAACGGCATGTCGATGCTGCTTTGACGCGCATGCTCCAGCAACTGCTCCAGCAGGTAATGGGCGCGCTCTGGGCCGTTGGCCGAGATCACTGCAGACAACGCATCCATCCATTCCCGGGTTTCCTGCGTATCGACGTCTGCTGCGGCGGCATTGACGGGATCTTGCGACATGTTTGTCTCCTTTGATTCGTTATGACTCAATCCGAACACTGTAGACGCATTCTGGCACAGGTATAGTCTTTTTTTCAAATAACGGTCGATTAAATCACATTATGAAATTAAGAAGTCCGAGAGGATTCCAAATTTCGCCGCGCCGCGCATCGCCTCCCATACACTCGCCGCATGCCCTTAGAACCTTCTGGCACGTCGTCACAGTCCGCGGCTCCGGCCCAGCGCGTGCGGCACTGGTGGTGGCATCTGAACCCCAGCCGCCAGGACCGGTTTGCGGTGCTGGCGCCATTGGCCGCTGTACTGCTGTTCCTGGCTGCCATCGTTGCCGCATTCGGCTACCTGCGACTTGAGGAGGTGGACCGCGAACACGAGGCAGTGCGCCGCGACGTTGAATACACCCAGCAAAGACTGCGCCTGCGCCTGCTCGAGCGCCAGGAGCAACTGATGCGCATTGCGCGCGACATCTCCAACCGCGACCTGGACACCGAGGAATTCCAGGTGCGCGCCGAGGCGTTGGTGATCCAGTACCCGGATCTGGAGCGACTGAGCTGGGTCGACGAAACGATGCGGGTTCGCGCTACCTATGCGACTGCCAGCCTGCAACCGGGCGCCTCGCCCCTGCCTGGTGAAGTGCTGGCTTCCGGCGAGACCCGCAATATCTACAACCTGGCACGCGAAACCTTGCAGCCCGTCTATGCACAGCGGGCTGCCAGCGGCGCCGCTGTGCCGCTGCTACAACTACACATTCCGATGAACGATGGCACACATTTCGTCGGTGTGGTGCTGGCCGAATACTCAGTCGATGGCCTGTACCGCTACGGTGTGCCTTCCGAAGTCTCGGCCCGCTACGCAATAGCCTTGCTCGACGACAAAGGCGCGCGCCTGGCGGGCACCGGCGTACCTGCTCGCAGCCCAGCCAGTACCTGGCTGCCCTGGGTGGTGCCGGTCAATGAATATGAGGTCCCGGTGTCGCCGGTGGGCAATGGGCTGGTGCTGCGGGCCCAGGCTTACCGCACGTCACTGGGGGTCATCGGCAGCGGACTTTTCTGGCTGGTGGGTGTGCTCAGCGCGATGACGGCCTGGATGCTTATTGCGAACTGGCGCCACACCCGTCGCCGCCACCAGGCCCAACAGGCGCTGGTTGCCGAAACCAATTTTCGGCGTGCCATGGAGAACTCCATGCTGACCGGCATGCGCGCAATGGACTTGCAGGGTCGCATCACCTATGTCAACGCCGCGTTCTGCCAGATGACCGGATGGAAGGAGTCCGAGCTGGTAGGCAGGACGGCGCCGTTTCCCTATTGGCCCGATACCGACCACGAAAACCTCAGCCAGCTTTTGAGTGCGGAATTGTCCGGTCAGGCCGCTACCCCCGGTGGCGTGCAAATGCGGGTGAAGCGGCCGGACAACTCGCTGTTCGACGCCCGTCTGTATGTGTCGCCGCTGATCGACACCCGTGGCACGCAGACGGGATGGATCACCGCGATGACCGACATCACCGAGCCCAATCGCATTCGCGAGCAACTGTCAGCTTCCTTTGAGCGCTTCACCACCGTGCTCGAAGCGCTCGATGCGTCTATTTCCGTGGCGCCTTTGGGCAGCGACGAAATGTTGTTTGCCAACAAGCTCTACCGATTGTGGTTCGGCAATCAGACCGACGGCCATTTGCGCCTGGTCGCCCAGGCAGGGATTCCGACACAGGCAATCAACGATGAGTCGCTCGACCATGTGGATTCGTTCGCGGGCATGCCGACCGATGTGCTGCCGGACGCGGAACCCGAAAACGCCGAGATCTATCTCAGCGAGCTTGGCCGCTGGCTCGAGGTGCGTACCCGATACCTGAGCTGGGTCGACGGCCGCCTGGCACAGATGGTCATTGCCACCGACATCACGGCGCGTCGCCTGGCCGAACAACAAGCCGCCGCACAGGCCGACCGAGCTCAAAATGCAAGCCGCTTGATCACCATGGGCGAGATGGCATCGAGCGTGGCACATGAACTCAACCAGCCGTTGACAGCCATCAACAATTATTGCCATGGCATGGTGTCGCGTATCCAGTCGCAGCAGATATCGCCGCAGGAATTGCTGGGCGCGCTGGAAAAAACCGCACGCCAGGCCCAGCGGGCCGGGCAGATCATCCAGCGCATCCGGTCATTCGTCAAACGCAGCGAACCCAAGCGCGTCTGGTCGCGTGTCGGCGACATGGTCGACGAGGCCGTGGAACTGGCAGAGATCGAATTGCGCCGACGCAATGTGCGACTGAGTTGCCAGGTGGCGTCGCGCTTGCCGATGCTGATGGTGGATCCGATCCTGATCGAGCAGGTGCTGATCAATCTGCTCAAGAATGCGGCCGAATCGGTCGACACTGCGCAGCGCGTAACCGCGCAGCGCAATGTCGAGCTGTCGGTGGCGCAGAGCGAGCGCGACGGCCGACAGCTGGTCGAGTTCTCGGTGCTCGATTCCGGCAGCGGGTTGGCGCCCGAAGTACAGGAGCGTTTGTACGAGGCTTTCTACTCCACCAAGAGCTATGGCATGGGCATCGGCCTGAGTCTGTGCCGATCGATCGTCGAATCCCACCAGGGCCGGATGCGGGCCGAGAACCTCTACAATGGCTCCGAAGTTGCGGGCTGCCGATTCTCATTCTGGCTACCCGTGGGCGAGCCCGCCAGCATTGCGCCGGAGCCCTTGCGCAAACCCATCAAGACCCCAGGATAGCCGCATGAGTTTGATTCCAAAAAAGGGCACTGTCTACGTCGTGGACGATGACGAGGCAGTGCGAGATTCGCTGCAGTGGTTACTTGAGGGCAAGGACTACCGCGTTCGCTGCTTCGATTCCGCCGAGTCCTTCCTGAGTCGCTACGACGCGCGCGAGGTCGCCTGCCTGATCGTCGACATCCGCATGGGTGGCATGACCGGGCTGGAACTGCAGAACCGCCTGCTTGAACACCACTCGCCGCTGCCGATCGTCTTCATCACCGGCCACGGCGACGTGCCGATGGCGGTGGATACGATGAAAAAAGGCGCGATGGATTTCATTCAGAAGCCCTTCAAGGAAGACCAGTTGCTGCGGCTGGTGGAGCGCATGCTCGAACACGCGAAAGACACGTTCGCGGAGCACCAGCTTGCAGCCAGTCGAGACGCCCTGCTGTCCAAGCTGACCTTGCGCGAGTCCCAGGTTCTGGAACGTATCGTGGCAGGTCGGCTGAACAAGCAGATGGCCGACGACCTGGGCATCAGCATCAAGACGGTGGAGGCGCACCGTGCCAACATCATGGAAAAGCTCAATGCCAACACGGTCGCCGATCTGCTGAAAATTGCGCTCGGACAAACCGCCGCCAAGGCCTGATACCGACGTGGCGGTGCTGCGGCCCCGTCTCCGAAATACGGACGCTGGAACCTGAGCTGATGACACAACAAACAACTGCCCGGATCATCGATGGTGTTGCGCTGTCGCGCCAGTTGCGCGCCGAAGTGGCTGTACGGACCGCCGTATTGACACGCAAGGGTTTGCGCCCCGGCCTGGCCGTGATCCTGGTCGGCGAGGACCCGGCCAGCCAGGTGTATGTGCGCAATAAGATCAAGGCTTGCGAAGAGTCGGGCCTGCATTCGGTGTTCGAGAAGTACGATGCCGCCCTGAGCCAGGACGCCTTGCTCGCGCGCATCGATGCGCTCAATGCCGACCCAGCCATCCACGGGATCCTGGTCCAGATGCCGCTACCCCGGCATATCGACCCGCATCGGGTGATCGAGACTATCGCCACCTCCAAGGATGTCGACGGATACTCGACGCTCAGCGCCGGTGAACTGATGACCGGCTCGCCGGGCTTCAAACCTTGTACGCCCTATGGCTGTATGCAGTTGATCGACTCTACCGGCGTCGACCTGCGCGGCAAACATGCCGTCGTCATCGGACGCAGCAATACCGTTGGCAAGCCGATGGCCCTGATGCTGTTGCAGCAAAACGCCACGGTGACGATCTGCCACAGCGCAACCAGCGACCTCAAGACTTACACGCTGCAGGCCGATGTCGTGGTGGCGGCCGTCGGACGCCGTGATGTGCTAACGGCCGACATGGTCAAGCCGGGCGCCATCATCATCGACGTCGGCATGAACCGCAATGATGCTGGCAAATTGTGTGGGGACGTCGACTATGCAGGCGTACGCGATGTCGCCGGCTACATCACACCCGTACCCGGTGGCGTGGGCCCGATGACGATCACGATGCTGCTGGTCAATACGGTGGAAGCGGCGGAACGCGCGGCGACGCACTTGTAAACCGGTCGGTTGAACCCGACATGGCGTTGATGTGGCAATCGGCCGCAGGCAATGCTCGAATGTGACAACATGAATCCTCTATTGCAATCAGGCGGGTTGCCGCTGTTTGACCAGATCAAGCCCGAACATGTGGCGCCGGCGATCGACCAGTTGCTGGCCGATGCGGATACGGCGCTGCAGACCGTCACCGCGCCCGGTTTCGCTGCCGAATGGGATGCGATGGCATCCGTGCTGGACGTTGCCACGGAACAACTGGGCTGCGCCTGGGGCGCGGTCAGTCACCTCAACAGCGTGGCCGACACGCCTGCGTTGCGTGCTGCCTACAACGCCAGTCTGCCCAAGGTCACCGAATTCTGGACCCGACTGGGCGCCGACGAACGCCTCTACACCAAGTACAAGTCGATGTCGGAGCAGTCGCTCAATGCCGAGCAGCGCCAGGCCCGTACCAATGCGCTGCGCGACTTTGTGTTGGGTGGCGCCGAACTCGGCGGCAACGACAAACTGCGTTTTGCCGCGATTCAAGAGCGGCTGGCAGAGCTGAGTCAGAAATTCAGCGAGAACACGCTCGACGCCACCGACAAGTTCAGCCTGTTCGTCGGCACTGAGGAATTGGCCGGCGTTCCCGCCGACGTAGTGCAAAGCACGCGCGATGCCGCCAAGGCGCTGAACCGCGAGGGCCACAGACTGAGCCTGAAACTGCCGTGTTATTTGCCGGTCATGCAGTTTGCCGACTCGGCTGCGCTGCGCGAGCGGATGTACCGCGCCTATGCTACGCGGGCATCGGATCAGGCACAGGAGGACCTGCGCCAATACGACAATGCGGGATTGATACGCGAGATCCTGGCCCTGCGCCAGGAAGAGTCCCGATTGTTGGGTTTTGGCAACTATGCCGAGTTGTCGCTGGCTCCCAAGATGGCACCTTCCGCGCAGGCGGTCACTGACTTCCTGCACGACCTTGCCCGGCGCGCCCGTCCTTATGCGCAGCAGGATCTGGCAGACCTGCGTACATTTGCACGCGAGCATCTGACCATGGAGGACCCGCAGCCCTGGGACTGGGCCTACCTTGGAGAAAAACTCAAGCAATCGCGTTACGCCTTCAGCGAACAGGAAGTCAAGCAATACTTTACGCTGCCCAAGGTGCTGGCGGGTCTGTTCAAGATCGTCGAAACCTTGTTCGATGTGGCAATACTCCCCGATAGCGCCCCGGTTTGGCACCACGATGTGTCGTTTTTTCGGATTGAGCGTGCGCTTTCTGACGCCGCATCCTCCGATGGCGCGCGGACGGCCCTGATCGGCCAGTTCTACCTTGATACCACCGCGCGGGACGGTAAACGCGGCGGCGCTTGGATGGACGATGTGCGGGGCCGCTGGTTACGACCCGACAACCAGCAGCTGCAGACCCCCGTAGCTCACCTGGTCTGTAATTTCGCAGACGGCGTGATGCGCGATGGCGTTCGCCAAAGCGCGCTGCTGACCCATGACGACGTGACCACGTTGTTTCATGAGTTTGGCCATGGCCTGCACCATATGCTGACCCAGGTCAACGAACGACAGGTCTCGGGTATCAGCGGCGTGGAATGGGATGCGGTCGAATTGCCGAGCCAGTTCATGGAAAACTTCTGCTGGGAGTGGGATGTGCTGCGCCACATGACGGCACATGTCGAAACCGGTGAACCATTGCCGCGCGCGCTTTTCGACAAGATGCTCGCGGCCCGAAACTACCAAAGCGGCATGCAGACCCTGCGCCAGATCGAGTTCTCTCTGTTTGACATGCTGCTGCACTCGATTCATTCGCCCAGCGAGGACATCTTGCCCTTGCTCGATCAGGTACGTCGCGAGGTCGCCGTGATACAGCCACCCACCTGGAGCCGCTCGCCCAACACCTTCAGCCATATCTTTGCCGGTGGTTACGCTGCGGGCTATTACAGTTACAAGTGGGCCGAGGTATTGAGTGCCGATGCCTATGCCGCGTTCGAAGAAGTCGCGGATACAACGGGCTTGCCAGATGTGCAAACCGGTAGAAAATACCGGCAGACCATATTGGAGGCAGGCGGGAGCCGCCCGGCCATGGAGTCGTTCAAGGCGTTTCGTGGTCGCGAGCCGACGCTGGACGCGCTTTTGCGTCACCAGGGTATGGCCGGCGCCAATGCGAGCCTCATCACCGGGAAGGAATGACCACATGAACTACCTAAAACTTGCATTGACCATGACCTGCGCAGCCGCGGCATTGCTCGGTGCCTCCGGCCTGCAAGCCCAAACGGTCTATCGCATCACGGGGTCCGATGGAAAAGTGACCTTCTCGGACAAGCCCCCGGCCGCTGAGAAAGCCAATGTGACCGCGCGCAATGCCGCCGGACGAGCGGTCGACAGCAGCCCGCAAAACGCCAGTCTGCCGTACGAATTGCGCCAGGTGGTGGCACGGTTTCCCGTTACCCTGTATTCCAGCGCCGACTGCGTTCCCTGCAATGCCGGGCGCCTGATGCTGCAGGCCCGTGGCGTGCCCCATGCCGAGTACACCGTCGCCAGCCCGGACGACGTAGAGTCTTTGCAAAGACTCAGCGGTGACAAGTCGATACCGTTCGTGACGATCGGTGGCCAGAAAATCAAAGGCTATTCGGAGTCGGAATGGAGGCAGTTTCTCGATGCTGCGGGTTACCCCACCACCTCGCTGCTGCCGGGCAATTACCGCAACCCGGCGCCGAGGCCATTGGTCGCAGCCAAGAAGATTGCGCCGCCTGCAGAGGCGCCCGAGGCGGGTGATGCCCCAACGGCCGCAGCTTCGCCGGCCGCCCCGGCGGCGCCCTCGCCAGCCGCGACCAACCCGGCCGGGATCAAGTTCTGACGCGCGCGGCAGCTGGGGTCGCCTACGCTAGGCTGCGCCAAAATCCATCGTCCGCACACCCGTGGCTGTGCCCAGTAGGCACAGGTGTGCCTTCTGGTGCGCAAACACGCCGACCGTCACCACGCCAGGCCATTGGTTGACGGTCGATTCGAATTGCAGTGGTTCGGCGATGGACATTCCGGAAACGTCCAGCACATGCTGGCCGTTATCGGTTCGCAGTGGCTCACCATGCACCATCCGCAACCGCGCAGTTCCCCCCAGCAAGGCAAACTGGCGCGCAATGCGCGCGCTGGCCATCGGTATGACCTCGACCGGCACGGGAAATGCGCCCAACGTGCGTACCAGCTTGGATTCATCGGCAATGCACACGAATTGGCGCGATTGTGCCGCGACGATCTTCTCTCGCGTCAGCGCGGCGCCACCGCCCTTGATCATGAAGCCGCTGGCATCGATCTCGTCCGCGCCGTCGACATACACCGACAGCATCTCGACATCGTTGCAGTCAAATACCGTGATACCCGCCGCACGCAGGCGCGCGCTGCTAGCCTCCGAACTCGAAACCGCGCCGCGGATCGAATCCTTCATACCCGCCAGGGCGTCGATAAACCTGTTGACGGTAGACCCGGTTCCCACGCCGACGAGTTCACCCGGGACGATGTAACGCAGCGCGGCCTGTCCGACCATGACTTTGAGTTCATCTTGAGATGGCATGCATGCTTCCTGCTGCGGTGGCGGCTGTGGTTTAGGACAATTGATAACCAACGCCGAATTATCCGATGCCGATGATCCCCTATGCCCTGGCCCGTCCGTTCCTGTTTGGACTGGACCCGGAAGTCGCCCACGAACTCACGCTCCTCGCGTTGGCCCGCACGCAGGGAACGCCTCTGAGCTGGACCTATTGCGCGGGCATGGTCGACGACCCGGTGCAACTTGCGGGTCTGCGTTTCCCCAATCGGGTCGGCCTGGCCGCGGGGCTGGACAAGAACGCACGGTGCATCGACGCACTGGGTTCGATGGGCTTTGGATTCGTCGAGGTCGGCACCGTCACGCCCAAGGCTCAGGGCGGCAACCCCAAACCGCGCATGTTCCGGCTGCCTCAGGCGCAGGCGCTGATCAACCGGCTCGGCTTCAACAACGACGGGCTGGATTTGTTCCTGGCCAATGTGCAGCAATCGTCTTTTCGAGCCAAGGGGCGCATCCTGGGATTGAATATCGGGAAAAACGCGACAACGCCGATCGACGATGCGGCCCGGGACTACCTCACCTGCCTGGACGGTGCCTACCCGCATGCGGACTATGTGACCGTCAACATCTCCAGCCCCAATACCCGCAACCTGCGCGCGCTCCAGGGCGACGCGGCACTGGATGCGCTGCTTGGCGCACTGCAATCGCGACGCGAGCAACTGCGCCAACGCCATGGGCGGCATGTGCCGTTGTTCGTCAAGGTCGCGCCGGACCTCGACCAGAACCAGGTCGACCGCATCGCTCAATCGCTGCATCGCCATGCGATGGACGGCGTGGTTGCAACCAACACAACCGTCGAGCGCAGCGCCGTCGAAGGCCTGGCGCATGCACAGGAGGCCGGTGGCCTGTCGGGCGCGCCCTTGTTCGAAGCCAGCAACCGGGTGATCCGCCAATTGCGCGCGGCGCTGGGCAAGGACTTCCCGATCATCGGCGTGGGCGGCATCCTGCAAGCACGCGATGCGGTGGAAAAAATTGCGGCAGGTGCCGACGTGGTGCAGATCTACACCGGCCTGATCTACAAAGGGCCTGCCCTGGTGCAACAAGCCGCCGAGGCGATCCGTCGCGCCGGGGTGTCAGCAAAGGCCCGTTAGGCTTCAGGCAGGACCGATGCCAAGCTGATGCACGGCATGCCGTGCGATCGCCAATGCGCTGGTCAGGCCCGGCGACTCGATGCCAAACAGATTGACCAACCCATCGACGCCATGATCGCGCGGCCCCTGGATCACGAAATCGGCCGGACCAACTTGCGCCGGCTGCAGCTTGGGCCGGATACCGGCATATCCGGGCAGCAAGGCGCCGTCCTGAAGCGCCGGCCAATACTTGCGCACTTCGGCATAGAAGGCATCGCCGCGGGCTGGATCCACCACCAGGTCGGTCGCTGATTCGACCCATTGCACGTCCGGGCCGAACTTGGCCTGCCCCCCCAGGTCCAGCGTCAGGTGCACCCCTAATCCAGCGCCTTCCGGCACCGGATAGATCAGATGGCGAAACGGCGCTCGACCGGTCAGCGTGAAATAGTTGCCCTTGGCGAAGTAGGGAGTGGGCACATGCCGTGCTGCCAGTCCGTCAAAGCGTCGCGCCAGCATCGGCGCCTCCAGTCCAGCCGCATTCACCACGACCGCCGCCCTCAACAACGTGCCATCCGACGCCACCAACTCAATGCCCCGCCCTCCCATGTGCGCAGACTCAAGGCCGGAACTGACCGCCAGCGTACCACCGGCATTTTCCATGTCGCCCTGCAATGCCAGCATCAGCGCATGACTATCAACGATTCCGGTACTGGGTGACAACAAAGCCGCGACACACTCCAGTGCAGGTTCCATTTCGCGCGCCTGCGCCCGGGTAAGCCATTGCAGATCGCCAACGCCGTTGGCCTGGGCCATGGCGCGCACTATCTCCAGTTGCGCCCGTTGTCCGGCATTGGTCGCCACAATCAACTTGCCGCAACGTCGATGGCCTATCGCACGTTCCGCACAGTAGGCGTATAGCAACTCCTTGCCCTGCACACACAGCTGCGCTTTCAACGAGCCGCGTGGATAGTAGATGCCCGCGTGGATCACCTCGCTATTGCGCGAACTGGTTCCGGTACCAATGGCAGGGGCGCGTTCCAGCACCATCACGTCGCGGCCTTGCAACGCCAGCTCGCGCGCGACGGCCAGGCCGACTACGCCCGCACCTATGACCACTGCATCAACCGCATCCACGACCTGAAAACCGATCTAACGCAGCTGTACCGTGCCTGACACCGTTACCACGACTTCGGTTTTGCCGGCCTCCAGGGGCAAGGGCGCCTCTGCCACCGAGGCCTTGGACTCCATGGCCATGGTGCGTGGTCGCGGATTGAAACCCTGGTCATTGGCACTGACAGACACCTCCCGCAGGCTGTAACTGGAAAACCCGAATCCTTTTGCGATGTCATTGGCCTTGGCCTTGAATCCGTCGATCGCGATCGTTTGCGCCTCTGCCTCGACGCGGGCGCGCTGTTCCCGGCTCAAATTGAACTGCACGCCGCCAATCGTGAGGGTCTGGATGCTGCCGACGGCAGCCGCAATCCGCGCAAAGTCCCGGCCCTCGAGCACCATTGCGGTGCTGCCATGCCAGGCACTGATGCGGCCATCGCGGTTGTAGCGCGGTGACAGGTTGAAGTTTCCCGTGCGCACATCGAGCTGACCTGCTTGGGCGCGCTTGCGCGCCTGCGTCAGTGCGAGGTCCAGCGCCTGTTTGAGTTGGCTTTCGACCACCGCGGCATCCGGTCCATCGCGGCTGGTGCTCAGCGTCAGGCTCAACCAGTCCTGCGGCACTTCAATGGTGGCGGCGGCAGATAATTGAACAATATTCTGGACCAGCGGCTGCGGGGCCACTGCTACCTGTGCCAACATCGATGGCGCGACCACAATCAGGCAGACAGCGACACCAGCACGCAGATCAAATTTCACGCGGAACCTCCCAGAAAAATAAGTGGTGCCGTTGGAGCGGGCGATAAGCGGGCACAAACGCAGTGCAACAGCGGCGGGCGTTGCCAACCACCAGCGGACTCCTGCCCGACTTACGGTTGCGCGCGTCGTTCCCCTGGCTGGTTGCGACGCAACTGCTCGCGCATTTCGGCGCGCTCCCGAGACGATAGCTGGCGACTGGCGGCCGTCGCGTTCGAACCCGGTTCCGGTCGCTCCAGATTGCGATGGGCTGTCAACGCGGTGCGCAGTTCCATCCGCTTTTGTAGCCGGGTCGGCACGTCAGCGGACTCAGGCGGCGGTTCCGGCCGTGGCGTTTGCGCCAGCGCCGCTAGACCGGCACACGACACCAACACCAACAATAGCCATTTGTGCATGGCGTAAGAATAACCGGTAGGGGCTGGCCCGACCCATACCAGAGCGACACGCAAATGTGCCAGGCAAGCGAGAGTTGTAACAGTGTGTCAAGCCGGGCGCTATTGCGCGCACGATCGACTGTCCAAGCCATCAGAATGGGCGTTGTTACAAATTCAAGGAGACACCATGGCACAACCGTCCGGCCGTAGTGACAAGATTCTCGTAGTCGACGACGACAGCCGCATTCGCGACCTGTTGCGCCGTTATCTCACCCAGGAAGGCTTTGAGGTTTTCCAGGCGGAGGACGGCAAGGCGCTGAACCGCATCTTGCTGCGCGAGACGGTGGACCTGATCGTGCTGGACCTGATGCTGCCGGGCGAAGACGGACTGTCGATCTGCCGGCGGTTGCGCGCTGCCAATGACCGCACACCCATCATCATGCTCACAGCCAAGGTCGAGGATGTGGATCGCATCGTCGGGTTGGAGGTCGGCGCCGACGACTACCTGGGCAAACCATTCAATCCGCGCGAATTGCTTGCGCGGATCAATGCGGTGTTGCGCCGGCGCCCGGTCGCCGAGGCGCCCGGCGCGCCATCGAGCGAGAACGAGGTGGTGCAGTTCGGTCCGTTCAGCTTCGACCTGGGCGCCCGCAGCCTGCACAAGTCGGGACAGGAATTGCCCCTGACGACCGGTGAATTCGCGATGCTCAAGGCACTGGTACGCCATCCGCGCCAACCGATGTCGCGCGAGAAGCTGGCACAGCTGGCGCGTGGCCGCGAGTTCGAGCCGTTTGACCGCAGTCTGGATGTGCAGATATCGCGCCTGCGCAAGATGATCGAAGCCGATCCAGCGAGTCCACGCTTCATCCAGACGGTCTGGGGTGTGGGCTATGTATTCGTTCCGGACGGCGCCGCCTGAACGGCGTGGACAGCCCTGGCGACACCACCGAACCCGCGCCGCTGGGCGAATCGGCGCCGCTGCTGCAGCCAGTCCCTGGACGCGGTTTCGGCCTGTTCGGCCGCACTTTCTTCCTGCTCGCCTCCTTGCTGCTGGTCAGCATCCTGGCCTGGCTGCAGACGCTGCGGGTGTTCGAGCTGGAACCGCGCGCGGTTCAGACCGCGCAGCAGATCGCGTCGATCGTGAACCTGAGCCGCGCGGCGCTGATCCACTCGGACTCGATTGCCCGCGTGTCGCTGATCAAGACCATGACCGAACAGGAGGCGGTTCGGATCCTGCCGCGCGAGCCCGCTGATCGCTTCGAGCCTTTTCCGGATGATGCCCTCGGGCGTCGCATGACCGAGGAACTCGCGTCGCGGCTCGGTCCGGATACCGTGTTGGCCAACAGTGTCAATGACGAACCCGGGCTGTGGATTGGCTTCACCATCGACGAGGACCGCTACTGGATGCTCACCGACCGGGCCCGGCTCAATCCGCCGGTCGGCAAGACCTGGATCATCTGGCTGGTCACCGCAGCGGCACTGTCGCTGGCCGGCGCTGCACTGATTGCCGGCCTGATCAATCGGCCACTGCGAGACCTGTCCATTGCGGCGGGCCGGATCCGGGAGGGCGACTTCGCAGCCGGCCACCTGGACGAACGGGTTGCGACGCGGGAAATCCGCGAGGTCAACATCGAGTTCAACCGGATGTCACACAAGCTCGCGCAGATCGAACAGGATCGCACGATCATGCTCGCCGGCATCTCGCACGACCTGCGAACACCGCTGGCACGGCTGCGCCTGGAAACAGAATTGAGCGTGAACGATGACGGGGCGCGCGAGCACATGGCAGCCGATATCGACCAGGCCAACGCCATCATCAACAAGTTCCTGGACTTTGCCCGACCCGACCAGGTGGCCATGGTTGCAATCGCTCTGCCCGAACTCATCAACCGTTGCATATTTGCACTCAAGGACGCCAGCGATATTCGTCTGAACGTCGACGTGCCGCACGATCTCAAAGTGCTGGCGGACGAGGTCGACCTGATTCGCGCCATCTCCAACCTGCTCGAGAACGCCAGGCGTTATGGCAGGTCCGATGCAGGCGATGTGGTCCAGATCGACATCATCGCCCTGGCCAGCGGATCGCGCGTGGCAATCGAGGTGCGCGACCGCGGCCCCGGCGTGTCGGCTGGCAATCTGGATCAACTGACAAAGGCATTTTTCCGCGGTGACAGTGCCCGGACATCGGCCACCGGCGCCGGGCTCGGGCTTGCCATCGTCGAAAAGAACATCCAGCGCATGGGCGGCACGCTGGTGCTGCGCAACCGCAGCAGCGGTGGGCTTGCGGCCCGCATCGAGCTCAATCGGGTGCTCTGAAATACGCAGGTGCCGGCAGTCCAATGCTGCGCTCAGACGGCGAGCAGCAGTACAACGGCGCGGGCCTCCATCGCCTCTTCCTGGCCCACCGGCCCCAACTTCTCGGCCGTCTTGGCCTTGACGTTGACCTGATCGGGGCGAATACCCATCGCGTTCGCGATGGCGCCGCGCATTGCCGCAATCCAGGGCATCAACTTGGGCGCCTGGGCGATGACGGTGCTGTCAACGTTGCCGATGCGCCAACCGGCCTGGTGCGCCCGATGCGTGGCCTCGGTCAAGAGGAGCGCCGAATCTGCCCCCTTGAACGCCGGATCGGTGTCAGGAAAATGCTGCCCGATGTCGCCCAATCCGGCGCCCCCCAGGACCGCGTCAGTAATGGCATGGAGCAACACATCGGCATCGGAATGCCCGAGCAAACCGCGCGTATGGGGAATGGTCACGCCACCAATCACCAGTGCTCTGCCGCTGACCAGGCGGTGAATGTCCCAGCCTTCCCCGATACGCACCAAGACCGGTTGGGATGGGTTTTCAGGGGTAGTCATAGTCTGCTTTCTTCCTGCTGTGGCGTCCACGCTGTGCCAGGATGGACTGCGCCAACTCGAAATCCTGCGCCACGGTGAGCTTGAAATTGGTCGGATCGCCGGCGACCAGCCTGGGCGAAAGCCCCAAAGCCTCGATGGCAGACGCCTCGTCGGTAACCGCGTCCCCGGTCTGTACCAGGGCGCGTTGCAGGCTGCCAAGGCGAAACATCTGGGGCGTCTGCGCGAGCCAGTGCCGACTGCGGTCAACCGTCATCGCGACCCGGTCGTCCGCGGCCAGCTTGAGGGTGTCGGACACCGGCAGTGCCAGCAAGCCTCCGACGGCATCATCCAGGCAGGCGTTAATCAGTCGATCGATCAGGTCCGGCGTGACCAGGCAGCGCGCCGCGTCATGTACCAGCACCCAGTCATCGTCCTGCGCGCCGCGCGCGCGCAAGGCGGCCAGGCCCCGGATGACAGTGCCGGCCCGCGTGGCAGCGCCGCAGGGCACGCTGACGCAACGGTCAAACAAGTCCGTCGCGATGGTGGCGAACCAGCGATCATCCGGGGCCAGCAGCACCAGTACCTGACGGATTCGGATAACGGCGGCAAACGCGTCCAATGTGTGCAGCACCATCGCCCGACCAGCCACCGGCTGGTACTGCTTGGGCTGCGCCGTTTCGGCCCGCGAGCCCGTGCCAGCGCAGGGAACCAGCGCCCAGATCGCCGTCAGATCGGGTGCCGAAATACCGGGCTGGGGCGCGATGGCCGTAGGGGTCTTGATCGGAACTTCAGCCATGCATCATGTCCATTCTAAAATCCCTTTCACCCCCTCCCCCTTGTACGGTCGAGGGGCTTTGGCATGTTTGCCCCCTTTGTTCGACTCCCAGCCCCTACTGCATGGACCTGCCCAATCTCAAATCCGGTCACCGATTCACCCTGCCTTGTCCTATCGGGTCGGCTGATGCATTGCTGCTGGCGCGTCAGGCAGCCACTGACAAGGCGCAGGGACGCCTGACTGCGGTGGTCACGGCGCAGGCGGGCGACGCCCAGCGGTTGCTGGCCGAGATCGCCTTCTTTGCGCCAGAGATCCGGGCTGCAGTGTTTCCGGATTGGGAGACCCTTCCCTACGATACGTTCTCACCGCACCAGGACCTTATCAGCGAACGGTTGGCGACCTTGTGGCAGATTTCCCGGCGTGGCCAGGAGCATGGCGCGGACCTGGTGCTGATACCGGCCACGACCGCCTTGTATCGCCTGGCGCCACCCGCTTTCATGGCCGCCTACACCTTCCATTTCAAGCTGCACCAGAAACTTGATGAAGCCCGCCTGCGCGCGCAGCTCACGCTGGCTGGCTATACCCATGTCAGCCAGGTTGTGAGTCCGGGCGAATATGCGGTGCGCGGCAGCCTGATCGACCTGTACCCGATGGGATCAGCCGTGCCGTACCGGGTAGACCTGTTCGATGACGAAATCGACAGCATACGAACCTTTGATCCGGACAGCCAGCGCAGCCTGTATCCGGTGCCTGAAGTGCGGCTGTTGCCGGGGCGCGAGTTCCCGATGGATGATGACGCGCGGGCCCGTTTCCGCAGCCGCTGGCGCGAACTGCTCGATGGCGATCCGACCAAAAGCCGCATCTACAAGGACATGGGCGCCGGCGTGGCCACGGCCGGTATCGAGTACTACCTGCCACTGTTTTTTGAGGCCACCGCGACCGTGTTCGACTACCTGGGGACGGACGCCACATTGGTATTGCACGGCGACATGGAGGCCGCCTTCTCCCGTTTCTGGCAGGACACGCGCGACCGTTTTCGCCTGGTGCACGGCGACCCGGAGCGGCCGGTACTGCCGCCGCAGGCCCTGTTTCTGGATGCCGAGCAGTTCTATGCCCGCGCCAAGTCCCATGCGCAACTGGCATTGCGGCCGGCGCAGCCCGCTGCAGCCGAAGTCGAAAACGCGCAAAACGACTGGCGCAGCCTGCCGAACCTGATGGTGGTGCGTGGCGCGGACGATCCGCTGGCCCGCCTCAAGCGGCACATCCAATCGAGCGGCCACCGTACCCTGGTTCTTGCCGAGAGCGATGGGCGCAGAGAGAGTCTGCGCGATTTTCTGCATGCCAGTGGCCTCGAGCCGGTGCGATTCGATTCGCTGCAGCAATTCCTGGACAGTGCCGAGCCGGTCGGACTGGCAACCTCGAGCCTGATGAACGGCTTTGCCTGGCTGGAGCGGGGCATCGACTTCATCACCGAAACCGAACTGTTCGCTACCGGACCGGTGACCCGCCGGCGCAGGAAGCAAGAACAGGTCAGCGATGTCGAGGCGCTGATCAAGGACCTGAGCGAGCTCAATGTCGGCGACCCGGTGGTGCACAGCGCGCACGGCGTCGGCCGCTACCGCGGCCTGGTCAACCTCGAACTGGGACCGCAGGATGCAGATGGCCAGAACGCAACGCAGGAATTCCTGCACCTGGAGTACGCCGGCGCCGCGGTGCTGTATGTGCCGGTCAGCCAGTTGCAACTGGTCAGCCGCTACACCGGCGTCAGCGCCGACGAAGCCCCGCTGCACAAGCTCGGTTCCGCTCAATGGGAAAAAGCCAGGCGCAAGGCAGCGCAGCAGGTGCGCGACTCGGCAGCGGAGTTGCTCAACATCTATGCCAGACGTGCGCTGCGCGAAGGCCATGCGTTCCGCTATTCGCCCAACGACTATGAGGCATTCGCCAACGATTTCGGGTTTGAGGAGACCGCCGACCAGCAGGCGGCCATCCACGCGGTGATCCAGGACATGATCAGCCCGCGGCCGATGGATCGGCTGGTCTGCGGGGACGTGGGATTCGGAAAAACAGAGGTGGCGCTGCGTGCCGCCTTTGTCGCCGTCACGGGCGGCAAGCAGGTTGCGTTCCTGGCACCCACGACCTTGCTGGCCGAACAGCACTTCCAGACCCTGATAGACCGGTTTGGCAAGTGGCCGGTCAAGGTGGCCGAGATGAGCCGCTTTCGCTCGGGCAAGGAAATCACCGCCGCACTGAAAGGCCTGGCCGACGGCACCATCGACATCGTCGTCGGCACCCACAAGCTGCTGAGCCAGAACACCCGTTTCCAGAACCTGGGCCTGCTCATCATCGACGAGGAGCACCGTTTTGGCGTGCGCCACAAGGAGGCGATGAAGGCGCTGCGTGCCGAGGTCGATGTGCTGACCCTGACGGCCACCCCGATCCCGCGCACGCTCGGCATGGCTTTGGAAGGCCTGCGGGACCTGAGTGTGATTGCCACTGCTCCGCAACGCCGGCTGGCGATCAAGACCTTCGTGCGTACCGAGGGCAACGGCGTGATCCGCGAGGCGGTGCTTCGCGAACTCAAGCGCGGCGGGCAAGTCTACTTCCTGCATAACGAGGTCGAGACGATCGAGAATCGTCGCGCCAGACTCGAGGAACTGCTGCCCGAGGCGCGGATCGCCGTGGCCCATGGCCAGATGCCCGAACGCCAGTTGGAGGCGGTGATGCGCGACTTCATCGCCCAGCGCAGCAATCTGCTGTTGTGCTCGACCATCATCGAGACCGGCATCGACGTGCCCAGCGCCAACACCATTGTGATGAGCCGCGCCGATAAATTCGGCCTGGCCCAGCTGCACCAGCTGCGCGGGCGGGTCGGACGCAGCCACCACCAAGCCTATGCGTACCTGATGGTGCCCGATGTGCAGGGTTTGACCAAGCAGGCCAGCCAGCGGCTGGAGGCCATCCAGCAAATGGAGGAACTGGGCTCCG
Source organism: Rhodoferax sp. (assembly GCA_031396205.1). Lineage (GTDB taxonomy): Bacteria > Pseudomonadota > Gammaproteobacteria > Burkholderiales > Burkholderiaceae_C > CAISIP01. Next base: position 39,421 of record JANNKH010000016.1, read on the forward strand.
GTTTCTACCTGGCCATGCACGACCTGGAGATACGCGGCGCGGGTGAGGTGCTGGGCGAGAACCAAAGTGGCAACATCCTGGAGATCGGCTTTCAGCTGTACAACGAGATGCTGGCCGAGGCGGTGCGCTCGCTCAAGCTGGGCATCGAGCCGGACCTGCTCGCGCCGCTCGCGGTGACCACCGACATCAATCTCCATGCGCCCGCGCTGCTGCCCAGCGACTATTGTGGTGACGTGCATCTGCGCCTGAGTTTCTACAAGAAACTGGCCAGCGCGCGCAATAATGAGCAGATCGATGCGCTGCTGGAGGAACTGGTCGATCGTTTCGGCAAGCTGCCGCCCCAGGCACAGACCCTGATTGACGTACACCGATTGCGGGTGATTGCGCGCTCGTATGGCGTGGTGAAAGTGGACGCCACGCCCAGCCTGTGCACCATCACCTTTTGCAAGGAGCCACCGGTCGATCCGATGCGCATCATCGAACTGATCCGCAAGCATCGGCACATCACGCTGGTCGGCAACGAGAAGCTGCGCATCGAACGCGAACTGGCTGAGCCCCATGAACGAGCCCAGATGGTGCGCGACCTCTTGCGCAGTCTGGGTCAGCCGCTGGTACAGACAGCGCCGGTCCTGGCATGAATCGCCGCACCGTTTCCCAGGCGAGTCCCGCGGCACGAACCACGCCGGGCAGTCCGGTTGGCGCGCCTGGTCACGCCAAGGGCGAAGCCTCCCATACTGCGCCTGCGGCGACGCCAGAAAGCCAAACCGCGTTGCCCGCCTCCCCATCGTCCCCTGTCATTGAATGTGCCCCTGGCTTGACCGTCCGCGGTTGGACGCCACCGCTGCGCCTGCGCGACTTCGGGCTGATCGCGTTCGACATGGACTCGACTTTGATCAATATCGAGTGCGTCGACGAAATCGCAGCTGCGGCGGGTCGCAAGGCCCAGGTCGCTGCCATCACCGAAGCGGCGATGCGTGGCGAGATTGCCGACTACAAGGACAGCCTGCGCCGGCGGGTTGCGCTGCTGGCCGGTGTGCCGCTAGCACACTTGGAATCGGTCTACCGTGACAAGCTGCGCCTCAATCCAGGCGCCGAGCAGTTGGTGAGCCGTTGCAGGACAGCCGGGCTGCGGACGTTGCTGGTCAGCGGCGGCTTTACCTGGTTCGCGGACCGCATTCGCGACCGGCTGGGGCTCGATTTCGCCCGCTCCAATATGCTGGAAATCGATGGCGGCAGGCTGACGGGTCGACTGGTTGACCAGGATTGGGGCGACATCTGCGACGGAGACGAAAAGAAGCGCATGCTGCTACAAACCTGCGCGCAACTGGGGCTGGCGCCCGGCCGGGCCATTGCCGTCGGTGATGGCGCCAACGACCTGGCGATGATGTCGGTGGCTGGTATGTCCGTGGCCTACCATGCCAAGCCGCAGGTTCGGGAGCGGGCCATGGTGGCGATCAATAGCGGCGGCCTGGACCGCCTGCTGGAGGTCCTGCGCGACTGATTGCGTGCAGCCCTCGGGCCCTGCCGGGGCGATTCATGGCGCGGCAGTGCGCGCGTTCTGCGCCGCTTGCACCCGCACCAGCACTCCTGGAATCAGTCGTTCAACCAGGATCGACGCGACCGCCACCGGCACGTCGCCGCCCGGGATCTGTCCTGGACGCGCACCCGGGTTTCGGCCAACCGGGCCAGGGGCTCGAACGCGCTGGCTGCCGGTTCGATCTCATGGCCTGCCGGCGTCAGCAGGTGGCGCCCGCATGAGCGATCGAACAATCGCGCTTGGAGGCGGGACTCGACCGCGTTCAATTTGCGCCGTTTACTTGGCATCTCTGGCAACATACACTTCTACCAGGGGTTGGGCACTGATGCGTTCGCGAGTCTCGGCATAGCCTGACATAACCGGAGAACCGAATGAAGCGGATAAGCAACCTTTTGGCTTGGGGCGCCCTGGCCATCATTGCCGCCTTGTGCTTTCTAAACTGGAACACGCTGACCGCGATGGCGCCGTTGGATCTGGTCGTGTGGCAGGTCAATGCGCCGCTGGGCGTCGTGTTGTTGGCCGTGGCAGGCGTGTTGCTTGCTTTTTTTATGGTCGCCTATCTGCAAAACCAGATCGGATCGTTGCTGGAAACCCGAAAGCTGCTGAAGGAAATCCAGCGAGTGCAGGCCTTGGCCGACACCGCAGAAGCGTCGCGGATCGAGAATCTCCATCAGTTGATTTCCACTGAATTCCGGCTGCTCAATGAGCGTATGGCGTCAGCCTCGGTCATGGCCATGCCGTCTCAACCGCAAGCGGAACACTATCAGCCCTTGTCGCTGACGGAACTTGTTGCACGGCGCTAGGCGCCCTTGCTTTTCTGGCGGACACTTCACTCTATCCGGGTTTTCCGTTTCACCCGAACCAACAAGGAGCAACCATGAAGAATGTGCAGAAATTCGGTCAGATCATCCTGGCCGTTGCCTTATCCATCGTACTGGCTGCATGCGCCGGCAGCGCCAAACAGGAAAGCACCGGCGAGTACATCGACGACACCATCCTGACCACGCGCGTCAAGGCTGTCCTGCTCAACGACCCGTCGGTCAGCGGCCTGGCCATCAATGTGGAGACGTTCAAGGGCACGGTGCAATTGGCCGGATTCGTCAAGACGGTGGCCGAGCGTAACAAGGCCGTGCAACTGGCGCGGGACGTCAACGGGGTCAAGCAGGTCAAGAACGACATACTGATCCGCTAGACGCATCCATCATCATGCCCTGGCGCCCGACACTGTGTGGCCCAGGCGACGGCCAGTCCATGGGACCCGAGCAAAAGCGTGCGCGACGCGTCGGATAACGAGCAGATGTTTGCGGCGATGCTGGAGGAGCTCCAGGCCTTCGCACATGGCGCCAGGGCCTGACGGCGCGCGATCGCGCAGGTACCACTGCGATGCCCCGGCGACGCCGATCGCGCGACGGCGTGCGGCCCGTTGCGTGCAGTGGGCGCTCTAGGTTCAACGCGCACCCGATCGTTCCCACCATGATGTTGCCTCGGGTCAACCAAATGGCGTCCCGCACGTTCATAAGACATATTCCCCCAAGTGGCACGACACACGGGTATTGGTTATCATGAATTGCACTTTGCCAGGGAGCGCTCCTTTGCCTTTGTGACACGCTCCCGATTGAAGGAGGACGTCAATGTCGATTTTTGCGCGTTACCAGGGTCGTTTCGAAGCGGCACAGGAAGAAGAAATGTCGATCCAGGATTACCTGGATCTATGCAAGAAGGACCCATCCGCCTACGCCAGTGTTGCTGAGCGCATGCTTGCCGCGATTGGCGAGCCCGAACTGGTTGACACCCGCAGCGACCAGCGGCTGTCGCGCATCTTTGCCAACAAGATGTTGCGCCGCTACCCCAGCTTCGGTGACCTGTTTGGCATGGAGGACGCGATCGAGCATATCGTGTCGTATTTCCGCCATGCAGCGCAGGGCCTGGAAGAAAAGAAGCAGATCCTGTACCTGCTCGGCCCGGTTGGTGGAGGCAAATCGTCCCTGGCTGAAAAACTCAAATACCTGATCGAGAAGATTCCCATCTACGCGATCAAGGGATCTCCGGTGCACGAGTCGCCGCTGGGGCTGTTCAACCCGGTCGAGGACGCGCAACTGCTGCAGGATGACTTTGGTATTGCGCGCCGTTACCTCGACACCATCATGAGTCCGTGGGCCGTCAAGCGATTGCGCGAATTCGGCGGCGACATCACACGTTTTCGGGTCGTGCGGCTGCGTCCGTCGGTGCTGTCGCAAATTGCCGTAGCCAAGACCGAGCCGGGAGATGAGAACAACCAGGACATCTCTTCGCTCGTGGGCAAGATCGACATCCGCAAGCTCGAAACCTTCTCGCAGGACGATCCGGACGCCTACTCCTATTCGGGCGGACTGTGCCTGGCCAATCGCGGTGTGCTGGAATTCGTCGAGATGTTCAAGGCACCGATCAAGGTGCTGCATCCGCTGCTGACCGCGACGCAGGAAGGCAACTACAAAGGTACCGAGGGCTTTGGCGCGATTCCGTTCGACGGCCTGGTGCTGGCCCACTCCAATGAGGCGGAGTGGCTGACGTTCAAGAACAACCGCAACAATGAAGCGTTCCTGGACCGCATCTATATCGTCAAGGTGCCCTACTCGCTGCGGGTATCGGACGAGATCCATATCTACGAGAAACTGGTCGCCAATTCTTCGCTGGCGAAAGCGCCTTGTGCGCCGGACACCTTGCGCATGCTGGCCCAGTTCTCGGTCCTGTCGCGCCTCAAGGAGCCCGAAAACTCCAGCATCTTCTCCAAGATGCGGGTGTATGACGGGGAGAACCTCAAGGACACCGATCCCAAGGCCAAGAGCTACCAGGAATACCGCGATTTCGCGGGGGTCGACGAAGGCATGACCGGCCTGTCGACTCGGTTTGCGTTCAAGATCCTGTCGCGTGTTTTTAACTTCGACCACCGCGAGGTGGCGGCCAACCCGGTGCATCTGATGTATGTGCTCGAGCAGCAGATCGAACAGGAACAGTTTGCTCCGGAAGTGGAGGAAAAGCACCTGCGCAGCATCAAGGAGTTTCTATCGCCACGCTATGCCGAGTTCATTGGCAAGGAAATCCAGACGGCCTACCTGGAGAGCTATTCTGAATACGGCCAGAACATCTTCGACCGCTATGTGACCTACGCCGACTTCTGGATCCAGGACCAGGAGTACCGTGACGTCAATACGGGCGAGATGCTGGACCGTTCGGCTCTCAACGACGAACTCGAGAAGATGGAGAAGCCTGCCGGCATCTCCAATCCAAAGGACTTTCGCAATGAGGTGGTCAACTTTGTGCTGCGCGCACGGGCCAGGAACGAGGGCCACAACCCGAGCTGGACTTCGTACGAAAAACTACGGATGGTGATCGAGAAGAAGATGTTCTCCAACACCGAGGATCTTCTGCCAGTGATCTCGTTCAACGCCAAGGCCAGTGTCGACGACCAGAAGAAGCACCAGAAGAAGCACCAGGATTTCGTGGACCGGATGATCAGCAAGGGCTACACCGAGAAGCAGGTCCGGCTTTTGTGCGAATGGTATCTGCGAGTGCGCAAGTCGTCCTGATTGCACCGGCGCCCAGGACCCACCATGACGGTGCGTATCGTAGACCGCAGGTATGACAGCAAGAACAAGAGCTCGGTCAACCGCGCGCGCTTCATCAAGCGATTCAAAGGCCAGATACGCAAGGCGGTCTCCGACGCCATCGGTCAGCGTGGCGTGCGCGACCTGGACAACGGCGAAAAGATCGGCATTCCGGGCAAGGATATCGAGGAGCCCCAGTTTTCGCATGGCCGCGGCGGCGTATGGGAAAGCATCAACCCGGGCAACGACCGATTTGGATCCGGCGACGAGGTGGATCGTCCGCTCGGCGGCGGCGGCAATGGCCGTGGCAAGGCGAGCCGAGACGGCGACGGTCTGGACGACTTTGTCTTCACCCTGACGCGCGACGAGTTCCTCGACATTTTTTTCGACGAACTCGCACTGCCCAACATGGTCAAGCGTCATTTGGCGCGGGTCGAACAATACAAACGCGTGCGAGCCGGGTACACGCAAACCGGCGTTCCGACCAATATCAACCTCGGGCGCACCATGCGCGGCGCCGCGGGCCGCCGCATTGCCATTGGCGCGCCATATGCCGCCCGATTGCGCGCCCTCGAGCAAGAACTGCACGACCGGCGCGACGCCGCCGCGGCGGCCGGTCGTGACCCGCAGGACGATCCCGACATCGAGCTGCTACGCCGGGAAATTGCGCGTCTGCATGCCCGGATCGAGGCGGTGCCTTTCATCGACACCTTTGACCTTCGCTTCAATAACCGGGTGCGAATTCCCCAACCCACGACACAGGCGGTGATGTTCTGCCTGCTCGACGTGTCGGGCTCCATGGACGAGGAACGCAAGAACATTGCCAAGCGATTCTTCATGCTGCTGTACCTGTTTCTGACCCGCAACTATGAGCGAACCGAGGTCGTCTTCATCCGGCACCACACGGTCGCGATGGAAGTGGACGAGGACGACTTCTTCACGTCGCGCGAAACGGGTGGCACGGTGGTATCGAGCGCGCTGGACTTGATGCGCACCATCATTGCCGAGCGCTACCCCAGTAGCGTGTGGAACATCTATGGCGCGCAGGCGTCGGACGGCGACAACTGGAATGACGACTCACCGCGCTGTCGCGCAATGCTCGAGGACTCGCTGCTCGCTCTGGTCCAGTATTTCGCCTACATTGAGATCACCGACGGCCCGCCGCAAAACTTGTGGCGCGAATACGCGAAGCTGCAGTCGACCTTTCCGGGCCGGTTCGCCATGCAGCGCATTGCCACCGTCAAGGACATCTACCCGGTATTTCGTGAACTGTTCCGCAAGCGCGCCGTGGAGACGGCATGAACGGCGCCCGCATTTCCCCCCTGCCCGGTGGTTCCGAATGGACGATGGAGGCGATCGAGCAGTATGACGCCGCCATCGGACGCATTGCCGAGCGCTACGGGCTGGACTGCTACCCGCATCTGGTCGAGATCATCAGCGCCGAACAGATGATGGACGCGTATGCATCCATCGGCATGCCGGTGTACTACCACCACTGGTCCTTTGGCAAGCATTTCCTGGCCACCGAAAGCCGCTACAGGCGCGGCCAGATGGGCCTGGCTTACGAGATCGTCATCAACTCCAACCCGTGCATCGCCTACCTGATGGACGAGAACACGTTGCCGATGCAGGCGTTGGTGATCGCCCATGCGGCCTATGGCCACAACTCGTTCTTCAAGGGCAACCACCTGTTCCGGCAATGGACCAGTGCCGACGCCATCGTCGACTACCTGGTGTTCGGGCGCAACTTCATCGCCGAATGCGAGGAGCGGCATGGTGTCGCGGCGGTAGAACGGGTAATTGACGCCTGCCACGCCCTGCAAACCGTCGGCGTGGACCGATACAAGCGTTCATCGCAGCTTTCGCTGGCCAAGGAGACCCAGCGGCAACAGGCGCGGGCAGACTATCTGCAAAGCCAGGTCAATGCCTTGTGGCGCACCTTGCCTCCGCTGCAGGAACGCGAGCGGCGGCAGGAGGAAAAACGCTTCCCTGTCGAGCCCGAGGAGAACCTGCTGTATTTCGTTGAAAAACATGCACCCTTGCTTGAGCCCTGGCAGCGCGAGGTGGTACGCATCGTGCGCAAGATCGGCCAGTATTTCTATCCCCAGCGCCAGACCCAGGTCATGAACGAGGGCTGGGCAACGTTCTGGCACTACACCCTGCTCAACACGCTGTACGACGAGGGCGGTGTAACGGACGGCTTCATGCTGGAGTTCCTGCAGTCCCACACCAACGTGGTCTTTCAGCCGCCCTACAACAGTCCGCACTATTCGGGCATCAACCCCTATGCGCTGGGTTTTGCAATGTGGCGCGACATCAGGCGCATCTGCGAGCAGCCCGACGCCGAGGACCGGGCGTGGTTTCCCCAGATCGCTGGCTCTGACTGGCGCGAGACCTTCGACTTCGCGATGCAGAACTTCAAGGATGAGAGCTTTATCGCGCAATACCTGTCGCCACGCCTGATGCGGGAATTCCGCTTTTTCTCGGTGCTGGACGACGACAACCGCAGCAAGCTCAAGATCGACGCGATCCATGACGAGGCCGGCTATCAGATGGTGCGCCGCCGACTGTCCGAGCAATACGACCTGGGTCGTCGCGAGCCCAATCTGCAGGTATGGAATGTCGACCTGCGTGGCGACCGGTCCCTGACGCTGCGCCACTTCGCGCACCAGCGCCGGCCACTGGATGCATCCAGCGACGCCGTGGTCGAGCACCTGGCCTATCTGTGGGGGTTCACGGTACGGGTGGAACGCCAGAATGCCGATGGCAGCGTCGAAATGGTGATGCAGCGGCAACATGAGAAGCGTTCAATGGCAATGCCGTCTGCACCCTGAACGGTTGGCATGCTCAAGACACCGTGGACGATGCTTGCCGAGTCAAGCTGGTACGCGGCCCGCGCCGTGCGCGGTATATCAGGAAACCGACGATCGTCAGGTTCAGCGCATTCCAGGCAATGCCGTTGACGAATGCCGCCTGGTAGGAACCGGTCCAGTCGAAGATCGCGCCCGACATCCAGCCGCCCAGAGCCATGCCCAGCAAGGTGGCCATCAGCACCATGCCCACCCGTGCGCCCGCCTGCATCGGGGCGAAATATTCGCGCACGATCAGGGCATAGCTGGGCACGATGCCGCCCTGGAACAGACCGAACATGCCTGACACCAGGTACAACGGCACCAGGCCGTCGAACGGCAGGAACATCAAAAGTGCGACACCCTGCAGGACGGACCCCAGCAAAAGCGTGTGCAGGCCGCCGATATGGTCCGAGATCCAGCCCGATACGAGACGGCTGACGATACCTGCGCCCATCATCAGCGAAAGCATTTCTGCGCCGCGCGCCGCACCAAAACCCAGATCGGTGCAATAAGCCACGATATGCACCTGGGGCATCGCCATGGCAACGCAACACGCGACTCCCGCCACGCATAGCAGGGTCTGCAGCGCAGCCGGCGCCATGCCCAGTGGCCGGTTCGGATCGGATTGGCCGACGAAGCGGGCAGAACGCATCGGTGCAGCAGCCATTGCACCAACGGGCGGACTTGCGGCAATCGGCGCTCGACCACGCAGCAACAGGGCCAGTGGTGCCATGGTGAAGACACACACGACGCCCAGTCCGACATAGGTGCTGCGCCACCCTGCGGTGTCGATGAAATACTGCATCACCGGTGGCCAGACCGCACCTGCCAGGTAATTGCCACTCATGCAAATGGCCAGCGCGATGCCGCGGCGCCGATCAAACCACTGGGAGGTATCGGCCACCAGGGGGGCGAAGGTGGCCGAGGTGCCCAACAATCCGATCAGGACACCATGGGCCAGGCTGAACTGCCACAAGTTGCCGGCCGAACCCGCCGCGACAAAACCCAGACCCAGACCGGCGGTACCGACCAGCACAACGACCATCACACCGAATCGGTCGGCTAGCCGGCCCATCATGATGCCGCCCACCCCAAACCCCATCAAGGTCAGCGTGTAGGGCAGGGAAGCGTCGCCCCGTACCACGCCAAAGTCCGCCTGCATGGCCGGCAGAACGACTGCCGCGCTGTACATCCCGACGCCGCCGATGGTCATCAGCGCCAGCGATACGCACAGGCGCATCCAGGCGTGCGCAGACTCGATGCCGTGCGCCTGGGTCTGAGCTCGCAGCATGGAAGCCGGAGACTTATTGGATCGTATCGGGGCCGCTGCGGTCAGCTGCCGGCCCGCGATCGGTATCGGCAAGCGCCAGACGATGCAATCCGCGTACCGTTTGCAAGCAAGCGCGGGCCGCCTCGGCTCCCTTGACGACAAAATGGGCGCCAAAGAAATCCTGGTGCTCGGTATTCGGCTGAAACTGGTGCGGCGTCAACACCACGGACAGCACCGGTACTTCCGTCTCCAATTGGACGGTCATCAGTGCCTGCACCACCGCGGCGGCAACAAAGTCATGGCGGTAAATGCCCCCATCGACGACCAGCGCACAGGCCACGATCGCCTCGTACCGGCCGCTGTGCGCCAGCTTCTTGGCCAGCAGCGGCAGCTCGAAGGCGCCAGGTACAGCGAACACATCGATACTGTCTGGTGCAACGTCCAGGCGCTGCATTTCCAACTGAAATCCATCGCGCGCGCGCCGCACGATGTCCTCGTGCCAGCAGGCGTGGATAAAGGCAAAACGGGAATCGGCACGCCGGGCGGCGAGCGCGGGAATCGCCGTGGCACCGGCTGGCTGCTGACTTGACTGTGGCATGGCGTGACTCCTATCCTTGGCAAACTGTTGGAAATCAGGGCACACCCGCTTGCGCCCGTTCGACCCTGCGCCGCACGGACACCCACCAAGGGTTCTCTTTCATCCGGACTGTCCCGTCGGCCCCGGAATCGCGCCGGATCTGCTGACCGTGCATGGGCAAAGCCACGCGGATGCCCGCGGGCGTGCGCGGCTCGCGCCACCATCAACGCCGGTCGGGATTCGCACCCTGCCCTGAGAACCCCTTTGCCGGCAACGAAGCCGGCGCAATGATTCTAGGACAGACCTGCTTCAGCCCGCTGCAAGCATTTGCGCAGCTGCATCCAGCGCGCCCGGACCAAAGGCGATCTTTTGCACCAGCATCGCCGCCTGCACGCTGGCCAGACAGCCCAGCAGCATCGGCGCATTGACATCACCCAGGTGGCCGATCCGGAACACACGCCCATTCAGCGGCCCCAACCCGCCTGCGAGCGCGACCTGGAACCGCTCGCGGGCGACCGTGCGCAACGCATCCACATCGATACCGGCGGCCACCTGGATGGCTGTCACCGAGACGGAGCGCGCCGCCGGCGCTGCTGCGAAAAAACTTACATCGCCAGACACGCTCCAGCATTGCACCGCGGCATGCACCAGGGCTGCCAACTGGCGATGCCGTTGCAACACCACGTCCATTCCTTCTGCAAAGATCAACTCCAGCGCAGCCTGTAACCCGAACAGCAGGGTTTGGGGCGGCGTGCCGCAAAACTTGCGGTAAGCCAGTTCACTCTTGCGCAGGCGCCAGTCCCAATAGTAGCGCGGGGTGCTCACCTGTTCACACACCGCCATGGCGCGCGCATCGGCGACGGCGAATCCCAAACCAGGCGGGCACATCAGACCCTTTTGCGACGCGCCCAGCACCACGTTGACGCCCAGTTCGTCCATCGCGAATGCGCTGGCGCCCAGCGACGCGACCACATCGACGACAAACAGTGCCGGATGGCCGGCCGCATCGATCGCGCGACGCAACGCGGCCATGTCGCTGCACACGCCGCTGGCGGTATCGGTATGCACTGCAAACACCGCGACGATGGTGTGCTCCCGATCGTCGCGCAGCGCCTGCTCCACCACCGTCGGGTCGATCGGCTCGCCCTCGATCCATGGCGTGCGCAGCACCTGTACCCCCATGGCCTCGCATTGCAGCGCCCAGGAATCGGAGAAATGCCCGGTGCCCGGCACCAGTACCCGTTGCCCCGGCGACGCCAGATTGGCGATCACCGCCTCCCAGGCTCCGTGGCCGTTGGTTGCGTACAGGAATACATCGCTCGAACGCGTCTGCAGCAGGCGCCGCAGACCGTCCTCACAGGCCGCGATGATCTGGTCCAGGCGCGGATCAGCCATGTCCATGGGCTGGCGACTCATGGCATGCACCACCTCGTCGGGGACATGGGTCGGCCCCGGCGCATGCAGAAATCGATTGCCGGGAATGCGGTGGAAGGGGTTCATGGAAGTGTGTGATGCCAGGGTGCAACCGATGTTAATCGAGCCGACCAGGCAGGTGCGAGAATGGCCGGCTACCCTTGCGTCTGCGACCAGAACCATGCCCGAGCACACCGCGTTTGATATCGCCGTCATCGGTGCCGGCATTGCCGGCGCATCGGTCGCGGCGCGCCTGGCACCCCATTGCAGCGTCGTGGTGCTGGAGCGCGAATCGCAACCCGGCTACCACTCGACGGGTCGATCGGCGGCCATGTTCATGGAGAGTTATGGTCCACCCGGCGTGCGTGCGCTGACGCGGGGCAGTCGCCAGTTCTATCTGCACCCGCCAGCCGGCTTTTCGCCCACTCCGCTGCTTTCCGAACGCGGGGCACTGTTCGTGGCTTATGCTGGACAGGAGGAAAAACTCGCCCGGATGCGGACCGAACTGGGCGACACCTGCCCCGAACTGCGGCTGTTGAGCCGCAGCGAGGTGGGCGCCATGTTGCCTTGCCTGCGACCCGATGACCTCATCGCCGGATTGCTCGACCCGATGTCGATGGACATCGACGTGCATGCGCTGCACCAGGGCTTCCTGCGCCAATTGCGCCAGGCCGGTGCGGTGCTGCACAACCGTGCCGAAATCACGCAAGCCCGCCGCGCAGGGGGACGCTGGCATCTGTCGCTGGCCGACGGCAGGGAAATCGTCGCCGACGCTGTGGTCAACGCGGCCGGGGCCTGGGCCGATCAAGTCGGCGCACTGTGCGGGGCCCGCAGCATCGGTCTGGTACCGCACCGGCGCAGCGCATTCACCTTCCAACCGCCCGAAGGTATGGATGTTTCGCGCTGGCCGGTGGTGTCGAGCCTGGACGACACCTGGTACTTCAAGCCCGATGCCGGTGTGCTGCTGGGGTCACCGGCAAACGCCGATCCGACTGCACCCCAGGACGTGGCGCCCGAGGAGCTCGACATCGCCACCGCGATCCACCACATCGAGTCGGCCACGACGCTACGGATCCGGCGCCCGCTGCGCACCTGGGCCGGCCTGCGCTCGTTTGTTCCCGACGGTGAACTGGTGATTGGCTGGGACCCGGGCTGCGACGGTCTGTTCTGGCTTGCCGCGCAAGGCGGATATGGCATTCAAAGCGCGCACGGCGCGTCCGATCTGGCCGCAGCCCTGGTGTTGGGCCGGCCCGTTTCCGACCACCTCACACAACACGGCGTCGATCCTGCAGCCGTATCGCCACAGCGCTTGTCGTGAGGCAACCGGCCACCCATACCGCCACCATCAGGCCCTTGGCACAGGCAGGCTTTCCGTCGAAAGGGTTGCATTTGGCCGGGCAGCATGGCATGTTGCGCGCACGCGACGTGAAAGTTTTCGCCGATTGATCCGACCCATACCTGCATCCGACCCACTGCGCTACCATGAACGCCATCACCACCCCCCGGCTCATGCGTGACCGCCTTCGGCTTTCCGGCCCTTCCTACCGGCTGCGTCTGGCGCAATCTCCTGACGATCTGCGCGCCGCGCAGACGTTGCGCTTTCTGGTGTTCAACGTGGAAATGCAGGAGGGTCTGGCGCAGTCGTTCGAGCATTGCCTGGACGCCGATGACTTCGACCCGGTGTGCGACCACCTGCTGGTCGAAGACACCCGCAGTGGTGACGTCGTCGGCACCTACCGGCTGCAAACCGGCGGGCAGGCGCTGCAGAACATTGGTTACTACAGCGCGCGCGAGTTCGATTTTTCACCGTTCGAGGGCTGCAGGAGCCGTATCCTGGAACTGGGCCGCGCCTGTATCCATCGCGAACACCGTTCGTTCGCGGTATTGAGTCTGTTGTGGCGTGGCATTGCCCAGTATGCGCAATTGCAGGGCGCGCGTTATCTGATAGGCTGCAGCTCGCTGACCAGCCAGGACTGCGGCATAGGTGCGGCAACCTGGCAGCGACTGCGCCCGCACCTGGCGCCTGCGCCCTGGCGCACGCTGCCCATGCCGGATTATGTCTGCCCGCTGGACAGGCTCGCCGAGAATGCGCCCAAGACACCGAAACTGCTGGCGGCGTATCTGAGCCTGGGCGCCAAGATGTGCAGTCCGCCCGCGATCGATCGCGATTTCGGCACCATCGATTTCCTGACCCTGGTCGATATGGAATCGCCTGTCCAGGCCCGCCGACTGGCCCGCTTTGGCGTTCACCTCTGACGCCCGGTCCCGAGGGACTGGGTTGCCCGCGGTTCGCAATGTCAATCGGTTGCCGGGTACAGCGGCGTCAGATCCTTTTCCCGCTGGTGCCAGCGCCGGAACTCGCTCAGCGACAACGGCTTGAATCCGCGGTCGCGATTGGCCCTGCCGATCTGAAACAACAGCCGGTATTGGCGCATCAGGTCGGCCCAAGCCTGCAGCAGGGTCGTGCGGCGGTCCCAGATATGGGTGCTCTCGGCGCCAGCGCCATTGGCTTCGACAATGGTGAACGCAGCACCGGCCTGCACCTGTGCAAAATCGGCGAACCGGATATCGAACCGCCCGAAATAGAACTCCGGCAAACGCTTGGCGATCGCGTCGAACCGTGCCTCCATGGCCGGTGTCACCAGCGCATTGCCGTTGCGAAAGATCGCACCGCGGCTGTGGCTGCCGGCAAACGCCAGGCGAATGGCCTCCCCCGGCGCGGGGACGTCATCGAGCCGCGCCGCATGCCGACGCAAGTACAGATGGGGCAGCCGCCCGGCGCGCGGATCGTCCAGAATCAACTCGCGCAGGCTGCGCCTGCCATCTCCATAGACATGCGGAAAGTACTTCAGCGTGATGGAAATGATGCGTCCCTTGTCCTGCCCGGGCATCCGGCAATAAAAGATGCCCGCTTCGCCTTCGAAAGCAACATAGGTCTGCAGCAGTAGCCGGGCACCGCGTGGAAAGGCGGACAGGTAGCTGCGCAGCTTGTCGACGCTGCGCACCAACTGCACGCCCGCACCGCGGCAACCCAGATCGGGCTTGGCCACCACCGGCAGCGCCATGCCTGCGGCCTGCAGAACCGCCAGGGCCTGCGCGACCTCCTGATCCAGGGACGGCACGTCCACACCGGGAGCAATACCAGCGAGCGGCCGCTCCAGCAGCACAAATGGCGCCACCCACTCGGGCGTGTGCTGCATGGCCAGTTGCAGGATCTCGGCCTTGGATTCGCCGACGAACCCGCCGCCGGGGAAGGAAGGGTTGGCAACGGTAGGCAGCAGGATGCCGCGGTAGCGCAGCATCAACCAGGCGACATACAGCAAGACGGGTGGGTAGAACGCCCACATGGGCCAGAACTCGAAAAAGCTCAGCGGCACGCCGGACTCATCCAGTGGTGGCATGCCCTGGTGCGGGCGCTGGCCGGTTCCGGCGTCGTAATCCAATGCGACGCTCATGATGTACCTCCAACCTGACGGGCGGCCGCCCGTCCATCGGGACGACGCCACAACATCAGGATCAGGGCCAATAACACGATCGGCAGTGCGACCGCGAGCGCCGGCGGGATACCCAGCGCCGCGCTCAATGCGTCGCCGAGCACCGAGCTCAGCCACATCAAGCCCGCCGTCCATGCCGCCACGGCCAGGGCGACCCAGGCACAAAACGGCCAGAACGGCAACCGGTAAAAGCCGCAGGCGGTGTAGGTCACCAGACGCAGACCCGGGACCACCCGGGCCAGAAGCACAGCACCAACATAGCGGTTCGCCAGCTGTGTGCCGACCCAACTGCCGCGACCGTCGATCAGTCGGCGGCGCAGGTAGGGCACCTGATTTGCAGCCGTGCCCAGGCCATAGAGCCCGACGTCGCCCAACGCAATGCCTCCGCCTACGGCCAGCAACGCCAGTTCCCATGAAAGAAGCCCTTGCACTGCCAGAACGGCGCCCACCGCAATTGCCAGGTCCTCAAGCAGGAAGGTCGT
Organism: Rhodoferax sp.; assembly: GCA_031396205.1. Classification (GTDB taxonomy): domain Bacteria; phylum Pseudomonadota; class Gammaproteobacteria; order Burkholderiales; family Burkholderiaceae_C; genus CAISIP01. The sequence continues at coordinate 54,630 of JANNKH010000016.1, forward strand.
TAACACCAGAGCCATGCAAATAACCCACGGCTGCGCGGCTCCGCGCATTGCGGCGTTGAACATGGCAACCCAGGCGTTCCAGTCGGTCAACATCGCCCGCTGGCCCCCCCGGGCGCCTGCGGCGTGGGCAGGGGCGTCATCGTGCAAACCGGGCAAACGCCGAGCCGCGCAGCAACTGCACGATATCCGGGCGCCGCAACGCCAGTATCACGACCGACGCCATCCAGACGCCGCAGGCCATTGCAAACAATACACCGCCGTCCAGGCTGCCGTCGGTGTTGCGCACCTGCACACCCAGCGGTGTGAACAGATGAAAAAATATCGCGCCGCTGATCACGCCGAGTGACAACAGGGCACCAGCCGCGTGTACCAATGGCAAGCGCAGCAACAAGCCAGCCAGCAGCAGGGTCGAGGCCAACAGTTCTGCGGAGCCTACGACATACTGGGAAAAAACCCCTGAATGCGCGAACAGGCCGGGAAACCCCAGCGTGCCCGCCCAGCCATCGAGAGTGCCGAAGATGTGCTGCGTCTCTGGCGAATCGGTGAACTTGAAAAACAAGGACTGGATGAACACAAAGCCCACGAACAGCGTCAATACCAGCAGCACCGTAGAGCGGGCTCGCGAAGATTTAATCATGGCGGCTCCTTACTTGCCCAGCACGCCCGGCCAATTCTGGTTGGCCTTGCGAATATGACCAGCGACGTCGAGCTCCCACTTTTTTTGAACCCCGGCATCGTAGTTCAGATACAGCTTGCCATCGACAATCTTCCAGAGCTTGGGATCGGCCGACGCGGTACCGCCTTCGGATACCGCCCAGGCGCAATAACCACCATACTGCGGTGCATATCGCTTGGGTTCGGCAACGAAGGCATCCCGATTGGCTGCCGACATGAAATGCCACTGCGTGCCGGCATATTCATGTGCGAAACGACTATCGCCCTTGACCGGCTTGCTCTCGGTGAAATACGCCACCGGGTCATAGCCGCCGACGGCGACATTGTTGAAAACGCCGGTGTACACCGGCTTTTCCGCCGCACGCGCTGCAGCCAGCGGCATCAGCAGCGAAAAAATCAATCCGACACTCAGCATCAACCAACGCAACATGGCACCTCCTTGTGGAAATCAGCGCCGATCGTCGGCTGCTGCTCGTTTCTCAGTCGCGTCGCATGCCGCTTTCTTACCAATTTCTGGGCGCTCATTCCTCGTCGCGCCTGGTTTGCGCGTGCTGCGATGTCAGCCCTTGCTGGGTAGCTCCAGGCACCTGCGCATAATGCGAGAACGACAACGAGTAAGCGCCCTGCCCGCCGGTGAGTGACTTGAGCCGGGACTGGTAGTCGTCCAGCTCCGCCATAGGCACCTGGGCCTTGATCGCCATCAGGTCATTGCCCCGGGGTTCAGTGCCGGTGACCTGCCCGCGTTTGCCGGCCAGGTCGCCCGTCAGGTCGCCGACGGCTGTGTGCGGCGCCACCACGTCCATGTCGACGATCGGCTCGAGCACCACCGGCCCCGCGCCACGCACCGCGGCGATCACCGCCTTTCGGCCGGCGGAAACGAAGGCGATTTCCTTGCTGTCGACGGCATGTGACTTGCCGTCATGGACCGTCACCCGGATGTCCTGCACCGGAAAGCCGGCTATCACACCTTCATCCAGGGCCTGGCGCACGCCTTTTTCGACTGCCGGCATGAATACGCCCGGAATCGCGCCACCCTTGACGACGTCGACAAACTCGAAGCCCGCGCCGCGCGCCAACGGCTCCACCCGCAAAAACACCTCGCCGAACTGCCCGGCTCCGCCGCTTTGTTTCTTGTGCCGGCAATGTCCCTCGGCGAGCGTTGTGATGGTCTCGCGGTAGGCAATTCGCGGCGGCCGGGTATCGAGTTCCAGCTTGTACTGGTGTGCCATGCGCGCCAGCTTGGCCCGCAGGTGCATGTCACCCAGGCCCCGAATCACCGTTTCATTGGTTTGCGGATGACGCTCGACCACAAAGCAGGGGTCCTCGACCTCGAACCGGCGCAACACCTCGAACAGTCGCTGTTCATCGCCCTTGCGCCGGGTTTCCACGGCAAGCCCCTGCATCGGATTCGGAAACTCGATCGGCTCCAGGTGGATATGGTCCTCGTCATGGGAGTCGTGCAGCACGCAATCAAAGTCGATCTCGTCCACCTTGGCCACAGCACCGATGTCGCCGGGCCCCAGCGCCTCTACCTCCACATAGTCCTTGCCATGCAACTGATACAGATGGTTGACCTTGAACGCCTTGCGGCCATCGCCAACAAACAGTTGGGCATCTTTGCGCACCGTTCCCTGGTGGACCCGAAAGACACCCATCTTGCCGATGAACGGATCGCTGATCACCTTGAACACATGGGCCAGTACATGCTTATCGGGATCGGGATCGGCCTGAAATGGTTCGCGTAGCGCGTCACCGGGCTGGCCGCGATAGAACGGCGGCGGATTGCCTTCGGTCGGGTTGGGTGCCAGTTGCGCCAGCACGTCGAGCAGTTGCGGTATGCCGGCCCCGGTGCGAGCCGATACAAACAGGATCGGCACCAGGTGGCCGTCACGCAAGGCCTTTTCGAACGGTGCATGCAGTTCGGCCGGTGACGGGTCGGCGCCGTCGTCCAGGTAGCGCGCGAGCAGACTCTCGTCCTCCTCGACGATCTGGTCGATCAGGGCCCGGTGCGCCTGGGAAACGGAATCGACATCGCTGTCGCCGCTGTCATGGTCGAGCAGTTCCACCACCGCACTGCGATCAGGACTGGGAAGGTCCAGCACCATGCAGGCACGACCAAAACGTTCCCGCAGGTCGGACACCAACTTGGGCAGATCGAGGTTGTCAGCGTCGATCTTGTTGACCACGATCATGCGACACAGTCCGCGCGCGGCGGCCAGTTGCATCATGCGTTCGGTCGCCAGCTCGATACCGGTCTGCGCGCTCACCACGACCAACGCGGTGTCTACTCCGGCCAGGGAACTGATCGCCTGCCCGGCGAAATCGGGATAGCCAGGCGTATCGATCAGCCGCAACTGCGCATCGTGCCAGCTCAGTTGCACCAGCGCCGACTGCAGCGAATGACCCAGTTCTTTTTCTTGCGGATCAAAATCGCAGACCGTAGTGCCTTTTTCCACGGAACCGCGCGCGGCAATCGCGCCGCTGGCATGGAGCAAGGCCTCAGCCAGTGTGGTCTTGCCAACTGCCCCGTGACCGAGCAATGCAATACAACGCAGGTCTGACGTCCGTATCGGGCCCATGTTCTAGCCTTTCATCAGGAGGGTCAAGCGCCAGGGGAACCGCCCCGCGCACCGGGTTTCGCCATGTCGGCATCGCGCACCGCAAACAGCTGCGCCAGGTCCGACTGCAATTCGTCCACGGCCGGCGCGTGCGGCTCGTCCAGATTCAAATCCATCCATTCGGAAGGCTGCGGTAGTTCCTGGTACGGACACTCGATGTCCGGCGGATAACACCAAACGATGCTGAGAAGCCATTGCCGTGCCTGCGGGTCAATGCGTTCGATCTCGGTCATCAGCTTGTTCTGAAAGGCGACCGCGTACAGTACGAGCCGCTCGTCCCAGTGCCGCACGACCAGCCGCAAGTGCAAAAACACGCGCCCACCGCCGGGTTCCAGCATCACCTGCGGCTCGATCCAGTTCTCCGCGATACCCGACAGGCGCATGGTATTGCGGGTACGCACCCGCACCAACTCGCGCCGGGTGTGAAGTTGGGCGTCGAAATCGTGCGTGGGCGGCACTGACGCCGCTGGGGCCTGCGGCAGCGCCACCGCAGGACGCGCAACGCTTGGCGCATCGGCCTGGCCATTGCCGCCAAACAATCGTTTGATCAAGTCCATGGTCGTTCCCCTTCCCTGTTGTCATTGGGTCGCCGATCGGGCAGCGCTGCCGCCGCATCGATCAGCCGTGCCCCCTATTTTGCGCTGACTCACCGGCACTGTGGCCATCCTGCCTCAAGCGGGTTGCAAAATATGGATGGCGCGATTGGACACCCAGTCGCGTGTGCTGGCGCCATACGCCTGCATGTGGGGTGCCGCGGCGTGGGCCGTAAGTGCTGCCAGGTCGTCCCATTTCTCGACCACGACGAAGCTGTCGGACCCGAATGGGGCCTGAAATGCGGGGCCATCGGTCAGGTCGATGACGGCTTCGTATTGGATGCAGCCGACCTCGGCGTGTACCGCAGGTACGTTCGCCCGAAACGCCGCTAAAAGCTTTTCCCGTTGTCCAGGTTTGGCAGTGATGACGGCGATTACGTGGATCATGTCAATGGTTTCCGGATAAGTGACGGACGCTTGTGCGGGATTTGCGGCTTGTCCTGACGAGAATACCATTGGCGAGCACCCGTTGCACCTGGGAAGCGCGACGCCAATTGCCCGCCTGCCGCGGCTACAGCAACAGGCTGCCGAAATGGCGCGCAAAAGCCTGTGTGGTTGCCGGATCGAGCCTTTGGCCGATGAACACCTCGATGCCGCGCAGCAATGCGCGCAGTTCCTGTGGGTTGCGACAACGATGGACGGCTTCACATATCGGGTCTGCCGGCGCACCGAGCCGGTTGTGTATGAAGCGCGTTACATCGGCCCGCACGTCTTCGAATGCCTGGACATTGGTCGCCGGGCGGTCTGGTGCCAGTGGCGCAGGTGCCGAATACCCCTCAGCCACCGGCGGCTCGAGTATCAGCGGGTCGCCCTCGGCTTCGACCAGCCCCAGGGCCATCAGATGCTGCAGCGAGGGCTGCAGTTCTCCAACGCGCACAAAGGCGTCCAGGTCGTTGACGGTCTTGTGCCCATCGACCAGAATCAACAGGCGGCGCTCGACCGCAGATAGGCGCCCGCTGCGGTGGCTGATTTCCGCGCGACCCGCTGCGGTCTTGGACAGGAGCGTTCCAGGTTCCATGGCGCGGCCAGAGCTACAAGGCCTGTCCCAGTCGCGCTACGCCCTCCTCGATCCGGGGCAGATCGGCCGTGGCAAAACTCAGGCGCAAACAGGACAGGTCGGGTCGTTGTGCAAAAAACGGCGCCCCCGGCACAAATGCCACCAGCTTGTCAATCGCGCGCTGGGCAAATTCAACCGCGTTGCGATCCTGCGTCAGCCGGGCCCAGAAAAACATGCCCCCATGCGGCTCGTTGAATGTGATCGCATCGCCCAGTTCCCGGCGCAGGCACAGTGCCATGACACGGGCCCGCTCGGCATAGGTGCTGCGCACCGTGTCCAGTGTCGGCACCAGGCGGTTCAGACCCAGGTAATACGCCGCAATGGCCTGTGTCAGGTTGCTGGTATGCGCATCGCTGAACTGCTTGCACATGGTCGCTCGTGCGAGCAATGCTGGCGGCGCGATGAGCCAGCCCACGCGCAATCCGGGACTCAGTATCTTGCTGAAGCTGCCGCAATGGGCGAGCCATTCCCTGCTACCCGCAACCGTGCTGCTGAGCGCCAGCAGGCTGGGCGGCGGTGGTGCACCGAAATACAGTTCACCGTAAGGGTCGTCCTCGACCACCAGGGTGCCGGTACGTGCAGCGATCTCGAGCACCTTTTTTCGCCGCACAAGGCTCAAGGTGGCTCCGCTGGGGTTGCCGAACGTGGGGATCAGGTACACCAACCTGGGCCTGTGCTCCAGGATGAGCTGCTCCAACACGTCGACCTGCACGCCATCGGCGTCAATGGGAGCGCTGATCAGGTCGGCTCCGTACAGCCGAAAGCACTGGATGGTCGCGAGAAAGGTCGGAGCCTCAACGATCACCTTGTCGCCGGGCGAGATCATGGTCTTGCCGATCAAATCGAGCGCCTGCTGGCTTCCGGTGGTCACGATCAGCCCGTCCGGCGCCACGGTGGCTCCCTTGCCCGCCATGAAGCCGGACAGCGCCTCACGCAGCGGGTTGTAGCCCTCCGTGGCGCCATACTGCAGCACCGGCCCAGGCTGGCTGGACAACACGGCATCGGCGGACGCACGAATGCCTTCGGCATCAAACAGGCTGGGATCCGGAAACCCACCGGCGAAACTAATGATGCCGGGCTTGCCCAGCAGCTTGAACAGTTCCCGGATGGCCGAGGTTTCCACATTCTGCAGGCGGCTGGCAAATTGCATGGCAAAGTCACTGGAAAGTTCGAAGACCGTATTGTGGCAACTCTGGCCGCCTGGCGCGAATCGGTCAGAATGTGACACCCGCCTCGCCTATTTCCAAGGCGCGCCAACCCCAGGAGTTGCCATGTCCGATATCGCCGATCTCTTCAAGACCGTCGCGTTGCCAGTCATGCCGGAAGTGGGCATCGCACTGATCACCACGCTCGACCAACCCAAGACGACCCTGGCCCGGGTACAGTCGCTTATTGCCCAGGATCCGACGCTGACCGCCAAGCTGCTGGCGCTGGCCAATAGTGCCGCGTTCGGTCTGCCACGCAAGGTGGACACCCTGGACAACGCAATGCGCCTGGTCGGCTTGTCCAGGATCCGGACGCTGGCCCTGTCTGCTTGCCTGCACAACGCGTTTGCGATGCCCGATGGCATCGATGGCACTGACTTTTGGCGCTACAGCATGGATTGCGCTGGTTATGCCCAGTGGCTGGCCAATGGACTCGATGACAAGCTCGATGTCGACAGCCAGCGCGCCTGGCTGATCGGGCTGATGTTGCGCCTGGGTGAACTGATCATTGCGCATGCACATCCCGATACCGTGGCGCAGATCGAGGCCTCGCCATGCGCTCCCGGCGAACGCTGGGCGCGCGAACGCGCGGCGGTCGGATTCGATGAAGCCGAAGTCACCGCTGAGCTGGCGCGGCGCTGGAATTTCCCGAACGATATCGTGCATGCGCTGCTGATGACATCGGCGCCCTTGGTCGAACAACCGATGGCGCCGCTGGCAGGCGTTGTGCACCTGGCCAGCCTGCTGGCCGATCAGCCCGATGCCAATGCCGATGCCATCGAGTCATTGCCGGTACCGGTCATGAACGCACTCTCGCTGAAATACGGATGGATGAAATCGAACTTCCCCGATTCAACCGCATTTGTGACCATCGCCAGCCTGGTCTGAAGCAACCAGCAGATCATTTACAGCCATGACAGCAGGATCAATGCAACGGCGGCATAAGGCCATGCCCTCGCGCTGCGTGGAGCACGAAATGGCCCTGGGCGCGCCTAAAATTCCTGGTTGCTGCCGTGACGGGCGGTAGCGCGCGCGGGGCATTGCGTGCCCGAATCAATTGGAGCTGACATGACAACAAGCGCCCTGGCGGAACTGATGAGTTACACCCAGGCCCACAGTGGGTCGGCCGGTGAGCGCATGGCGGATTTCATGCAGGCCTACTTCGGCAGTGCGGATCCGGACGAAATTGCCAACCGAGGGCCGTCAACCCTGTTCGCCATTGCCAACGCGCACTGGCGCCTGCTGGAAGCGGCCCGCGCACCGGACACGGCCCGCATCCGGGTGTACAACCCGACCCTGGCCGAGGACAGCTTTGTCAGCGACCATACCGTGGTCCAGATCGTGCATGCGGACATGCCCTTCCTGGTGGATTCGGTCACGATGGCTGTCAACCGCAGCGGCCGCACCGCGCACTGGATCGTCCATCCTCTGATGGCCGTCACCCGTGACGACAAAGGCCTGGCGACGCAGATCAAGCGCGTGCCGGCCGATCGGGTCAGCCGCAAGAGCGTGACGGTCGAGTCGCTGATCACCGTCGAGTGCGACCGCATCGTCGCCGACACTGACCGCAATGGGCTCGCGCTCGAACTCAAGCGCGTGCTGGGCGATGTACGGGGCGCGGTGCAGGATTGGCAGGCCATGCTTGCGCGACTCAACGAGGTGTGCGTGAAGGCCACGCAATCGCCACTGTCGCAGGCCAGCAAGGACGAAGGCATAGCTTTCCTGCGCTGGCTGGAAGACCGGCATTTCACGTTTCTCGGTGCACGCGACTATGACCTCAAGCGTCAAGGCAACACTGCCTCGCTGATTGCCAGGTCCGAATCGGGGCTAGGCATCTTGCGCGGCCCGGTCAAGACTACCGAAACCCAGTTACCGCCGGAGGCGGTCGCGCTGATCGACACCGATGAACTGGTGCTGGTCATCAAGGCCATGACCCGCTCCACCGTGCACCGGCCAGCCTGGCTGGATTACATCGCGGTCAAGCGCTTCAATGCCCAGGGCCAGGTGTGCGGCGAGACACGATTCCTGGGCCTGTACACATCAATCGCCTATTCGGCATCGGTTGACGAGATACCGCAGGTGCGCCAGCGTGCCAGCCAGGTCATCACGCGCGCAGGCGTGGTGCCCGAGAGTCATGCCGCCAAATCGCTGCAATCGATCCTGGAGGCGTATCCGCGCGACGAACTGTTTCAGATTGACACCGACACGCTGGCCGAGCATGCCATCGGCATCTTGCGGCTGCAGGAGCGCCAGCGTACCCGGCTGTTTCTGCGCCGCGACCCGTTCGGCCGCTTCACGTCGGCACAGGTGTTCGTGCCGCGCGACCGCTACAACACGGAACTGCGTGTCAAGGTCGGCGTGGACCTGATGGCGGCGCTCAACGGCGAGTCGCTCGAATTCACACCCATGTTGACCGACAGCCCGTTGGCGCGCATTCACTACCTGGTGCGGGCACGCGATCGCGCCCCGGCCACCGTCAACCTGGCCGCGCTCGAGGCGCGGATCGAGAAACATGCGCAGCGCTGGGAAGACGACTGCAGCGCAGAATTGCTGCGCGCGCATGGCGAAGGCCAGGGCCTGGCGCTGGCGCACCGCTTTGCCAGTGCGTTCCCGACGGCCTATCGGGAGGACTTTTCCGCCGCCGTGGCGGCCGAAGACGCGGGCATGCTGCAGGAGCTGAGCGCCCAGAGCCCGCTGACGGTGCGCTTGTACCGGCCGTTAAACGCACCGGCCGGGCTGCTGCGCTTCAAGATCTACAACACCTCCAAGGTCGCGCTGTCAGACTCGCTGCCGGTGCTCGAGCGCATGGGCGTGCGGGTGTTGGACGAGCACCCCTATCGCATCGGCAGCGACGATTTGTGGATTCACGACCTCGGTCTGCAGGTGCCCGCTGGCACCGAGTTCTCCCGTATCAAGGTGCGCTTCGAGGCGCTGTTCGCGCTGGCCTGGCGCTTAGATGTCGAAAGTGACGCGCTGAACAAACTGGTGCTGACCAGCGATCTGGATGCACGCGCCATCAGCGTGTTGCGCGCCTATACACGTTATTTCAAGCAGCTTGGCTTTGCCTTCAGCCAGAGTTACATCGAAGCCACGCTGGTTCGCCACAGCGGCATTGCGCAAGATATCGTGGCGCTGTTCAACGCCCGCTTCGACCCCGCCGGCGCCGGTGAGCGCGACCAAATGCAGGAGCACTTCAGCCACCGCATCGAGACCAGCCTGGCTGACGTGGCCAGCCTGGACGAAGACCGCATCCTGCGCCAGTTTTTCGCAACGGTGGTTGCCACGTTGCGCACCAACCTGTGGCAACAGAACGCCGCCGGCAACGCCAAACCTTACTTGTCGTTCAAGCTCAACCCGCGCAAAGTCCCCGGCGTTCCCGAACCCAAGCCGCTGTTTGAAATCTGGGTCTATTCACCGCGGGTCGAGGGGGTGCATTTGCGCGGCGGCAAAGTAGCCCGCGGAGGCTTGCGCTGGTCCGACCGGCGGGAAGATTTCCGGACCGAAATTCTTGGCCTGGTGAAAGCACAGCAGGTCAAGAACACGGTGATTGTTCCGGTCGGCTCGAAAGGCGGTTTTGTGCTCAAGAATGCGCCGCCCGCGAGTGACCGCGACGCATTGATGGCCGAGGGGGTGGCGTGCTACAAGCTGTTCCTGTCCGGCTTGCTGGACCTCACCGACAACCTGGTGAAGGGGGCGGTGGTGCCACCGGCCAACGTGGTGCGCCACGATGTCGACGACCCCTACCTGGTGGTGGCGGCCGACAAAGGGACGGCCACCTTCTCGGACATTGCCAACAGCGTGTCGGCGGACTATGGTTTCTGGCTGGGCGATGCGTTTGCATCGGGTGGCTCGGTCGGTTACGACCACAAAAAAATGGGCATCACGGTAAAAGTGGCTTATAATGTAAACGAAGGATAAAGTAAAACGGGCTTCGTAGGAGGTGCCCAATGAAAAAACTTTTTCTTATATTTGTTGCCCTTATGCTGACAGGTTGCGTGGCCTTTCCTGTCAGTGATTACGGGTATAATTATCCGTACTATGGTTCGTACTATGGTTCATACTATGGTTCATACTATGGTTTATACCCATTCGGT
>JANNKH010000040.1:0-6559 GCA_031396205.1 Rhodoferax sp.
CGGCAGGAACGGCGTGCTGCCGCTGGACGACCGCGGTGCCGTTGCGTTATTCAAGAGCGCAAAGTTTCGCGGCGACGCGCCGCGGCGCACCAGCTTCGTGTTCTATCCGCCAGTCTCCCGTCATACCACCGACGTGGCGCCAAACACTGGCAACCGATCCTTCGTCATCCGCGCCGACATGACGCTGGGCCGGCACCGCTCGGGCTGCATCGTGGCGCGCGGCAGCGCCAGCGGCGGTTATGTGCTGTTCGTCCAGGACGCCCACCTGGTGTTCGACTTCAACTTCTTCCACACCCACAGCCAGGTGCGTTCCAGCATCGCCCTGCCCAGTGGGCCCTGCGTGGCCGGTGTACGCATGGACCGGGTCGGCAAGACCGGGCGCGCCACGCTGTTCATCGACGAGCAGGACGTGGGCGCCGTGGACATCCCCGAGATGGCGACCTTGGTGTCCTCTACCGGCATGGACATCGGCCGCTCGGTGGCGCCGGTCTGCCACGACTACCAGCCACCCTTCGCCTTCGAGGGCGAGCTGCGCAGCGTGGCCTTCGAGGTCGCCGCGTCGCGACCGCCGCAGGCGCGCTCCGAGGCGCTGACCGCCGAGCGGGTGACGCAAGGCCTGCAATAAGTCCCCTGCTGGCTGTATGTCCAAGCTCCGATACCCGAGCCACCCAGGCGCCTTCCGGCCCACCATCTATGGGCGGTGTTGATCGCGCGCAGTCCAGGCGTCAGCCCGCCTCGGCCTCAATTCTCGGGTTTGATGTTTGCGGTCTTGCTGACCTTGGATTGGCCCTGGTGGACCGGCTGCTGCACCACGCTGAGACCGTCCGAGTCGAGGGCAAGAGCTACCGATCGAAGGACAAAGTCGAGGTCTGAAATACGAGTCAAATCGCGCCACATACGGCAGCAAGGTTCGTCTCAAAGATCTCGCCCAAGACGACTCGGCCTTCATCTGTGCCCCCAGTCCAGTCTATGGCGAGCGCGATGTCACGGTGCGCTACTGCGTGCTCGATTTGCAGCAGCTCCCAGACTTAGCGGAGCCGATCGCTGAAAAACTGCACGATCCGCCGTGAGCAGTCCACAAGCGGTGCCCCGGTAGGAATATGAGTGGAGCCTTCTACGACATAAAACTCCTTCTCCACAGTTACTCGGCGAAAGATCTCCTCCCCGTGATAGCTCGGTACTCGATCATCGACACCACCAACTACAACGAGCAGCGGGCATCGCACATGCTCTGCTGAAACTACAGCTGAGAACTTTTCAGCATCGTCGAGAAAGCTCGAATGGATCCGGATCACGCCAGTAGCAGGCGCTGAATACTGGCGCTCAAACCAACCGCTTTCGCGCCAGGCTCGGTCACGTTCCCTCGTCTCCTCACGGCGGCACATATTCATTGGCGCCTGAATTGAAGCGCAAGCGTTTAGCGATGGCTCAGAAGCTGCAAAGATAGTCGCTACCATTCCGCCCATACTGTGCCCCACAACACCGATCCGATCCCGATCGACACCAGCCCATGACGCCAGAAAGGACAACCCATCTGCCGCGTCATCGAGATAGTTCGAGGTCCGAAAATCATACTCAGAGCTTCCCTCGCTCTCCCAGGTACCGGAGGCATCAAATCGCAGAGTGACAAACCCGCTCTCGGTGAGAGAGTCACTCCAGGCCTGCAGGTGATACTCATCTTTGAAGCTTGTAAAGCCGTGCAGGATCAATACGCCGGGGCGAGGCGCAGATTCGCCCGCAGATTCGTCCTCAGGGACCGAGACAATCGCCGCAAGTCTTAACCCGCGCCGATTAATAAAGTGGGTTCGCTGATCCACTGATCTACTCCAGCCGCGAGCGCTCGCTCTTCAGCACTGACAGGTGACCGCCCGACACCTCGTCGGCAAGCGGCCTTCCCCGATGCCAGCGCAGCAACGGAGCCAGTTTCAGTTCGTCGACCATCGCCTGCGCCTGGTTTGGCAATGTCCAGACCGACCACTTGCCGGCCGCATCGATCCTGCGGACGCCATCCAGGCGTCAGCCCGCCACGGCCTCAACTCTCGGGTTTGATGTTCGCCGCCTTGATGACCTTGGAATAGGTCTCGATGTCGTCGCGGATGGTCTGCGTGAACTGCTCCACCGTCTTGATCGGCGCCGGCACCGCGAAGTTCAGCGCGAGCATCCGCTGGGTGATCATGGGATCCTGCAACAGCCGGTTGGTTTCTTCATTGAGACGGCGCACGATGGGCATCGGTGTGCCGGCGGGCGCCATCAGGGCAAACCAGCCGTCGATGTCGAACTTGTAGCCCTGCTCGGTCATGGTGGGGATGTCGGCCATGTTCGGGGCGCGTTTGGTGCCGCTGATGGCGATGGGTTTGGCCTTGCCGGCCTTTTGCACCACCTGCGCGGCGTCCACCGCCACGAATGCAATCTTGATGATACCGGCCATCATGTCCTGCACCATGGCCGAGTGGGTCTTGTAAGCGACATGGATCATCTTCAGTCCTCCGGCCTCGTAGGCCAGCACCTCCATCGTCAGGTGACCGCCCGATCCCACACCCCAGGAGCCGTAGTCGTACTTCCCGGGACTGGCCTTGATCAGCGCCACCAATTCCTTGAGGTCCTTGACCCCAAGGTCGGGCGCAACCATCAGCATGTTGCCGGAGGAGCCCACCTGGGCGATCGGCTGCAGGTCCTTGAGCGTGTCGTAGGGCAGTTTGGGAATCAGCGCGGCGTTGACGGCGATGGCCCCCCCATAACTCCACAGCAGCGTGTAGCCGTCCGGCGCTGCCTTGGCGACGAAGTCGTTGCCGATGGCACCATTGGCGCCGACCTTGTTCTCGATGAAAAAGGTCTGCCCGAAGGTCTTGCTGTAGCGCTCGGCAAAAAGCCGGGCAAAGATGTCGGTGGGCCCGCCCGCCGCCCCGGGGACAATCAAGCGTACCGGCTTCGCCGTGGGCCACTCGCTGGCCTGGCCGATGGCGAAAGGAGTCACCCCCAGTGCCGCGGACGCAATGCCAAACTGGCGACGATTGATCTTGTGCTGCATGTTGATGTCTCCTCGTGGGTTGTCGAAAAAATAGATTCAGCTACTTGCTGTCACCACCGCGTCCAGCGCAACCGCCCCCTGGCCGTTGGGGAGCACCTTCAGCGGGTTGATCTCGATCGCGTCCATCCAGCTGTCGCATGCGGCGCCAAGTCCAGGCGTCAGCCCGCCAGGGCCTCAATTCTCGGGTTTGATGTTCGCGGCCTTGACAATCTTGGAGAAGATCTCGATGTCGTCGCGGATGGTCTGCGCGAACTGCTCCACCGTCTTGATCGGCGCCGGCACCGCGAAGTTCAGCGCGAGCATCCGCTGGGTCATCGCGGGATCCTGCAGCAGCCGGTTGGCTTCTTCATTGAGTCGGCGCACGATGGGCATGGGCGTGCCGGCGGGCGCCATCAGGCCCATCCAGCCGTCGATGTTGGACTTGTAACCCTGCTCGGTCATGGTGGCGATGTCGGCCATGTTCGGGGGGCGTATGGTGCCGGTCGTGGCGATGGGCTTGGCCTTGCCGGCCTTTTGCGCCGTCTGCGCGGAGTCCGGCGACATAAATGCTATCTTGATGAAACCGGCCATGATTTCCTGCGCCAGAGCCGGGAAGCTCTTGTAAGGGACGTGGTTCATCTTCAGTCCGCCGGCCTCGTAGGCCAGCGCTTCCATCGTCAGGTGACCGTACGAACCCACACCCCAGGAGCCGTAGTCGTACTTGCCGGGATTGGCCTTGATCAGCGCCACGAATTCCTTCAGGTCCTTGACCGGAATGTCGGGCGCAACCATCAGCACGATGCCGGAGGCGCCCACCTGGGCGATCGGCTGCAGGTCCTTGAGTGTGTCGTAGGGCAGTTTGGGAATCAGCGCGGCGTTGCCGACGATGACCGCCGAAAAACCCCACAGCAGCGTGTAGCCGTCCGGCGCTGCCTTGGCGACGAAGTCGTTGCCGATGGCACCATTGGCGCCCGGCTTGTTCTCGACGATAAAGGTCTGCCCGAAGGTCTTGCTGTAGTGCTCGGCAAAAAGCCGGGCAAAGATGTCGGTGGTGCCGCCCGGCCCGCTGGGAACAATCAAGCGTACCGGCTTCGCCTTGGGCCACTCGCTGGTCTGGCCGATGGCGAAAGGAGTCACTCCCAGTGCCGCGGCCGCAATGCCAAACTGGCGACGATTGATTCTGTGTTGCATGGCCATGTCTCCTCGTGGGTTGTCGAAAGTAAAGGTATCAACTCCTTGCTGTCACCACCGCGTCGAGCGCGACCGCCCCCTGGCCTTTGGAGAGCACCTTCAGCGGGTTGATCTCGATCGCGTCCATCCAGCTGTCGCATGCGGCGCCTAATTCGGACAGCCGCACCAAGGTTGCCACAAGCGACACCTCGTCGGCAAGCGGCCTTCCCCGATGCCCGCGCAGCAGTGGGGCCAGTTTCAGTTCGTCGACCATGGCCTGCGCCTGGGCCGTGTCCACCGGGGCCACACGCACGCTGACGTCACGCAGCAGTTCCACGTCGACCCCGCCGATACCCAGCACCACCAGTGCGCCCAGCGCCGGGTCGTGGCGCACGCCCAGGATGCACTCCACACCGGCGCCGACCATGGCCGCGACCAGCACGCCTTCGATGTGGGCCTGTGGCGCAGCGCCGCGGCAGGATTGCATGATGCGTTCGAAGGCCTGGCCCACTTCTTCGGCACTGGTCAGGCCCAGTGCCACCCCACCCAGGTCGCTCTTGTGCAGGATGTCGGGCGACGACACCTTGAGCACCACCGGGAAGCCCATCACCTGCGCCGCCTGCGCCGCCTGCGCCGCGCTGGTGGCGACCTGGTGGCGCATGGCTGGCAGTCCCTGCGCGGCCAGCCAGGCCAACGCGCGCGCCTCGGTCATCGGCAGATCGGGCCTTGCCACCGGCGCCGGCACAACCGGCGTGCGCGCCGGTTGTGCGGCGGCGGCGCGGAAGTAGTCCAGCGCCGCCAGCGCGCGCACCGCGTGGGTGGGTTCTTCGTAGCTCAGGCAGCCAACGTCCTGCAGCGCCTGCTGGCGCTCCCGGGTGATCAGGCAGCAGTAGGCCAGCACCACGTCCGGATAGTCGCGGCGCAGGTGCACGGCCAACTCGTGCAGGGCTTCCCAGCCCGCGGGGGCCAGGCCTGCCGCGCCATAGAACATCAGCAGTGTTCCGTAGCCGCCCTCGTCGAGCATCAGGCGCATGGCCTTCTCGGTCAAGGCCGGCTGGGCGGCCACCATGGCGGTGATGTCCACCGGGTTGCGCGGTCCGGCGAACGGCACCCATTCCAGGATGCGCTGTTGCGCCGGCTCGGGCATCGGCGGCATGGCCAGGCCGCGCACCTGCGCCTCGTCGGCCAACAGCACGCCCACACCGCCTGAAGCCGTCATCACGCCCAGGCCGGGACGCCGGGGCGCTCCGGCTACCACCAGCGCATGGGCGACCTGGAATAACTCGTCAATGCCGTGCGCGCGCCACACGCCGTACTGGCGGAACAGGGCTTCGTAGGCGGCGTCGTCGCCGGCCAGCGACGCGGTGTGCGAGGCGGCGGCCTGCGCGCCAAGCTCGGAGCGGCCAACCTTGACCGCCACCACCCACTTGCCGGCGGCACGCGCCGCCCCCAGCGAGCGCTTGAAGCGCTCGCCGTCACGCACGCCTTCGATGTAAACCATGATGACCTTGGTCTGCGCGTCCTGGACCAGCCATTCGATGCAGTCGGGCAGGCCCAGCCCGGCCTCATTGCCGGTGGTGATCCAGTGCGACAGGCCGACGCCGCGCTCGCGGGCGAGCGAGTAGGCATAGCCCCCGAAAGCGCCGCTTTGGCTGACCAGCGCGATCGGTCCGCGCATGGCGAGCCCAGCCTTCATCACCGCGACGAAGGTCGCATGGATGTTCTGCCCCACGTTGATGAAGCCCAGGCAATTCGGCCCGAGCATACGGATGCCCAGGCCTGCCGCCAGCGCCACCATCTCGCGCTGCGCGCGTGCGCCGTCCTCGCCGGTCTCGCTGAAACCCGAGGAGAAGATCACCAGATTGCGCACGCCGGCGCGGCCGGCGTCGGCGACGGTTTCTGGCACCAGCGAAGCCGGCACCGCCACGATGGCCAGGTCGATCGGCCCTGCGCCACCTTGCACCGCGGCCAGCAGGCCGGGCCAGGCCTTGCGGCCCTGCACTTCGGCGTCGCGCGGATGGATTGGGACGATCGCGCCCTGGTAGCCCAAATTTAGCAGGAAGCTCATCGGCGCGGCGCCGATCTTGTTCAGCGCGTTGGAGGCGCCGACCACCGCGATGGATGCCGGGTTGAAGAAGCTGTCGAGTGGGTGGCCCATGGCTTGATATTGCTGGCAGAGCAATCGAACGGCATCGTCGGAAACGACGATGTCACCCAGGACCACGCTAACCTACGATAGACGGCCAGAAAGCAGGCTCAAACCTGCCGCGCCACGACGGCCGCGCGGCCACGGCAAAGGAGACAGCATGAACGAGAGCCCTTTCCGGGGCGTCATCGGACGCACCATCGACGAGTCCAAGCCCTGGTGGCCGAGCGAGCCGC
>JANNKH010000084.1:0-39998 GCA_031396205.1 Rhodoferax sp.
GACGGGCGATCAGATCACGATTGACTCCGCCCAGCGCGAGTTCTTTTTGCGTCAGGCCTTCTTCCAGGCGTTTTTTCAGAACGTGCTGACCTGTCGTCTGTGGAATTCCTTGGAATCCTTTTTTAATCAATGACTTGCAGATATGTTTGACGAACGGCAAAAAGGCAACGCCATCATGCCCTTGCGGCTTCCTTGGTGCCAGGCATCGCAACTGCCGCTGCTCACCGGATCAGATCGCGCGCTACCGGGGGCGCCTGAGCGGGCCGCTGATGGACCGGATCGACCTGCATGTGGAAGTGGCTGCCATCAGCAGCGCCGAACTGCTCAACGCGCGAGCCGGTGAATCGAGCCTGCAGCTGCGCGCACGGGTGCATGCGGCGCGCGACCGCGCCCTCGCGCGCCAGGACAAACCCAATAACGCACTGCAAGGGCAAGACATCGAGCGCCATATTGGGCTCGACTCGGCAGCGAGTCGCTTTCTGGAAGTGGCCGCCACCCGGCTGGCCTGGTCGGCGCGCGGTACGCACCGGGTGCTCAAGGTCGCGCGCACGATCGCCGATCTGGCGGGGGCCCGAGATACGCAGGTCGGGCATCTTGCCGAGGCCATGCAGTACCGGCAGCTCGTTCAGCCGGGGTTTTGATCGGAAGAATGGCCCCGTAGCTGACGCTCTATGGCATGCGGAGGGCCGAGCGCAGACGCCCGCTGCCCTCGCGTCCCGCCCGGCCTATTTCAGAGTCGCCACGGCGTCTGCGATGAGATTCCAGTACATGTCGACATCGAGCACCGTGGCGATAGTCGCGTTCGGTTCCTGCTTGAGCATGTTGAACATGTCAACGCTCGTGGCTCCGGCGGTGAACGTGCCCTTGAGTTCGACATCGAGGTGGGCGCGCTGGCTCTGGACAATGCCGGGCAGCGCGACGAGGGCGACCGTGACAGGATCGTGCAGCGGTCCCTCGGCCATGTCCTCCCAGACATCGTAACTGGCGCAAAAGAACTTGAGTAGTTCTACGCCGAACCTGGCAGTGTCATTGCCGATGGCCGCGATGCGATCGATGACCTTGCTGGTGATCAGTGCCTGGTGCGTTATGTTCAGTCCGACCATGGTAAAGGGCAGGCCGGCCTTCACGACCACGTCAATGGCCTCCGGATCCACCCAGGCGTTGAATTCGGCGTAGGGCGTGTGGTTTCCCCGCGTGGTCGATCCGCCCATCCAGACGATCTCCTTGACCTTGTGCAGCACGTCGGGACGCTGCAAGATGAGGTGCGCGATGTTGGTGAGCGGGCCGGTGGGGATCAACACGATCGGTTCGCTCGACGCCAGCAGCGTGTCGGCCATCAGCTGCACGGCGCTGCGCTCATCCAGCGGCACTGTCGGCTCGGGCAGAACCGGGCCGCCGAGAGCGTTCGCGCCGTGAATGTGAGCCGCCGGGCGCAGTTCGCGCACCAGTGGCTTGTCCGCACCGGCCGCGATCGGTACGCCGGTGATCCCTGCGACCGTGCAGGCGATTCTTGCATTGAGCGTGGTGTATTTCAGGTAGCCGTTTCCGCCGACGGTGGTGATCGCACGCAGGTCGATATTGGGATTGCCGGCCGCAAGCCAGATCGCGAATACGTCGTCATGGCCGGGATCGCAGTCGAGAATGACGGGAATAGATGCAGACATTGGGATTCTTCAAACGCTGTTGGCAGGGGACCGATGCGGATAGACATTTCGACCGAAACAATCAAGGCAAGTTATTGTCAACTTATACGCCAGCATGCATTGCGCTTTTCGTGAAGATGATGGTTCACGCCCACACAAGCGCCTCGGTTTCACCCGATAAGACCCGCGGCCAATTACAGCTATGTGCTGGCAACTCGACGCTAACGTGGTGCGTTGTCGCAGGTCAGAATAGGCGCTAGCGCGCAACGCAAGCGACCCGCCGGTCAAGCCCGCTCAACAAAGGACCCGCATGCGCATCGCCGACTGGACTCCAGCCCTCAAACCTCAGCCCGAAGAGCTGGTGGACGCTATCCGCGCGCGCCGTGGCGGGCAGCTGTTGAATCTCGACAGGGCACTGTTATGGAGTGAGCCATTGGCTCGCGGCTGGAACATCTTCATGCGCGACGTCCGCAACGGCCTGTCGACCGACCGCAAGCTGCAGGAGCTGGGCATCTGTACCGTGGCGCTGCTCACCCGTGCGATGTATGAGTTCCACCACCATGCACCGGACTTTCTGGCCGCCGGTGGACAACAAGCCCAGCTCGACGCATTGCTGCGGTATATCGCCGATGGCGCACCCGAGGGCTGGGATGACCCTGTGCTGGCGCCCAGGGAACTGCTGGTGGTGCTATTTGCCACGCAGATGACCCGTGACGTGCAAGTCAGCGACAGTGTGTTTGCCAGCATGCGCGAACATTTCGATGAAACCCATATCGTCGAACTCACGACGGCCTTTGCGGCCTACAACATGGTGGCACGTATCCTGACGACACTGCGTATTGAGCCGGAGACCTGAGCTCCACAGGGTCGTTTCCAAGGCGCGCGCCATGGGCGCAACTGCTGGGCCCGTGGCATTGCTTCCCGCTCTCAGCTAGCCGTCAGCCGGCGCACAACGGCGGTCGCAGCCGACCTCTCGCGCGCAAACAGTTCCAGATATTTCGGGTTCAGCCACTTCTCCACGCCGTCCTTGTATCCGATGCTGGCAAGCAGGCGCTGCACCCAGTCCGCCACGCGGGGGCGGGCCAAGATACGCTCCTCGAAACCCAGGTGCACCAGTCGGATCATGTAGGGCCCATAGGCGATATCGGCCAGGGAGTAAGTAGCGCCTGCAAGCCAGGCACCGCCGGACAGGGCCGTGTCCATGTCGGAGAACAGTTTCTCGAACCGTGCCACTGCTGGCGCAAACCCGGGCGACTCCATGCCTTGCTGCACCGCCAGTCGGGTGCGCTCGCGCCGCGCCGGATCCACCATGTTGTCCAGCCAGGCCTGCAGTTCGCCCGGCTCACGCTTGAGGTGCTGGTGCCGGAACGCGATGCAGGTGCTGATGGTGCCCGTGGCAGGGTGCACGCCGTCATCGAGTTGGCGCATCCATAGCCGCATGCGGGCACGTTCAGCAGACGCTGCCGGACGCAAGGGGCGCTGCGGCCAGGTGTCTTCGATGTACTCCAGGATGACATTGGATTCGACAATCACTTCGCCACCGTGCACCAGCGTGGGCACCACCTGATTCGGATTTAGCCGGGTGTAGTCGAGTTTGTGTGCATCGCCCGCGCGCAGGTCCAGGTGTACGCCCTCGAACGCAACGTCCTTCTCCGCAAAAGCGCTGCGCACCTTGGCTGCGCAGACAGACATGTCGTTGTGGTACAGAACCGGGCTTGTCATTGCGCGAGTCTCCAAGTTTACGAGCGCATCAGCGCGGGAAGCCACATGCTGATGGCCGGAAAGCTGGCAAGCAATGCCAGCAACAACAGGTCGGCGGCGATGAAGGGCATCACGCCACGGTAGATGGTGCGGATGGGAATATTCGGGGCCATTCCGTGCAGCACGAACACAATGATGCCGATGGGCGGAATGATCATGCCCAGCTCGATCACGACCACATTGATGATCCCCCACCACACCGGGTCGTAACCCAGCTGCTCGATGACCGGCAGCACAAAGGGAAGGGTGATCAGCATGGCCGCGATCTCGTCAAACACGGCGCCCAGTACCAGATAAGCCAACAGCAGTGCAAAGACGATGCCAATGGGCGCGATGTCGAGGTGGCCAATTAGCTCGACCAGCGCCTCGGGCACCCGCGCCAGCGTGATGAAATAGGTGAACACCGAAGCGCCGATGATGATGACGTAGATCATCGCTGTGGCGCTGGCCGACTCGCGCAGACCGGTCCAGACATTGCTCCAGTCCATCTTGCCGCGCGCCACCGCAAACACCAATGACAACACGGCTGCTACGGATGCGGCCTCATTGACCGTGAAGATGCCGCTGTACAGACCCGCGAATACGACCACCAGCAATGCCAGTGCCGGACCGGCACGGCGCAGCGCGAGCCAGCGCTCGGACCAGGGTTCGGCCAGGGCGATGGGCGCGGCGTCCGGCTGCAGCCGCACCACCAGCGCGATGGCGATCAGGTTCAGTGCAATGGCCAGCAGAGCAGGTATGACCGCCGCGATGAAGAGGTCGAAGATGAAGGTCTTGGAGACGATGCAATACAGGATCATTACGATCGAGGGCGGAATCAGCGACTTCAGCGTGCCCCCCGCTGCGATGGTTCCGGTGGAGAACGCGTCGGAATAGCCGCGCCGGCGCATCTCCGGCAGCGCCGCCTTGGCGAAGGTGGCAGCAGTGGCGGTGGACGAACCGCACACTGCGCCAAAAGCCGCGCAGCCACCGATGGTTGCGTAAGCCAGGCCACCGCGTCGATGGCCCAGAAAGCTCGCCGCTGCGTTGTAGATGTCGGCTGAAAAGCCGGCCGCCGTGGCGAAAGTTCCCATGAGCAGAAACAACGGCACCGTGGCCAGGTCCACACTGGAAAGCAGACCGGACGGTTCGCTGGCCAGGATGGTGAAAGCCGGGCCCCAGCCCGCCTGCAGCGCATACCCCACCACGCCCACGATGATCATGGAAAATCCGATCGGCACCTGGATCAGGATCAGCGCAAACAGCGCCACCAGCCCCAGTCCGGCGATGCTCAGCGGACCCACGCGTGATGCCCGGCAAAGAATTGAAGATAAGTCATGAATGTCCGTTCGGCGCCTGCGCCCTCAGTTGCCAGTGCGATGGGTGTGTTCGAACCGCCCCATCAGGCGCCCCACTTCCAGCACCACCATCACCGATTGCACGAGCACTGCGCTCCAGAGGATCGCGGCCACGCCGTACCAGAACGGCGCCGTCGGAATGTGCAAGACCCAGGTGGTCTCGTTGGCGCGTGCGATCTTGCCCGCAAACACCGTGAACTGCCACGCCAGCGCGACCATGACCACGGCCACCACCAGTGCCGCCAATGCATCGAGGAATTTGCCCAACATGGGCCCGGCCGCCGTTTCCAATACGCGGATCGTGATGTTGCTGCGCTCCATCAGACCGACCGGAATACAGCAGGAAACGGCTAACGCGATAGCCAGCCCTCCAACGTCACGCACGCCTTCGATCGGCTGGTTGGCCAGCCAGCGGGCGAGCCCATCGAGCAGGGTCATGACGGCCAGCACCATCAGGGCGATCAGTCCAGCGACCGACAGAGCGCGCGTGGCCACCAGGCCGGCGCGCTCCAGGCGCTGGAACATGCCGTTCCCCGATTGAGCTGCCCTAGCGGCTGGCACGGACTTTCACGATCTCGGCTTCCACCAAGCTCATCAACTCCTTGTGGCGCGGGCTCTTGGCAAGCCAGGCGTCGATCACGGACTTGAAGGCCGGTTGCATGGCGTCCAGATCAGCCTGGGTCGGAATCACGACCTTGCGCTTCGGATCCGCCTGAAGGTCCTTGATCACCTTGTCGTTGTATTCGCCCACGTACTTGTTGAATCGCACGGCCGTCCATTCGCCGCTGTACTTGGCAATCGCATCCTGCGCCGACTTGGGCAGGCTGTCGAACTTCTTGCGGTTCATCAGCACGGTCAACGGCACCACGCCCAGGCGCGTGAAGTAGTGGAAACTCGTCACTTTCGAAATGCCGAAGTCCACCAGCGGCGCCGGGTGCGACGTGGTGCCGTCGATGGTGCCACGGCTGATTGCCTCGGGTATTTCCGTCACCGGCATGCCGATCGGTACCGCTCCCAGCGCCTTGACAGTTTCGCCCTCCAGCGCGCCGGAGGCCCGGATCTTCTTGCCCTTGATGTCGGCGATGCTGTTGATCGGCGTTCGCGCATGAAAGCTGTAGGGTGCTGTGCCGAACAGCGCGATCGGATAGAAATCTTCATATCCCTTGATCTTGCCGCTGGTGACAAGTCGCGTGAAGACCAGCGTCGCCTCCTGCAGGTCGCGGAACAGGCCCGGCAATTCGAACACCTCGTTGTCCTGGAAACGCCCCGGCGTATACGAGGCGATGATCCAGGCCATGTCCGCCACGCCGTCCAGCACCATCTGGGCCTGCTGCAACGGGCTGCGGCCCAGGGCGCCGCTGGGAAACAACTCGATTTCGACGGCCCCGTTGGTTTCCTTGTTGACTGCATCGGCAAAAGGCTTGAACACCGACTGGTAGGTGATCTCCTTGTCGGGCGAGAAGATGGAGAACTTCAGTTTGATGGGCGCCGTCTGCGCCATCGCCACACCGGCGGCGCACAGCGCAGCACTCACAATCAATGTTCGGACCTGTCTGAGAATATGCATGTTTGTCTCCTGGTTGTTGATGCTCAATCTGGCTGTTGTGCCGCGTGTCAGTCGTCAGCGATGGTGTTTGTCAGCACACCGACGCGGTCGATCTCGATCTCCACCACATCGCCGGGCTTCATCCACAGCGGCGGACTGCGTTTGGCACCCACTCCCCCTGGCGTACCACTGACGATCACGTCGCCCGGAGCCAATGTGGTGAAGGTGGAGATGTAGCGGATCAGCGCCGGAATCTTGAATATCATCTGCTCGGTGGTGGCCCGCTGCACCTGCTTGCCGTTCAGGCGACCGGTCAGCGTCATCAATGTGTTCGGTGGGATTTCGTCGGCCGTCACCATCCAGGGCCCGAAGGCACCGGTCTTCGTGAAGTTCTTGCCCGCCGTCCATTGCACGGTGTGGCGCTGCCAGTCGCGGATGGAGCCATCGTTGTAGCAGCTATAACCCGCCACATGGTCCCAGGCGTCCTTCTCGGAGATGCGCCGTCCGGCCTTGCCGATGATGACAGCGATCTCGGCCTCGTAATCGAATTGCGTGCTCTCGCGTGGCCGCAGCATCGGCTGTCCGGCGCCCACCTGCGAGTCGGCGAAACGCGCGAACAAAACCGGGTTCTCGGTCTTCTCGCGCCCCGTCTCCACCACATGATCCTCGTAATTGAGGCCGACACAGAGAATCTTGTCGGGATTCGGAATCACCGGCAACAACTGTACCTGTGTCAGCTGAAAGTCTGGCGTTGCTCCAGCAGCGGCCTTGTGCGCCGCCGCCAGGCCATCCGCGCCCAGAATGGAGCGCAGATCCGGATACTTGTTCCCCAGCCTCCAGCCCAGGTCCACGACGCCCTGGTCGGTGACCACGCCAAAGCCGGCCTTGCCTTCAAACCGATAGCTCGCCAGTTTCATCGACTTCTCCTTAGGTAATTCGTTGTCTCGCCGCCGCTGTGCGCGCGGTCCAGGGTTGTGCCGGAAGTGACGACTCGCATGGTTCGTTAAGTTGATTCGACTCTAAAGCTTTTGCAATAAATGTCAATATTCAAGATTTGCTGCAGTGCAATGTTGAGTGCAGGTTGATTTAGCGGTATAAATGTCGTAACGTGAGACTTTTCACTGCAGCAGATGCGAACATTAATCGAGGTCCACGCATGTCCAACGCAGCCACCATCAGCTTCAGCCACATCGGCATCTACGTGCGCGATATCGCTCGCATGGAGGCCTTCTATACGCGCTTCATGGGCTTCACGATCACCGACCGTGGCGATCTCGACTCGCCCAATGGCAAGGTAAGCCTGTTGTTCCTGAGCCGGGACCCCAACGAACACCACCAGTTGGTGCTTGCTACCGGCCGGCCCGAAAACAGCGGCTTCAACACCGTGAATCAGATGTCGTTTCGGGTTGACAGCCTCGCGACTCTGCGCGCGCTCTACAACGGCATGGTCAAGGGCGACATGCGGGGCGAGATGAGCGAGGTCTCACCCGCTTGCCACGGCAATGCGCTTTCGGTCTATGTGCGCGACCCGGAGGGCAACCGACTGGAGCTGTTTGTCGACACCCCTTGGTACGTGAACCAGCCGATGCGTGTGCCGTTCGATTTCTCGCTCGACGACGCCGGGCTCTGGGACTGGGCCGAGCGCCACGCACGCTCCCTGCCCGGATTTCGACCGCGCAGCGAATGGGTAAAGGAAATGGCGCAGAAGATGGGTTTGGCTTGAGCACCCTCAGCTCCACCCTGGCGGTTCTGTCGCTGTTCTCGGCCGAAGAGCCGGTCTGGACGGCGGAGCGCATGATCGAACGCCTCAACTACACACGCCCGACGGTGTACCGCTATGTCCGCGAACTCGTCGGCGAAGGTTTTCTGGTCCGCGTAGCCGCTGGCTGCTATGCGCTGGGCCCACGCATCATTGCGCTGGACTACCAGATTCGACAGAGTGACCCGCTGCTCAAGGCCGGCCTGCCCGTGATCCAGGGTCTGGTAGCTGCCAGTGGTTGCGAAATCAACCTGATCGGGCTTTATGGGCAGCAGATTGTCACCACGCACCAGCAGCACGGCGCGGAGCATCTGCCTCTGTCCTTCGGGCGCGGACGACCATTGCCACTGTTTCGCGGCGCCGGCTCCAAGATCATCGTGGCCAACTTCACCAGTGCCAAGCTCAAACGGCTGTACGCAGCCCATGCCGATGACGCCCGCGCCCATGGCATGGGCGAGGATTGGGACAGCTTCAAACGTACGCTGGCTGCGATTCGGCGTGCCGGCTACGCCCGTTCCGATGGCGAGCTCGACGCCGCGTTCGCTGGTTTCGCTGCACCGGTGTTCACCGCAGATGGCGAGATTCTGGGCAGCGTGATCGCCGCCCTGTCGCGCACACGCCTGGGAATAACCGACCTGAACCGATTGGTCGAACTGATCACGGCCGCCGGGCGGCGCATCAGCGCGGATATCGAACTGATCGGGCATCCGCTTGCGCGCGCCGACAACTCGGCCCTGGCCACGCCTGCGCCCGTGCGGCGCACACCTGTCACCCCATGACCGTCACGCTGGCGCTGGAGTACGACGTAGCCATCGTCGGTTACGGACCCAGCGGTGGCGTGCTGGCAAAACTGCTGGGCCAGCGCGGCTGGCGCGTCGCGCTGCTGGACCGCGAACCCGCTCTGTTGAACCTGCCACGGGCGGTGCATTTCGACGGCGAAGTCATGCGCATCTTCCATGCGGCCGGAATCGCGGACGCCTTATTGCCGCTGGTGCGTCCCTCGCAAGGCATGCGGTATCTGAACGTGGCCGGCGATCTCATGCTGGAGCGTAAACCATCCGGTGCCACGGGCATGCATGGCTGGGCAAACAACTATCTGTTTCACCAGCCCGACCTGGAGCAGACGCTTCGCAACGGCGTCGCCCAGCATGGCTGTGTCACGACCTTTCTCAGCCATGAGGTGGAGTCGGTGAAGCAGGACCCGCAAGGCGCCACCGTGCACGCCCACGATCTGGTGCGGGGCACGCATCGGCAATTGCGGGCACGCTGGCTTGTAGGCTGCGACGGCGGGCGCTCCGTCGTGCGCGAGACGCTGGGAAGCGCACTCACCGACCTCGGTCTGCACCAGTCCTGGCTGGTCGTGGACGTATTGATGGAACGTGATGTCGATTTGCCCGTGGCCACGGTGCAGTTCTGCGACCCGCGCCGGCCCATGACCTACGTCAATGTTACCGGGCGCCGGCGCCGATGGGAGATCATGTTGATGCCGGGCGACGATCCGCAGGTCATGACACAACCCGATGTTCTCTGGGCTATGCTGGCGCGCTGGATCCGCCCGGGCGATGCCACGCTCGTGCGCCATGCGATCTACACCTTTCACGCGCTGATAGCAGACCGTTGGCGGGATCGCCGCCTCATGCTGGCTGGCGACAGCGCGCACCAGACACCGCCCTTCCTGGGCCAAGGCATGTGTGCCGGCGTGCGCGACGCGTCCAATCTGGCATGGAAGCTCGATCTGGTGCTGCGCGGCGCCGACACAACACTGCTCGACAGCTACCAGAGCGAACGCGCGCCGCATGTGCGGGAATACATTCAGGCCGCCGTTCGTTTTGGCGGCATCATCCAGACCACCGATCCACAAACAGCGGCAGAACGCGACCAACAGTTTGCTGAAGGTGGTCCGCAGGAAATCGTCAATCTGGCACCACGCCTGGGTCCGGGTCAACACCATGGTTCGGGTGCCGCTGGCACCATCCCCGGCCAGCCCCGGCTCAGTGACGGCCGCTGGCTCGACTCGGCACTGGGCGGCCAGTTCGCGCTGTTGTCCGCCAACAATGCCATCACCAGCGGGCTACTTCCGAAAGAACTCGCCCGGCTGAACGCACTCGACGTCCAATGTGTCGCCGATCCCGGACTGGGGCCGTGGCTCCGGCAACTCGACGCAGCGCTGCTTGTGTTGCGTCCGGATCGTTATGGTTTTGGCAGCGCCAACGATGCGAATGAACTGAGACAACTCATCGCCAGATTGCCATCAGTCGCAAATCCAGGCAAACCCGGCGCGACCGGCACGTCAGGACGCCAACCGAGCCCCAATGAAACACCTATCGGATCCCAACCCTGAAGGAGACCTCCCATGAACCGTCGACCCTTGAACCCGATAACCGACGCCGACATACGCCAGTTTGAAGAAGACGGCGCCATCTGCCTGCGCGGCATGTTTGACCTGGATTGGATCAGCCGCATGTCCGCCGCGGTGGACCGCGTCATGGACGCGGAAAATCCCCTGGCCCGGCCGCGCGAAGTGACCCGTGCACTGGGTGGCAAGACCGGCCGTTACCACATCAACTCGTTCGTGTTTCGCTGGGACCCGGACTTCAAGGACTATGTGATGGAGTCGCCCAATGCCGAGATCGCAGCGCGCCTGATGCGCTCCGACGAGGTGCGGGTGTTCTACGACCAGGTCTTTGTCAAGGAGCCCAACACCCGCGAAGTGACCGACTGGCATCACGACCTGCCCTTCTGGCCGATGCGGGGTAATCAGATCTTGTCGGTCTGGGTCGCGCTGACCGATGTGGGGCCCGAGAACAGCGCACTGGAATACATCGCCGGTTCGCACAAATGGGGCAAGTTCTATCGCGCGGCAATCCCCGACAAGGACCCGAGCTTCAAATCAGACCTCGAAGAGTGCCCGAACTTCAGCGAACTCAAGGACAACCCGAACTATCGATTCCTGTCGTGGCAGATGAAAGCCGGCGATTGCATCGTGCACCACCCGCTCACGGTCCACGGCGCACCCGGAAACTTCTCGCCCACGCGCCGGCGCGCTGCGATCTCGACCCGGTATTTTGGCGAAGATGCACGCTGGGATCCGCGCCCCGCGACGATGAAGGTGACCGGCGATCCACAACTACCCGCTGGCAAACACCCCAGCAGCGAAGCGTTCTTCCCCGTCGCGTGGCGCAAGTCGGATGTCGCCTCGATGACCTGAGGAAAGGGCAATAGCAGCGCACGTCACTAACGGGACGCTGAGCCGCCGATCCGGATACTGCTGAATACTGCCGGCATATCGCTCAGTCGCTCGGGCCGCGCCGCGCACGCCAGGACCGTCAAAGACAGCGGCCCGGTTCCGGACTGGCGTACCCGCGGCACATGCACACCGGAACACGAGCGGGACTGGCCCGCCGGGTCCCGGGTACGAAAGCGCACGAACCGCGCAGGCAATCCGTCGATGATGCCGTTGCGTGCGTCGTACTGAACCGCATCGTCGCGACGTTCGAGCGGATCGGAATAGAGCCCGAAGTCGTAGTCAATACGCAACCCCTCGCCCGTCAGTGCTCCGGCCTGCGAATCAATGCCGCCAGCGCTCGATTGCATGGGGCCCGGCGCACGCAACTGGAATGCGCCCATATCCCAAGTGCGCCAATCGGCTGGCATTGTGGCCATGGCACAACCCGCCAGGACATTCAGCGCAACAGGCGCAAGACAGCGAAGCCGGGATGTCAGCCAGCGCATGCCTGCCGGCGCCGGGCCCAAACGGCAACCCCCAGCAAGCCGATAACCAGCATGGACCAGGTCTGGGGCTCCGGAATGGCGGCCACGACGGCAATCGGGGTGATGGAGATGTAGCGCTGGTTGCCGTTGCCGGTGTCGATGCGCACGATAGGACTGTTCAAAATACTCGACGCCTGAGCCAGGTTCAATCCGGTGTTGCCGGTGATCGAACTATTCATCAGATTGCTGTTGTCTACCAGATGGTCAAGACCCAGGCTGTGGCCCAGTTCGTGTGCCAGCAATGCCGCACCCCTTGGACCCGCAGCAGCGCTCGAGTTGAGCGCAATCAAGCCCCCCGGATTACGGGCGCAGCCAATGATGTTGCTACCTGTGCCACCACAAAAAGTGATGGTGTCGACAAAAAACATGGCGACGGTGAAGTTGGGTACTCCCAACTGGTTGGACAGTGAATTGAGCGAAGTACCCGGCCCGCCAAATTTCAGGTCATCGTCGATCGACAGCAGGGTAGGTGACACGACCGACAGCATCGCGTTGAACCGGATATCGATGACGTTGGGGTTAGCACCCGTTGCGGTGAAGTTCGCCGCTGTCACGAAGGAGGTCTGTGAAAAAATCGCCTCCATCTGCGTTTCGTAGGTCGTCACGAATCCGGCCGACGCAACGCCTGCGCTCCCCATCAATACAGCAACCAATACACCGCGCAGGCTGGACAACGTGGAACGCAATTGCGTCAGATCTTCACGTACAGACATCGCAAAACTCCCTTATTGATGGCAATAGCGCCGGATTGATTTCATTCTAGTCAGCAAAACACGCCAACCAGCGTGAATTTATGCACATCGCCAAGCGGCTGTCTGTTGAGCCGCCATGCGCTGCCAATGGACCAGCGCGCAGGCTGGCGGCCAGTCCCGGTGGGACTCGCGCTTCACCAGGCCTTCGTGACCAGCACCAGCGCGCGACGGTGAGCGACGCTCCCAACTGGCCAGTCAGCCACGGCGCAATGCGCCTAGGCTTGGGCCAGGGATTGCTGCATGGCGGCCAGCAGATGCGCCGGATCCTGCGCGCCCGACACCGCCACCTTCTGGTTGAAGATAAAGAACGGCACCCCGCCGATACCCAATTGGCGGGTTCGGGCATCGGCATCGGCAACCTGCTGCAATTGTTGCGGGTCGCTGATAAACGCGCGCGCGGCGTCGGCCTCAAGCCCGGCCTCATTGGCGATTGCGACGAGCACGTCGACACTGCCGATGAACCGGTTTTCGATGAAGTAGGCCTTGAGCAAACGCTCCTTCATGTCGTTGCCGGCGGCCAGTCCCTGCTGATGGGCAAAGGCGATCAGCGCATGGGCGGCCAGGGTATTGGGTTGCAGTGTGATGCCATCGATGTCCAGTTCGAGCCCGGCGGCCTGGCCGGCGGCCTTGACCCGCGCATAGATCTCGGCGGCGCGCTGGGCGCCGCCGAACTTGTCTTCCAGGTATTGCTTGCGCGCGATACCGTCCTGGGGTATGTCCGGGTTCAACTGGAACGGGTGCCAACGGATTTCTGGCTCCGGCAAGCCGGCTTTGCGCGACAGCTCCAGTGCAGCCTCGAGCTTGCGTTTGCCGATATAGCACCAGGGGCAAACGACATCGGACACAACATCAATGGTCCAGGCGGGTGTCGTCATGGCGGTTTACCTGGCAAACAGTTGGGAACGGTCGGCGAACGCCTTGAATTCCAGCGCATTGCCCGACGGATCGCAGAAGAACAGGGTGGCCTGCTCTCCCGCTTCGCCCTTGAAGCGCACATAGGGCTCAATGACGAAACGGGTCTCGGCGGCGCGCAGCCTGTCTGCCAGGCTGTTCCATTCGGCCATGGTCAGGACCACGCCAAAATGGCGTACCGGCACGTTATGGCCATCGACCGCGCTGGTGGCGTTGTGCTGCGCCTCCTGGGGCGCCAGATGGGCCACGATCTGGTGGCCGAAGAAGTTGAAATCGATCCATTCGTCGGAAGAACGACCTTCCGGGCAACCGAGCAAGCCGCCATAAAAGCGACGCGCCTCGGACAATGAGGCAACCGGGAACGCCAGGTGAAACGGGCTCAACGCAGCCATGAAATTCCGGTCAACAGAAGGGTGATCATGGTAACCCAGGGCCCGTTTCCTCGCGGGCGACAGGCCCTTGGGCGGCCACCGCTGGCCTGGGTGGCGACTGGCAAGGCGCTTCGCACCGACAATCAGCATTACGCGCTGCGGCACAGAGCTCGACACCCGGTGACCTGCGCACGATGACTCGACAGGACACTAGCAGCATGAGAATACTGATTCTGGGCAGCGGCGTGATTGGCACCAGTTGCGCCTATTACCTGGCCCGGGCCGGACACGAGGTCACGGTGGTCGACCGCCAGAGCGCGCCGGCACTGGAGACCAGCTTTGCCAACGCCGGCGAAGTTTCGCCCGGCTATTCCGCGCCCTGGGCCGGCCCCGGAGTTCCCATCAAGGCGATCAAGTGGATGCTGATGCAGCACAGTCCGCTGGTCATATGGCCGATGCTCGATCCGGCGATGTGGCGCTGGGGCCTGGCGATGCTGCGCAACTGCACGCAGGCGCGTTATGCGCTGAACAAGGGGCGCATGGTGCGGCTGGCCGAGTACAGCCGCGACTGCCTTCGCGCACTGCGCGCCGAAACCGGCATCCGCTACGACGAACGCAGTCAGGGCACGCTGCAGCTGTTTCGCACCCAGCAGCAGCTGGACGGCACCGGCAAGGACATCGAGATCCTCAAGCAGTACGGCGTGGCTTACGAGTTGCTCGACCGCGCCGGCTACATCGCCGCCGAACCTGCGCTGGCCCATGTGCAGGAAAAATTCGTCGGCGCGCTGCGACTGCCGGGCGACGAGACCGGCGACTGCTTCAAGTTCACCCAGCGGCTGGCGGAAATGGCGCAAGGCCTGGGTGTGCAATTCAGGTTCAGCGTGGACATCCGGGGCATCCAGAGCGACGGCAACCGGATCACCGGCGTTGCCACCAACGACGGCAGCCTGCTGGCGGACAACTATCTGGTGGCGCTGGGCAGCTATTCGCCATTGCTGTTGCACCCCGTCGGTATCCGCATTCCGGTGTATCCGGTCAAGGGATACTCGATCACGGTACCGATCGACGACGCGCGTCATGCGCCCGAATCGACCATCATGGACGAAACCCACAAAGTAGCCGTAACCCGGCTCGGCAACCGAATCCGCGTCGGCGGCACGGCCGAACTGGCCGGCTACAGCACCTCGTTGCGGGAGGCGCGCCGCGGCACACTCAACCATGTGTTGACCGATCTGTTTCCGGGTGCAGGCGATGTGGCCAGGGGCGAGTTCTGGGCCGGACTGCGGCCCATGACGCCCGACGGCACCCCCATCGTCGGCGGTTCGTCGTACCCGAATCTGTACCTGGCCACCGGCCATGGGACGCTGGGCTGGACCATGGCAGCCGGGACCGGCCGCGTGATGGCGGACCTGATGTCAGGCCGCCCGACCGATATCAGCCTGGATGGACTGACCGTCGACCGGTACCGGCAAAGCGCCAACCGGCGCCACATGGCCTGAGCCGCCGGGCCGCTCCCAAGGCGAACTGCGTAGCGCGTAGCGCGAAGGCTATCCAATTAATTCACCGCCGGGCCGCTCCCAAGGCGAACCCCGTAGCGCCTAGGACGAAGGTTGCCCCCTTCACCGATTTTGGCCAGGATTGGCGACCGCCGAGTCAAAATTTGACAACCTTGTCCATTCGCTGAACTGTCGCGGATAAAATATGGGTATGCAACCCAGTCTCGCCCCCCGCGTCTCGTTCAAGGCGCAAATGCTCAAGGCGCGGGAGGATGCGATCGTCCAGGCCGTCAACCAGTTGCTGGCGGAAAAAGGCTTTGACGCCATGACGGTTGACGAGGTCGCGGCGCGGGTTGGCATTGCCAAGGCCAGCTTGTACAAGCATTTCCCGAGCAAGGAAGACCTGGCGGCCGCAGCGATGGTGCGGGTCATGCGCCAGGCACAGGACTTCTGCGCGGCGTTGCCGGCTACTGCAATGCCGCTGGAAAACCTGCGCGCAATCACGCGCTGGACCATGGAGTTGAAACTGGCCGGGCTCATGCCGTCACTTCCAAGCCAAAACTCCAGTTTGCGCGCCACGCTGATGGACAACCGCGACTACATGGACGGCCTGATCGACATCAGCGACCGGCTTGGCGCTTGGATCGAGGCCGCTCAGGCCGAAGGGTCGATCGACGCCAAGCTGCCGGCCATCGCCGTCCTGTATACGCTGTATGCGCGGGCTTGCGATCCCGTGCTGGAGTTCCTGAAGATGGGTGGTCAGCACAATGACGAAGAAATTGTTGATCTGGTGATGCGCACCTGCTTTGACGGGCTCAATGCCCGCACCCAGACTCCGCGCGCATTGCCCGGCGTGACCCACTGACTGCTTGAGTGCTGGCGCGGCGGCCGGCGCAAGGGTGCGCTAACGGCTCAGCGCACCATCAGTACCGGAACCTCGCAGTGGGCCAATACCTTGGTGGCCACCGAACCCATTACCAGATTGGCCAGCGCACCATGCCCGTGCGAGCCCATGACCAGCAGATCGAATGTGCCGGTCTCGGCGAACTTGGCGATCTGCTCGCCGGCGTGGCCGACCTTCCACGCCGTTTTGGCGTCGATGTCATGGCGCAACAGGAACTTGCTGACCGGTGCCAGCACGCGCTCGGCCTCGTCGAGTTGGTACTGGTCGATGACGTTCTTGCCCAGCGCCGCACGGGCGCGTGGTGGAATCGCAGCTTGCACGGTCAACAGTGTGAATGTGTTGTCGCCACCAAATGTCTCACTGTGCGTCACCAGGTACGCCAGCATTTTTTTCGTATAGGCGCTGCCGTCAACAGCAAGCAAGATCTTCATGTGGACTCTCCTCTCAGGTGGTGGTACCAGTCTATGGTGCCCTGGCTACCCGATCTTGACACACATCAAATGCAATGACCGCAGCCAGGCATCATGCGTCCAACACAATGAGACCAGCGTTCTGGAACGCGCGTTGCTCGTTCTTGCGCGCATAGCCCAGCGGGTTGGCAACCACCCTGCATCCGTTGTGTACATAGTCGCTGGGGGCGTGCAGGTGTCCGTGCAGCCACAGATGGGCCTGCCCGAGCAAGTCGTCCAGCCCATTGCAAAAGCCCGCTGTCCCCGGCGTGATGCCATAGCGTGGATCGGCGCTGCGCAGGCTCGGCGCGAAGTGGGTCACTGCCACCGTCAGGCCATCAAAAGACTGCGCCAGGGTTTCGCGCAGCCACTGCTGGCACAACAGCCCCTGTTCGCGCACTTCTGGCGCCAGCAACGGCATGCCGTTGCGCGTACCACCCGTTTTGCGCAAATAAAAGTTGGCGGC
Source organism: Rhodoferax sp. (assembly GCA_031396205.1). Lineage (GTDB taxonomy): Bacteria > Pseudomonadota > Gammaproteobacteria > Burkholderiales > Burkholderiaceae_C > CAISIP01. The sequence continues at coordinate 17,168 of JANNKH010000084.1, forward strand.
GCGAAAGGCCTTCTCCCGCGCGCGCAACAGCTGCGCCAGTTTTGTACCGGCGTCGCCCCCAGGGGGCGCCAGCGCGTCGAAATCGGTCCATAACGTGGTTCCGACAAACCGCACGCCGGCGATCTGCACGACTTCACGTTCCAGCCACACCATGCCCAGCCGCTCGCAGGTCTCGCGCAATCGATCATGGGTGGCGTCGAAGTCCAGGCCATCGTATTCATGGTTGCCCGGCAGAAACAACACCGGTGTCGGCCAACCGTGCAGAGGCGAAAACCGCGCCAGGCCGAAATCGGAATCCGGCAACAGGGAGCCATCCTGGTAGGAGCCGATATCGCCCGCCAATACCAGCAGGTCCGCACCTACTGCGGGTTGTGGCAGGAAATGCGGATGGACCTCCAGATGCAGGTCGGACAACAACTGGATATTCATGGCGCCAGTTCGCCCACGCGCGCCGGTATCGCGCGCTGCACGGCGTCACGCAGCCAGCGATGCGCACTGTTGGTGTCCTGGCGGGAGTGCCACAACGCGTCGATATGCACGGGCGGCACGTCCAGCGGCAGGCGGCGCGCAACCAGTACGCGCGGATCACCAACAATGGCCAGAAAATGACTCGGCAACACCGTCAGCAAGTCGGAATCTGCGACCACACGGGCAGCCGTGAAGAACTGGTTTACCGTCAGCACGATCCTGCGCTCGCGCCCGTGCGCCTGCAGCGCCTCGTCGATGAAGCCAAAGGGCCTGCCGCTGAAGCTGACCAGCAGATGACGCGCTGCACAAAAACGGTTCAGCGTCAGTGGACCGCTGGCCAATGGATGGTCCGCCCGCATGACACACACATATTCGCTGCCATACACGCGCTGGTGCAAAAACGACACCCCTTTGCCAACTTGCGCGCGCGCGCTCAGGTCGGCCATGACCGCCGGAAAGAAGCCGATCGCAAGATCGATCGTTTCATCGTCGAGCAGTTTTCGCGGGTCGCGGGTGGTCAAGGGCATCACCCGCAGCGAGACTCCCGGCGCCTCGGCCTCGATCACCCTGACCAGCGGCGGAACCAGTTCGGCCGCCGTGGCATCGGCCATGGCCAGCATGAAGCTGTTGTCGGCATCGGCAGGCGCGAAGGCGTCCGGGGCGAGTGACTGCTGCAATTGTCGCAACGCGTCGCGCACAGCCGGCCACAGCGCCAGCGCGCGCGGCGTGGGCGACACACCCTGGCCGCTGCGCCGCACCAGTTCGTCTCCCAGCGCCAGCCGCAGGCGGCTCAGCGCATTGCTGACGGCCGGCTGCGTCAACGACAGAATGCGCGCAGCGCGCGTCAGACTGCGTTCGGCCATCACTGCGTCAAAGACCCGCAACAAATTGAGGTCCAAGGTACGAAAATTGGGGCCGCTGTCAGGTGTCACGGCCAACTATTCATCATCATGGTGAATAACTTGTATCACTAATATAAAGTTGAATCGCATTGGTACTAACCCTAATATCAGATTACGCAGCCAATTGATCTGCGGCGATGAAAGAGAGATGACCATGAACAGTTTCGTCCAACCCGATTTCCCGCACAGCCATGGGGGTGCCGCCCGCCTGGCCAGCGCAATGGAGTGGGCACGATCAGCGCTGGAGCGGCTCAGCAGCCCCAGCGGCCTGGCCAGTGTCCTGGTCGCGGGCGGTCTGGCGGCGGTCATCGTCGTGGCTGAGCAGGTTGTCAGCGCCTGGGCCGATGGCCACTTGTTGCTGGCCTGGATCGTCCTGTGGCTGTTCGTTTTCGGCCTGGTCGCAGCGTTTTCCGACGCGATCCGCAGCTGGCCCGCGCAATGGCAGGATCGGGTGCTAGCTCGCCGGCAGGTCGCCGCGAAACGCGCTGCAGACGAGCAGACCTGGGCCGCGGCGCTTACGGACCCCCGACTCATGGCTGAACTCGACAGCGCGTTGACACGGGCACAAGAGGAGGCGCTTGCCAGCGGCCGGGAACTGCCCTATTGGCCCTTTGCCAATATGCCCAGGCGCTCGCCCATGGCGGCCCTGTGGCCCTCGCCACACGATCAGAACAAGCGCAGCTACACCCACACATATTGAAGGCGACAGTGCCATGACCACCCATGCACTGAACCCTTTACCCATCGACGCCTGCGTTGGTCATGCACACCGCGCAGGAGGTCAACCATGATGGCGGCGCCAGCCGGTACTGGCCGGGTCCTTTTGAGCATCCTGCCGCTGATCGCCAGCCAGGCGGCCGCCCAAACCACCCGCGCTGTAACAGCCGCAGTCGAGTCCGGCCGGCTGGCCCTGGGAAGCCCGTGGCTGCTGGCAAAGTTCAAACCGAGGGCGTGCGCGGACAAACGCGCCAACTGGATGGTCCGCCTGCCAGGTTCCCTGTGGGCGCGTGACGCGCGCCGTGCATCGCCAGCCACTTTGTCCGCACATGCCACCGCCACCGTGCTGCCGCCGCATGCGTGTCGCGCATCCGGATCGCGCCCTGCGCGCGACTTTCGAATCTTCCCCGTACCAGGCATGCCGCAGCACCTGCAGTACCTGTCGTATTGACGGTCGGCTCCTCACGGTCGCCAGAGCGGTCGTCCGCCGGCCCTCTATGCAAGCGCCACTTTAAGGTGGCTCGCGTTCTAGCTTCAAGCCGCCAGTTGCGCCTCGATCCGGCTCCGGGTTTCCTGTAGCTGGGCCGGCAAATGGTAGGCCAGTTGCCGGAACAAATCTGCGTGCAGCTTCAATTCGGCGCTCCAGGCGGCCTTGTCGATGGCAGTTACGGTGGCAAACTGCTCCGGTGTGAAATCGAGACCGGTCCAACTCAGCTCGGCATAGGCCGGGCTGATGCCAAAGACATGCTCGACGCCTGCACAGCGGCCTTCCAGGCGGTCGATCATCCAGGTCAACACGCGCATGTTCTCGCCGTAACCAGGCCAGACGAACTTGCCGTCCGCTCCCTTGCGGAACCAGTTGGTGGTGTAGATGCGCGGCAATTTGGCGCCTGAAGCTGCGAGTGTTTCGCCCATCTGCAGCCAGTGCTGGAAATAGTCGCTCATGTTGTAGCCCATGAACGGCAGCATTGCGAACGGATCGCGCCGCACCACGCCTTGCTGTCCCGCAGCGGCTGCCGTTGTCTCCGAGCCCATGGTCGCGGCCATGTACACGCCCTCGACCCAGTTGCGCGCCTCGGTAATCAGCGGCACGGTGCCCGAGCGCCGGCCTCCAAAAATGAACGCGTCGATCGGCACACCGGCGGGATCGTCCCAGGCCGGATCGAGTGCCGGGTTATTGGTAGCCGCCACCGTGAAGCGGGCATTGGGATGCGCGGCTGGCTTGCGCTTGCCGCCAGCGCCATTGGCCAGTGCGAGCTCGGGCGTCCAGTCCTTGCCCTGCCAGTCGGTCAGGTGCGCTGGCAACACCGCGGTGTCCTCCTCCATGCCTTCCCACCATACGTCGCCGTCGTCGGTGAGTGCGACGTTGGTAAAGATGACATCGTGCCGCAGGCTGTCCATGCAATTGGGATTGGTGCGCATGCTGGTGCCGGGCGCGACGCCGAAATAGCCCGCTTCCGGGTTGATCGCATACAGCCGGCCGTCCTTGCCCGGCTTGATCCACGCAATGTCGTCGCCAATGGTCGTGACCTTCCAGCCGGCAAACGCGGCCGGGGGCACCATCATCGAAAAATTGGTCTTGCCGCAAGCGCTGGGAAATGCCGCTGCCACATGGTATTTCTTGCCCTGCGGATTCTGTACGCCCAGAATCAGCATGTGCTCGGCCAGCCAGCCTGGCGCTCCGGCGGCGTCCTGCGCAGCTGCGCGCCCCATGTTGGAGGCGATGCGCAGCGCAAAGCACTTCTTGCCCAGGAGCGCGTTGCCGCCGTAACCGGATCCATAGGACCAGATCTCGCGTGTCGTCGGATAGTGCACGATGTACTTGGTCTTGTTGCAGGGCCAGGCCGCATCGGCCTGCCCCGGTTGCAGCGGCGCGCCAACCGAGTGCACGCACGGCACGAAAGCGCCCTCAAGCCCGAGCACGTCATAGACCGCACGCCCCATGCGCGTCATGATCTTCATATTGACAGCCACATACGGACTGTCGGACAACTCGATGCCGACATGGGCGATATGCGAACCCAGCGGGCCCATCGAAAAAGGCACTACATACATGGTGCGGCCGCGCATACAGCCGGCAAACAGGGCCGGCGTTCCATCGGCCTGGCCGTGCTGCAGCACGGCGCGCATCTGCTCGGGTTCCATCCAGTTGTTGGTTGGGCCAGCCTCCTGCTTTGTCGGCGCGCAGATGAAAGTGCGGTCTTCGACCCGTGCAACGTCGCCGGGATCAGACCAGGCCAGATAGGAATTCGGGCGTTTGACCGGATCGAGCTTGCGAAAAGTGCCCGCGGCAACCAGCTGCTGGCACAGATGCTCGTACTCTTGCTGCGATCCGTCACACCAATGGACCTTGTCTGGCATGGTCAACGAGGCGATCTCGGCCACCCAGTGGATCAGCGTCTTGTTCTTGACATACGGCGGTGGATTGAGCGCCACCGCCGGCTCGGCACATGCATTCATCGATAACTCCAGAGATAAAGAACCTGTTTTTTCGAAGAATACGGGGCCGCACCAGCTTGGCCGACCCGCATGCACTTTGAGAAAACGGCTCGTTCGATGGCGGTGACGAGGGTGTATCACCTTGCTATCTGCCCAGGCGCGCGGGTCGCACACCAAGACGCCGTCACGCGACCAGGTAAATCATCCGTGATGGACAACTGTCAATGTCAATTTTATGAACCTGCCCACGGTTCGCCGCCGTCAGGACGACAAACTTCATGCGAAACATGCATGAGGTTATGCGCAGTGATGCTGCCGGTCCACACGGACAAACGACCCGTTGGCAACCCCAGGGACCAAGGAATCGAGTCAGGTCCGACGCAAATCAGGATTCATGCGAACAGACTGCCGCGCACGGCCGTTGGCAGGCCGCGGCAAGAATAAAGAGGTGGAGGCAAGAAAGAACCGAGACGCCGGCCAGCCGTGGCAAGCATCTGACGATAACGCGCATCGACTCAGCGCCAGCTGGGCTGCGCCCGGGTCAGGCCATGTATATCGCGATAAACGCCAGCAGGAAGATCAGCACGCCGCCGGCAAGCGGAAGCACCAACGGCATCAGAGGTACGATTTTTTCGACCGGGTCGTCGGACGCCGTTTCGTGCTCGGTGGGGCTTGCAGACATGGAATTCCTTGATGTCGGGTTCTCGGGGGCGCACCGATTTTATCCCCTTCGATCATCGCCATTGCCCGGTTGGCCGACCGACCAACCGTTCGGCAGCTCCGGGCGACAGCGACCGGACCTCACCGGTACAGTGCCAGCGCCGCGATGCGTTGCTCTATCTGCTCCACCATCGCCTTGTATCGCGGCTGGCCGACACCGCCGAATCGACGGCCGAATTCGGCCTGGGTCAGGAACTCGGGCAGATCGCTGACGTCGGGAATCAAGTCGCCTTCACGCAGCCCCGCCGCGACCAGGCGAGCGATCCGGTCGACCCCCGATGCACCGGAAACCGTCAGTGCACCAAATCGGGTTCCGGCGCGGTCTGCCGCCAGGTCGCTGAAGGAGAACCCGCTGCCGACCCTGGCGTCGTCCAATTCCTTGTACAAGCCCATCACATCGGACACCGGGCTGCCGGCGGTGGCGGCCAATGCGGCTGAAATCGTAAAGTGCTGCGGGAAGTCGACCCGCCCCGACAGCGTCACAAGATGGCGCTGTGCCGTGGGCCAATCGCGCGCCGCCGGTACCAGAGCCGCCAGGCCCTTGCCATTGACGTAGAACGCCAGCACAACCAGCGCAGCGCGGCTCTCCGCCACGGGGTCTGCGTTGGCGGACCGCTCCAGCGCCAGTTGCATGAGAGGCGCGAGCAGCTGATCGAGCCGCATGATCCGCAATACACCCGACGCACCGGTCAGCTGCACCAGACGCTCCTGGTAGATGCGCCAGCGGGCTTGCTCCTGCGTGCCGACCAGAGCCGACTTGATCTGGGCCGGCACTGCGTCACTCCATTCGAATTTGACACTCAGGAATCCGTTGCGCGAGCGCACCTGCTTGATCACATCGGCGGCAGCTGAAAGATCGGCACTCGCCTGCAGGCGCGCCATTCCAACATCCAGAAGCCAATTGCACAGAAAAGCAGGCACCGGCACATGGCCAATGCGCAGCTGCTCGAACCGCGGCAGGGACTCGGTCTCACGCAACACTGCGGCCAGGTTGATAAAGCGGCCCAGTGGATTACCGGGCAACGCCAGGCTGGCCTGCAGCTTGACCCGGCCATCGGTCAGCTCGATCTGGCTCGCGCCACCCAGGTAGCGATTGGCCAGGTAGTTCGCCGCCAGATCGAGGTCCTCCTGCGGGACCACTATCGTGCGCAGCACGCCCGCGCGCATGCGGCGCGGGTCATGCCGCGCCAGCAGCCAGCGGGCGCGCTCGACATGCGCGGGCGTCAGTTCCGCCTGCCGGCTGACCGTCGCAGCGCTGTCTACGGCCAGGACCAACAGGGCCAAGGCCAACAAGGGCAAGGCCAACGCAATCCCGGCCAGCCATCGGAACGTCGCGCGCGTCATCGCCAGCAACGACCCGCCACATGCGGATGCGGTCTCATGGACCTAAAGCAGCGCGTAGGTGGTGCTGGCCCGGCACACGCTGCGCTGGTCGTTGGCACCACGGATATCGATCTCGCCAAATGCGAGCGATTTGCCAACCCGGATCAATCGGGCATGGATGAGCCCGTCCTGGCCAGCCAGCGGCTTGAGAAAACTGGTGTTCATCTGCACCGTCGTACAAGGCCGGAATTCACCCCAATGCTGCATCAGCGCCAGCACCATCGAAGTGTCAGCGGCGGCCATCATGGCCTGGCCGCACACCATGCCACCCTCGCGCGCCAATTGCGCCTGTTGCGGCATGCGCAGCACGACACCGTCGCCATCGGCACCTACAACGCAAAGCCCCAAAGTCTGTACCCAGGGCGCAAAGTAGGTATCCATCGCGGCCTGCAAGCTATTTTTATCCATGCGCCACAGCTTAGCGGAATCGGCCCCTTTTCGCGACGTGCTCCCGGTGCTGCGGCTGCGTGGGAGCCCAATCCCATATTTTGAGCCGGGTCTTCCATCCGCAGGCGGACTGGGTTATGGTCCTTGCCACGCACTACGGTGTTGGAGGCGTTGATGGCAAAACGTTTAGTGACCGAACAAGCAAGCAAGATGGTCTTGCCGTCGCCGGGCCTCGCGGATGCGCCGGTGCTGGACTTGATGTGTTCGCATTTTGTGCTGACGCTGGCGGCCCGGCGCGGCTCGAACTTCAACGTGCGGCGTGACCTCAACAGCGTCGTTGCATTGGCCGGTCGCCATCTGGTCTGGCCCATGCCCGTGCTGGCGCGGGTGCGCGAGTTCCTGGGGCGTCGTTGCGTCGGCAACGACTACTGGCGCGGCCACGGGGCGCTGCGCGATGCCGAGTTCCTGGCGCGTTATGGCGTCTGGCGCGGACCCTACGAAGAGGGCACCCTGTTTTTTTATCTGGACGAATACGCCAAGGACCAGCCCAAGGACCTGATCTCGCTACTCGCCGTCACCGGCGACTGGTTGACCCAGTGCCTGAAAAAGCAATCGACGCTGGTGGAAAAGAACATCGACGCGCTTGCCGGGCTGTTGCAACTCAACCGGGCTGAGCGCGCCTTGCTGTTGTACGGCACGCTGGCACGCTATCAGCGCGACCTGCGCAGCATCCTGGTCGAATTCAAGGTCAGCAACGCCCCCGAGGCGTATGCCGCAATCGCCGAACTGGCGCAGGTCAATGCGAACGAGGTCGGCGAGGCATTGCGCGCCGGTTCGCGCCTGGAGCGCATCGGCCTGGTGGAGAACCTGATCTCCGAGCACAACATCACCGATCTGGCCGACCTGATGAAGGTCAGCGAAAAACTGCCGCCAGTGCTGATGCGCGAGTACCGCGACCGTGCCGAACTGATGGCGGTGTTCACCCGCCCGTCGAGCAAGAGCAGCCTGTCGATCACCGATTTCCAATTTGTGCAGGACGACACCCAGGTTCTGTGCGCGCTGCTGGGCAACGCCGTCGCGCGCAAGGAAAGCGGCGTCAATGTGCTGTTGTACGGACCACCGGGCACCGGCAAGACCGAGTTGGCCAAGGTGGTGGCCCAGGCTGCAGGGCTGGATCTGTTCGAGGTCGAGTATGCCGATCGCGACGGCAATTCCCTGAGCGGCCGGGACCGCTACCGATCGCTGCAGATCGCACAGGTTTTCCTCAAGGGCAGCGAAAACGCGGCGCTGCTGTTTGACGAGGTGGAGGACGTGTTCCCGCCCATCTCCAGTGAGGCCGCCCAGTTGCTGGCCCGTGCCGACCAGGTGGCCGCACCGAGCAATGGCAGCGTCAGCGGCAAGGCCTGGGTCAACCAGATACTGGAGTCGAACAATGTGCCCACCATCTGGGTCACCAACCGGATCGAACAGATCGACCCGGCTTTCCGGCGCCGCTTTGCCTACCACCTGGAGCTCAAATCGCCACCGCCAGGCGCGCGCGAGGGCGTGGTGCGCAAGACCCTCGAGGGTGTCACGGTGACAGAGGCGTTCGTGGCCCGCCTGGCCGCGCGCAAAGGCCTCACGCCGGCCCAGATCCGCACCGCGGTGCGATTCGCCGGCCTTGCCCACGCCTCGGCCACCACGCCGGCCGATGTGGACACATCGGAAAGGCTGATCGAGCGCCAGTTGCGCAATGCCGACCGCGCGCTGGGCAGGCACTCCGAGCCAGCCGAGACGCAACCGATGGTGACCCAGTACGACCTGGGCAACCTGAACGTCGAGTGCCGCTTTGAACTGCCGCGCGTGGTGCAGGCACTGCATGCGCGCGGCCATGGCACGCTGTGTTTTCATGGTCCTCCCGGCACCGGTAAGACCGCACTGGCGCGCCACATCGCGCAGGCGTTGGAAAGGCCGTTGATGGTGAAGCAGGCCAGTGACCTGATGAGCAAATACGTGGGCGAAACCGAGCAGCAGATGGCAGCGATGTTCCGTGACGCCCAGGCGGAAAAAGCGGTGTTGCTGCTTGACGAGGCCGACAGCTTTCTGCAGGACCGGCGCGGTGCGCAGCGCAGCTACGAGGTCAGCGAGGTCAATGAAATGCTGCAAGGCATGGAGCGATTCCCAGGTGTCTTCATCTGCACGACCAACCTGTTCGATCGGCTGGACCAGGCCGCATTGCGCCGATTCACCTTCAAGATCCAGTTCAAGCCGATGACCAAGCAGCAGCGCGCGCGCATGTTCATCGCCGAGGCGCTGGCCGGCAACGACGCGCACTTTACGGACGCGTTGCAGCTTCGGCTGGCATTGCTCGACCAGCTGTGCCCGGGCGACTTTGCCGCGGTCAAGCGCCAGTGCTCCATCCTGGACACCACGCTCGAACCGCTGGAGTTCCTTGAGCAACTCGAGACCGAGCACCGGCTCAAGCCCGAAGTACGCGAAGCACGCAGCATGGGATTTCTGCAATAGGCAGGGTCGATCGGATAGCAGCCGCTTTCTGGCCGCAGCGCCTATGGCCACCTCCCTGCGATATCCGCGATCCGCTGCCGGACGGCCGGGCCTGCCTGACGCCGCAGTGCTGGATTAGATCGCCGCGAAACCGCTGGGAGTCTGGCTGGCGACGTTGGACCTGCCTGCTGCGGGTGCCCGGACGCGGATGCGGGCCTGCTCCAACTCGTCGATCAATGCATCCATGGTGGCGATGAAAGCTTCCCGATTGGCATGCGGGCCATCGTGGATCAGATCAGAGGAGCGGTCGGCCAACGCCTGTTCGCCGGCGACACGGGCCCAGCGGCGCACTTCACAGTAGGCCAGCAATGCCAGTCGCCCCAGGTCGCCACTTCTGCGCGCATAGTGCATCTCCCCGAGAAGGTCATCGAGGCCAAGTTGCAGGGAGTTAGCGGAAACAGTCATGTTGCAATGCAGCAATTAAACGGAGCATACACCAGGCCATCACGCATAAATTAGTTAGTTCACCCGAATTCGTGCCCGACGCAACGCCGGGGCCGGTGTCGGATCGATTCCTACGGGTCAACACACCGCCTCCACTGGCTCGGTGCAGGCGATCCTTATCCTGACCCGCCTCCTGCCGCCCGCGATCACGACCATCGGCTTCGACCCGATGCAACTTTGGCATGATCATGATGGTCAATCTGGGCATCGGCCTGATCACGCCACTGGTGGGTGCCGTCCTTTTCTTGGGCAGCACGGTTTCGATTGTCCTGAACAGACGCGAGACCCGCATCCGCGCCGAGACGCTGGAGCGCGTGCGACAGGCCACCGCCGAGTTCGACCTGCGGCCCAATCAATCGGCGCGCTGGCGCGTCACCCGAACGCATCTACCAGCCTGGCGGATGCATCGTGTGCCATTCGGTCGCCTGCTCGTAGGCATGCCCGACGCCAACCAGCAGGTCCTCTTGCCGCTCGTGGCCGGCCAGCTGCAATGACAATGGCAGCCCGGCATCGGAAAAGCCACAGGGCACGGACAGCGTGGGCAGGCCGGAAAAATTGAACGGCGCGGTGAACCGGGCATGCCACGGATCGCGGCCCGGTGGAATCGGGCCATAGGAGAACTCCGGCGTGACCGGAAAGGCGGCGCGTGGTGTCGACGGGCAGGCCAGCACGTCGATGCCCTGCATCATCGCCAGCAGGTCGCCGCTGCAGGCCGCGCGCAAACGCTGGGCCTCGATCACGGAAGCTGCGCTGCACGCGGCACCCTGCTCCAGCCATTGGCGAAAGAACGGGCCGTAGTCGCCAGCGCGTGCGGGAAACCAATGGCGGTGCGCAGCAAACGCCTCGGCCTGGCACAGCAGCGCCCAGGCGGGCAGGTACTCGCGCAGCCGGGGCGGCATCCGCACCGGCACGATCTGCGCGCCCAAGCGCTCCAGCACCCGCAACGCCAGTGCCAGTGCAGCGGCAAAATCGGGTTCCAGGTCGATGCTGGAAAAATCCGCATCCCAGCCGATGCGCAGGCCCTGCACGCCCCGCGCCACGGCGAGCGCCATATCGGGCACAGGATCAGCCAGCGACGTCGGGTCGCGCGGGTCCCTGCCGGCAATCGCCTGCAGCACGATGCCCGCGTCCAGACTGCTGCGGGTGATGGGCCCGACATGGTCGAGCGATTCGGCCAGGGGCAACACACCGTGGCGGCTGACCCGGCCCCAGGTCGGCTTGAGTCCAACCACGCCACAGGCCGCCGACGGATGGCGGATCGAACCGCCGGTGTCGGTGCCGATGGTCGCGTAGGCCAGGCCGGCGGCTGTCGCCACCGCACTGCCGCTGGACGACACACCGGCCCAGTGCGATGCCTTCCACGGGTTCTCCGGCACCGCAAACGCGGGATGGTATCCGGCCATCGCGCTGTCGGTCAGGTTGTGCTTGCCCAGCAGGACGGCGCCGGCATCGCGCAAGCGCTCGATCACGGTTGCGTCGTGGTCGGGAACATGGTCTGCCCACACGCCCGTGCCGCCCATGGTGCGCACGCCCCGGGTGCAGCACAGGTCCTTGACCGCCACCGGCACACCATGGAGCGGGCCGCGATACTGGCCGCGCGCGATCTCGGCCTGCATCTGGCTTGCCTGGTGCATCGCGAGCTCTGGCGTCACGGTGGCATAGGCCCGTAACCTTCCGTCCAGTGCCCCGATGCGATCGAGCTGGGCCCGCGTCACATCGACCGCCGAGAGCTTGCCGTCGCGGATCAGTGGCGCGAGTTGCGAGATCGTCAGGTAGTGCACGGTTCGCTCCTTGAACGGCGCCAATACAGGGTGGCGCGACGCCCCGGCATTGTCGGTGCAAGTCCGATGGCTGCGCGGTTGCCGGCGCCGGGTCAACAGCCGACAACCAGGGGTTTTTCCTGCTGCCGACGCCGTGTACCTGCGGTAACTGAGGCCCACCGCGCTTGTTCGAACAATTGTCGTCAACAGATCGTTTCGGAGTCTTCGAGACCCGACGCGCCGGGTCACTATCGGACCGGCTCGAACAGACTGCGCGCCCAGGCCCACAGGATCCACATCAGCAGGGCCGGTATCACCAGTGTCTGCAGCACGAACACCACCATCAGCCGGATCAGGTGCTCGGTGGCCCGCTCCAGCATCAGCTTGAGGTCGTCAAAGCGCGCCTTGACGTCGGTGGTGCGGGAGAACCAGCCGCGCAACCGGTCGATCAGGTTCTGGCCTGACGGATCGATCTGCAATGTCGGGTCGCGCACGCTGGCGTCGCTGGACGCGGTAGCGACGGCCTGCTGGCTGACCTGGTAATCGTCGGCCAGGAACTTCTGCCACACCAGGTCGGTGCCGAGTGTGACGAGCGGCACCGCGAAGCGCAGCATCAGCGCAATCGCAAGCAGTCGGGACAACCACGGTGTGACGCGCTGTTGTCGCATCCACTGCCAGCTCCAGGCGAACGCGACCAGGCTCAGCGCGAGCGAGACCGGCCAGTAGCTGCCGATGCCGATCAACACCTTCTGCGCGCCAAACAAGATGCTGGCGCCAAGCATGAGGTCGGAAAAACGTTCCACCAGGTCATTGACCGGGTCGAGCAGCTGTCCCGGCGCGAACGTCGCACCCACGCCGACCGGCTGGACCGAGATCTCCGTGCCCTGTGCTACGGAGATGGCGGCATTGAGCGCCCGTGCAGTCGCAAAACTGACGAGCGCCCGCTTGAGCCCGGCGTCCACCTGGCGTGTCGCGGGCGCATCCATCGGCGAGAGCCAGGCGCACGCGACCAGAGCCAGCATCAGCAGGGGCAGGATCGCGCGCCGTATGGCTGCCATGGTGTCGTTCCTCACATGCATGCGCGTGGCGGGAACCACGCGTTCACGACGGAATTATCGGCACGCCTGCCCGCCGTCGGCTCACACTGCGCAGATGCTTCGTTTGAGCACGTTCATGTTGTGCAGCACCCCGCCCATTTAGTCCGCTACAAACCGACGACGCGCAGTACCTCGTCGCCATAAGCCTCGAGCTTGCGCGCACCGATGCCGCTGATGCCCTGCAGGTCGTCCAGTGTGGCCGGCGCGCGCTGAGCGATTGCGGCCAGCGTGGCGTCGTGAAAGATCACATACGCCGGCAGGTTGTGCGCCTTGGCCACTTCGGCGCGCCATACACGCAGGGCTTCATAACGCAGCTGCGCCGCGCTATCGAGCGCAACCGGGGCCTTGACCGCGGTACCGCGGCTACCAGCGCGGCGCCGGCTCTTCTCGGCGGGTGTTGGCGCGCTGGACACCCGCAGTCGCACCGGCACATCGCCCTTGAGCACGGCGCGCGAGCCGTCGGTCAGCGCCAAGGTGTTGAAGGCCTTGGCGTCGACATGCACCGCGTTGATGGCGATCAGCTGACGCAGCACGCCGCGCAACTGCTGTTCGCTGAACTCGGCGCCGATGCCGAAGGTGCTCAGCTCGGCATGCCCATGCTGCGCCATCTTTTCGGTTTTTTTGCCACGCACGATGTCCATGATGTGGCCGGCGCCAAAGGTGATGCCGCTCGACTGCTGCACCCGGTACACTGTGCTGAGCAACTTGCGCGCCGCATCGGTTCCGTCCCAGACCTGGGCCGGTGTCAGGCAGTTGTCGCAGTTGCCGCAGCGGGAGGTGAGCCCCAGGGTCGGCGCCACGCTGGCGCAGGACTGCGTACCTGCGGCAGGGCCCGCCGATGACGGCCGCAGAGCGTACGCCTCACCAAAATACTTCAGCAGCCGCACCCGCCGGCAATCGATCGCCTCGGCCAAGCCCAGCAGCGCATCGAGCTTGCCACGCTGCGCCTGCTTGAACTCCTCGCCGGCCGGGCTTTCGTCAATCATGCGGCGCTGGTTCACCACGTCCTGCAGGCCGTAGGCCATCCAGGCGTCGGAGGGTGCGCCGTCGCGCCCGGCGCGGCCGGTCTCCTGGTAATAGGCCTCGATGTTCTTGGGCATATCCAGGTGCGCGACAAAACGCACGTCAGGCTTGTCGATGCCCATGCCGAACGCGATCGTGGCCACCATGACGACCGCTTCCTCGCGCAGGAAACGGTCCTGGTTCTGCTGGCGCAGTCTGCTATCGAGCCCGGCGTGGTAGGGCAGCGCGTCGATGCCGTTGTCGCACAGCGTCTGCGCGATCTCCTCGACGCGCTTGCGCGACTGGCAATACACGATGCCGGCCTCGCCTGCATGGTCCTGCTGCACAAAACACAGCAATTGCGCGGTCGGATCCTTCTTTTCGACGATGGTGTAGCGGATATTGGGCCGGTCAAAACTGCTGACAAAAGCCCGCGCATCCTGCAGCTGCAGCCGCTCCAGGATGTCCTCGCGCGTCAGCGCGTCTGCGGTGGCCGTCAGCGCGATGCGGGGCACACCGGGGTAGCGTTCATGCAGCACCGAGAGCGCCCGGTACTCGGGCCGGAAATCATGGCCCCACTGGCTCACACAATGCGCCTCGTCGATCGCGAACAGGCTGAGCCTGCCCTGCTCCCGCAGCGCATCGAGCTGCGCCAGGAACCGGGCGGTGGTTACCCGCTCCGGCGCCACGTACACCAGAGTAGGTTCGCCGCGCAGCATGCGCTTTTCGACCTGCGCAGCCTCTTCGCCCGACAAGGTCGAGTTGAGAAAAGCGGCGTCAACGCCGGCCTCGTGCAGCGCGCCGACCTGGTCGTGCATCAACGCGATCAGCGGCGACACCACGACGGTCACGCCCCGGCCGCTGCGATGGCGCACGATGGCCGGTATCTGGTAACACAGCGACTTGCCGCCTCCGGTGGGCATCAGCACCAGTGCGTCGCCACCGCCGCAGACATGCTCCACCACGGCCTGCTGCGGGCCGCGAAACTGCCCATAACCAAAAACCTCCAGCAGCACGGCCGCCGGATCGTCCGACAGCTCGGGCATCGGCATCACGCCCGCGTTCACGATATTTCCACTTGCATCGCTCTATTGTCCGGGCTTTCGACATCCTCCTGATGCGATGCATCCCCCTTTTCTACAATGCGCAGGTCATGTCCACACTGCACTACACCCGCGCCCAAGCCCTGCCCGAGATCCTCGGGCGCCGTATCGTCCTGCTCGACGGCGCCATGGGCACCATGATCCAGCGCTTTCGGCTCGACGAGGCGCAGTACCGCGGCGAGCGTTTCAAGGACTTTCACAAGGACGTGAAGGGCAACAACGAACTGCTCAGCCTGACCCGCCCGGATGTGGTCGGCGATATCCACGCCAGCTACCTGGCCGCGGGCGCGGACCTGATCGAGACCAACACCTTCGGCGCCACGGCGGTGGCGCAGGCCGACTACGACATGGCCGGCCTGACGCGCGAGATGAATCTGGCGTCCGCCCGCATCGCGCGCGCGGCCTGCGACAGATTCAGCACACCGGACAAACCGCGGTTCGTCGTCGGCGCATTGGGTCCCACACCCAAGACCGCCAGCATCAGCCCGGATGTCAACGACCCCGGCGCGCGCAACGTCACGTTCGAACAATTGCGCGCGGCGTACTTCGAGCAGACACTGGCGCTGATCGAGGGCGGCAGTGACGTGCTGATGGTCGAGACCATCTTTGACACCCTTAACGCCAAGGCCGCGCTGTTCGCGATCGACGAAGCGTTCGAACACACCAAAGAGCGCCTACCGCTAATCATCAGCGGCACCGTGACCGACGCCTCCGGACGCATCCTGAGCGGCCAGACCGTCACCGCCTTCTGGTACAGCGTGCGCCATGCGCAGCCACTGGCGATCGGACTGAACTGCGCGCTCGGTGCGGCGCTGATGCGGCCCTACATCCAGGAACTGCACCGGGTCGCGCCGGATACCTTCATCAGCTGCTACCCCAACGCCGGCCTACCCAATCCGATGTCGGACACCGGGTTCGACGAGACACCCGAGGTCACGTCGCGGCTACTCAAGGAGTTCGCCGAGCAGGGGCTCGTGAATATCGTCGGCGGATGCTGCGGTACGACGCCCGAACATATCGGGGCGATCGGGGCGGCGGTGGGGCCGCTGCCGGCGCGCGCACTGGGCCGCAATCCGTTCTACAAGGCGGCGGCCTGACGCGCGAGCCACCAAGGCTGATCGCGGGGCGTCTTCCAGTCACAGAAACCGCTTCCCGGCGCCAATGACTGGTTGGGCTGGTGGTCACATGGGCCGTCACGCAAGCCGGGCCATTGCAAGGGCACAATCCGGCAAGCCAAGGGCCTTGCGGATGCGGCTGGCTATGCGGCAGCCCATGACTGGCTAAAATCCCTGCTGCCCAAGGAGCGTTGCAGCGGGACAGGCCAGCCGGACACCGGCGGCCCCGCCAGGCTTGGGTGCAACAACGACGCTCGCTCCGACAACCTCAGCGCGGCCCGCCAGGGCTCCGCCAGCAAGCACAGGGCGAGCCATGACATCCGACACCGAGACATCGACAGCACAAACCTCCGCATCGGAGCCCATGCGCCTTTCCGGCCTGGAGCCAGTCACCATCGACGCCGACTCGCTGTTCGTCAACATCGGCGAGCGCACCAATATCACCGGCTCAAAGGCGTTCGCGCGCATGATCCTGAATGGCGATTTCGAACAGGCGCTGGCGGTGGCGCGCCAACAGGTGGAGAACGGCGCGCAGATCATCGACATCAACATGGACGAGGCGATGCTCGACAGCCAGGCGGCAATGGTGCGCTTCCTGAACCTGATTGCCAGCGAACCCGACATTTCGCGGGTGCCGATCATGATCGACTCGTCCAAGTGGAGCGTGATCGAAGCCGGCCTGCGCTGCGTGCAAGGCAAGGCGATCGTCAACTCGATCAGCATGAAGGAAGGTGAAGAGTCCTTCAAGCAACAGGCAAAACTGCTGCGCCGCTACGGCGCGGCGGCAGTGGTCATGGCCTTCGACGAAAAAGGCCAGGCCGACACCTACCAGCGCAAGACCGAGATCTGTCAACGCGCCTACGACATCCTGGTGGACCAGATCGGCTTTCCCGCCGAGGACATCATCTTCGACCCGAACATCTTCGCCATCGCCACCGGCATCGAAGAGCACAACAACTACGCCGTCGACTTCATCGAGGCCACGCGCTGGATCAAGGCCCACCTGCCGGGCGCCAAGGTCTCGGGCGGCGTAAGCAATGTGAGCTTCTCGTTTCGCGGCAACGACCCGGTGCGCGAGGCCATCCACACCGTGTTCCTGTACCACGCGATCAAGGCCGGCATGGATATGGGCATCGTCAATGCGGGCATGGTCGGCGTCTACGACGATCTGGAGCCAGAACTGCGTGCAAGGGTCGAGGACGTGGTGCTCAATCGCCGGCCCGACGCCGGCGAACGCCTGGTGGAGATCGCGGACACCGCCAAGGGCGCAGCCAAGGACGACAGCCGCAGGCTCGACTGGCGCGGGACGCCGGACGCACCCGCAAGCGTGCACCAGCGCCTGTCCCATGCGCTGGTGCACGGCATCGCCGACTTCATCGTCGCCGACACCGAGGAGGCCTACCAGGGCATCCTGGCCCGGGGCGGGCGGCCATTGAATGTCATCGAAGGCCCGTTGATGGACGGCATGGGCATCGTCGGCGACCTGTTTGGCCAGGGCAAGATGTTCCTGCCCCAGGTGGTCAAGAGTGCGCGCGTCATGAAGCAGGCGGTGGCACACCTGATTCCCTACATCGAGGAGGAAAAGCGTCAGCAGGAAGCGGCCGGCGAGGAGGTGAAAACCAAGGGCAAGATCGTTATTGCCACCGTCAAGGGCGACGTGCACGATATCGGCAAGAACATCGTCACCGTGGTCTTGCAGTGCAACAACTTCGACGTGGTCAACATGGGGGTGATGGTGCCCTGCCACGAGATCCTGGCCAGGGCCAAGGTGGAGGGCGCTGACATCATCGGGCTGTCGGGCCTGATCACGCCCAGCCTGGAGGAGATGCAGTATGTGGCCGGCGAAATGCAGAAGGACGACTACTGCCGCATGCGCAAGATCCCGCTGCTGATCGGCGGCGCGACCACCTCGCGCGTGCACACCGCAGTGAAAGTCGCGCCCCACTACGACGGCGCGGTGGTGTATGTGCCGGACGCATCGCGCAGTGTGGCGGTGGTGCAAAGCCTGCTCGCCGACAACCCGAGTTCCTACCTGGCCGAACTGGCCGCCGACTATGAACGGGTGCGCCAGCAACATGCGAACAAGAAACAGATTCCGATGTGGCCGATCGCCCGCGCGCGCAGCAACAAGACGCCGCTGAATTGGTCCGGCTACACACCGCCGATTCCGAAGTTCATCGGCAAGCGCCTGTTCCGCAATTTCGACCTGGCCGAGCTGGCGCAGTTCATCGACTGGGGCCCGTTCTTCCAGACCTGGGACCTGGCGGGCCGGTTTCCGGACATCCTGAAGGACGAGGTGGTCGGCACCGAGGCCGTGCGCGTCTACGCCGACGGCCAGCGCATGCTCAAACGCCTGATCGAGGGCCGTTGGCTGACGGCCAATGGCGTGGTCGGTCTGTACCCGGCCAATACGGTCAACGACGACGACATCGCCATCTATACCGACGACAGCCGGACCGACATCGCAATGACCTGGCACGGCCTGCGCCAGCAGTCCGAAAAACAGGTCATCGAGGGCGTGATGCGCCCCAGCCGCTGCCTGGCCGACTTCATCGCACCGCAAGGCAGTGGCATTGCCGACTACATCGGACTGTTTGCGGTCACCGCCGGCATCGGCGTGGACAAGAAGGAGAAGTATTTTCTCGATGACCTGGATGACTATTCGGCCATCACCCTGAAGGCGTTGGCGGACCGGCTCGCCGAGGCGTTTGCCGAGTGCCTGCACAAACGGGTGCGCACCGACCTGTGGGGCTACGCGGGCGACGAACAACTCGACAGCACCGAGCTGATCGCCGAGAAATACCGCGGCATCCGCCCGGCACCGGGTTATCCAGCCTGCCCGGACCACAGCGCCAAGCGCGACATGTTCCGCCTGCTGGCGTGCGACGAGATCGGCATGGGCCTGACCGAGAGCCTGGCGATGACGCCGGCGGCCAGCGTCAGTGGCTTTTACTTCTCGCACCCCGAGAGCACGTACTTCAACGTCGGCAAAATCGGCGACGACCAGCTGGCGGACATGGTGCAACGGCGCGGCATGGACGAGAAAGAACTGAAGCGCCTCGTCGGGGCGAACCTGTAGCGCAACCGGGTGGATTGGCCGGCAAGTCCGGCCTGCTGTCAGCCCTCGGTCCGAGGCCGACCGGCCAGATGGGTCTGCACCGAATCGAGCAGGCCTCCATCGACC
Organism: Rhodoferax sp.; assembly: GCA_031396205.1. GTDB lineage: Bacteria > Pseudomonadota > Gammaproteobacteria > Burkholderiales > Burkholderiaceae_C > CAISIP01. The sequence continues at coordinate 36,433 of JANNKH010000084.1, forward strand.
AGCAGGTTGTGCCCGGTCATGTAAGCGGCGTCCGGTCCGAGCAGAAACGCCACGCTTCCGGCAATGTCCGGGCCGGCTTCGGCGATGCGGTGCAGCGGCACCAGGGCCTCACGGGCACGCCGGGCGTCGACCTGGTCGTACACCCGCTGCGTCAGCGGCGTGCGCACCAGACCGGGCGAGACGCAGTTGACGCGGATGCCATCTGCGGCCCATTCCTGGGCCAGTTGGCGCGTCAGCATGATCAGCGCCGCCTTCGTGGCGCTGTAGGCACCGATGCCGGCATACGGCTGCACGCCGGACATCGACGCGACCGTGACCAGGCTGCCGCGCGTCTGCTGCAACCATGGGTGTGCGGCTCGTGCCAGCAACCACTGCGCGCGCACGTTGACCGCAAACACCCGGTCCCAGTCGGCCACATCGAGTGTGGCCAGCGCGCCAGGGACGGCAATGCCGGCATTGCCGACAACCGCGTCCAGCCCGCCCAGTGCCGCGACCGCCTCGGCGACCAGGCGTGCCGGCGTGGCGCCGTCCTGCAGATCACCGAGCAAGGGAACCGCTGTGCCGCCGGCGGCGCAGATTTGCGCGACCAGAGAGTCCAGTTCGTCACCATGCGCTGAAGCACAGGCGGCCACCTTGGCGCCGTCCTGTGCCAGGCGCTCACACACGGCACGCCCGATGCCGCGGCTGGCGCCGGTAATCAACACCCGCAAGCCATTGCAACTCGCCATCATCTGCTCCTGTCCTGATCCGGTCCGGTCCTGCCGCAAGCGGAACAGGCGCCATGCCCGGGCCCCGCGTCGATCCGGCCATTTTCACCTGTCCTCTACCGAACGCGACCAGCCGGTCGGAAGGCATCGCACGCGCCGCGTGGGCAGGCCATCTGCCGCGTGACCTCTGCGCGCACGACAATGCTTTACATGCAGACATCCGGTTTCCGTCGCCCCGGCCGCCACGGCGCCATGGCGATTCTTTTCATCATCGCGAGCATCGCGGGATGCGCGGCCGCTCCCCCAACGCCAACCGAAGCACCCGCCTCGCCTCCCAGCGTTGCAAGCGAGCCGAATCAGCCCCGCCCACCGGGGGCTGATAACCGCACGCTGGAGCAGCAGTTTGCCGCGTGGATCGCCCATTTCCAGGACGGCGCGCGGGCTGCCGGCATTGACGCGGCAACACTCAAGCTTGCTTTCGACGATGTGCGCTACCTGCCCCAGGTCGTCGAGCGCGACCGCTCCCAGGCTGAGTTCACGCGTACCGTCTGGGACTACCTGGACAGCGCGGTTTCTCCCGGTCGTATCGCACGCGGCCAGGACCGGTTGCGGGAGGTGCGCGCGCAAGCCGACGCCGCAGCCGCACGCTACGGTGTGCCGCCATCCATCCTGGTCGCGATCTGGGGCATGGAAAGCAACTATGGCAGTTACACCGGGTCGATTTCGGCCATCGATGCGCTGGCCACACTGGGCTTTGATGGTCGCCGCGAGGCATGGGCGCGCGGGCAGCTGATGGCGGCACTGCGGATCCTGCAACGCGGTGACATCCGGCGCGATCGCATGCTGGGGTCATGGGCCGGCGCCATGGGCCAGACCCAGTTCCTGCCGTCAAATTTTCTGGCCTATGCCGTGGACGCCGACGGCGACGGCCGGCGCGATATCTGGGACAGCATGGCCGACGTGCTGGCGTCGACCGCACACTTTCTGGCGCGGTCGGGGTGGCGCGCGGGCCAACCCTGGGGGCTCGAGGTGTACCTGCCGCCAGGCTTGGACCTCGTTCGGGCCGATCCGGACGTCAAGTCCTCCGGCGCACAGTGGGCGGCAAGCGGCATACGGACCGTCGATGGCACACCGCTGCCAGATCTGCCCGACGCGTCGATCTTTTTGCCCGCGGGCGCACAGGGTCCCGCATTTCTGGTCGGACCCAATTTCCGCGCCATCCTGCGCTACAACAATGCCACCAGCTATGCGCTGGCGGTCGGCCTGCTGGCGCAACAACTGGCCGGCGGACCGGGTGTGCAGGCAGCGTGGCCGCGCGAGCTGGCGGCACTGTCGCGCGATGACCTGCTGACCCTGCAGGCCGCGCTGAACCGGCGCGGTTTCGACAGCGGCACGCCCGATGGCCTATTGGGGCCGGCCACGCGGGCCGGGCTACGCGCCTACCAGCGCAGCATCGGCGCGCCGGCGGACGGGTATCCGACAGCCGAATTACTGCAACGGTTGCAACAAGGGCCATGATCACGCGGGCCCGCAACCGGACCGGTGCGCCAACCAATGATCGGAACGCTGGCTTGACCCTGCTGTAAGTACAGGCATGGCAGGCCGACGAACAATCGGTTGAAATGCAACAGCGGCGTACCCAGATAGATCCGACGAGGTCCCACTGCGTCCCGCATCACCCGGAGGAACGAAACGACATGGCCAGCTACACCAAATCACCCGACGCGATCGCGCAGCTCACACCCGAGCAGTTCCGCGTGACCCAGCAAAGCGGTACCGAACGCCCCGGAACCGGCCCCTACCTGAACAACCACGAGCCCGGTATCTATGTCGACATCGTGTCCGGGGAGCCTTTGTTCGCATCGGGCGACAAATTCGAATCGGGTTGCGGCTGGCCGAGCTTCACCAAACCCATCGTGCCCGCCTACGTCAACGAAATCCGCGACATAACGCACGGCATGGTGCGCACCGAGGTGCGCTCCCAGCATGGCGACAGCCACCTGGGCCATGTGTTTCCCGATGGTCCGGTTGACCGCGGCGGATTGCGCTATTGCATCAATTCGGCGTCGCTGCGCTTCGTGCACCGCGCCGATATGCTGGCCCAGGGGTATGGTGAATTTCTGAATCAAGTCAAGGAGCAATGACATGGCTGCACACGAACGCGCCGTTTTGGCCGGTGGATGTTTCTGGGGCATGCAGGACCTGATCCGCAAGATGCCCGGCGTGCTGTCGACCCGGGTGGGATACACCGGTGGTGACGTGGCCAATGCGACCTACCGCAACCACGGCAGCCATGCCGAGGGCATCGAGATCGTGTTCGACCCGGCGTTGATCAGCTTTCGCAGCTTGCTGGAATTCTTCTTCCAGATCCACGACCCGACCACCAAGGACCGGCAAGGCAATGACATGGGCATGTCGTACCGCTCAGCCATCTACTACGTGTCGGACGCGCAAAAGGAGCAAGCCCTGCGCGCCATCGACGACGTCAATGCGTCGGGCCTGTGGCCCGGCAAGGTGGTGACCGAAGTGGCGCCTGCCGGTCCGTTCTGGGAAGCAGAACCGGAGCACCAGGACTACCTGGAGCGTTATCCGGGCGGCTATACCTGCCACTACCCGCGCGCCAACTGGAAGTTGCCAGCCAAAACGGCGGCCTGACCGCATCCACTCCCCGTCCGCGCCGCCCGGTGTACGCGACCGATCGCAGCCGAGCCTGTGCCAAGGCGCCGGTGAATCACCGGGCCCCGGCCGCCAGCACCCGGCGCTGGGCCATCAACAGCGCGGCAATCGCCACCGCGCTCAAGACCAGCAGCAGCCACAGGCCATGGCGGTAGCCCACCTGCGGCTGCCACAACAAGCCCA
>JANNKH010000107.1:0-8455 GCA_031396205.1 Rhodoferax sp.
GCGCCGGTGGAAATACTCCGTCAGTTGGTCCTCGCTCAGGGTGTCGATCTGCCAATCGAAATACTCGCCCATGGTGCGAATGGCGCGGGCGTAGGCGTCCACCGTCTTGGTCTGAAGGCCCTGGAGTTTGAGGTGTTTGAGATGACTGGCGTACCGCTGCTCGAACGCCGCACTGGCATTGTTCAATGGCATCATGGAGGTGTTCCTTCGATGAAATGTGCGACACAATCAAGCCGCCAGAATTGACGACATGACCATGCGCATTACATCTTGGGAAGCAGAATCTGCCTTGCGCCGCGTAGCGGCTTCGTCCAACTGGTTGCTCCATCCGACCGCCTTGGGCGTCGGCTGAGCGCTGGCGTTGAGGCTGTCAAACAATCTCGATTTGCTGAAACTTGTCAGGCGTCGGCGGCATCACAACATTGCGAGCGAATTGGCTCGTGCGATTGTGTGGACACCCGCCCGATGCCACGCTACAAACCCCAGGAACGCCTCAGCCTGCTGCTGCCGGTGGAATTGTCCGAACAGATTGTGCCGCTGCGATGCGCAGGGCCTGATCGGGTGCGAGATGTTCGCCATCGACGGCGTGAAGCTGCCGTCCAATGCCAGCAAGGAAAGAAGCGGCACGCATGAGGGACTGCGCCACCGTGCCCGGCGCCTGGACAAGGCGGCCGACAAGATCCTCGGCCTGCACCAAAGCCAAGACAACGGTACGCAGGTGGAAGCATCCGATTCCAAGCGCCAGGCCCGTATCGACGCCCTGCGTAAGGAGGCCGAACGCACGCGCCAATTCGTGGCCTGCAATGCACCTCGCATCAACCGCAAGGGTCAGGAACTCAAGACCAAGCTTGCGCACATCGTCGTCTTGCTCGCTCAAGCCCGCCGCGCGAAACCGGCGAAGGCGTAGACGCGTTTTCCTTCGGCGAACGTCCGGTTCGCTTATCCCGATAGCTGACGATCATGCGCTCGTACCTTATCGGACGGTATGCAATACGTCAGGCGTATTGCTTCCGGCATTCTTGCGGCTGACCTTCGAGCACGCCGGATTGAGTCTCGTGGCAACCGTGCGAGAGCCGTGCCAGGGCGTGATGTCAGCGCTCCACCGCGCTGAGCGAGAAACACACCCTCGAAGCGTTACTCGAAATGATAGACCGCCAGCGTACGGTCGCTGGTAGCCGTACCCGGCAACACGCCCTGCAGCACCACGGCGACTTGGGGCTGCGCATGGTCAGCCACCGCCACGAAACGCGGACTGGCCGTCATTACGTTCCGATCGATGGCGGGCAGCGCATTGCCCAGCCGCACCCAGCTTGCGCCGACGAAGCGCTCGACGACGGTCTCCTGAACGGCGCCGCTGGAGCGGTTTATCGCATAGGCCAGCAGCGGGGTGGCATCGGCCGGGCCATGGCTGAACGCCAACCCGATCACGAAAGCACCTGGATTGGTATCCCCGCGCGCCGTACCCACATCGGCCCATTGCCCCTGCGCCCAGCGCCGCACGACCAGGCTGCCGCCGGACGCCGGCGCCGCCGCCACCACCAGGCCGAGATCGGTGGTCCACATCATGTCGGCGCGCTCGGTCTGCACCGGCGCTGCATACGGCGTGGTTGCCGTCGCGACCCAGTTGTCGCCCACCAGTTCGGCCACCCGCAGGGTCTGGAAGTCCTCACCCCACATGACTGCCAGGCTCTGCAATGGGGCGGTGCCGGTGACCACCAGGCGCGGACGCTGGCTTTCGCTGCTGGCGGCGCTCGGCGCCGGGCCGCCGCCGTTGCCCACCGCCGACCACTGCGTGCCGTCCCAACTGCGCACCACGATGCGGCTACCCGCGCCCGGCTCGCCCTCGACCCAGGTCACGGTGATGCGGCCGTTGCGGATGACCACGAACGGGTCCCAGGCGTCGGCCGATAACGTGGTGTCGAGCGGGCCCGGCCCGACATCGACCCAGACGCTGCCCATTTGGTGGCTGCTTGGGAAGCGCCGCAGACGCACGTTGCGGCGATCGGTCGCGCTATCCTCGACCACGGCGACCAGCGGCCCGTCGCTGGGCTCCATCACAAGCGACGGAGCCCCGTTCGACGGGTTCACGCTGACCCGGGTTGCGCCGGCTCCAAACGGGCGGAAGAGGTAGACGTTCGAATCTTCGGTCCATGCGACGACCGGCCGGCCGGCTGCATCGACCACGATCGCCGGCTCGCGGATGGATGCGCTGGTGATCTGGGACGTCTGGTTCAGCGCCGTGACCCCCAAGCGCCACTGCGCCGCGGTCGATACGAAATTGGCCACGCAGGTGGTGTCGGTGCTCAACCCGAGCTGGCCGTCGGCACAGTCCGCGCTGCCCGCCCAGCCGAGGAAGGCTTGATCCGGCCCCGGAGTGGCGAACAAGCTCAGCCCGGTGCCAAGGGCGAATTGCGCGTTGCACGGGTCCACGTCGCTGCTGCACAGGACCGCGGCCGTCGACGAGACCGAGCCGGTGCCCTGGATGTAGACCGTGAGCGTCACCCCGGTGCCGGGCGTCAGCGTGAACGTGGCCGTACACGACTTGTCGGCATTCATTTCCAGCACGCCGTCGTTGCAATCGGGGTCCCCGGTCCAGCGCAGAAAGACCGAGCCGAGGGACGGTGTGGCGGTCAGAAACACCGAGGAGCCGCCCGAAAACAGTTCGCTGCAAAGCCCCGGGCAAGCGATGCGGGCCGGGTTGCTGGTGACGCGCCCGTTTCCGGCCACGGCTACCGTCACCAGCTTGTCGTCAAACGAAATGAACGTGGCAAAACACATCTTGTCGGCGTCCATCGTCACGCTGCCGTCGCTGCAATCGGGGTCGCCTTCCCAGCGCACGAAGCGTGAAGTACCGGCGGCCGTTGGCGTCAGCACCACCAGCGCATTGATCGCGTACGTTGCGCTGCAGGTTCCCACTGTGCAAGCGATACCGGCGGGACTGCTGGTGACGCTGTCGCCACGGGCCTGGAGCGCCACGGTCAGTGTCCTTGTCACCACGATCTGGGCGCTGGCCGTGACCGGCGCGCTCGAACCGGCGTCGTTGATGGCCGTCAGGCGGTAGGTGGACAAGGTGTTGAGCGCCGGGTTGGTATCGCGGTACGTTGTCGTGAAGGCCGGCAGGGTGGCCACTGCGACGAAGTCACCAGCAGGAGTCTGGTCTTCGAGCAGATAACTCTGCGCGCCCGGCTCGTCGAGCCAAGTCAGCACGATCGTGGGGCCGTCGACCGCGGCGGCGAAGTTCTGCGGTTGCCGCGGTGGTGCGGGCGGCGCGGCGCCGCGCAGTTCGATCGTAAATGTGAACTGTGCGGTCGTGCACTTCTCACCCACCCCGATATCGTCGTAACAACGCCCGACTTCGACGCGCGCCGCGTAACTGCCCGAAGGCTGGGTTTGCAACGCGGCGCGGTCGAACGTGATCTGCCAACGCGCGCTGCGGCGCCCTGAATCCTTGCAAGGTTCGTCCTGGAAGGGAAAATCTCTCAGGTTCACGACCACGCCGGTCAACCCGGAGGTGAATTTTGCTGGCGCGCAGGAAGAGAGATCCTTGTTGGTCGCTCTGCCGATCAGTTCATACTCGATTTCTATCGAATCGGTTAAGGGGAGATTGGTCAGGTCAATCACGAACGGATCGGGGGTGACGGCGCGCACCCGGACGCCCAAAGGTTCACCTACAAAGCCGATCGTGCCGCTTGAGGGGCAGCCGGCCAACACGACGGCACCGAGCACGGCAATACAGAGCCGGAGAATTCGCGCGGCAACATGCGCCTGGCAAACCATTGTGGGCACGCCTCAAGGCCCAGCGCGGCGCGGCACGCGACGCAGACCCAGCAGCAGCAGCCCGGTCAGCGCCAGCACCGCAGCCGAGGGCTCGGGCACGGCAGCGGGCACCGACAGCAGTTGCACGATGCCGCGCTGGGCCAGCTCTTCGTCGCTCAATGCAAAGCCGATCGTCGCGGTGTGGCCGAGGTCGGCGGCGAAGACGGCGTTGACCGAATAACCCTGGATCCAGCTCTCGGCTTCGAGGAACCAGCGGAAGCCGTAGACATCGCCCACGTTGGCAACGATCGGGGTCATGATCAATTCGGCATAACCGATGTCGTAGGCCAGCTTGCCCGAAAACGAGGTGTCGTCGTCGCTAGTCTTGGTGAACGCGGTGTCCCACGACATGCTGGACGCGAAGCCGCTCGTCGTGGCGCTGAAGTTCAGCACGTCGGCTGCATTGCCGAGATTGATGCGCGCCTGGACTTCGAAGATCGGCCTCACCAGCGCCCCGCCTGCGTCGAGCAGATCGAGGCCGAAGCGCACCTGCGTGCTGTTGTTCGCGCCCGGCGCCTCGAAATAACCCACGATGCCCGACAGGGCGCCGGTGAGAAACGGCGTGAACTCCATCTGCCAAGGCGCACCGAAGCTCCAGAAGCTGGTGTTTTCCGCGAGCGCCAGCGCATGTACGTAGGGTTCCATGTTGTCGTAGAAAAAAACCGTACCCGACGCGACCGCGGTCGCCTTCAGTTGCGTCGCGCTCGACGCCGCGTAAGCATCGGTAGCCCTGAAGTTGGGCCACAACACTGGCTGCGGCCCGGCGACGGCGATCTGGTGGCCGAGGCCATTGAACCCCTGGTGCGTGATCGCGCGAAACACAGAGCCAAATGTCGTACCGCGCTCTACGTCGACCAGCGCCGTCGCGTTATACGTTGGCACACCGAGCGGCTGCGCAAGCACGCCAGAGCCCGCCAGCGACGCGGCTAACATGACTGCCGCCCGAAGGAAGTAAAGTGTGTTCATGTTGCCCCCTTCTGGCGGCAAAGGCGCCGCCAGTCATTGCGATGCTAGGGCGGGCGTGGGAGACTCGGAAGTACTCAAATAGGGTAATAATTCATCAGCGTCCCGGTCCGCAACAACAAACGCAATTCATGACCCTGCACGTCCGTCCCGTCCGTATCGACGAGTTGGCACGCGCGCACGAAGTGGTGGCGAGCGGCAGCCGCGGAATCCACGACCAGGCCACATTCGCCGAACTGCCGCGGCTGTGGCGCACGCTGCTGAACGAGCGGCGGCTCGAAATGCACGTCTTCCTGGACGACCTGTTGCCGCCAGCGCAACGGATCCAGGGCGTGGCCTCAGGGGCGTTCGTCGGCAATACATTTGCCGATCTGCTGCTGGCCCAGGGCGCGCCGATGGTGGCGCAACAAGTGCTGCAAGCCGAGTTGCAGGGAGGCGGCGTGATCCTCAGCCGCGCGCAGGCGGCACTCGCCAATAGCGGCGACGGTGTGAACGGAGTCGGGCTGGACTTTGCTTTCGCGCGCGACGACTGGTCGGTACCTACCGCGCTGCGCTGGATGCCGCTGCTACTGGAGTCGCTGCGTATCTGGCTCGACGGTTGGCGCCTGCGCATGGCGCTGCGCGAATGTATCGGACGCGATCTTTTCCTGACCGTGCGCGCGATGGGCTTGCCGGTGTTCCACCGCCATACGGTGTCCGACGGCAAGCGTTTGCCACCGGCGCGGCGGCGTTATCTGATGGGTATGACACGCCGGCAGAGCCAGCGCCTGCCGGTGGCGCTAGCTTCGCTGCTGTTTTTCAACGACCGTGTGCCGCGCTTTCGCTTCACCATGGCCGAACAGGATCTGCTGCTGCTGGCGCTGGGCAACCATGCCGACGACGCGTGCGCCGCGCAGTTGAACGTGTCGCCGCACACCGTCAAGATGCGTTGGCGCGCGATCTTCGAACATGTGGCCAAGCAGCAGCCCGACTGGTTCCCCAACGCCGAGTCCCACGACGGCCACCGCGGCGTGGAGAAGCGACGCCACCTGCTGGCTTACCTGGCGCGGCACATGGAAGAGGTGCGCCCGCAGGCGCCACCGCAGCGACGTCTGCCGGGCAATGGAGAGCAGGGCGAGCCCAACCTGGGCCGATGAGGCCGCAGGCCGCCCTGGAATGCCTTATTGCGCATGCGGGTTGCCTGGGCCGCGCAATCTGGTTACCAGTTGCGCCACGTCGCGCTGTGGCACAGGAGGATGATTGCCTTGGTTCAACCGGTACCGTAGCAGCCGCTCCAGCGTTTCCGGCTGCGGCTTGATGGTGCCGAAGAAACGTGCTTCGTCGCCGACCGCGATCAGCAGCGTGGAAAAGTTGTCGACATCTATCGGATCGACCAGGTCAGCCTGATCTTCCACGTCGACCCACATAAAGCGAACCTGCGGAAGTTTGGCCTGAACCTGGTCAAAGACACTGCGGTAGTCGCGGCAAACGCCGCACCAGTCAGCACACAGGCATTCCACCAGAACAGAAGCGTCAGGCATCTCGTTCGGACGGCAGTTTGCGGATGGAGTTGCTGTTGGCACGATGGCAAGGCAGGACATTGGCACGGGCCGGCTGCGACTACTTTGACAACGCCCGGCCACCAGCGACCTCCGAGCCGCCCCAGCCCTAGCCCTAGCTCATCAACCCATAGCGACACGCAGGATGTCTGAACTGAACATCGTCCCCTCTTGACCCTGCGGGGCGCGATGGCGAGCGAGGGCATGGCGCGCGAGCTTCTGTGTTCCGACATCGACGGCTTCAGTCTGCACGCGGCCCTGCGGGTCGAAGCACACGACCGCAAGCGGCTGGGCGGCCACTGATGGTGCCGGTAGTGCATCTCGATCATCAGCAGGCTCATGCCTGACAACTGCGCCTCGGTCCGCGTATCGAGCCGGTCGCCGCTCCGGCGGTGAGATTCTTCCCACGGGCGTAACTGTCGGCCGATCTGCAACGCCGTGCCATGCAACTGGCCACCATCCGCAAACTGCTGCTGATCGGGACCATGGACCTGGTGGCAATGCTGATCGTGCTGGCGGTGATGCTGCCGATCATCGGGATCGATGCGCTTGCGCGCTGAGGCGAAAGCCGCTCAGGATCGACGTGGCCGATGCGCGGTCCACAGTGTCGTACGGAACATCGCCAGTGCCTGCTCCCAGACCCGTTCGGAGGCCCGTTTGTCGTGACACCAGCGCGTTGGAAATGTCCATCCGTGGTGTGCGTTCAATTGTTCCACCTGCACCCGACCATCGGTGGCGGCGGCGGCCTAGGCGATCAGCTGCCGGTGCTCGGGCGGACAGGTCGGGTCGTCTTTGGCGAAAAAATAGAACAGCGGTACTGTCGAGCGGCCGATCATCCGGTGCGGAGAATTGTCGCCGCCGTCGACCAGCCGGCCACCGTGCACCGACAGCGCTGCGCGTATGTGCCGCGGGTGTTCGGTAGCGCTGGCAATGGCATGCCGCCCACCCATGCAGTAGCCGATGGCGCCCCACAAGCCGGTCGCGATTCCGAATCCGCCACCGCCTGCGAAACGGATCAGCGCCGCGGTGTCAGCGCCGCTCATCTGCATGCTGGTGGCCTCGTTGGCATGGGCTGCTGCGGGGTCGACTGCCTCGTCCTTGCAGTTGGCAGGCGCAAATACGGGCGACCCCAGGCGATGGAACAGCTGCGGCACCACTGCCAGATAGCCCGAACTGGCGAAGCTGCGCGCGATCTCATGCAGTTCCGCGCGTGGGCCGAATACATCCATGTAGATCAATACGCCTGGGGCGAGCGAGACACCCTGCGGCATGGCCGCGAACACCGGCATGGCGCCGTCGGACGTAGGGACCTCGAGCGAGATTTCCTTCATGCCCGACTTAACCGGCGGTCTTCGCACTGCGCCGTATCACGCGCGAAATGTTGAGCAGGTCCGAGTCTCCGAAGCCCTCACGGGTCGCCGCGGCGAACTGGGCGTTGGCATGGGCAATCAGCTCGGCCGAAACACCGGTACGCTGGGCCACTGTGTGGCCAAGTCCTATGTCCTTGACAGCGATGCGCAGCAATGCGCCAAAACGCGCCTGGTGGTCGGCAAGATGGATGCCTGCCTTGGCAAAGAGTGGCGAATCAGCCATGCCACCACTATCCTCGACTTTGATCAGCATGAAGGTGATGGCACAGACAACATCATCCGACGCCTACACATCGACTGGATCACCCACTACACGGCGGGCAAGCACTTCCATTTCGCAGCGCAAGCACCGGAATTTCTGGGCGCGATCCCACAGATAGTCGCCAGCATGGTGGACTGCGACGTGATTCTGTACCAGGCTGGTGCCGACCCTCACGTAGACGACCCACTGGGCGGGTGGCTTACGACTGAGCAATTGTCGATACGGGACGAACTGGCTTTTGCAACTGCTGCTGAACTTGGTATTCCTGTCGCCTGGAATCTTGCGGGCGGTTATCAGACGCCGCTACGACGAGTACTCGAAATCCACGACAACACAATGAGGGCCAGTAGTGTCCCAACGTTTTTCAGAGGAGCGCGAGCTGATTTGTCTCGAAACCCGGGTCTGAATCCGGAGGGTGCGGCGTAAGTAGTTTTGGGCTCCACTTCCGTACCGCTTTCCATAGATCTGCCCGAGATCCTGGAGTGCTGTTCGGTGACCGGCGACTT
>JANNKH010000121.1:0-26939 GCA_031396205.1 Rhodoferax sp.
CTGCACCTCGAAGCCGGTCTGAGCTACGGCCAGATCGCCCGTGCCGTGGGCATCGGCAAGGGCACCGTCGGCAAGTTCATCGTGCTGGCGCGCGTCGCCGGCGTGGACTGGGCCCTGGCCCAGACGCTCACCGATGGGGAACTGGAGGCTTTGCTGTACCGCCCGGCGGTGCCCAGGTCAACAACAGTGCACTCAACGTCAAAGTTGCGTCGGAACATCTGCGAACCGTGACTTGGGGATAGGCCTCAAGTGGCATCCGGAAATAATGGCATCCGCAAGCAGCGTGCCGCCTTGTCCGCAATACTGATGACGACAGCCAATGGCTGGCTTGATTCAATACGGTACCGAATAACTTCGTGTCCGGAGAGTCCTCATGTCAACCATTGACTCCGTCTACGGGACGTACAAAGCAGGCAAGTTCTGGCTCGTTGCCGCAGCAATCTCGTTGGGCTCCGGCATACTACTTCCCGATTTGTTGCGCAGCATCGGAACATCCACGACACCTGAGAATTCATTGCTTGGGGCACTTCTCATTGCACTCGCCATTTTTGGCGTGTGTTTGCTTCCATTCGCAATGTGGCAACACGTCGCTCGAAAAAAATTCTTTAGCTGGCTGGAAGGTCAATCTGCGCTTCTCGAAACAGGTGCAAAACATCCGGATGGGTACACGGTAACTCTCGATACCCCGTTGGTCCGTTACCGAGTCGTGTTTTCGGCTCTCTTCGCGACGGTGTCCTTCACGTCGAAGCCATATGTCCTCCAAGACAGAAGCGCCGGCTTTGCGCAAGCAAGCTTCACCTTTTTTTCCTTCGTGTTTGGGTGGTGGTTCCTTGGCCTTGAGGGTATCGTGGAGACAGCCAAGGCCATCGTTGGAAACCTTCGAAGCTCTGAAGTGTTTACCCTGAGGCAGCTACTTACAAAGGAGGCCTAACCGATTGCGTCTGCGGTGACCGCAACTGCTAATTCCCTCCCCGCCGCTGCCAAAATTGGCTTACGTGGCAACTAGGCGGTCGTGGGTGACGTCGCCAACCTCATCGCTCTGCAGTCTGCGTTTGTTATGCCCTGGAATCAAGGTATATGACACAGGTTCTTGAGCAGGATAATAATCCTGATGCCAGAAAGTTCACTGGTACGGACTTCTAGACCAGTCCGCGCGGATTGCATTGAGTCTGGTGGGTACGGACCCCGAAACCCGGACCTGAATGACCGCTTTCGGCGCCAACCATGAATGACCGGTTGTGGTCGTGACACGACGACCACAATCACAATGGGCCATCCCGTAAGCGGTCACCAGCACCGAGTTTCAGGATTCCTGCGGACGTCGGCTATCCGACGTTGAATTCTATGGTCGCTATGGCTGCAACGGGTCGATTGCCCGCCTACACGAACTGCCGCTGACCGGCCCCACAGCTCATGCCCACCATGGTGCAGACGCCAGCCATGCATGCAGCCGTGTGCGCATCTGCGCGAGCGCGAGCCGGAGAATGCGCGTACGCTGCCTGCGCACCGTGCCCTAGCACTGCACGCAGCCGCGCCATAAGGCCATCAGCACGCCAGCTGCGCGAATGATGCAGCGGCTACTCGATAAACAGGGTCGCCGGTGCCTCCAGAAACCCCCGCACCGCCTGGATGAATTTCGCCGCATCCTGCCCGTCGACGACCCGGTGGTCAAACGAGGACGACAGGTTCATCATCTTGCGCGCGACGAATGTGCCTGACACCACCATCGGCCGCAGGGCGATGCGGTTGACACCGACGATCGCTACCTCCGGCGCATTGATGATGGGGGTGGAGACGATGCCGCCAAGCGCGCCCAGGCTGGTCAGCGTGATGGTCGAGCCGGTGAGTTCGTCGCGGGTGGCCCGGCCCGAGCGTGTCATCTCCGCCAGCTGGCTGATCGCTCGCGCATTCGCCCACAGGTCGCCGTCCTGCGCATGGCGCAGCACCGGCACCATCAGGCCGGCGTCGGTCTGGGTCGCGATGCCCATGTGCACTGCGCTGTGCCGGGTGATGACGCCGGTCTCGTCGTCGAACACGGCATTGACTTGTGGAAAATCCGCGATTGCGAGCACGATGGCGCGCAGCAGGAAGGGCAGCAGGGTCAACTTGCCGCGGCTGGTGCCGAAGCGGTCATTGAGCTGCGCCCGCAGCGACTCCAGCTCGGTCACGTCGCATTCCTCGACATAGGCGAAATGCGGAATGCGCCGCTTGGACTCCTGCATCTTCTGCGCGATGCGCCGGCGCAGCCCGATGACCTTGATCTGCTCTTGCTCGTCGATGCCGGCGCGGACAGGTATGACGGTTGACGGCGCGGCTGCATCCTGACTGAGCGCGCCGTGGCGTGCGACATGCGCATCGAGGTCGGCCTGCATAGTGCGGCCACCAGCGCCGGTCGCGGGGACCTGTCGCAGGTCGATGCCCAACTCCCAGGCGCGGCGGCGCAGCGCGGGGGAGGCGATTGGCTTGTCGCCGCTGGCGGCGCCGGTCGCAGGCAGGGCGGCGCCGTCATGCGTCGCCTCTGGCGGCGGGCGGCTGGTGCGCGCCTGCGGCGGCACGGCGAGTGGTGTGTTTGGCAATGCGGTCGCACTCGTCGTCGCCTGCCGGGTTTTGGCGGCGCCTGAGTTTGGCTTGCGCGTCGGTGCCGGAGTGTCCACGCTGCCAGTACCGGAAACGGGCTTGGCAACGACTGGCGCGATATCGATCGGCGCGGCTACGCCGGCACTCTCGCCATCGACCGCGATCCGGATCAGCGCCGCGCCGACAGCCATCACCTGGCCCACTTCACCGCCGAGCGTGATTACCTTGCCGGCCACCGGCGATGGAATCTCGACCGTGGCCTTGTCGGTCATCACATCGGCCAGCACCTGGTCCTCCGAGACCGTGTCGCCAATTTGCACATGCCAGGCCACGACCTCGACCTCGGTGATGCCTTCACCCAGGTCGGGCATCTTGACCGTATGAACAGGGCCCCCATCCCGGGCTTCGCCCGGCCCGCCAAGGGGGTGCAGTCGATCTTGGGGCGGCCCGTCGTTCGACTTGTGAGCCATCATGCCTCCATGGTGCGCCGCAGCGCCGCCGCCACCCGCGCCGGGCCGGGGAAATAAGCCCATTCCTGGGCATGGGGGTAGGGTGTGTCCCAGCCGGTCACGCGTTCGATCGGGGCCTGCAGGTGATAAAAACAATGCTCCTGCACCAAGGCCGCCAGTTCGGCGCCAAAGCCGCTGGTGCGGGTGGCCTCGTGCACGACGACGCAGCGGCCGGTCTTCTTCACCGACGCAATGATGGTCGGCAGGTCGAGCGGCCAGATGCTGCGCAGGTCGATGATCTCGGCGTCGATGCCGCTCTCGGCGGTCGCCGCGAGCGCCACATAGACCATCGTGCCGTAGGTCAGGATGCTCAGATCCTGACCGGTGCGCAACACGGTCGCGCTGTCCAGCGGCACGGTGTAGTGGCCCTCGGGTACCTCGGCCAGCGGATGGCCCGACCAGGGCGTTGCCGGTTTGTCATGGTGGCCGTCGAAGGGGCCGTTATACAGCCGTTTGGGTTCGAGGAAGATGACCGGGTCGTTGTTCTCGATGCAGCTGATCAGCAGGCCTTTGGCGTCGTAGGGGTTGGAAGGCATCACGGTGCGCAGCCCGCTCACATGGGTGAACAGCGCCTCCGGACTCTGGCTGTGGGTCTGGCCGCCGTAGATGCCGCCGCCGCAGGGCATGCGGATCGTCAGCGGCGCGGTGAAGTCGCCGGCCGAACGGTAGCGCAGGCGCGCCGCCTCGGACACGATCTGGTCGCAGGCCGGGTAGAAATAATCGGCGAACTGCACCTCGACCACCGGGCGCAGCCCATAGGCCGCCATGCCGATCGCCGTGCCGACGATGCCGCCCTCGGAGATCGGCGCATCGAACACGCGCGATTTGCCGTACTTGGCCTGCAGTCCGTCGGTGCAGCGGAATACACCGCCGAAATAGCCGACGTCCTGGCCGTAGACCACGACGTTGTCGTCGCGCTCCAGCATCACGTCCATCGCCGAGCGCAGTGCCTGGATCATCGTCATCTGCATGGCACTAGTCTCCCAGCAGTTGGTGGCGCTGCGTCTGCAGATGCGCCGGCACCGACTCGAACACGTCGTCGAACATGGTCGCGGCGCCGGCAAGTTGGCCTTTGCTCAGAGAACCGTACGATTCGGCCTTCTTCAGAGCGGCACCGACCTCGGCATCGAGTGCCTTGCGGGTCGCTTCGTGCTCCTCCTTCGACCAGACGCCAAGCCGTTCCAGATGCTGCGCCAGGCGTTGCACCGGATCGCCAAGCGGAAAATGCGACCAGTCGTCGGCCGGTCGGTAGCGCGCAGGGTCGTCGGATGTGGAGTGTGCGCCGCCACGGTAGGTCACCCATTCGATCAGCGTCGGACCCAGGTTGTTGCGAGCGCGCTCGGCGGCCCATGTCGATGCCGCATGCACTGCCAGGAAATCGTTGCCGTCGACCCGCAGTGATGCGATGCCGCAACCCACGCCGCGGGCGGCGAAGGTTGTGGCTTCGCCCCCGGCGATGGCCTGGAAGGTCGAGATCGCCCATTGGTTGTTGACCACGTTCATGATCACCGGCGCGCGGTACACATGGGCAAAGGTCAGCGCGGTGTGGAAATCGGACTCGGCGGTGGCACCGTCGCCGATCCAGGCCGAGGCGATCTTCGAGTCGCCCTTGATCGCCGAGGCCATGGCCCAGCCCACGGCCTGGATGAACTGCGTGGCCAGGTTGCCGGAGATGCTGAAGAATCCGGCGCGCTTGTACGAATACATCACCGGCAGCTGGCGGCCCTTGAGCGGATCACGCTCGTTGGACATCAGCTGGCAGATCAACTCGACCATGTCGATGTCGTCGCGCGCCAACAGCAGCCCCTGCTGGCGATAGCTGGGGAAATGCATGTCACCGAGCTGCAGCGCCATCGCATGGGCAACCGCTATCGCCTCTTCGCCCAGGCACATCATGTAGAACGAGATCTTCTTTTGCCGCTGCGCGATCAGCATCCGCGCGTCATAGGCCCGCGTCTTGAGCATGGCGTGCATGCCTGCGCGCAGCGGTTCGATGCCGATGTCGGGCGCCCAGGGGCCGACGGCGTTGCCCTCGTCATCCAGCACCCGCACCAGACCGTAGGCCAGGTCGCTGGTGCTGGCAGGAGTTGCATCCACCGGTGGGCGACGCACCGCGCCCGCTGGCGACAGATGCAGATAGGAGAAATCGGTTTCGCGACCAGGCCGCCCGCTGGGCTCGGGCACGTGCAGCCTCAAAACTGGCGATGGCGTCATGGCGGATTACCTCCATCGGTCATCGTAACTCGGCCCTGCCACAGTGGCAAATGCGCCACGCTAGGCCTTGCAGCGCGGTCCGCCCCTGGTGCTGGTGCTGCGCAAACAGGGCCCATCGCCGGCGCGACGACTGCATCGCGTCGAGCATGGCCAATGCTCCGCCGGGCCGCTCCCAAGGCGCATGGCACCGCAGCGTGTCGCGCGAACGTGGCCGTATGCTCCGCCGGGCACCACGGTCAGGGACCTGACCTGATAGAGTGACCAAATGAACCAGCCATTTGCAGTTGATCAACCGGCGCGAGCCGATATCGATGCACTGACCGGTCCGGTGCTGCTGGAGTTCGGCACCGACTGGTGCGGCCATTGCAGGGCAGCGCAGAGCGTGGTGGCGCGAGCCATCGGCGAATTTCCCGGCGTGCGCCACATCAAGGTCGAGGACGGCCCCGGTCGTGCGCTGGGCCGTTCGTTTTCAGTCACACTGTGGCCGACGTTGGTATTTCTGCACAAGGGTCGCGAGGTTTCGCGGCTGGTGCGCCCGCTCGCCACTGAGCCCGTGCGCCAATCGCTGGCCCGGCTGGACGAGACCGCCTGATCGACATCACGGTACAACCATGCCAGCTGGCTCGACGTAAAAATAGTGGTCACCACCGGTGCTGCATCGGGCATCGGTCTGGTCACGTCGGGATCCGCAAACGCCCGGACCGATGCAACAGGCGCTCGGAATTTCGCGTGCGCACGCTGCGCACAGGCGATCCGCAGCCTTGCGCAGGTCGGACTGAGCGCGGCATTCGGACCCCGCGCCAATTGCTGTTCCCGACTGGCCGCTGGTGCTAGTCGGCCGCGAGGCAGGCCTCCCTAATCGCACGCCCGGCAGCGGGGAATTGTGCAGTGCAACATGAATACGAGCATAATCAGGGTTTTCCCTAATACGCTGGTTGCCTTCCTTGCGGCGGGTGGCCTTCGAAACTACCGTGAACCATCTGTTTTTCCTCTGGGCTGCGCTGCGCTCGCTGCGTGACGCCTACTCCCGCCATTCCGACAGCCAGGACCAGCGCGCCGTCGAGGCTTATCTGTCCGGCGTTCAATCCGCCTCAGAACTCGAGCATCGAGAGCGCCAGTGGCTGCGTGCGCACAGCTGATTCGCCCTTACTTCAGTCTTTTCCCTTTATTTTTCCAATACCTGCCATGAGTATCCTGCTTTTCCTCAAATCCCTGTTCGACCAGCCCAGTTTCCAGCCCGGCGTGCGCGTCAACCATATTCGCGGTGGTTCCATCCAGCGTACCGATGGTTATGTGGTCGGCCAGTCTCACGCTGGCGTATGGGTGGAGTGGCCGCGTGGCGGCCGCAGCCTGCTGCCGGGCTCTGAGCTGTCGCAGATTGGCTGATTCCGCAGCCGGCCAGCAGGCACAGGCGCAGCTGCCCGGCAAGCGAAACCCGTCAGAACCCCTACGCCACAACTGAGCGGGAGCAGGGTGGCAGGCAGTTCCATGGGCACTGCCTGGTAAGAACAGGCCTGCCAATCCGACTCAACTGCAGGGCGCGAGATGGCGCCTTCCCGCTGCACTGGCTTGGCTGCCAGGCGGGCCCTCGGACGCCAAGGAGTTCCCCGTGACACACACTAGGCTTTTTCATCCGCTGCGCGGCTTCGTCGCGGCTTTATTGCTGGCAACGGTGGCCGGCGGCGGCTCGGCGCAGACCCAGCCGTCCACTACAGCGTCCGCGACGACGGCTGTTACCGCCAAGGCAGTTTTCGCCGGCGGCTGTTTCTGGTGCGTCGAGTCCGATTTCGACAAACTGCCGGGAGTGCTGTCGACCGTATCGGGCTATACCGGTGGCAAGACCGCCAATCCAAGCTACCAGGAGGTCTCCTCGAATATGACCGGCCATGCCGAGGCAGTGGAGATCGTGTTCGACCCCGCCAAGGTCAGCTATGCGCAACTGGTAGAGCATTTCTGGCGCACCATCGACCCGACGACCAAGGATCGCCAGTTCTGCGATGTCGGTTCACCGTATCGCACCGCCATCTATGCGCAGGACGCCGAGCAGTTGCGTGTTGC
This sequence comes from Rhodoferax sp., assembly GCA_031396205.1. GTDB lineage: Bacteria > Pseudomonadota > Gammaproteobacteria > Burkholderiales > Burkholderiaceae_C > CAISIP01. The sequence goes on from JANNKH010000121.1 coordinate 7,359, forward strand.
ACAGGCGTCGAAGTCGGCGCTGGAAAAGACCAAACCATTCAAGGCGCCGATCGTCACCGAGGTCGTCAAGGGCGATGCCTTCTACCGGGCCGAGGAATACCATCAGGACTACTACCTGAAGAACCCGGTGCGCTACAAGTACTACCGCACCAGTTGCGGTCGGGACGCGCGGCTCAAGCAGTTGTGGGGCGACGCTGCGGCGCATTGAGCAGTTCGGTGATCAGCGTGTCTTTCTCGCTCCACAACTGCTGCACCCAGGCCTGGAACTGCGCGCGCACCTTGGCATCGCCACCGTAGTCGGCGCCGATCAGATGCGGCGGTATCGGCAGCAGCCGTGCCCGCACCACGACCCGGCGCATGCGTCCCTGCAGGAAATGCCAGAAGCTTGGTGTGCCGTCCGGATACACGATGGTGATATCCAGGATCGCGCGGAACTTGTCGCCCATCGCATTGAGCGCCAGCGCCATGCCGCCGGCCTTGGGCTTGAGTAGATGGATGTAGGGTGACTGCTGGCGCGCATGCTTGGCCGCGGTGAACCGGGTACCTTCAAGAAAGTTCATCACGCTGGTGGGCATCAGCGCGAATTTCTCGCAGGCGCGGCGGGTGGTTTCCTGGTCCTTGCCGCGCATCTCCGGGTGCATTTTCAGGTATTCCTCGCTATGCCGGCGCATGAACGGGAAGTCCAGCGCCCACCAGGCCAGGCCCATCACTGGTACCCATATCAGTTGCTGCTTGAGAAAGAACTTGAGCAGCGGAATCCGGTGGTTGAGCAGATGCTGCAGCACCAGGATATCGACCCAGGACTGGTGGTTGCAGTTGACCATGTACCAGCTGTCCGGGTCCAGCGCCTGGATGCCGGACACGTCCCATTGCGTGCGCTGGGTCAGCGCCATCCAGGCGCTGTTGCAGGAGATCCAGGATTCGGCGATCCACAGCAGCAGCGGCGCCATCGCGCTTTGTGCGGCCTCGAACGGCAACAGCAATTTGATCACCGCAAGAATCAGCAGGATTGGTACCCAGAACAGGGCGTTGAGCACCATCAGCACACTGGCAATGGAGCCGACGGCCAGCGGCGGCAGAAAGTGGAGCATCAGGTGTCCTGCTTGCGTTGCTGGTCCATCGCGCGCACCAGCGCGCGCGCCTCGTCGCCTTCGGGAATCGGCTTGCCGCTGTCGCGCCATTGCACCGCAGCCTTGAATCCGTGCTGCTGCGCATAACGCCGGAACCACAGGCCCTCGGGGTTGTGGCGGGTGATGCCATCGAACACCGTGGCCATCTGCTGGCTTTGCTCCAGCCCCATTGCCAGCATGACCTGGTTCACGACGATCTTGTGCATCGCCAGGTGCGACGCGGGCACGCCGGCGATGCGCGCGGCCAACGACATCGCCGTGGCATCCAGTTGGTCGGCCGGCACGCAGTCATTGGCCAGGCCCCAGGCCAGCGCAGTACGGCCGTCGATGGTGTCACCGGTGAACATCAACTGCTTGGCACGGGCGGGCCCGAGACGGTAGGTCCACATGGCAGTGGTCGGGCAGCCCCAGACGCGGGTCGGCATGTAGCCGATGCGCGCGTCATCGGCCATCACCAGCAGATCGCAGCACAGGGCGATGTCGCTGCCGCCGGCGGCGGCATATCCGTGCACCTTGGCGATGGTGGGTTTGGCGCTGCGCCACAGGCTCATGAAGTCGTCGGTGTTGCGCTTCATATAGGCGTAGTCTTCCATCGGATCCCATGGAAACCGCTCCTGCTGGCAGGGATGGTCGATCTCGCCCTGGCCGAACATGTTCAAGTCATAGCCGCCGCAAAAACCCTTGCCGGCACCCTCGACGACGATGACATGGATGGAGGGTTCGGCGTTCGCCCATTCAACCGCGGCGCGGATGTCGCGCGGCGTGTCATCGTTGATGGCGTTGAGCTTTTCAGGCCGGTTCAACAGCAGCCGGGCGACCCGGGGGTTGCCGTTATCGGCTGTGATCGTGAGGGTATTGAAATCGGGCATGGTCGTATCGCTTGCGATTGGCTTGGGCATCACCAGGCGCCATTGCGGCCGGGTCCGGACACTGTAGCAGTCCCGGTTGACCACGATCTTGATGCGGGTCGGATTCAGGGCCCGCCGTGCGGGTGGTCCAGCGGATAGACCGGCCGGCGTACGTTCTGGTGGCCAAACGCCTTCAGGTTGAACGAGGTCAGGCCATCGGCTGTGTCGATGACGATGGTTTGCCGCGCCATCGGTCCGAATGCGGCGCGAAAGTGTTGCGACGATTTGACCACCACGATGTCATACTGGCTGGGCTCCAACCCGGCATGCGCAAAGAACCCGGGGTCCAGCACCTGGTGCCGGCTGCCCGCCACCACGATGTCGATGCCCCCGGTGCGCAGCACCACCGTGGGGCCGATGTCCAGGTCGATGCCGCGGCTCATGGGCCCGGTGAAGGTGAAGCGTCCCTGCTGCACGGACACGACCTGAGCGTTCAGTGCCAACGGGCCCTGAAACTTCCCGCCTGAATTGCCGCCGAGTTGCACCGCAAGCCGCGCCGACGGACCCGCCGCGATGCAGACTTGCAGAGTGGCCAGATCGCAGATCATGCCAAACGCAACTCTATTGAAACGGGCCTCGACCATCGCGCCGAGCAGGGCCACCGAGTCCTCCAGTCCACCGCCACCGGGGTTGTCGGCGCAGTCGGCGACCAGCACGTTGCCAGGCCCCGGACTTGCCAAGGCACTGTGGATGGCGGAAATGCCCTCGATCAGACCCAGGGGGTGCACGGTCGTGCGCTGGCGGTCGCGCCACATGTGCGCCAACAGCGTGGACGCGATCGATGCCGCGTCCACGCCCGCCCTGCGGTCCGCGACCACCACCACACTGGGCCCGGCCGGCTCAATGTCGGCCCACGGAAAGCCCGCGTTGATGCCGATGTCCAACACCCCGGGGGTTTGCGATTGCATTGCATCTGCCAGCGCCAGTGTCTCCAGCATCGGCCCCGGCGCGGACGTGCGGCCATGGTCCACGGCGTCGATCATCGCGCCGCGGGCGACCATGCAGGTGGGTTCGATCTGGCCGGCAATCGTGCGTGCGATCAGGTCCGCGCAGCGCATGCCGGTTGCGTACAGGTCGATATGCGGATAGGTGCGGTACGACACGATGACGCTGGCCAATCGGGCCATCGCATCCGTCACGTTCGCGTGCAGGTCCAGCGTCACGCCGATCGGCAGTCGATCGCCCGTCACCGCGCGCAAGCGGCGCAACAACTCGCCCTCTCCGTCATCGACATGTTCAGCCACCATCGCGCCGTGCAGGCACAGCAGCACCGCGTCGAACGGTCCTTGCTTGCGCAAGGCGTCTTCGATCGTGCCGACGATGGTGTCGAAGGCCTCGCGGGTCACCTTGCCGCAGGGGGTTGCATCCGCTGCCACCGCAAACACCAGTTCCCAGCCATGGCGTTCGCCCGCATCGATGAAAGCGCCCACCTCCGTCGCGGTGCCGCGGAAATAGGCCGGTATGTCCGCGCCATGGCGCAGGCACCGAGCGGCATAGGACGTGAGGTCGGTCGGCAGCGGCGAAAAGGTATTGGTTTCGTGCTTGAACGCGGCAGTGAGGATGCGTGTCATCGGTGGTCTCCTGGCCTGGTCGTTGAGAGCACTGTACGGCAACGCGCCATTCGAGGGCGGGCGCAGTGTGGCGCGACTGACCTATCATGCGCTGGAAGCCAGCGGATGCAGTGTTTGCAAGCAGCAAAGGAGAGCAGCATGGGGCGGGAACAGGCCATTGCGCAGGTCGAGCGCTATTTCGACGGCGGCGGTTTCTTCGCCGATCTGGCGCGCCGCGTTGCTATTCCGACCGAAAGCCAGAATCCGGATCGTGCCGACGATCTGCGCCGCTACCTCAGTGACGAAATGCGGCGCAGTTATGAGCATGCGGGGTTCCGCTGCCGGCTGTTCGACAACCCGGCACCGGGCGCAGGCCCGTTTCTGCTGGCCGACCGGATCGAGGACGATGCCCTGACGACGGTACTGTCCTACGGCCATGGCGACGTTATCCGCGGCCAGGATGCCAGTTGGCGCGCCGGGCTGGATCCATGGCGGCTGCAGCAGGACGGCGACCGGCTGTATGGCCGCGGCACTGCCGACAACAAGGGCCAGCACACCATCAACCTGGCCGCAGTCGAAGCCGTGCTGGCCACGCGGGGCAAGCTGGGATTCAACCTCAAGATATTGATCGAGACCGGCGAGGAGGTCGGCTCGCCCGGGCTGCGTACACTGTGCGAGCAACAGCGCCCGGCGCTGGCGGCCGATGTGCTGATCGCCTCCGATGGCCCGCGCCTGCGACCTGACCAACCGACCATCTTCCTGGGCGCGCGCGGCGCTGCCAATATGGATCTGCTGGTGGACCTGCGTGAAGGCGGGCACCATTCGGGCAACTGGGGCGGGCTGATCGCCAATCCCGGCGTCATCCTGGCGCATGCGCTGTGCTCGATCACCGGGCCCCGGGGCGAGATCCGGGTGCCCGAATGGCGGCCCAACAGCCTGACGCCGTCCGTGCGCAAGGCGTTGGCGGGGCTGCAAGTCGATGGCGGGGCCGATGGTCCGCAGATCGACCCGGACTGGGGCGAACCCGGGCTGACGCCGGCCGAGCGGGTGTTTGGCTGGTGCAGCTTCGAGGTGCTGGCCTTCACCTGTGGCAATCCGGACAAGCCGGTCAATGCGATCCCGCCGCGGGCGAGTTGTCACTGCCAACTTCGGTTTGTCGTTGGCGTGGACCACACCGATATCGTTGCGGCATTACAGCGGCATCTTGATGAAGCCGGTTTTGCGATGGTCACGGTGACGGCGGCACGTGATGGGTTCTTCACCGCGACCCGGCTCGACCCGGACCATCCCTGGGTACGATGGACGGCTGACTCCCTGCAGCGCACCAGCGGCAGGCCGCCGGCGATCCTGCCCAACCTGGGTGGTTCTTTGCCCAATGACATATTCGCCGACGTGCTGGGTCTGCCTACGGTCTGGATTCCCCATTCCTATGCATCGTGCAGCCAGCATGCGCCCAATGAACACATGCTGGCCTCGGTGGCGCGCGATGCGCTGCGGCTGATGGCCGGGGTGGTGTGGGATCTGGGTGAGGCGGCAACGGTACCGCGGTCCGAACACGCCGGCTGACGCCAAGCGGCACGGTCGTCGATCGCGACCGATGGCGGTCGGCACCGACGACCGATCTACCCGTCAGCCCAGTTCCAACAACACCGGCTGGTGGTCTGACGCACGGGTCGTCGAATCGACTCGCACGGTCCGCACATGCCGCTGCAGGTCCGAGCTGACAAATACGAAGTCGCAACAGATCGGCACAGGGCCGTAGCGGCTATCGAACAGTCGGAAGGTCGGGTCGTGCGGCTGCGTCCCGTGCACCAGGGGCCAGGCGTCCTTCAGCGCTGTCGCATCAGCGTCGGGCGCGGTCTGGATCAGGGCATATTCCGCATCGGTGCTCTCGCAATTGAAATCCCCGCACACGATGGCCTGGCGCGTGTGTATCTTGTTCTGGAACGGGCCACCGGTTTCGTCGTCCAGCGGCGCATGCACGGCGTGACCGCAGGCCTGGTGGTGGATGTCGACCAGCGCGCCCGCTTGCGCGAGTCGCTGCACCCTGGAATAGAACTCCAGGTGCGTTGTCATGACGCGTATCGGCCCGAACGCTGTCAGCAGCGCGGCCGTGGTGCAGATGCGCGGCATGGTTCGCAGGCCCGCGTCGGGCGGGTAGGGCAGGGGGTAGGACTGCGCAAACGCGATCGGCAGCCGCGTTGCAATCAAGTTGCCGAACTGCTGGCGCTGTCCCTGGCGTCCGAGTTCGGTCACCGCTGCGCCAAATACGATTTCGTAACCCGGCAGCAACTCGCGCAGCCGGGCGATCTGATCGAACCCTGCGTTGCCGGTGAGTTGCAGGTAGTTGACGGCCACTTCCTGCAGGCACAGCACATCGAAGTCGGCCATGGCCCTGGCCTGCTCGACGGTGCGCGCCATGTCGATCTGATCGTCCAGGCCGCAGAACCACTGCACGTTCCAGGTGATCAGGCGCATGCGCGGGGCCTCGGTCATTTGATGCCGGCCCGCATGAAGCTCTGCACGAACTGGCGCTGGAACAGCAAAAAGCCGACCAGCAGGGGCGCGGATGTCATCAAGGTGGCGGCGGTGATGACTGACCAGTCCACGCCTTGGTCGGTCGACGCGAAAACCTGCAAGCCCACCGTCAGCGGCCGCGCGCCGACGCTGTTGGTGATGATCAGCGGCCACAGGAAGTTGTTCCAGTGAAAGCTCACCGACACCAGCGCGAACGCGGTGTAGATCGGGCGGGCCAGAGGTATGTAGATGCGCCACAGGATCTGCATTGCGCTGGCGCCCTCCACACGGGCGGCCTCGTCGAGTTCCTTCGGGATGCCCATGAAGGTCTGGCGCAACAGGAAGATCGCAAATGCGGATGCGAAGTAGGGCAGGCCGATCGCCAGCAGCGTGTCGACCAAGCCCAGGGCGGCCATGGTCTTGTAGTTTTCGACCAGCAGGATGTCGGGCATGATCATCAACTGCACCAGCACCAGTGCGAACAAGACGTTCTTGCCGGTAAACTCGTAGCGCGCGAAAGCAAACGCGGCCAGCGTGCTGAGCACCAGCTGGCAGCCCAGGATCATCGCCACCAGCATGATGGTGTTGAGGAAATACTGCGCGAACGGTGCTGCCGCCCAGGCCCGGGCGAAGTTGTCCAGCGTCAGTGGGGCTAGCAACTCAAAACGGGTGGAGTACTCGGACGGATGAAAGGCGGTCCACACGGCGTAGGCCAGCGGCAGAATCCATAGCAGGGCCAACAGCCACGCGGCCAGCGTGTCAAGCCAGGTCGGGTCGTTGTAGACCAAACGCGCCGGGCGTGCAACTGCGCTCATCAGGCAACCTTCGTGCTGCGCACTGCGGTGCAAGCTTGCTTGGGGCGGCCCGGCGCGGCGCTCATGGGGCGTGTGCCGCTGCGCATTGGGCGCAATGCCGTAGCCGCGGGGCGATGTGCTTCATTGGTAATGCACCTTGCGCTCCAGCAGGAAGAACTGGAAGAACGCGACGGTGGCCAGCACTGCCAGCAGCACGACGGTGATCGCGGCCGCATGGGCGGTGTCCCAGAACCTGAAGCCGACCTCGTACAGGTGGTAGAGCAGCAGCGTTGACGCATTGTCCGGCCCGCCCCGGGTCAACACGATGATGTGGTCGACCATGCGCACGGCGTTGATGACCGCGTTCACCATCACAAAAAGCGTGGTGGGCATCAGCAGCGGCCACTGCACCCGGCGAAAGAAATACCAGCGCGATGCACCCTCGATCGCGGCCGCTTCGCGCAGGCTCGGGTTCAGGCTCTGCAGCGCGGCCAGGTAGAAGATCATGAAGAAGCCGGCCTCTTTCCATACGGCTACCAGCGTGACCGCGCCCAGAGCCGTGCGCTGGTCACCCAGCCAGTTGTGCGAGGGCAGGCCGAACAGGCCGGTGATCTGCTCCAGCAGGCCATACGATGGCGTGTAGAAGAACAACCAGATATTGGCCACCGCGATCATCGGCAACACGGTGGGTGTGAAATAGGCCATGCGCAGGAAGCCGCGCCCGGCGATGCGTTCGTTGACCCACAGGGCCATCACCAATGCCAGGCCGATCGACGCCGGAATGGTGGCCAGGGCAAACCACAGATTGTTGGTGGCCGCCTTCCAGAACACCGGGTCGCCGGCCATCACACTGTAATTCTCCAGGCCTACCCAGACGGCCGGGCGCGAACCCTTGGGCGTGGAAAAAAAACTGTCAATCAGCGTCGCGACGGCCGGGTAATGTGTAAAAGCCACCAGCAGCACGAATGCCGGCAATAGCAGCAGATAGGCGTGGACGGCCTTCACGCGTTACGGCGATGCGAGCAACTGGCGCCGGCACATGCCGCGCGCTACTTGTAGCCGCGCAGCAGCCGTTCGGCCTCGCGCTGGGCGTCTTGCATCGCCTGGGCAGGGGTCTTGGTGCCGGTCAGGGCGGCCTGCAGGCCGTCGTTCAGCGCCTTGGTCACGCGCTGGTTGTCATGCGTCGAGAACTCGGACAAGGCGAACGGCAACTGGTCACGTGCCACCACGGCAGGCGGGAAGTCGCGCCCGTATTTGCGCAAGGTGTCGGTGAGGTAGGCCGCCTCCGACGTCGCCACATAACCGGTGTCCATGCTCCAGCGGGCCGCACGCTCGGGGTGGGTGATCCACTTGATGAACTTGAATGCGGCTTCCTGCTGCGCGGAGGAGGATTTCTTGAAGATATAGAAGTTACCGCCGCCGGTCGGCGAGCCCCGGTTTTTGCCGGCTGGCAGCATCGCCACGCCGAAGTCGAACTTGGCGTTGTTGCGCACATTGGTCAGGTTGCCGGTGGTGGTCCACATCATCGCAACCTTCTTTTCGAAGAAGTCTTTTGGCGTGGTACCCCACTCGACGATACCCGGTGGGTGTACGCCCTGCTTGGCCAGATCAACCCAATACTGCAACGCCTCGATCACCTTGGGGTCATCGAACTTGACGGCATTGCCGGCGTCGTTGGCCATTGCCACGCCGTTCTGGATCGCAAAGGCCTGGAACAGCCAGTACGGAAAACCGCTGGACGGAATCTGGATGCCGTACTGGGTGACTTTGCCCGAGCCGTCCTTGACGGTGAGTTTCTTCGCATAGTCGGCCATCTCGGCCCAGTTCGATGGTGGCTTGTTCGGATCCAGGCCCGCAGCCTTGAACAACTCCTTGTTGTAGTACAGCACGACGGTCGAGCGCTGGAATGGAATGCCCCATGTCTTGCCGCCGCTCTGGCTGTTGAGCATGAAGGCCTTGTAAAAGCCGCCCATCCACTTCTTGTCGTCGGCGCTCTTGGCGAAGTTGTCGAACGGCACGATCGCGTCTTCGTCGATCAGGGTGAACATGTCGGTCGACAGCACCACCGAGGTCACTGGCGGCGCGCCTGCCTTATGCGCGGTCAGCGCCTTGACAATGGTGTCCTGGTAACTGCCGGCATAGATCGGCGTGACCTTGATTGACGGGTTCTCCTTGGTGAAGTCCGCCGCCAGGCCGTCGATGGTGGCGGTGATCGCACCACCCACTGCGACCGGGTAGAAGAACGAAATCTCGGTCTGCGCCTGCGCCGATACGCCAAGTGGCAGGCCGGCCGCGGCAAAGGCCGCGACGGCTATCAACTGGTTGAAACTCTTTCTTTTCATGGCATGTCTCCTGGGTGGTTAAACAACTCTGCTGCCGGCAGCATCGAAAAAATGTTCTTCATGGCTTGGCCACTGCAACTGCACCTGCTCGCCGGCGCGCAGCCCGGATTTGCCGTCGGCCCGCACGGTGATCAGCTCCGAGCCGACCGCACAGCGCAGCACCAGATCGGAGCCCAGGTACTCGAGGCTTTTTACCTGGGCCGCGACCGACCCGCCCAGCGCGATCGCCTCGGGCCGTACGCCCAGCATGGCGCTGCTGTGGCCGACCTGCACCGTGCTGCCCGCAATGCAGCCCTGGTCGAGCCGGATCAGGTTCATCGCCGGCGTGCCGATAAAGCGTGCCGCAAAAGTAGTGGCCGGGCAGGAATACAACTGGCGCGGCGTGGCCGTCTGCTCGATCCGACCCTTGTTCAGCAGCACTACCTGGTCGGCCATGCTCATCGCCTCGGCCTGGTCGTGGGTGACATACACCACCGTTAATCCCAGGCGCAGCTGCAGTTCGCGCAATTCATGGCGCATCTCCTGGCGCAGCTGGGCGTCCAGGTTGGACAGTGGTTCGTCCATCAGGCAGATCTTCGCCTGGGCGACCAGCGCGCGACCCAGTGCCACGCGCTGCTGCTGGCCGCCCGAGAGTTGGGATGGCTTGCGATCGAGCAGCTTGTCCAGGCCCAGCAGTTCCGCGGTTTCGCGCAGCCGTGTCGCGCACTCGGCTTTGGGCAGCTTGCGCACCGACAGGCCGAAGCTGATGTTGTCGGCCACATTCAGGTGCGGGAACAAGGCGTAGTTCTGGAACACCATCGCAATGCCGCGTTGTGCGGGCGGCAGTGCAGTGACGTCGCGCCCGTTGACAAAAACCTGACCGCTGGTGGCTGACTCCAGCCCCGCGATGACGCGCAGCGTGGTGGACTTTCCGCAGCCCGAGGGTCCGAGCAGTACACAAAAACTGCCTTCCTCGATGTCCAGCGAGATGCCATCGAGCGCCTTGGCCGTTGCCCATCGCTTCGTGACGGAAACAAGTCGGATTGATGGCATTTAGCCAGTATATCGACGCGTTATGACCAAAAGAAGACGCCTTCGTTACAGGTACGCGTCAACCCGTTCGTACAATCCGCCCGCACCAAGGCGTTGCATTGCAGTCCCATGCCCCATGGCGCGCACCAACACCCACTCACAGTCTGGATATCGACATGAACGCTCCCTTGCTTGCCCGTTCCCGCCGCACACGCCGCACCCCCTTCACCGACCGCGTCACCGCGGCGGGCGTCAAGGCCTACACGGTGTACAACCACATGTTGCTGCCCTCGGTGTTCCGCTCGGTCGAGGAAGACTACCATCACCTGAAGTCGGCAGTGCAACTGTGGGACGTGGCCTGCGAACGCCAGATTGAACTGCGCGGACCGGATGCCGAACGCCTGCTGCAGATGACCAGCCCGCGCGACCTCTCGCGCATGACGACCGACCAGTGCTATTACGTGCCCATCGTTGACGTCAATGGCGGCATGATCAACGATCCGATCGTGCTCAAGCTGGCGATCGATCGTTTTTGGGTCTCGATCGCGGACAGCGATCTCATGTACTACTACAAGGGGCTTGCCGGTGGATTCGGCATGGACGTTCAGGTGTCGGAGCCGGATATTTCGCCGCTGGCGATCCAGGGCCCGAAGGCCGACATCCTGGTCGAGCGGCTATTCGGACAAGCGATCCGCGAGACTAAATTTTTCCGCCACAAGACGATCAATTTCCAGGGCCAGGACATGGTGATCGCCCGTTCGGGCTGGTCGCGCCAGCTCGGCTTCGAGATCTATGTCGACGGTGGCCACCACGGCCCGGCCTTGTGGGATCACATCATGGAAGCGGGCGCCGACCTGGACATCCGCGCCGGTTGTCCGAATGGCATCGAACGCATCGAGGCGGGCCTGCTCAGCTACGGAAATGACGTTACGCTGGAAAACACGCCGTTCGAGGCCGACCTGGGCAAGTATGTGCAACTCGATGCAGTGCCGACCTGCCGCGCGCGCGAAGCCCTGTTGACCAAGCAGGTGCCTGAACGCCAGTTGCGCGCGGTAGAAATGTCCGGCGATCCACTGCCGACCTGCACCGAGGTGTGGCCGGTGTCTGCCAATGGCAAGCCTGCCGGCCAGATCGGCTCGGCGGCTTATTCACCCGATTTCAAGACCAACATTGGTATTGCGATGGTCGAGGCTGCGTATTGGGATGCCGGTACGACGCTGGTCGTTGCGACACCGGTCGGACCGAGGGACGCGCTGGTGCGGGCGAAATACTGGATCTGAGGCAGGGCCAGCTTGGTTGCAGGCGTTGCTCTGGCAGCGCGTGGACTCAGGTAGATCAGGGGGGGTCGGTCGGAGCATTTCGGCGACAGCGTCGATATTGGCCGGCGCTTGGTCCATTCCAGGCCCAGCACCCATATATTGTCGAATTGTTTGACACTGTGAGCTTGCCGTTGTGCCTGCTCCGCCCAACCACAAGAACGTTCGCCATTTGAATTGCCGCATGGCCAAGTCGAGCGTGTCGATCTTGCGCCGCCGAGTATTCGCCGCGGTCCAGAACCGGACATCGTCAAGGTTCGGATGGGGACCGGCACAACGCGGCAGTTGATGACGGATCCGAATCCACCTTGCGCGGGCCGACCAGGCGCTGACACTGGCGCTGGCTCAGCTCGACGCGATAACGCAGCCGAATATGGCGGGCAACCAGCTTGCCACTCCAGTGCGGTCGGTCGTAACCCTGCACCTGGGGTGCCTGGCACAGGACCATCGCCAGTTCGTCAAGCTGCTGATGCGTCAAGCGGCTTTTGCGCCCGCCATGGTGGTGGTCGTGCAGGCCAGCAATGTCCGAGGTCTGAAACGCGTGGACCCAGCGTTCCACGCTGCGCGGGTCCGCGCCCAGCCACGCCGCCACCTCGTAGCAACTGCGCCCGACGCTAACCAGCAGCACGGCATGCAAACGGAGCAGGTACCGCGAATGCTCCGAAAGCCGCAGCGCCGCAGCGAGTGCAGCGCGCAAGGCGCTGGCACCTGATGGTTGAAGTCTGCGCATAGCGGCGCCTCCACACCCTTGGTCAATCGCGACCCGTCAACTATTGCGTCGCTACCAGAATGTCACCGTCATTCGGCACGCAATATGCTTCGTCCCAGTGTTCAGCGATCCCTTCCGGATACTGATCCCGGAGTGGCGTATTTGACCACTAACCGTCGGGAGTAGCATGATGAGCCGCAAAAATATTGCCTGGCATGTCGGAGCCGCTTTGGCATTGAGCGCATGCCTGGCCTTGCCGTCAGCCAATGCTGCGCCGGTGATCATTCCACTCGGGTCGGACTATATCGAGACGGTGCAGCCGACATTTTTCAATCCGCTGGGCCCGCTCAATCCGCTGGCCGGATTGCCCATCGGGCCGGGCACGACCGACACCATCATCCAGCGCCAGGCCAACTGCGCGATCGATCTGGCGGTCAACGGATCGAACTGTTCGATTCCGATAGAAATGGTGGCCTTGTCGCTGGTCAGTACAGTCAACCCGCTGGTGCGCCTGCGCGAGACGCCGGGAAGCGTCGTGGGAACGAGCCGTAGTGGCGGCATGATGACCATGTTCAGCGACGGGTCTGGCAATGGTGGGACGTTCGATTCATTTTTTGATGTGTTTTTCGATATCAGCCAGGACGGCGGCAATACTTGGACTCCGCAGGGCTTCAAGCAACTGGAAGCGTTTACGACGCCGTGGGTCACCGTGGCAGATGCCCTGGCAATCCTTCTGGACGGCTCCGTCGTGGACTTTCAGATCGCCAATTCCAACAACTGTCCGCCTGGAGAAATCTGCAAGGAGTTTCATATCAAGCTTACCGTCGTGGAGATCGTTCCCAACGAGGCTCAGCACACCGGGCGAGCAGCACGGGTTCCCGAGCCTGCGACCTTGATCCTGGTGGGTCTCGGGCTGGTGGCACTGGCTTCGCAGCAGCGGCGACTGTCGACTGCGCTGGCGCTTACTTGAGACTACCCGACAAAAACTGCGCCAGCCGCTCGCTCTTGGGTTGCGTCAATACGTCGGCGGGCACACCCTGTTCCTCGATCCGTCCCTGGTGCAGGAAGATCAGGTGGTTGGCGACTTCCCGCGCGAAGCCCATTTCGTGGGTCACCACAACCATGGTGCGGCCTTCCTCGGCCAGCGTGCGCATGACCTTGAGCACCTCGGTCACCAACTCCGGGTCCAGCGCGCTGGTAGGTTCGTCGAACAGCATCACCTCGGGCTCCATCGCCAGCGAGCGCGCGATCGCGACCCGCTGTTGCTGGCCGCCACTCATGTGCGCAGGGTAGCGGTCTTCCATGTTGGGCAGATCGACCAGGGCCAGGTATTTGCGCGCGCGTGCTACTGCCTCGTCCTTGGAGACCTTCATCACATGCACCGGCGCCTCGATGATGTTTTGCATCACGGTCAGGTGCGCCCACAGGTTGAAGTGCTGGAACACCATCGCCAGCTTGGTGCGCAGGCGCTGCAGCTGGCGGGCGTCGGTGGCCTGCAGCTGACCGGTCTTGTCGGCGGCCAGCGCGAGCTCTTCTCCGGCCACGATGATGCGGCCCTGGTTGGGCTTTTCCAGCAGGTTGATGCAGCGCAGGAACGTGCTTTTGCCGGATCCGGAACTGCCGATGATGCTGATCACGTCGCCGCCGTGCGCCTCCAGCGAGACGCCCTTGAGTACCTCATTGGCGCCGAATCGCTTGTGAATGTCCAGGGCCTGGAGTTTGAGGGTCTTGTCGTTCATGGCGGTGGTCTCGGGCGGGTTCGCAAGGGCCGGTAGTGTTCAGGCACCGAGCAGGTCGCCGGTACGAAACGGCACACTGCCGGCTATGTTCGCCAGGTCGTCGCCCGGCAGGGCGTAGCGTTCGTCGGTGCGGGCATACAGGACGCCGGCGACTTCGGCGTACACCGTGTGTGTGGTGTTGGCTATCGGATCGATGATCTCGGCCACCGGTTCGCCCACGCGCAGGGTGTCACCGGGCCGGACCGCGAACACGATCAGGCCGGCAACGCTTGCCTTGACGGTTTGCGACCCTGCCAGCGGGGTGGGGCTGCAAGCCGATTCTGGCAGCATGGGAACCGCGCCGCCAATGATGCCGGCATGCTGCAGGAAACCGAAGATCGCGGTCGCATCGTCGCGCGCCAGGCCGTGCTCGACCTGTGCTTCGCCACGCAGCTCGACCGTGGCGCTCGCGCAGGCTTGCGGGATCGGGCATGCCTGCATGGAGGGGTCGGCGCGCAGCTTGTCGGCCAGTTTCCACCACAGCGCGGAAAAGCACTCGTCGAAAGAAACCCCACCGGTGGCGTTGGCCAGCAGCACCGACCTGGCCCTGAGCAGGCGCGCCAGTGGCTCCATTTGGGGCCAGCAGGGAGTTTCGGTATACAGGTGCAACACGGCTTCGCAGTCGCAGTGCAGATCGAGCACGATGTCGGCATCATGCGCCAGCGTGACCAGGATCTTGCGCAGGCTATGCAGGGCGTTGGCAGCCTTCCACTGTGTCAGGTGCGCTCCAATCGCCTCGCGCACGACGGCGACATTGTGCTGCGGGTCAGCGCTCAGGCGCGGCTTGACGGCATCGAACACCGCGCCGGCAAGCGCCGGGTAGTGGCGGTTGAAGTTCTCCGAACTGTCCAGCTCGAACCGACCCATGGCCCGATGGTCGAGCCGCTGTGCCAGCCCGATCGGATTGGCCACCGGCACCAACACCACCTCACCGCATAGCAGGCCATCGCGCTCGGCCGCCTCGAGCAACGCGCGCAGGTGATGGGCGGCAAGCATGCCCGGTAGCTCCCCCGCATGCAGACTGGCCTGGATGTACGCCTTGCGCCCGCTGCCGCCGGCTCCGAAATGCAGGCTGGAGACGCCGGTCTGGCGACCCAGGCTCTGGTGCTCGAGGGGGTGGTCGATGCGGCGCATGGTCTGTGGCGCGCGCTCAGTGTCGGCGCGGCGCCAGATGGGCCAGAAAGTGTCGTTCGGCGAGCTTGAACAGCCCGATCAGACAGAACGTGGCGCACAGGTAGATCGCGGCGGCGGCCAGATAGGCCTCGAACGGAAGGTAGAAGTCGGAGTAAATACGGCTGGCTGCGGCGGTGACGTCCATCAGGCCCGGCACAGCACTGGCCAGACTGGTACTGTGCAACATCATCACCACCTCGTTGCTGTAGGCCGGCAGCGTGCGGCGCATGGCGCTGGGTAGCACGATGCGCCGCATCACGCCGACACGACTCATGCCGAAAGCCTGCGCAGATTCAATCTCCCCGGCGTTGGTCTCGCGAATGGCGCCGGCCAGCATCTCGGCGGTATAACCGGCAGTGTTCAGGCTGAATGCCAGAAGGCCGCAAAAGGCCGGGTCCTTGAAGTGCGTCCAGGGCCAGGTGTCGTCCCAGCGCGCCTGGATCCATTCCAGTTGGCCCAGCCCGTAATAGATCATGTAGACCTGGATCAGCAGCGGCGTGCCGCGAATCACGAACGTGTAGGCGCCGACGATGCGCTGCAGCCATGGCCAGGGCCCGGTCAGCGCCAACGCGAACAGCAGCGCCAGCACCGCGCCGACCAGCAGCGACGAGGCCAGCAGCCACAGCGTCGTGACGATGCCTTCGCCATACATGGCCAGGCTCTCGGGTCGGAAGATGACTTCCCAGTTCATCTACAGTTCAGCCCGTTTGGTGCCCAGGCTGTAGCGGGCGTTCAGGCGCCGCAACACACGCAGGGACGCCCAGGTGTAAAGCAGGAACAGCGCTGCCGTGAACAGGAAAAACGCGAACGGCGAGCGGGTTGCTGCGCTGGCCTGCTTGGCCAGGTAGGTCATTTCCTGCAGCCCGATCAGGCTGATCAGCGCCGTAGCCTTGATCAGCACCAGCCAGTTGTTGGTAAAACCGGGCAGAGCATAGCGCACCAACTGGGGCAGCGTGATGCGCAGGAAGGCCTGCAGCGGTCGCATGCCGAACGCGGCCGCCGCCTCGAACTGGCCGCGCGGAATCGACAGGATTGCGCCGCGGAAGGTTTCCGTCATATAGGCGCCGTAGATGAATCCCAGGGTCAGCACGCCGGCGCTGAACGGCTCGATGTCCAGCGTGGCGCCGGTGCCGGAGAGTTCGAGCAGATGGTTGATGCCGATGCTGCCGCCGTAGAACACCAGCAGCATCAGTACCAGCTCGGGAATGCCGCGGATGATGGTGGTGTAGACGGTGGCCAGCACCACCAGCAGCTTGTTGCCCGACAGCTTGGCCGCCGCACCCATCAGTCCCAGCACGATCGACACCGCGAGCGCTGCCAGCGACACCGCCACCGTCAGCAATGCGCCGTTCAGGATGGACCAGTAGTACTCGGACAAGACTGCTCGGAGTTGGAGTAGGGGTCAGGCCGAGGTCCAGGCCGTGCGCGTCTGGACCAAGGCCATCGGGACGGCCGGGCGCATCAAGCGCCGTAGACGTCGATCTTGAAATACTTGTCGTTGATTTTCTTGTAGCTGCCGCTGGCACGGATGGCCTTGATGGCGCCATTGAGTTCGGTCTTCAGAGCGGCCTGGCCCTTGCGAATGGCAAAGCCGGCGCCGGTGCCGAAGTACTTGGGGATGAACAGTTCGGGGCCGACCAGCACATAGTCCTTGCCCTCGGGCTTGCTCAGGAAACCGCCGGTGACCTCAAGCACGTCGGCCACGGTGCCGTCCAGGCGTCCGGACTTGATGTCCAGATAGACCTGGTCCTGCGCCTCATAGGGGGTGACGACGATGCCAACCTTCTTGAGTTCGCCGTTGGCGTATTTTTCTTGCGTGCTACCCTTGAGCACGCCGATTTTCTTGCCCTTGAGCGATGCCACGCCGTCGAACTTGATGTCATTCTTGATGATGATTTTGCTCGGCGTGTTGTAGTACTTGTCGGTGAAGTCGACCACTTTGAGCCGGTCTTCCGTGATCGACATCGAGCTGATGATCACGTCGTATTTCTTGGCCTGCAGGCCGGGGATCATGCTGTCCCACACCTGTTCGATGAATACGCACTTGCGCTTGAGGTGTTCGCAGACGGCGTTGGCGATGTCCACGTCAAAACCGGTCGGCTTGCCGTCGGCGGTCTTGAAGGTGAAGGGCTCATAGGTCGGATCGATTGCGACCTTGAGTTCCTTGTCTTGGGCCGACACGGTGCATGCGACAGCGCCCAATGCGAGCACCAGGATGAGTTTTTTCATAGGACTTCCTGAAAAGGTTGGCCCTGGCTTTTGCCCCGGGCCTGGTTGAGACAGCCCTTTATTCTAGGTCTGGGCAGGGTGGTCTCAGGTCAGTGTTTGCCCTTGTAATTGGTCTGGTCAAGGGTAAAACCTTACACTCGGGGCCTCCCCCGGGTCCTTATGAACGCTCCTGTCGACGTTTCCTTTTTCGCGCGTGCCGCAAAACCGCTGACCAGTTACCGCCCGTACTGGGCGGCGCGTTTCGGAACGGCCCGCTTCCTGCCGATGAGCCGGGCCGAGATGGATGCCTTGGGATGGGATAGTTGCGACATCGTCTTGGTCACTGGCGACGCGTATGTCGACCATCCCAGTTTCGGCATGGCGGTGATCGGACGCACGCTGGAAGCCCAGGGTTTTCGCGTCGGCATCATCGCCCAGCCCGACTGGCACAGCGCCGACGCCTTCAAGGCCCTTGGCAAGCCGAACCTGTTCTGGGGCGTGACCGCCGGCAACATGGATTCGATGATCAACCGCTATACCGCAGACCGCAAGATCCGCACCGACGACGCCTATACCCCCGGCGATGTCGGCGGCAAGCGGCCCGACCGTGCCGCCATCGTCTACAGCCAGCGCTGCCGGGAAGCGTACAAGGATGTGCCGGTGGTGCTCGGCGGCATTGAAGGCAGCCTGCGCCGGATCGCCCACTACGACTACTGGTCAGACAAAGTGCGCCGCTCTGTCGTGGTGGACGCGAAATGCGACCTGCTGCTGTATGGCAACGCCGAACGGGCGATTGTCGAGATCGCCCACCGCCTGGCCGCGCGCGAACCGGTGCATTCCATTACCGATGTGCGCGGCACCGCGTTCGTGCGTCGTCCGGACGATGCGTCAGGCAGGGGATGGTTCGAGATCGACTCCACCCGAGTCGACGCGCCGGGGCGTATCGAGGCGCATGTCAACCCCTACATGACCACGTCCGAGCAGGCTGCCGGCCAGGGCACGACCTGCGCCAAGGAGAACCAGGTCGCGGAGGGCGCTTCGGCGGGCGCGGCCAATCCGGCGATCTTGCCCCTGACCTTCATGCCGAACCCGGCCCTGAAAACCAAGCTCAAGGTGCCCCCACGCGAGCGGTCGGTGATCCGCTTGCCCAGTTACGAGCAGGTCCGCGCCGACCCGGTGCTGTATGCCCACGCCAACCGGGTGCTGCATCTGGAGACCAACCCTGGCAATGCGCGCGCCCTGGTGCAGGCCCACGGCGAAGGCGCCACTGCACGCGACGTGTGGATCAACTCGCCGCCGATCCCGCTGACAACGGCCGAGATGGACCTCGTGTTCGACCTGCCGTATGCGCGCTCGCCGCATCCGCGCTATGCCGATGAGCAGGGCGGGCATGACGGCGCGACCAAGATCCCGGCCTGGGAGATGATCCGCTTCAGCGTCAACATCATGCGCGGCTGTTTTGGCGGCTGCACCTTTTGCTCGATCACCGAACACGAAGGCCGCATCATCCAGAGCCGTTCCGAGGACTCGGTGATTCGCGAGGTCGAGGCCATCCGCGATTCGGTCAAGGGCTTCACCGGCACCATCTCCGACCTCGGCGGCCCGACCGCCAACATGTACCGCATCGGCTGCAAGACACCCGAGATCGAATCGGCATGCCGCAAACCCAGTTGCGTTTATCCCGGCATCTGCAGCAACCTCAACACCGACCATTCGGCGCTGATCCACATGTACCGCCGCGCGCGCGCACTCAAGGGCGTGAAGAAGATCCTGATCAGCTCCGGGCTGCGCTACGACCTGGCGGTGCAGTCGCCCGAATACGTCAAGGAACTGGTCACGCACCATGTGGGTGGTTACCTGAAGATCGCCCCCGAGCACACCGAGCAGGGGCCGCTGACCAAGATGATGAAACCGGGCATCGGCAGCTATGACAAGTTCAAGCAGCTGTTCGAGAAGTTCAGTGCCGAGGCCGGCAAGAAGCAGTACCTGATCCCGTATTTCATTGCCGCCCACCCGGGCACCAGCGACGAAGACATGATGCACCTGGCCCTGTGGCTCAAGAAGAACGGCTTTCGCGCCGACCAGGTGCAAAATTTCTATCCCAGCCCGATGGCCACCGCGACCGCGATGTACCACAGCAACCGC
>JANNKH010000008.1:0-7680 GCA_031396205.1 Rhodoferax sp.
CCCCAACGACACCCTGATGACCGGGTTCGACATCATCTTCTTCTGGGTGGCGCGCATGATCATGCTCGGCCTGCGCTTCGCCGGCGACGTGCCCTTCAAGACCGTCTTCATCAACGGCCTGGTGCGCGACGAGAAGGGCGAGAAGATGTCCAAGGTCAAGGGGAACTCCGTCGATCCCCTCGACGTGATGGAGAAGCACGGCACGGATGCCCTCCGATTCACGCTCGCCGCCCTGGCCGCTCCGGGCACCGACCCCTCTTTCGGCGAGGCGCGGCTTCTCGGCTACAAAGCCTTCGTCAACAAACTCTGGAACGCCTCGCGCTTCGTGCTGATGAACCTGGAGGCGGGGGAGACCGCCCCATCCTATGACGCCGCCACGCTGCCCTTGCCCAGCCGGTGGATCCTGGAGCGGCTGAACGCGGCCGTGATCGAGGTGAACGCCGCCCTCGCCGCTTTCCGGTTCGACGTGGCCGCGCACACCGTGTACCACTTTTTGTGGGACGAGTTCTGCGACTGGTACCTGGAGATCGCCAAGGTGCAGATCAACACCGGCAACGAGGCACAGAAACGCGCCACCCGCCGCACCCTCATCCGGGTGCTGGAGACCCTCCTGCGGCTGGCGCACCCGGTGATTCCCTTCATCACGGAAGAGTTGTGGCAAAAGGTTGCTCCGGTAGCCGGGCGCGCGGGTGCATCGGTCAGCATCGCGCCATACCCGGTCAGCCAGCCCGAGCGCATCGATGCCGCATCCATCGCGCATGTGGCCCGCCTCAAGTCGCTGGTCGACGCCTGTCGCAACCTGCGCGGCGAGATGGCGGTGTCGCCAGCCACCCGGCTGCCACTGTTCGTGCTTGCCAACGATGTGGCCGAAGCGCAGTTTCAGCGCACATCGGCCCCGGTGCTGCAGGCGCTGGCCAAGCTGAACGAGGTTCGGGTGTTCGAGGACGAAGCCGCCTGGGCGGCGGCGGCCAAGGCGGCGCCCGTTGCAGTCGTCGGCGCGGCGCGCGTCTGCCTGTTCATGGAGGTTGACGCTGTGGCCGAAAAAGCCCGCCTGGGCAAGGAGGCCACCCGCATCGAAGGTGAGATCGCCAAGGCGCAGGGCAAGCTGTCGAACCAGGCCTTCGTGGCCAAAGCCCCGGCAGCGGTGATCGATCAGGAGCGCCAACGGGTTGCCGGCTTCGTATCCACATTGACCAAACTGCGCGAGCAGTTGGCCCGGCTTGGCTGACGCCGGCTGCCAACCAGACTGCGACGGCAACACTGCACGCGTCTATCGGGATCGGCTGCTGTTGGCGACGGTCCAGTCATACGGCGTGAATCGCTGCGCGAAATCGGCCGGCGCAGCGCGCGGCGCATACCGTGCGGCGTAGGCGGCCAGGCTGTCGGCGGCAAGCGGCACAAAATCTTCAGGATAGAACGCCAGTATCTCGCTGAGCCAGACGGTGCGGCTGGCGACATCGATGCGGTAGTTCTGCGACCGCGCAAAAAACCCGCGGGTTTCGCGCTCCAGTTCTGCGTCCAGGCCCAGGGCGGAGAACGGCTTGCGCGGCAGCACCGGACAGGACACGGCCATGCAGTTGAGTGCGAAGTGGATGCGAGGATCATTGCGGGCGCGCGCGTACGGACGGATCACGTCGTTCTCGAAACCGTAAAGCGACATAGACTGCCCGCCAACCTCCAATTTGCGCAGTACGAAGAACCGCAGCTTGTTCCAGCCGGCATGGGTCACCGGAATGTCGCTGGCCAGCACGTTGAACATCGCCAGGGCGTTGTAAGCGTTGACCATGTGGGCCAGCCGCGCGTTGCCGTCCGGGATACCGCCCGGCGGCGTATCGGCCACGTAACGGACATACTCATCAAGATTGGCCCGGTCTTGCGCCAACGCATTGAAATCGACTTCGCCGGTGTCTGCAACGAATCGCTCCAGCACACGAGCCCAGGCCCCGATCGCCGCGGCCGCATCGGGCGTGGCACGCGCAGGCGCGTTGACGCGCGTGGTGCAAGCGGCCAACGCGGTGGCGGCCACCAAGCACCAGACCAGATGCCAGACGCGCCTCATTGGAGTACCCAGCTCGCTACGTGCTGCGTACTGCGCAATTGGTTTGGACATTACTGGCGCGTCTCGCAATGGTGTGTCTTCGCCGCAACCGTTTCGTCGCCTTTGGAACGCACCGGCAGCTCTGCGATCAACGCCCCCGGCACATGCGCTGGATTTGGCGCACGGGCGTGCATTGCGGCAACGCGTGGCCGCCCCTTGAGCCACTTGATCGGAAAGCTCGCCACCGCATCTGACGCCGCCGCCAAGGGTTGCCACACCCCCTCGCTTGTTTGCAAGGGTCGCAGCAGGAAATCATCGCGCCGCGCGTTGAATGCGCACATGCTGAGCGGGCCGTCCTGGGTCATGGCCATGAACACGCAGGCGTCAACGCGTTCTGGGTCCAGTGCGCAGGCATCCATGAAATTGTGGGTGAACAAGGTCAGCTTGTACACCCGGCCGCGTGCGGCCACCAGGTCACGGCGCAAGCGCCAGGCCAGCGCAAGCGCCCAGCGCAACGCTGCCAGACTAAGGCTCGGCCGAGCCAGGGCAGCCTGCAACAGCGAGCGCACGGAGCGCCATGGCGTGCCGCGGTCCACGCGCAGGTGCGCCGTCTCGCGCATGAAGCGCTGGATGAATGCAGCGTCGGCAAATGCGTCATGGGCTCGACCATTGACGACCAGAAGCACCCCGGTTCGATTGCAATCGTGGTGACCAGCGGCCAGCACGTTGAACTGCAAATCCGCACAGGACCCCTGGCGCAATCGTTGTGCAACACTGTCATTGCCGATCAGATCCATTCGCGCGCCCAGAACGCCGCGGCCGGTCTCGGCCTGCAACTGGAACGACGCGAAACGCACCACATCAGCATGCGCGACAAAGAACGCCGAGAGCATCGGCAACTCGTCGAAGTTGCCCGCATGCACCGTGGTATTGAAAAACACGCTGATAGGCAAGCCGCGGGCGCGCTCGATATAGCTCAGGCGCAGGGCATTGAGGTCCGATTCAGTGCGATAACCAGCACGCTGCTGCGTGGTGTCGACATGAAACGCCACATCCGTAAGCCCGGCGTCGGCCAGTTCGGACAGCAGGCTGCGGCTGGCCTTGATGCCATTGGTGAACAAGGAGGCTCGCAATCCCCGGCGCGCCAGTTGGCGCACGATGGCCACCAATTCTTCGCGCGGGCGCAGCGTGGGCTCACCCCCGGACACTTGCACATCGGTTCCCGGTCCGTAATGCTGCACGATCAGCTCGATGCGCCGGAACACCTCCTCGAGCGGGAAATCACGCACCGCCTCCGACGACTCGCTCAGATAGCACAAGCTGCAGTCCAGATTGCAGCGCTGGGTGATCTCGAGGGAAACACAAGCCACCGCCCAGCGCCGACCGGCCATCTGTTGCCCCGACCACTGCCCGGTTTGGTGCATGCGCAAACGCATGCCCGCCAGGCCTTGCGGCGCTGATGCGCTTGCGGGTCGGGTGCGATCCGGGTTCTGGTCTTTGGGCAAGGGGCTCCTTCGTCAAACCATCAGTCGGTCGATGGCGACGAATTCTTACGCACAGTGAGGCTTGTTCGCCCAACGCCGCCGTGAGCGGCTGCACCGTTGCACGACAACCACCGCGCCCCGACCATGCTGGCGCAGCGAGCCTGCGGTCCGCGGCGTCAGCGCCGACGCATCAGGTGCACGAAGTCGGCACCTTCGGTCTGCTGCTCGATCAGTTCGTTGCCAGTTTGCTTGGCGAAGGCCTGGAAGTCCCGCACGGAGCCTGCGTCGGTGGACACCACCCGCACCGTCTGGCCGCTTTGCAGGCCGCTCAGCGCCTTCTTGGCCTTGAGAATGGGCAGCGGACAATTCAGGCCGCGGGCGTCGACTTCAATATCAGCTTGCATCGTGTCTCCTGATCGGTTTCCCCGGGATTCTAAGCACGCCGGCATAGGGCCTGTGTTTACACGCCGCCAAGTCCATGCCGCCGGCCGGTGCATGCATGCGCCGCTGACGCTCAACGCCTGGCCCATTCGACGAACTTGGGCGCATGGCCTTTCGAGGTCAGCCAGTCGGCCAGCGCATAGCCCGTTCCCGCGGGCCAGCACAGCACATCCTCATGCCGGTACAGCTTGTAATCCACCAGTTCTGGCGACAGGCGCACTGTTCCGCTGCACTGGGCATGGTAGGCAATGATCACCTGGTTCATGCGCTGAAAGTCGTACACGCCTATCAGTCCCAGCGACTCTGTCTGCAGGTCGGTTTCCTCGTTGATCTCGCGCGCGATGCCCGCCTGCGGCGTTTCACCGGCCTCCATGAAGCCGGTGATCAGCGCATAGGCCTTGGCAGTCCACGCGGCATTGCGCGCCAGCAGCACCTTGCCCTCGTACTCGATCACCGCCGCCAGCACCGGCGTCGGGTTGTTCCAGTGCGTGAAACCGCAAGCGACGCAGCGCAGCCGCTCCTTGTGGCCGCCGTCTTCGAGCTGGGCGATGAACTCCAGTTCGGTGGCGCATTGGGGGCAATATTTGAAAGTGTGCGACATGCCGCATCAAGCCGGAAACACGCCGGTAGACAGGTAGCGATCACCCCGGTCACACACGACGAACACGATGGTGGCGTTCTTTTCACGTGCACTGATCTGCTGGGCGACCCAGCACGCGCCGGCTGCCGAAATGCCGGCAAATAGGCCCTCTTCGCGCGCCATGCGACGGCACATCTCCTCGGCATCGGACTGGCTGACCAGCACCAGTTCATCGACCGCCTTCGGGTCGTATATCTTGGGCAGGTATTCCTGCGGCCATTTGCGGATACCCGGAATGCGGGAACCTTCGGCCGGCTGGGCCCCGATGATGCGAATCTTGGGGTTCTGTTCGCGCAGGTAACGCGAGACGCCGGTGATCGTGCCGGTGGTTCCCATCGCGCTGACGAAATGGGTCACTTCGCCTTTGGTGTCGGCCCAGATTTCCGGTCCGGTGTTCTCGTAATGCGCCCGCGGATTGTCCGCATTGGCAAACTGGTCCAGCACCAGCCCCTTACCGGCGCGCTGCATTTGCAGGGCCAGGTCCCGCGCATATTCCATGCCGCCGCTCTTGGGCGTCAGAATCAACTCCGCACCATAGGCCTTCATGGTCTGCACCCGTTCAATCGACAAGTCCTCCGGCATGATCAACACCATGTGGTAACCCTTGATCGCCGCGGCCATCGCCAGCGCGATGCCGGTATTGCCCGACGTGGCCTCGATCAGCGTGTCGCCCGGCTTGATGTCGCCACGTTCCTGGGCCCGCTGGATCATCGACACCGCTGGCCGGTCCTTGACCGAACCGGCAGGGTTATTGCCCTCCAGCTTGCCCAGCACGACATTGCCACGGGCCTTGTTGTCCGCAGCGCCGATGCGCTGCAATGCGACCATCGGCGTCTTGCCGATGGTGTCTTCAATAGTGGGGTATTGCATGCCTTGCACTGTGCCATAATTTCCGGCTTGTCTCGACTCTGATGCCGGAGTGGTGAAATTGGTAGACGCACGGGACTCAAAATCCCGCGGGGTAACACCCGTGCCGGTTCGATTCCGGCCTCCGGCACCACCGGTTTCTTGCTGAATCCGGTCAATTCTCCGCTTGCATTCGTCCCGGTTTAGAGGCAATCTGTGCCTTGGCTCTGACCGTCGTACAGGAGTGCGCCATGTTCCGCATCTATCAACTGATTCTGTCTCTGGAAATTTGGCGTGTCTGGCTGCCGGCCATCGCCGCGTTATTGGTGGCCCCGCTGCCAGCCCAGGCACAAACGGACCCCCCTGCTGCAGCCCCATCGGTCACAGCCAGCCTGGAGGCATTCGCCAAGGCCAATGCCGCGGTGGTCGGCATACGCGTCAACGTGGCCGACGGCGCGCGCTCTGCCGAAACCCTGGGCAAGCAGCGCGCCGGCTCCGGCGTCGTGATCGGCAAGGAAGGCCTGATCCTGACGATTGGCTATCTGATGCTGGAAGCCGATTCCATCCAGATCGTGACGCAGGACAACAAGACGCTGCCAGCGCAGGCTGTCGCCTACGACCTGGCGACCGGGTTCGGGCTGGTGCGTACTTTGTTGCCACTATCTGGCATCGAGCCGGTCGCGCTGGGCAAACTCGACGAGTTGCAAGCGGGCGAACCGGTCATGGCCGTCGCCGGCACACAGCCCGACGGAACCCCCAGCGACGTCAACATGGTGTACCTGGTCAGCAAGCGCGCGTTCTCGGGTTACTGGGAATACCACATCGAGGCGGCTGCGTTCACCAGCCCGCCCATCGCCAACCATTCAGGCGCGCCGTTGTTCAACCGCCGTGGCGAACTGGTCGGCATCGGCAGTTTGCTGGTGGGAGACGCCATGGGCGGCAACCGTCGCCTGCCCGGCAATATGTTCGTGCCGGTCGACCTGCTCAAGCCGATCCTGGGGGAACTGCAGCAGACCGGCAGCAGCAAAACCAGCCGCAGGCCCTGGCTGGGCGTCTCGTCGACCGAGCAGGCAGGTCGCGTACAGATCATCCGGGTCGGCAAGGAAAGTCCGGCGCAACTGGCTGGGCTGGAGCCCGGTGATCTGGTTCTGGCCGTCGACGGTGCCAAGGTCGCCACGCTGGAAGAGTTCTACAAAAAACTGTGGGCTCGTGCGGACCCTGAAAGCGATATCACGCTGACGGTGCTGCAAGGCGCCGACATCAAGACCTTGCGCATCCGTGCCGAAGACCGCATGCGCACCATGCGCAAACCGGCAGGCATCTGAGCCGCCCGGTCCCGCGCCAGCCCCCAAGGCTCAGTTGCCCCGTAATCCATCCAACACCGTTGGGTAGCGCAGCGCCAGCTTCAGCTCGCGTTTGAGGCGGGTGTTGTCCATCCGCCGCGATTCAGCCATGAAACTCAACAGACCCAGCGGCAATTCGGATGCCGCTGTGTCGCGCGCGATCCGGGGCGGCCGCGGCAGGCCGTAGTGGTCAGCCGCCAGATCGAAATAGTCGCCCATCTTGACCCGCGTGTCGTCGTTGACGTTATAGATCCGTTGCGGCCGGGCACGCCAGAGCGCCGCAATACATGCGCGCGCCAGGTCATCGGCACGAAGCGGGTCGCGTTCAGGGCGATGAGCCGGTTGGCACCGGTCAGCACGTGCCCGTCGGACCGGAAGTTCTGCTCCAGTCGCAGGCGCGGCGGCGGACCGGGCGGCGCGGCGGTTCGATCGTGGACGGGCGGCTGCGCGAACCGACGCTCGAACTCGGCGAAGGCGGCGAAGCTCGCGCCCCGGAATCGATAGATGCTCTGGTCGTCGTCGCCCACGACCATGACGTTGTCCGGCCGATCGGGCGATCGACCAAGCAGCTCGATGATCTCGTTCTGGGCGACGTTGGCGTCCTGGAACTCATCGATGAGCAGGTATCGATACTGCTGCTGATACTTGCGCAGGACGTTGGGCCGGGTCTTGAACAGCTGCGCGACGCCGGCGATCTGCTCCCCGTAGTCCAGGGCGCCGCGCCGGGTGAGCTCCATTTCATAGGCCGCGTACACGCGGTGGAGCTCGGTCAGGCGCAGGACCTCCAGGGCGGCGGCGTCCTTGACGTACGTGTCGGCGAGGGCGTCGATGGCGACGTGGTCTTCGGGCGCGAACTGGTTGCGGCGCCGGGCGCTGCCGTCGCCGGCC